>NZ_JBNDJE010000001.1:0-788635 GCF_050434805.1 Massilia sp. UYP11
CCACCGTTTCTTCCCTGACAAAAGAGCTTTACAACCCGAAGGCCTTCTTCACTCACGCGGCATTGCTGGATCAGGCTTGCGCCCATTGTCCAAAATTCCCCACTGCTGCCTCCCGTAGGAGTCTGGACCGTGTCTCAGTTCCAGTGTGGCTGGTCGTCCTCTCAGACCAGCTACTGATCGTCGCCTTGGTGAGCCTTTACCTCACCAACTAGCTAATCAGATATCGGCCGCTCCAGGAGCACAAGGCCCGAAGGTCCCCTGCTTTCATCCATAGATCGTATGCGGTATTAGCGTAACTTTCGCTACGTTATCCCCCACTCTTGGGTACGTTCCGATATATTACTCACCCGTTCGCCACTCGTCAGCGGAGCAAGCTCCCTGTTACCGTTCGACTTGCATGTGTAAAGCATGCCGCCAGCGTTCAATCTGAGCCAGGATCAAACTCTTCAGTTCAATCTCTGTTTGTTGACTCTTTCGAGTCATCGGCTATTGCTAGCCGAGTCGCTCACTCAAAATACTGACCGTCACTTCATTGCTGAAGCAACGTTTAATACTTTGTGCGAACATTTGATATTTTAAGTATGCAAGAACCGAAGTTCTTGGCACCTTCATCAAACGCCCACACTTATCGACTGTTAATTTTTAAAGAACTTTATTCGGTACTGCACCCCTGCCGTTTGCTTCGAATCGTTTTGTTCGTCAGCAGCAGAGGAATGAGATTATGCTCGTCCTGCTGAGCTTCGTCAACACCTAATTTTTCAGTTTTGTGACGAAACCGCGTCGTTACGGAGGATGTCGACGAAGGCCTTTATCAGCCGGCGCACGATATATAGCCTCAACCAGTCTTCGACCACCTGGCGGCAGCCAAGCTCAGCCTGCCGCAGGACGTGCTGGCGCAGCGCGAAGCGATCGCTATTCCCGCAGCGTGAGCGTCGTATAGTTCGGATCGGCCCCGATACGCTCTTGTGTAAAGGGAAGGCTCGGCCACTCCTTGCGCGAATACATCATGGTCTGGTCGGCATACCAGGGCGACCTGGGGTCGGTCGACTGGCCATAGGTCAGCATGGCCTGGGCCACCGGCCCTTGCTCGTCGAACGTGACGGTCTGGATATAACTCTGGCCCCAGTGCGCGCCAACATAGCCCTGCGCCGTCAATCCACTGCGCATGGTCAGCGAACCATAGCTTCCTTCCTGATTACCGTTGCCGCCATGCAGGGGAATGCGCACGCCGTTACGCGGCTCGACCTGGTAGTCGCCCAGCCGGCCGTCGAACGGCACGTCGAGCGACTGCAGCTTGTCCGCCGCGCCTTTCAGCGCTGCCAGCAACGCCGGCATGGCCTTTGACGCCACCCCGGACGGCGTATTCACCGGGTCGGCCGGATCGAAGGGCACCGCCCATTTATCCGGAATCGCCGCCGCCGCGCGCCAGAATTCGCGGAACAGCACCGCCCCACGGCTATCTAGATCGGCGCGGCGATCCCAGCCCTGCAGCGCCGTGCAGGCCCGCCTCAGCAGCGCATCGTTCGCCGCCGCACAGGCCGGCAGCAGTTCCGGCAACACGAGCTCGGCCGCATACACGCGGTTCGAGAACGCCAGTGCCTGCATATCGCCCAGGCTCAGTTTACTGCGCCGGGCCAGCATATCCTCGACCTGGCGGAAACCGATCCGCGTGCGCAGGCTTTGCTCGACATTGGTCCGCCCATACAGCGGCGAATAGCCCAGCGGCGCCGGCCCGGTCAGCAAGGCCTTCGGGTTGGTCAGCCAATAACTGTCGTTCGAATTGCCGACATAGTCGGTGCGCATCATCCACGGGGCATTGGCTGGAGAATAAATGCCGGGTGGCGCCCCCGCATCCTGGCCCCAGCCGCAGCTGCTGCGTGAACCGTCGAACAGCAGCGCCGCCTGCAGCAACAGACAGCCATTGGCGAATTTGTCGGCGTTCATGTGCGGCACGACGCTGGCGTCCGCATACAGCGTGTTGCCGTCGCGGTCGGCCGCAACCGTATTTACCCACGGCAGGCCCACCACCTTGTCCAGCGAGTCCTTGAGCGCACGCACGTTGCTGGCGCTACCGATGCCCAGCCATTGCGCGAGCATGCGCGTATTGCTGCGGTTCGGGTCGGCCAGCACATAGGCCGCCTCCGCCGTCCACGTCATGCCCGCCGCCGGCCGGCTGATGACGGCGCCCTGGTGGCTGAAATAGAAGGTCTTGCTGCGCCGGCCAACCAGCCCGTCCGGCAGCAGCGCATCGACGTGGACCGTCTTCGCGGTCATCCTGCGCCGCTCGCCGTCATAGACATAGGTGGTGCCGCTGGCGTCGGCCGGATCCAGCGTCAGCCGGAAGGTGGTGAAGTGATAGGCGAACGTCACCGTATGGCTCCATGCCACGTCGCGGTTGAAGCCGATCACGACGGCCGGGACGCCGCCGATGATCACGCCCATCGCGTCATAGCGCCCCGGCACGGTCAGGTGGGCCTGGTAGAAGCGGTCGGTCGTGGTCCAGGGATAGTGCGGATTACCCAGCAACAGCCCCCGCCCATTGGCGGACAAGTCCTTGCCCACCGCCAGGGCATTGCTTCCAAACCCTTGTCGGTTGAGCTGGTCCAGCTGCGCCACCAGCGTCGAGGCGTCGATCTTGCGCGGCGCCCTCCTGGCCAGGCGCACGCTCGCGCCGGGAACCCTCCCGGCTGCGACAAAATCCCTGGCAAAGGCCTGGCCCGACGCGTGCAACGCCTTTTCCGCCACCACCAGAACCATATCGTCGAGCGTCATCGGCCGCACCCACTTGGCGTCGGCGCAGGCGGCCGGCAGCTTGCCGCCGGCATCCTTCAGGTAGCGGTTATAGCCGTCGACAAAGCCTTCGAGCAGATCGCGCGGCTCGCGGGGCCCCGCGGCATAGCCGGCGCGCAACTGCCCGATATCGAGGTAGCCCTTGAAGAAAAAGTCGCTTTCTTCATTGTTCAAGTCCATGAAACCGCTGCCGCCGCCATAGTCGTCGCCCGTGCGCTGGCGCGGACGCGCATCGGCGCCGAAGAACAGCGAGCGCTCGCCACGCACGGTCAACAGGGAATCGGCAAACATGCAGACGTTGTCCTGGGCATAGGCATACGCCAGCCCATAACCGAGGCTATGAAAATTATCGGCGCGCACGTGCGGCACGCCATGCGTGGTGCGTGCGAGCGAAACCTGGACACGGGCGACCGGCTCGGAAGGCGGCGGGGGCGGCGCCGGATCGTCGCCGCCGCTGCAAGCGCCTAGCGCCAGCGCAAGCAGCGCGCAGACAAGAAACCGGATCGCAGGGACAGGAGGCTTCATGGAGGCGCTTTCTGCGGCAATGGCCGCATGGTGATGGCGGAACGAAGGGCAAAAGGTGCAACAACTTTAACCCTGAATTAATGCCCGCATACCATTACTTACGCGTAAATCCTCAAAATAGATGATTGACGCAACGCCGTCGTGTCGGACCGCCAGAAAGCAAAAAAGCCCACCAGACATCTGGTGGGCTTTCTCTCTATTGAATAGCCTGACGATAAACTACTTTCACACTGGTTGCAGCACTATCATCGTCGCAATGTCGTTTCACGGTCCTGTTCGGGATGGGAAGGGGTGGTACCGACTTGCTATGGTCATCAGGCATAACTTGCTGGAAAACTGTTCCTCTACTGGGCAACAGACTTCCTGAATTCCGGCGAGCATTCTATCAGGCAAATCCTCGGAGCACCAGCGTTATCACGCCGCGGTCAAAACCGCGGCAAGGGACGTACTGCGCCGGATTGCATCCGCGCCTGGCGAATCGCCGCCCGTAATGCCGCGATGCGTGCATCCATCGATGGATGCGACGCCAGGTAGTGCGTGAACGCCGGCGTATCGCCCTCCGCGCGCCGCAGGCTTTCAAAGAATTCGGTGGCGCCGCCGGCGTGTCCGTAACGGCACTGCAGGATGTCCAGCGCCTTGCCGTCCGCCGCCGCTTCGCGCCCGCGCGAATAGCGCGATTCTCCCAGGGTTTGGGCCGGCAACAGCACACTGGCCGCTCCCGATCCATCCCCGGTCAGCAAGGTGGCGGCCGCCACCAGCACCAATCGCCGCCCGAGCGCGCGCAAGTGATCGCGATGCGCGAGATGGGACAGTTCGTGGGCCAGCACGAACGCCATGCCGTTCTCGGAACGCACGCTGTCGAACAGCGCCGAATGCACGACGATCAGCCCGCCAGGCGCGACCATCGCATTCGGCGACGTCGATCGGGTGATCCGCACCGTCACCGGCTCGCTCACCCCGGCGCATGTCTTCATGCCATCGACCAGGGCCTGCGCCCACGCCTCATGTTTGCGCAGCGCGGCTTCGGCGGGCGGCGGCGTCCACGCCACCAGCCGCGTGAGCCTGGCCTCGGTCCCAGGGTCCATGCGCTCGACGACCACGTCCACCAGCCATCCCAGCGCCAGGTAGGCCGCGAAAATCGCCGCCGACAGCCCGGCCAGGATCAGCACGAAATCCTTCAGTGGATGTTCGTGCGAGATATTGTCGTTGTGCTCGGGCAGCGACGCCTGGTATTTCATGCCGGTGCGGACCGCTCCACATAATAGATGGCGGTGCCGTAGGCCAGTACCTCGACCCCGGTCACCTGGCGCGGCTGACTGCCGGCCAGCGGCATGGTTTCCAGGCGCACGTTAACGATCTCATGAGCGCCGGGACAGCTTTCCTTCAGGCGCAGCAGCGCTTCGCGCTTGGCGCGGTCGAGCAGGGATTCATACGACTTGACCGAGCCGCCCACGATCGAGCGCAGGGCCGAAGCCGCCTTCTTGAAATGGTCGACCGAGATGACCACGCTGCCCGTCACCAGCTCGCTGCGCGCCACCGGTCCGGCGCCCAGTACCGTGCGCAGCGATGTAGCGGGCAGGTGCACGAACGCTTTTTCGCGCTCGATGATCGAGCGGTAATGCCGGCGCTCGGCCATCCTCCCAAACACATAGCCCAGCACCACGGGGATCGTCCAGAAGGCGATCAGAAAGAGGATTTCCATTATTCGACCGTCACCGCGGTGCCATAAACATAGATCTCGGCGGCGCCAGCGGCCACCGACGAGGTCGAGAAGCGCACGTTGACGATCGCATTCGCGCCCATCTGCGCCGCCTGCGCCTTCATGCGCTCGGTGGCCTGGGTGCGCGATTCTTCCAGCAACTCGGTATAGCCGCGCAGCTCGCCGCCGACCATGTTCTTCAGGCCCGCCATGATGTCCCGTCCGACGTGCTTGGAGCGCACCGAACTGCCGGAGACGATGCCGTGGCAGACCGTGATGTTCTTGCTGGGAATGGTTTCGATATTCGTGAGAAGCATGATGGCCCTGGATAAAAAAGAGTGGTCGATTGTAGACAGTAATCTTTACCACAAGCAATTCGCACTGCATAGTCGGCGCGAATGGCGCTTCAAGCACAGTAAAATACCGCCTTCGCGCCAGCCATCCTTCGCTTCCCCACCATGACGATCCTGCTCTCAACGCTCAATGCCCGCTATACGCACGCCTCGCTCGGCCTGCGCTACCTGGCGGCCAACATGGGTCCGCTGCAAGAGCAGACCACGATCCAGGAATTCGTCATCGGCGCCAAGACCACCGACCTGGTCGAGCGCATCCTGGCGCACGCGCCGCGCATCGTCGGCTTCGGCGTCTATATCTGGAACGTGGAAGAGACCACCCGCCTGGTGGCCCTGCTCAAGCGCGTGGCGCCGCAGCTCACCATCATCCTGGGCGGCCCGGAAGTCTCGCACGAGACGGGCGAGCAAGAGATCGTCAAGCTGGCCGACTACGTCGTCACCGGCTGGGGCGACGTCACCTTCCCCAAGCTGTGCCGCGAGATCCTGGACGGTCCCAAGCCGATCATGAAGGTGCATGCGGGCGTGCAGCCGCCGATGGGGGACATCGCCCTGCCCTACTCTTTATATGGCGAAGAAGACATCGCCCACCGCACCCTGTACGTGGAAGCCTCGCGCGGCTGCCCGTTCAAGTGCGAATTCTGCCTGTCCTCGCTGGACAAGACGGCATGGCCCTTCCCCCTGGATACCTTCCTGGCCGAGCTCGAGCTGTTGTACTCCCGGGGCGCGCGCCTGTTCAAGTTCGTCGACCGCACCTTCAACCTGAACGTCAAGACCAGCCTGCGCATCATGCAGTTCTTCCTCGACAAGATCGCCGCCGCGCCAGGCGACCCGGTATATGCCCACTTCGAGCTGGTGCCGGACCACCTGCCGGAAGCGCTCAAGGAAACGATCGCCAGATTCCCGGCCGGAGCGCTGCAGTTCGAGATCGGCATCCAGAGCTTCAACCCCGAAGTGCAAGGCCTGGTCAGCCGCCGCCAGAACAATGAAAAAGCGGCCGAGAACATCCGCTGGCTGACCCGGCACTCCACCGCCCACCTGCACGTGGACCTGATCGCCGGCCTGCCGGGCGAAGACGTGGCCAGCTTCGCGCGCGGCTTCGACCACCTGGTGAGCCTGGGCGCCGAAGAGATCCAGTTCGGCATCCTCAAGCGCCTGCGCGGCACGCCGATCATCCGCCATACCCAGGAATTCGGCATGGTCTACGATCCCTACCCGCCTTATACGGTGCTGGCGACGAACAGGATCGACTTCGCCACCATGCAGCGCCTGGTGCGCTTTGCCCGCTACTGGGACCTGGTGGCCAATTCGGGCCGCTTCGCCAACACCATCCCGGTGCTGCTGGGCGAGACGCCGTTCGACAACTTCATGGCCTTTTCGGACTGGATCTATGCGCACACCGACGCCACCCACCGCATCGCGCTGGACCGGCTGGCCAAGCTGGTGGCCCGGTGGCTGCAGGTGCGCGGCATGGCCGCCGACGAGGCGGCGGCGCTGCTGGCCAGCGACTATGCCGGCAAGGTCGACGCCCCGACCCGCCTGGTGACGCCGGCGGATGCGCCGAAAGCGGTCGCCCCGGCGCGCCAGGTGCGCCATCTGGCCGCCTGACGGGGCAAGCACGCAAGAGGATCGCGGCTGGCAACACATATGATTCTCTTTTACACTGGCGCAATGCGGATTGAAAATGCGCCAACATTAACCATTCAACAGTCCGGCCAGGGAGCCGGCCAATCCGTCATTGCCGAGGGGGTCTGGCAAGTCCACGGCCTGTCGCAGCGCGGCGTCCTCAAGGGCATCACGCGCCAGCTGGCCAGCCTGAAGGACAAGGGCGCCTGCGAATGGGACCTGTCCGGCATCGAAAGCCTCGACCACATCGGCGCCCAGCTGTTCTGGAATACCTGGAACAAACAGCGTCCCAAGCGCCTCAAGCTCGACCCGCGCCAGGAAGACCTGTTCCGCCGCATCGAGCAGGCCAGCGCCATCAAGCTGCCGCGCCACCGGACGAGCCCTTTCCATTGGGTGATCATTCTGGGCGCCGGCATCCTGAACTTCTTCGAACACCTGCGCAGCTTCATCGGCCTGATCGGGATCGTGGTCCAGGACCTGGGCCGCTTCCTGCGCCGTCCCCAGACCGGGCCGTGGCGCGAAATCTCGGCCAATATCTATCATTCCGGCTTCCAGGCGCTGGGCATCACGGCCCTGGTCGGCTTCCTGATCGGGATCGTGCTGTCCTACCTGTCGTCGCAGCAGCTGCGCATGTTCGGCGGCGACGCATATCTCGTCAACATCCTCGGCATGGCGGTGATCCGCGAACTGGGCCCGCTGCTGGCGGCGATCCTGGTCGCCGGCCGTTCCGGCTCCTCGATCACCGCCCAGCTGGGCGTGATGCGGGTGACCGAAGAACTCGACGCCATGCTGGTGATGGGCATCTCGCATGGCTACCGCCTGATCATGCCGAAAGTGGTCGCGCTGGCGATCTCGATGCCGCTGCTGGTGGTCTGGACCGACGCCATGGCCCTGTTGGGCGGCATGGTCTCGGCCAAGATCGAGATGGGCATGTCGTTCCGCTACTTCCTGCAAAAGCTGCCGGACGCGGTGCCGATCGTGAACTACACGATTGGCCTGCTCAAGGGCGCTACTTTTGGGGTGCTGATCGCCCTGATCTCGTGCCACTTTGGCCTACGCATCAAGCCCAACACCGAGAGCCTGGGCCGCGGCACCACCACCTCGGTGGTCACCGCGATCACGGTGGTGATCCTGGCCGACGCGGTGTACGCCATCATCTTCAGCGGGACGGGCTTCTGATGCCGGAAACCAGCAAACAACGCCGCCAGGAGCTGAACCTGCGCCCCGACGAGGAAGTCGGTGCGCCGGTGGTCCAGATCCGCAACCTGTGGACCCGTTTCGGGCGCACGGTGGTGCACCAGGACCTGAACCTCGAGATCTACAGCGGCGAAATCCTCACCATCGTCGGCGGCTCGGGCACCGGCAAGACCGTGCTGCTGCGCCAGATGCTGGGCCTCGAGCGGCCAGCGCAGGGCAGCGTGCACGTGTTCGGCGAGGACATCAGCGCGGCCTCGCCCGAACAGCTGCAGCGCATGCGCAACCACTGGGGCATGCTGTTCCAGCAGGGGGCGCTGTACTCGGCGCTGAGCGTGTTCGACAACATCGCCCTGCCGATGCGCGAGCTGCGCGCCCTGCCCGAGGACGTGATCCGCGACGCCGTGCTGCTCAAGATGGATATGGTGGGCCTGGGCCCCGAGCACGCCAACAAGATGCCGGCCGACCTGTCGGGCGGGATGGTCAAGCGCGCCGCGCTGGCGCGCGCGCTGGCCCTCGAGCCGCAGCTGCTGTTCCTGGACGAGCCCACCGCCGGCCTCGACCCCGACCTGTCGGACGCCTTCGTCACCCTGATCCAGACCCTGCACCGCGAACTGAAGCTCACGGTGGTGATGGTCACGCACGACCTGGATACGCTGTTCGCGCTATCCTCGCGCATCGCGGTGCTGGCCGAGAAGCACGTGCTGGCGGTGGGACCGTCGTGCGACGTGCTGCAGGTCGACCATCCCTTCATCAAACACTTTTTCCTGGGCCCGCGCGGCCGGCGGGCGCTGGAAGTGCTCGACGAGCGCCATGCCCAGCATGAATCGGAGAATCGATAGTTATGGAAAACAGGTCGCATGCCCTGATGACCGGCATCTTCACGATCGCGCTGCTGGTGGCGACCATCCTGGTCGGCCTCTGGTTCAGCCGCGACAAGACCGAGCTGGTGCCCTACGAGATCGTCACCACCCAGTCGATCCCCGGCCTCAACCCGCAAGCCACGGTGCGCTACCGCGGCCTCGAAGTGGGCCGCGTCGACGCGATCGTGTTCGACCCGCGCGTCACCGGCCAGATCCTCATCAGGCTCTCGGTGGACGCCGCCTCCCCGATCACCAGCACCACGTATGCGACGCTCGGCTACCAGGGCGTCACGGGCATCGCCTTCATCCAGCTCAACGACGACCGCACCGGCTCGCCGCGCCTGCAAACGGGGGATGATCGTATTGCCCGCATCCCGCTGCGTCCGGGCCTGCTCGACCAGCTCGAAGTGCGCGGCCTGGCGATCCTCGGGAAGGCAGAGAAAGTGACCGCCAGCCTCGACGAGCTGCTCAGCGAAGACAACCGCGCCAAGATGGTCGGCGCCTTCGAGAGCGTCGACCGCGCGGCCGACGCCTACGCCGCCATTCCCGAGCGCCTCGATCCGGTGATCGACCAGCTGCCCGCCCTGATTGGCAAGGTCAACCGCAGCATGGATTCGGTCGACACCCTGGCCACCAGCGCCACCTCGATGACCCGCAACTACGACCAGCTGGCGACCCGCCTGCAGGCGCCGGACGGCCCGATCGAGCGCCTGAACACCACCATCGGCGCGCTCGGCGCCGCCACCAGCGAACTGGAGCTGGAAACCCTGCCGCACGTGGTGCGGATGACCGACGAGGCGCGCTCTTCGCTGCGCGCGGTGCGGCGCACCGCCAACTCGTTCTCCGACCGCCCGCAGAGCATCCTGTTCGGCACCCCCGGCGACGCGCCCGGCCCCGGCGAGCCGGGCTTCGTGCCCCCGACCAAATGAGGACCACCGTGAACCGTCAATCCTTCCGCTTTCCTGGCGCCGCCGCCGTTGCCGCAGTTGCGTGTTCCGTGCTGCTGGCCGGTTGCGCCGGCCAGGAACGCGCGCAGAACACCATCTACGACTTCGGCGCGCCGTCGCTGGGGCCAACCGCCCCGGCCACGCCGCCCGCCGCGCCCCTTGCGATCGTGGTGATGGATGTCACCGGTCCCAGTGGCCTGGACACCGAGCGCATGTTCTACCGCCTGAACTACGCCGACGCCCAGCAGGCGCGCACCTACGCCAGCAGCCGCTGGAGCGCCACGCCGGTCGCCCTGGTCACCACCCGCCTCAAGACCCGGCTGTCGCAGGCGCACATGAAGGTGCTGTCGGCCACCGACGCCGCCAACGGCATACCGGTCCTGCGCATCGAGATCGACGACTTCGTGCATGCGTTCCCGAGCGCGGACCGGAGCGAAGGCCGGATCATGCTGCGCGCCTCGGTGTTTCTCGAGCACCGCCTGGTCGACCAGCGCAGCTTCGAGCGCAGCACGCCGGCGGCAAGCCAGGACGCGGCCGGCGGCGCGGCGGCGCTGGCGGCCAGCACCGACCAGCTGGCGGCCGACATCGGCGCCTGGCTGGCCGCCCTCGGCCTGCAAGGCAAATGACCAAGGCGGAAGTCCCTGCCGACGTCGCCGCCGGCCGCTCGCGCGGCTCGCCGATCGTGCGCGCCGCGCTGCTGGCCTATTTGCTGCTGATCGTCTACGCCAGCTGGTTCCCGTTCACCGGCTGGCGCGACAGCGGCATCTCGCCGCTGGCCTTCCTGAACCTGGTCAAGCAGCGCTACTGGACCGGCTTCGACGCCGGCGTCAACATCGTCGGCTACATCCCGTTCGGCATGCTGCTGGTGCTGGCGATGTATCCGCGCGTGCGCGGCGTATGGGCGGTGCTGCTGGCCACGCTCGCGGGGCTCCTCACCACCGGCACGATGGAAGCCGTACAGACTTACCTGCCCAGCCGCGTGCCGTCGAACCTCGACTTCGTCACCAATGCCGGCGGCTGCTTCCTGGGCGCCATCCTCGGCGCGCTGTGGGCCCCGGGCCTGCTCGACCGCAGCCGCCTGTTCAAATTGCGCCAGCGCTGGTTCGCGCCGCACGCCAGCCAGGGCTTGGTGCTGGTGGCCATGTGGCCGCTGGCCCAGATCTACCCGCAGAGCTACCTGTTCGGCCACGGCCAGGTGCTGCCGATCCTGTCCGGCTGGCTGTCGTCCTGGTTCGGCACCGAGATCGACCTGGTGGCCATGCTGCGCCCCGGCGACGACATCATGAGCGTCGAACAGTACTGGCTGTCCGAGACCATCATCACCGCCTGCGGCATGACCGGCGCCGCCCTCACCCTGATGTGCCTGGTGCGCCGCGGCGCCCCGCGCTTCTGGCTCATGCTGGCCCTGCTGGCCGGCGCACTCGTGGTGAAGGCGTTCGCCAGCTCCCTGCTGTTCCGGCCCGATAACGCCCTGGTGTGGGTGACGCCGGGCGCCGAAGGCGGCTTCTTGATCGGCCTGATCATGCTGTCCGGCCTGGCGTTCGCGCCCCAGGTGGCGCAGCGCCGGCTGGCGGTCGTGACCCTGATCCTGGCGCTGGTGGTGGTCAATACGATCCCGGTCAACCCGTATTTTTCGTCCACCCTGCAGGGCTGGGTGCAGGGCAAATTCCTCAACTTCAATGGCGCGGCCCAGTTCCTGTCACTGGCCTGGCCCTTTGTTGCATTGTGGTTCTTGCTGCTGCCCTCGCATAAACTCAATCGGCAATAGAGCCTGTCCCGGCAGGTGGGGCCTCCCACCTGTCGGGATAGGCGCGATAGCGCGTATCATGACGCTTTGGCGCGACGCCATGCCACTCTTTCCAATGAGAACGACATGAACGACCACGTGAATGACGAGCAGTTTTACAAGCACCATGTATTTTTCTGCATGAATGTCCGCGACGGCAAGGATGCGCGCCCGAGCTGCGGCAAGTGCGGCGCCGAGAAGGCGCAAAAGCATGCCAAGAAACGCATCAAGGAACTGGAACTGAGCGGCCCGGGCAAGGTGCGCATCAACCAGGCCGGCTGCCTCGACCGCTGCGAGGAAGGCCCGGTGCTCGTGGTCTACCCGGAGGGCACCTGGTACACCTACGTCGACAACGACGACATCGACGACATCATCGATACCCACCTGGTTGGCGGCAAGGTCGTCGACCGCCTCAAGATCTGATCCGACAAGACGCTCTATGAACATCCATTCGCACAAGTTCACCCTCGACGGACACGCCGGCAAGATGCAATGCCTGCTCGACCTGCCGGAAGGCGCGCCGCGCGGCGTCGCCCTGGTGGCGCATCCGCATCCGCTGTATGGCGGCACCATGGAGAACAAGGTCGCCCAGACCCTGGCGCGCACCTTCGTCACGCTCGGCTATGCGGCGGCGCGTTTCAATTTCCGCGGTGTGGGCGAATCCGAAGGCGTGCACGACGAGGGCCGGGGCGAGGTCGACGACATGGCCGTCATGTATGCCCACATGCGCGAACAATACCCTGACCTGCCGATCACGCTGACCGGTTTCTCGTTCGGCACCTTCGTCCAGGCCCAGTTTGCGCTGCGCCTGGCGGCCGAAGGCCGGCCGGCCGAGCGCCTGGTGCTGGTCGGCACGGCGGCCGGCAAATGGCCGATGCCAGAAGTGCCGCAAGACACCATCCTGATCCATGGCGAACTGGACGATACAATTACCCTGAAGGAAGTTTTCGACTGGGCGCGGCCGCTCGACCTGCCCGTGACCGTCGTTACGGGCGCCGACCATTTCTTCCATCGCAAGCTCGGCCACATTAAAAATCTCGTGATTCAACTGTGGCGACGTGACATTTAGCCGCAACAACCCCCTATAATCATTCCCTTCTCTTGAGGCAATGCTCCTTTCGGGGCATTGCCTTGCGCTCCACCACAGCCTTACTTAATGACGAAATACTTCCCATGAAAAAACTGTTAGCGGCCTTCGCCGCCAGCCTGGTGATGGTCTCGGCCAGTGCGCAAACCGTACCCGCGCCCGCCATCGCCGCCAAATCGTGGTTGCTGCTCGACGCGACGAGCGGCCAGGTCATCGCCTCGCAAGAACAGAACATGCGCATCGAACCGGCGTCGCTGACCAAGGTCATGACGGCCTACGTCGCCTTTGCCGCGATCCGCGACAAACGCATCACCATGGACCAGATGGTGAACGTGTCGGAGCGCGCCTGGAAAGTCGACAGCAGCAGCTCGAAGATGTTCATCGATCCGCGCGTGCCAGTGTCGATCAGCGACCTGCTGCATGGCCTGATGATCCAGTCGGGCAACGACGCCGCGGTCGCCATCGCCGAAGCGGTGGCCGGCGACGAAGCCACCTTCGTCACCCTGATGAACCGCGAAGCGCAGCGCCTGGGCCTGAAGTCCACCCGCTTCGCCAACCCGCACGGCCTGCCGGACGCGAACAACTACTCGACCGCGGCCGACCTGGCGCAGATGGCGGCCCACGTGATCCGCGACTTCCCCGAGTTCTACAAGATCGACTCGATCAAGCAGTTCACCTATAACAAGATCACCCAGCAGAACCGCAACCGCCTGCTGTGGCTGGACCCGACCGTGGACGGCATGAAGACCGGCCACACCAATTCCTCGGGCTACAGCATGATCGCCTCGGCGCGCCGTCCGAACGGCAGCACCGGCGAACGCCGCCTGATCTCGGTGGTGCTGGGCACCAGCTCGACCGACGTGCGCACCCAGGAAAGCCAGAAGCTCCTGAACTGGGGCTTCCAGAACTTCGACACCGTCAAGCTGTACTCGAAGGGCCAGGCGATCCAGACGCCATCGATCTGGAAGGGCGCGCAATCGACCGTCAAGATCGGCTTCACGCGCGACATCCTGGTCACCGTGCCGAAAGGCGTGGCCGGCAAGCTCAAGCCGGTGCTGGAACGCCGCGACCCGCTGGTCGCGCCGCTGGCACGCAACGGCCAGGTCGGCACCCTCAAGATGACGGTCGACGGCAAGCCGCTGCTGGTGTTGCCGGTGGTGGCGCTGGAAGAAGTGCAGGAAGCGAGCATTTTCGGGCGCGCCTGGGATTCGATGCGCCTGTGGATGCAGTAAGCCGGCGCGCTTGACCGTCGAAAGCCCGTCCGCGCATCGCGCCGGACGGGTTTTTTTTCATGCGCGGCGGCTGACGCGGGGCAGGCTTGCGGCCGTTATAATCATGCTATCCAGTCAGCACGAAAAAATCACGAAAGAACCCGATGCCACAAGCGCCTGCCGAACTTCTCTTCCCCCGCATTCCGACGCGCGAAGGCGGACTCGAACTGTCGCGCATCGTGGCCGGCATGTGGCGCATGGGCGAATGGGACATGCCGGTCGCGGCGCGCGTCGAGTTCATCGAACAGTGCCTGGCGCTGGGCGTGACCACCTTCGACCACGCCGACATCTACGGCAACTACGGCGTCGAAGAGCTGTTCGGCCAAGCCCTGCGCGCGCAACCGTCGCTGCGCGATCGCATGGAGCTGGTGAGCAAGTGCGGCATCAAGCTGTTGTCGGACAAGCACCCGGGCCACACCATCCAGCACTACGACACCAGCGCCAGCCACATCATGCGCTCGGCCGAGGAGTCGCTGCGCAAGCTGGGCACCGACCGCCTCGACCTGCTGCTGATCCACCGTCCTGATCCGCTGATGGAATTCGACGAGATCGCCGCGGCCTTCTCGCGCCTGAAGCAGGACGGCAAGGTGCTGCACTTCGGCGTGTCGAACTTCACGCGCCATCAGTTCGAGTCGCTCAACCGCCGCATACCGCTGGCCACCAACCAGGTCGAGTTTTCGCCCCTGCACACCGCGCCGATGTTCGACGAGACCTTCGACGGCCTGCAAGACCTGGGCGTGGCGCCGATGATCTGGTCGCCGCTGGGCGGCGGCCGCCTTTTCGACGCGGGCGATGCGGGCGATGCGCACGGCCAGCGCGGCGCCGCGCTGCGCCAGGCCATCCAGGACGTGGCCGAGCGCATGGACAAGCCGTTCTGCAGCGTGGTGTTCGCGTGGATCATGCGCCTGCCCTGCCGGCCGATCCCGCTCACCGGCAGCGGACGCATCGCGGCGGTCCGCGAAGCGGTGCTGGGCGCGAGCTTCGAGCTCGAGCGCGATGACTGGTTCCGCATCCTGCGCGCCGCACGCGGACACGAGGTGGCCTGAGATGGTCGAGGGCCCGATCCGGATCGTCGAGGGCAAGGCCCTCAGCGCGCAGCAAAAGAAGGATTTGCTGAACCGGCTGGCCCGGATCGAGGGCCAGCTGCGCGGCGTGCAGAAACTGATCGCGCTGGCCGATTTGCCGTCGGATTGCGACGCCGTCGCGCAGCAGATGGCGGCGGCGCGCAAGGCGCTCGACCGCTCCTTCGTGCAATTGCTGACCTCATCGATCCTGACCCAGACCGGCGACGCCGAAGACCTGGACGATGCCCGCGCCCGCGCCGCCCACCTGGCGGCGATGCTCGACAAGTTCGCGTGACGGGCGCCTAGTCTTCGAACACCTTGGGCGGCGCGACGCCGCGCCAGCCCAGCTTCCAGCCGATGTTGAGCAGCAGGGTCGCGCACACGTAGAGCACGAAGAACAGCACGAAGAAGCGCTCCTGCAGCAGCGCCAGCAGCACCGCGCACACGCCCAGCAGCGCCAGCATCACCTTGCCTTTCGGGTGCTTGGAGCTGGGGAAGCGGATGGTCGACACCATCAGCGCGCCGACGAAGACCATCAGCGCGCACACCAGGAAGGCCGGCGCTACCGCGACGACCGGATCGGGCCAGGCCACCACCACCGAGGCGACGCAGGCGGCGCCGGCCGTGATCGGCATGCCGACGAAGTAGCGCGGATCGGTGCGGCCATGGCTGATGTTGAAGCGCGCCAGGCGCAGCGCGCCGCAGGTGACGAACACGAAGCAGGCCAGGCCCCCCATGCGCTCGAGCGTCGGGTGCATGTCGCCCAGCTGGGTGAAGCCGTAGCAGTACAGCAGGAGACCAGGCGCGCAGCCGAAGTTCATCACGTCGGCGATCGAGTCGAGCTGCACGCCGAAGCTGGACTGGGTATTGGTGGCGCGCGCCACGAAACCGTCGAGCGCGTCGAACACGCCGGCCAGCACCAGCAGGATCGCGGCCAGGCGGAAGTCGTCCGGGTCGCCGACGCGCGCGTTGTCGACCGAGATCACGATGCTGGCGAAACCGCAGGCGATCGACAGCAGCGTCACGGAACTGGGCAGGGCGAACTTGGCGCGCGCGAGGCGTTGCTGGTTAGATAGCTTCAATGGTCGACTCGACAAGGGGAATGTTGGCTTATTCTACAGGGTGCCTTCCGAGGGTGTTGCGCGATGGTGGCGGAGGCGGTCACGATGGTCGTTTTTGGCCTAGAATGATGCCCCACGATTATGTATTGACGGGAGTTGCAAGATGAGCCATATGCCACGCTGGCAATCGATTGCCGCGATCCTGGGCGCTGCCCTGGCCCTGAGTGCATGCGGCGACGGTGGCGGCAGCAGTCCGGCGGTCCAGCCTGGCGGCGGCATGGCGGTCACGCCAAGCCCCGCTGCGCCCGCGCCCCCGCCCGCGCCCGCGCCGGCCGCGGATTCCCCCGCCCTGACCGGCAATATCGCCGTCGATGGCCGCAACTGGATGAATTACCGGCGCGGCCAGGCCGGCATGCCGACGGTCAGCCAGAACGCGCAGATCGGCAACGCAGCCCTCGGGCACGCCGAATACCTGCGCATCAATGACGTCCTGAGCCACGACCAGGAGCCGGGCCGCCAGGGCTTCACCGGCGCCACCGTGGCAGACCGCCTGAACGCGGCCGGCTACACGCTGGATCAGACCCGCGGTTTCGCCTATGGCGAAGTCATTTCCGGCTCGAGCAACGGCTCTGGCTTCTTCATGACCGAAGAACTGATCACGGCGATCTACCACCGCTTCGTGATCTTCGAGCCGACGTTCCGCGAGATCGGCACCGGCGCCGCCAGCGCCAGCCGCGGCTATCACTATTTCACCGCCGTTTTCGCCAGCCGCAACGGCTACGGCCCGGGCATCGCGCGCGGCACGATCGTCAGCTGGCCCTTCAATGGCCAGACCGGGGTCGCGCCCAACTTCTTCAGCGATACCGAGGAACCGGATCCGGTCCCCGACCGCAACGAGGTAGGGTATCCGATCAGCGTGCACACCAATCTCGATTCAACGCTGGCGGTCGGCAGCTTCACGGTGCGCCCGCGCGGCGGCGCCGACCTGCAGGTGCTGCGCGTCGATCCGCCGGGGCAGGCGACGGCGGCCTCCATCATCCCCGTGCTCCCGCTGCGCGCGGCCACCACCTACGAGGTCAATTTCACCGGTACGGTCAATGGCGCGGCGGTTGCGCGCGCCTGGTCGTTCACGACGCGGTGAGCGGCGCCGCAGTGGCGCCCGGCGCGCCGGCGATCGACTTCGCGGCTGGCCTCGAGCGGGTGATGGACGACCGCGCGCTGTTCCTGCGCGTGCTGGGACGGTTCGCCGGCGACTACCGCGACCTCGCGGCGCGCCTGCATGCGGCGCTGAATGCAGGCGACGCCGTGCTGGCGCACCGCATCGCCCACACGCTCAAGGGCGCGGCCGGGATGATCGAGGCGAACCGGCTGCGCCAACTGGCGCTGGAGGTCGAACTGGCAATGAAGGCCGGCGGGGCGGCGCCGCCGGCGCTGGCTGCGGCACTGGTTGCGGCGCTGGACCAGGAGCTGGCGCGGGTGCTGGCCGAAGTCGACGCACTGCTGGCCGCGCCGGAAATGCCGGCGCCGGCATCAGCAAGCTCGCCGGCCGCCCGGGACGACCTGGCGCGCCTGCGCGACATGCTCGACATCGGCGACGGCCGCGCGCCGGACCTGGCCGCGCAGCTGCGGCCGCACCTGCTGGCGGACATGGGGTGCGAGAAGGTGGCGGCGTTCGACGCGGCGCTCAGGCGCTTCGATTTCGAAGGCGCGCTGGCGCTGCTGGAGCAGGCCGACCGGGGCTAACGGCGCAATACGCCGCCGTCACTGAGCGGCTTTCACTGAGCGGCTTTCACTGCGCGGCGCGCGCCGTCAGCGTGTGAACTCGGCTTCTTCGTCGAAAGAATCGGCGCAGGATTTGCCGCAAAAGCGCCGCACGCTGTCGAGCGGCTTTTCGCAGTACCAGCACGAACCCTTGGCCGGAAGACTGGCGCGGGTCGGCATGCTGCCTGTGGAGGCAACGGAGACGGCCACCGGCGGCTCGGCGGGTAGCCCACTGTCCGGAAGACTCTCGTGTGTCGTTTCCAAGATCCACCCCCTGATACGGCAGCCTTTAGTCAGAGAAAGATTACTTCAGCGGAACTCCGTGCGCATGAGAAAGCGCAAGCCTGGCCGCGACAGGCGAACCCATCACGACTTTCGTTGCGTATCAGTGTGCGCCCAATGCCAGGCGGGTGCAATCCCCTGCCCCGCGCCCATGGAGTGATTTGACATGGGTGCAACGTTTCCGCTGCACGAGCCACGGTGCACCGCCAAAAACCGTAGTGTAATGACAACTGCCGGCATGCACGCTTGTGTGCGCTACTTGTTTGCGTTAGTTATGCGCCGCTTATTTCGCCGGTTCGAGCGTCACGACCAGGCCGCTGCGGGTGGTCTGGATTCGCGTGGGAACGAATTGCACACCCGCATAACGCAAGTCTTCCTGGTCGAAGGTATAGACCGGCATGTCGCGCGCCACGGTGTCGATCAGGCCGTTGGCAACCCGGGTCAATTGACGCTCGGCTTCGGCGTTGCCGAGCCGCAGGCTGTCGACGCGCGGCTCGGCCATCATGACGGCGGCGCGGCCCGGATCGACGTACAGGCGTCCCGAGAACGCGATATTGCCGGTCCAGGCGCGCGCGAACGGCGGCGAAACCGAAGCCTCGACGGCCAGCGCGACCCGGTCCTGGTCCGGCTGGATCGCCAGTTGCGGACGGGTGAGCTGGATGTCGAACAATTCCAGCAGGCGCTCATTGACGGGGAAGCGCTTGTCCAGGCCGGTCTGCAGCTTGTGCAGCGGCAGCTCGACCTGGCGCGGGCCGATCAGGCTGGAGCAGGAAGCGAGCAGGCTGGCGCCGACCGCGATGGCGGCCAGCCTGAACACCGTACGCCGCATCGGCGTGGAGGAATGAGGTGGCGTGTATTGATCCATATGCCAAGCCTAGCACGAGCCGGCCATAAGCCTGTTGATCGTTACTTGCCGATACAGAAGCGGCTGAAGATCACGCCCAATAAATCATCCGGCGTAAACTGACCTGTAATGCTCGACAGCCGATCCTGGGCCAGGCGTAGTTCTTCGGCAAACAGGTCGAGCGACTGGTCGTCCTGCATCGCGTGCCGGCGCGCCAGCTCCAGGTGTTTGCGCGCAGCGCGCAGGGCGATCAGGTGCCGTTCGCGCGCCAGGTACAGCGATTCTCCGGTCTGCTGCCAGCCGGCGATGCGCAGCAGCTCGGCGCGCAGCAGGTCGATGCCGAGCTTTTCGTGCGCCGACAGGTACAAGTGAACGGCGTCCGCGCTCTCGTCCTTCGACGGCTTGTGCCCCGACAGGTCGATCTTGTTCCAGATGCGCACCACCGGCACGTTCGGTGGGAAGGCCGCGACGATCGCCTCGTCGGCGGCGCTCGGGCCGAGATTCGCGTCCAGCAGGTGCAGGATCACGTCGGCCTTGCCGACCTCGCCCCAGGTGCGCTCGATGCCGATGCGCTCGACCACGTCGATCTCTTCGCTCACTGCGCGGATGCCCGCGGTGTCGATGATGTTCAGCGGGATGCCCTCGATCTGGATCGTCTCGCTCACCTTGTCGCGCGTGGTGCCGGCGATCGGCGTGACGATCGCCACCTCGGCCCCGGCCAGCGCGTTCAGCAGCGAGGACTTGCCCACATTGGGCTGCCCGACCAGCACCACGTTCAGCCCTTCGCGCAGCAGCGCGCCCTGCGCCGCCTGGCGGAACACGTTTTCCAGCGCGTCGATGATGCCGGCCAGCTGGCCGCGCGCGTTCGACTTTTCCAGGAAGTCGATTTCTTCTTCCGGGAAGTCGAGCGTGGCCTCGACCAGCATGCGCAGATTGATCGTGCGCTCGACCAGGGTGTGCACCACTTGCGAGAAGGCGCCCGACAGCGATTGCGAGGCCGACTTGGCGGCGGCTTCGGTGGAGGCGTCGATCAGGTCGGCCACCGCCTCGGCCTGGGCCAGGTCCAGTTTATCGTTCAGAAAAGCGCGGCGCGTGAACTCGCCCGGCTCGGCCAGGCGCAGGCTTGACGCCGCGCCGGCTTCCAGCACCCGGCCCAGGAGCATCTGCAGCACCACCGGGCCGCCGTGGCCCTGCAGTTCGAGCACGTCCTCGCCGGTATAGGAATGCGGCCCCTTGAAGTACAGGGCCAGACCTTCGTCGATGATGTCGCCATTGGCGGCCTTGAACGGCAGATAGGTGGCGTGGCGGGCGGCAAGGGTCACGCCGGGGAACAGGGCGTCGACGAGGAAGCCCAGCGATTTGCCGGAGGCGCGCACGACGCCGATGCCGCCGCGGCCAGGGGCGGTGGCGATGGCGGCGATGGGGGATGTGTCGAGTTTCATGGGGGGATTGTAAGGGATGCGAGGTGGATGCGGGTATGGCGGGTATGCGCGCTCACTTGGGTTCCCGCCTTTGCGGGAACGACGTGCATGAGCGGCAGGCCGAGGCATCGACCGTCGCCCGCTACCGTCAAACCGTCATTCCCGCGAAGGCGGGAATCCAAGGCCAGTGCACACCACAATGGCTGCATCGACCACAAACAAAAAACCCGCGCACAAGGCGCGGGCTTTTCACGAGAAGGCTGCGGATTACTTGGCCGCGGCGGACTCGAACTTGCGGGTGATGACCCATTGCTGGGCGATCGACAGGATGTTGTTGACCACCCAGTACAGCACCAGGCCGGACGGGAAGAAGAAGAACACCACCGAGAACGCGATCGGCATGAACAGCATCATCTTGGCCTGCACCGGATCGGTCGGCTGCGGATTCAGCTTGGTCGTGATGTACATCGACACCGCGTAGATCACCGGCAGGATGTAGTACGGGTCGGGCTGGGTCAGATCCTGGATCCAGCCGATCCATGGCGCGCCGCGCATCTCGACCGAGGCCTGCAGCACCCAGTACAGGGCGAAGAACACCGGCATCTGCACCAGGATCGGCAGGCAGCCGCCCAGCGGGTTGATCTTCTCGGTCTTGTACAGCTCCATGGTGGCCTGCTGCATCTTGGCCGGATCGCTCTTGTAGCGTTCGCGGATCGCCTGCATCTTCGGCGTCACCACGCGCATCTTGGCCATGCTGCGGTAGCCGGCGGCCGACAGCGGGAAGAAGGCCAGCTTGATCAGGATGGTCAGGGCGACGATGGTCCAGCCCCAGTTGCCCAGCATCGAGTACAGCTGGGTCATCACCCAGAAGATCGGCTTGGCGATCACGGTCAGCATGCCGTAGTCCTTCACCAGCTCCAGGCCCGGGGTGATGGTTTCCAGGATCTGCTCGTCCTGCGGACCCGAATACAGGCGGGTGTCGGTCGACACGGTCGCGCCGGGCGCCACGGTGCCCAGCGACTGCACGGTGCCGATCGCGTACAGGTTGTTGGCGATCTTCTTGGTGAAGATATCGCGCGGCGCCTTGTCGGCCGGGATGAAGGCCGAGACGAAGAAGTGCTGCGAGAGCGCGACCCAGCCGTTATCCGCCTTGGTCGAGTGATCGGCGTTGCCCTTTTCGATTTCCTCGAAGGTCAGCTTCTGGTACTTGTCGGCGTCGGTGTACAGGGTCGGGCCGGTGTAGCTCGGCATGAACCACGAATCGGTGGCCGGCTTGTTGCCGTCGTGCTGCAACTGCAGGTACAGCGACGGCTGGACCGGCGCGGCGCTGATGTTGGTGACGTCATGACGCACGCCGATCAGGTAGTCACCCTTGCGGAAGGTCAGCGTCTTGGTCAGGCGCACGCCGCCCTGCTCGGCTTCCAGCACGACCTGCGCCTGGTTGTTGCCGCCCAGCGTGGTCTGGGCCGACTTGACGGTGAACGGCGTGGTGTGGTTCGGCAGCACGCCGGCGGCGCTGGTGCCGATCAGGCCGGTCTGGCCCAGGTAGACGTTCGGGCCGTTCACGTTGAACAGGACCTGGTTCCTGGTCTTGTCAAAGTGATCCGGATAGTGCAGCAGCTCGAGGCGCTTGATGACGCCGCCGACCGAGTCGATGTCGACTTTCACCACGTCGGTGGTGACGGTGACGACCTGGCTGGAAGGCGCGGCCGGGGCAGCGGCAGGAGCAGGAGCGCCCGGCACGGCAGTGGCGGCGGCGGCGGGCGCACCCGGCACGGCGGCGCTGCCCGGCTGGGCCGCGGCTGGGACATCCGCCGGCTTGTTCTGCTGCGCGACTTGCGCTGGTGGTTGCGCCGAGAACAGCGACTGCTTGCCGTTAGCCACCATCCAATTGTTCCAGAGAACAATCAGGGAGATGGCGAACACGATCCACAGGACAGTACGTTTATTGAATTCCATTGGAGTCTTCAGGAGTGGTTGCAACCGCAAGCGGCTGAATGGGATTCCTTGGGGCCGTCTTTCGGCGGCACCGGGTCGACGCCACCCGCATTCCACGGATGGCAGCGGCCCACGCGGCGCGCGGCCAGCCAGGAACCGCGTGCGGCGCCATGGACGCGCAGCGCTTCGATTGCGTAATTGGAACAGCTGGGATAGAACCGGCAGCGCGGCCCGAGCATCGGAGACAGCAGCAACTGGTAGCCGCGAAGCAACCAGACGAGCAGCGTCTTCATGGCGTGCTGGCCGCGGTGGAATGCGGCCGCTGTTGCGATGCGAACAGGCGTGCCAGTTCCACCTTCAGCGCGGCCTTCAGGGCGCGCGTGGTGGCCGGGCCGTCCTTGGCGTTGACGGGACGCGACAGGCGCACGATGCAATCGACCGACGCCAGGCTGCTCGTACGGAACAGTTCTCGCGTCATGCGCTTGATCGTATTGCGGGTCACCGCGCGCGGCGCGAAACGCTTGGCCGCAACGACGCCCAGCCGCGCATGCGGCAAGGAGTTCGGACGCGTGTAAAGCACGAAATGCGCCGTTTTTTGCGTCGGCCGCAAACGAAAAACGGATGAAAATTCATCCGTTTTAACGATGCGCCGAGCGCGCGCGAAGTCGTGCGAACCTTCGCCTGTCATCACCGACCGCAATCGATCTGCGGTGCGTGACTTAGACAGCCAGACGCTTGCGGCCTTTGGCGCGGCGAGCGTTCAGGACTTGACGGCCACCACGGGTAGCCATACGTGCGCGGAAGCCGTGCGTGCGCTTGCGACGGACGACGGAAGGTTGGTAAGTACGTTTCATGGTGGTCTCGCTTAAAGCAAAATAAGATGCAAAATCGGGTCTGACGTCGTGTCAGATTCGGCGCCGATGACAGTTTCGCTCGAGGTTAAACCAGCGTCACGCCACAGCAAGTCTTTCGTCGCCCAACCACCAGCCGCTGAAAAATCACAGCCTGGCATGGCGCACGGACGGGGAACCCTGAATTAGACTCCATTTCACACCGTCATGTCAAGCCAGGTGTTGTTTCACCAAGCGCCGCCCACAGGCGTTTCCAGCTTGGCAAGGGGTCGACCTCGCTCGTCATTTCGGCGGAAAATATGTGCAGCGCCTGTGGATAACTTCGGCCGAGACAGGTAAAATAGCGTGTTACGAATCAAAAGCGAAGTATGGAAAATTTTTGGCAGACAGCATCCGCGCAGCTTGAGCTCGAACTCACGCCGCAGCAATTCAGCGCGTGGATCAAACCGCTCGTCGCCCTCGACTACGAAGACGGCAAGCTGCGCATCGCTGCGCCGAACCGCTTCAAGCTCGACTGGGTCAAGACGCAGTTCGCCACTCGCATCACCGAGCTGGCAGCCCAGTACTGGGAAGCGCCGGTCGAGGTGCAATTCGTGCTCGACCCAAAGAACAATCCTGCCCGCAAGACGGTAGACACGGGCGCATCCGGCAACTCGGCCACGGTCGACTTCAATGCGCCGCGCCCCGCGCCTGGCGCCGAAAACCCGAGCCCGTCCGCCGGCCCGAGCCCGAACCAGAACCTGAACATCGCCAACTCGCCCAAGCGCGAGCAAAGCCGCATCAACACCGAGCTGACGTTCGACAGCTTCGTGACCGGTAAGGCCAACCAGCTGGCGCGCGCTGCCGCGATCCAGGTCGCCAACAACCCGGGCGTGTCGTACAACCCGCTGTTCTTCTACGGCGGCGTCGGCCTCGGCAAGACCCACCTGATCCATGCGATCGGCAACCAGGTCATGGCCGACCAGCCGAACGCGCGCATCCGCTACATCCACGCCGAGCAGTACGTGCGTGACGTCGTCACCGCCTATCAGCGCAAGGGCTTCGACGATTTCAAGCACTACTACCACTCGCTCGACATGCTCCTCATCGATGATATTCAATTCTTCGGAGGCAAGAGCCGGACGCAGGAAGAGTTCTTCTATGCGTTCGAGGCGCTGATCGCGGCCAAGAAGCAGATCATCATCACCTCGGACACCTATCCGAAAGAGATCACGGGCATGGACGACCGCCTGATCTCGCGCTTCGATTCCGGCCTGACGGTGGCGATCGAGCCGCCCGAGCTCGAGATGCGCGTGGCGATCCTCTTGAAAAAAGCGCAGTCCGAAGACGTGACCCTGTCGGACGACGTCGCCTTCTTCGTGGCCAAGCACCTGCGCTCGAACGTGCGCGAACTCGAAGGCGCACTGCGCAAGATCCTGGCCTACTCGCGCTTCCACGGCAAGGACATCACCATCGACGTGGTGAAGGAAGCGCTCAAGGATCTGCTGTCAGTGCAGAACCGTCAGATCTCGGTGGAAAACATCCAGAAGACGGTGGCTGACTTCTTCAACATCAAGGTCGCGGACATGTATTCGAAGCGCCGGCCGGCGAACATCGCTCGTCCGCGCCAGATCGCCATGTACCTGGCAAAAGAACTCACGCAAAAGAGTCTTCCGGAGATCGGCGAACTGTTCGGCGGCCGCGACCACACGACCGTGCTGCACGCGGTGCGCAAGATCGCCGGCGACCGCCAGAAGAATCCGGAGTGCAACCACGAGCTGCACGTGCTGGAACAGACGCTCAAGGGTTAATTTTCTGCCCTTGAGCGGAATTTTTGTGTTTGCCTCAGGCAATGGCACAATATCGCTTTAGTAACACATCACCTTTCAAACGTACTGAGGATAACTATGCAATTGGTCAAAACCACCCGAGATACGCTTCTCCGGCCACTGCAGATCGTGAGTGGTATTGTCGAGCGTCGGCACACTATGCCGATTCTGGCCAATATCCTCATTCGCAAGACCGGCGAGAGCGTGTCCTTCCTGTCGACCGACACCGAAGTGCAGATCACCACGCACGCCAATATCGGCTCGGGCGACGACGTGACCGGCACCACGGTGGCCGCGCGTAAACTGCTCGACATCCTGCGCGCGCTGCCGGAATCGGGCGACGTCACCATGACCCTGCAGAACAAGCGCCTGGCGGTCCAGAGCGGCAAGTCGCGCTTCGCGCTGCAGACCCTGGCGGCCGAGGAATTCCCGACCGTCTCGGTGGCCGACAGCTACAACGCCTCGGTGACCCTGCCGCAGAAAACGCTGAAGCACCTGTTCAATATGGTGTACTTCTCGATGGCCCAGCAGGACATCCGTTACTACCTGAACGGCCTGCTCCTGGTGCTCGACGGCAGCAATATCATTGCCGTAGCAACGGACGGCCACCGCCTGGCGTTCTGCCAGGTGGAGACCGAGCAGCAGTTCGAGCGCCAGGAAGTCATCATCCCGCGCAAGACCATCATCGAGCTGCAGCGCCTGCTGGAAGAAAGCGATGAAACCGTGCGCCTGGACATCGCGGCCTCGCAGGTGAAACTGACCTTCGCCGACATCGAGCTGGTCTCGAAACTGGTTGAGGGCAAATTCCCTGACTACACCCGCGTGATCCCGAAGGGGTACAAGAACGACTTCACGATCAGCCGCGATGAACTGCTGCGCTCGCTGCAGCGCGCCGCGATCATGACCAGCGATAAATTCAAGGGCGTGCGCTGCATCATCGAGCCGGGCGTCATGAAGATCAGCTCGACCAATGCCGACCAGGAAGAAGCGGTCGAAGAACTCGAAATCGACTACGGCGGCGACGCGATCGACATCGGCTTTAACGTCACGTACCTGCTCGACGTGCTGAACAACCTGAAGTGCGACCAGGTGAACATCGCCCTGGGCGACTCGAATTCGTCGGCGCTGATCTCGATTCCCGACAATGGCGACTTCAAGTACGTCGTCATGCCGATGCGTATCTAAGAAGGTTGGCTCGACGGCATCGCGAAGAGTCATGCGTTAGCTTAAACCCGTCATTCCCGCGCAGGCGGGAATCCAAGTGCGGTGTGATCCGCCAGCAATCTTGGGTTCCCGCCTGCGCGGGAACGACGGTTCCGGGGTTGCAGGCCAGTGTTGAAGCCAGCTAGCCGCAGGCAACCGGATCCACCCGTTTTATAGAAAGCAGTCCATGTCCGAGAATATCCCAGCAGAAAAGCCCGTCGAAGTGGCGGATGAATACGGCGCCGCCTCGATCCAGATCCTGGAAGGCCTGGAAGCGGTGCGCAAGCGCCCGGGCATGTATATCGGCGACACCTCGGACGGCACCGGCCTGCACCACCTGGTGTTCGAGGTCCTCGACAACTCGATCGACGAAGCGCTGGCAGGTTATTGCACCGAGATCCACGTCACGATCCACTCCGATAACTCGATTTCGATCACCGACAACGGCCGCGGCATCCCGACCGGCGTCAAGATGGACGACAAGCACGAGCCGAAGCGCTCGGCGACCGAGATCGCCCTGACCGAGCTGCACGCCGGCGGCAAGTTCAACCAGAACTCCTATAAAGTGTCGGGCGGCCTGCACGGCGTCGGCGTATCTTGCGTGAACGCACTGTCAAAGCTGCTGCGCGTGACCGTGCGCCAGAACGGCAAGGTGCACCAGATGGAATTCACGCGCGGCGTCCCGGTGGATCGCCTGATCGAGATCCGCGACGGCTTCGAGGTCTCGCCGATGAAGGTGATCGGCGAAACCGACAAGCGCGGCACCGAGGTGCATTTCTGGGCCGATGAAACGATCTTCACGCTGGTGGAGTTCCACTACGAAATCCTGGCGAAGCGTATCCGCGAACTGTCGTTCCTGAACAATGGCGTCAGCATCAAGCTGACCGACCAGCGCACCGGCAAGGAAGAGCTGTTCGCCTTCGAAGGCGGCACCCGCGGCTTCGTCGAGTACATCAACAAGGCCAAGACCGTGCTGCACCCGACCGTGTTCCAGGCAACGGGCGACCGCATGTCGGACCAGAACACGAATATCTCGGTCGACGTGTCGATGCAGTGGAACGATTCGTTCAACGAGCAGGTGCTGTGCTTCACCAACAACATCCCGCAGCGCGACGGCGGCACCCACCTGACCGGCCTGCGCGCGGCGATGACGCGCGTGATCAACAAGTACATCGACGAGCACGACTTCGCCAAGAAGGCCAAGGTCGAGATCTCGGGCGACGACATGCGCGAAGGCCTGACCTGCGTGCTGTCTGTGAAAGTGCCCGAGCCGAAGTTCTCGTCGCAGACCAAGGATAAGCTGGTGTCGTCGGAGGTGCGCGGCCCGGTCGAGGAAATCGTCGCCAAGACGCTCACCGACTTCCTGATGGAAAAGCCGAACGACGCCAAGATCATCTGCGGCAAGATCGTCGAAGCCGCCCGCGCCCGCGAAGCGGCGCGCAAGGCGCGCGACCTGACCCGCCGCAAGGGCATCATGGACGGCCTGGGCCTGTCCTCCAAGCTGGCCGACTGCCAGGAACGCGACCCGGCGCTGGCCGAGCTGTACATCGTCGAGGGTGACTCGGCGGGCGGTTCGGCCAAGCAGGGCCGCGACCGCAAGTTCCAGGCGATCCTGCCGCTGCGCGGCAAGGTGCTGAACGTGGAAAAGGCGCGCTTCGAGAAGATGCTGTCGTCGGAACAGATCACGACCCTGATCGCGACGCTGGGCACCTCGATCGGCCCGGACGAATTCAACGTCGACAAGCTGCGCTACCACCGCATCATCATCATGACCGATGCGGACGTCGACGGCGCCCACATCCGTACGCTGCTACTGACCCTGTTCTACCGCCAGATGCCGCAGCTGGTGGAACGTGGCCACATCTATATCGCGCAACCGCCGCTGTACAAGGTCAAGGCCGGCCGCGACGAGCGTTACCTGAAGGATGACGTCGAAGAGGCCAGCTACATGATGAACGTGGCGCTGAACACCGCGTCGCTGATTCCACGCGAAGGCGCCGAGCCGGTGACCGGCGAGGCGCTGACCGAGCTGGCGCGCAAGTACAACCTGGCCAACGCCATCATGATGCGCCTGGCGCGCGTGATCGACCGCGCTGCGCTGACCGCGATCTTCAGCGGCGGCGTAGCACTGGACCTGACGACGCTCGAGAGCGCGGAAGCGTCGGCCAAGGCGATGGAAGCGGCGATCAACGATCCGGCGGTGAAGGTCAAGGTGAAGTCGGACGAGCTGTCCGAAAAACACGGCCTGCGCATCGAACGCATCTACCACGGCAACGTGCAGGTGACCGCGATCGACGCCGACTTCGTGGCCGGCGCCGATTACGGCGTGCTGGCCGATTCGGCCGCCACCTTCCAGGGTCTGATGGGCGAAGGCGCGATCGTGCGCCGCGGCGAAGGCGAGCGCATGAAGGAATTCGCGGTGCGCGATTTCCATCAAGCGATGGAATGGCTGCGTGAAGAAGCCGAACGTGGCGTGTCCAAGCAGCGCTATAAAGGTCTGGGCGAGATGAATCCGGAGCAGTTGTGGGAGACCACGATGGATCCGACCGTGCGTCGTTTGCTCAAGGTGCAGATCGAGGATGCGATCGCGGCGGATCAGATCTTTACGACGCTGATGGGGGATGACGTCGAGCCGCGCCGTAACTTCATTGAGACCAATGCGCTGCGAGCTGGCAATATCGACGTTTAAGCGTATTGCGCTTCAAGTCAAAACGGCCTCTTCGTGAGGCCGTTTTTTATTGCTGTTCAATCCTGCTCGGGTATCGGCCGCACCACCAGGAACTGGTACGACATCGCGCCAAGGAAGGCAATGCCGGCGCCCGTCAGCAAGGCCGGCACGAACGACCAGCCCTGCGCAATATAGCCGGTAAAGATCGGCGCCAGGGCGCCGCCGATAAAGCCGCCAAAGTTCTGGATCGCCCCCAGCGAGGCAATGCGGCTGCGCGGCGCCACCGCGGTCACCAGCGACCACGAACAGGCCGACGCCGCATTGGCCAGGAAAATCACGACCGAAATACAGGCAATCGCCGCGGTATTGCTCTCGACCAGCGCGGCGGGAATCGTGAACGCCACCATGCCCAGCATCGACAGCACCACCGCCGTCCGACGACCTGCGACGACCGATTTCGCGCGGCGGGTGATCTGGTCCGACGCCCAGCCGGCCGACAGCGCGCCCAGGAAACCGCACAGGAAGGGAATCGTCGCCGCCACGCCGACATAGGCCACGTCCATCTGACGTTCCGTGCGCAGGTAGCCCGGCAGCCAGGTAAGGAACACCCAGTTCAAATAGACCGATCCGAAGAAGCCAAGCAGCATGCCCCAGGTGGCGCGCTGGCGGAACAGCGCGCGCCAGGACGCGAAGCCCGTTGCCGGCGCGGCCTCCGAGGCCTGGCCTTCGTCCAGGTAGGCACGCTCGGCGTCGGTCAACTCTTCGCGCACCGGATCGCGATACAGCATGACCCAGACGATGGCCGCGACGATGCCCAGCGCGCCAGTGATGAAGAAGGCCCAGTGCCAGCTGGTCGCGGCGATCAGCGGCGACAGGCACAAGGGCGCCAGCGCGAAACCCAGCGGCGAGGCCGAGTTATAGATGCCCGTCGGCGTGCCGCGTGCACGCAAGGGGAACCAGTTGCTCACCACCCGCGCCGCGGCCGGGAATTGCGGCGCCTCGCCGATGCCCAGCACGACGCGCGCCAGCACGAACCAGCCGAAGGTGGAGACGAGTCCGCCCGCGGCCTGGGCCAGCGACCAGACCACCAGTCCCGCGCCAAGCAGCCAGCGCGGCCCGATCTTGTCGACCAGCGCGCCGACCGGCAGCTGGCACAGCGCATAGCTCCACGAGAAGGCCGACAGCAGCACGCCCATCTCGCCAAGCGAGAGGCCGAGGTCGGCGCGGATGAATTCATTGGCGACGGCCAGTGTGGCGCGGTCCAGATAGTTGATGACGCCGGTGACGACCAGCAGCACCAGTGCCAGGTTCTGGCGGTAGCGGATGCGCGGCGTTGCGGTCAGGTAAGTAGGGGTAACGTTCATTTCGGGATGGTATCAAACGACACCAGTCACCGGTTACGCCTTTTTTCTCCATGGCATGTTTGCAACACAGCGGCTGCAGCATGCACATCCCGCGCTGCCATCCGCTCCGGGCTGTGCAGGACGCCCAATCGCGCGAAAGCCAGCGCACCTGCCAACGTCCACAATGCGACCATTCTCGAGGAGTTCGATTCCTGCTCACTCACTGACGCCATAGCGAGAGCGACCAGTATCATGTGAGAAGGACTTGGTATGCGCCTCCACCGAAACACGCTTCCCGATGCCAATACCGATTTCCTGCGCCGCGTGCAAGCGGCTGCAAAGACTGATGTGATGTCATTGTCGAGCGAAAAGCCGCGCGCGACTAATGCGCACGGCTTTTCGGCTCGATCTGATCCTCATATTCATTCAGACGTCTCAGGACAACCGGATTGTCGCCGTACTTTTTCTTGAGACGGGCAAGCCTTGCGTCCGTGCCACGGCAAAACTTGTCGATCTGACGACTCACCTCCTTCATTCGCTCGATATCCTGCGGTTCCGGTATCTCACCGCGGAAGTGGTCGCAAGCGTCTCTTCGCTCGACGAAGGCCGACACGTCACTTGGCATACGTTCAGCAGCGTGAAGAGATAGACAGGTGAGCAGCAGCAAGAGCGTGATTGTCTTCACGGTAGGCTCCTCAAGCACCATTGTCAGCCCAATGTGGCTCGTCTCGTCCACGTCGGTTGTATTTGATGACACCGTAGCTTTCACCTACCCGATGGAGCTGCAAATTCATGCCGCTCCACGGAGGCGCACGCGCCAGCGCGCGTTAGCGCGATCATCCGGGAAGCTTGCACGATCATCCGAAGATGCGGGTCAGCGCCTACGGCAGCCTGATCTTGACCACCGCATTGCCGGACGTGACATACAGATTACCCTTGCCGTCCGTGACGATGCCGCGCACGTCGGCCAGGCTGCCCGGCAGGTCGCCGGTGCGCAGGGTCGTCGAGCGCGTCGATCCCGCCACCGTCGTGACCACGCCCTCCGGCGTGATCCTGCGCACCAGGTTGTTGATCGCATCGGCGGCGTACACATTGCCGCGCGGGTCGACCGTCAGCGCCACCACCTGCTCGAAGCGCGCGGCGTTGCCGATGCCGTTGATCGATCCCCGGGCATTCGGCGCACCGGCCAGCGGGATCATGTTGTTGACGCCGATAAAGCCATTCGGGTTCCAGCGGCTGATCTGGCGATTCAGGTCGAACACGAACACGTTGTTGTTGTTGTCCACCGTCACGCCGCGCGGCTCGAACTGGCTCACGCCAGTCAGGTCGTTCACGACGGATTGACCTTCCAGCATCAGCGTCTCGCCCCCCGCAATCCTGCGTGTACTGTAGCTATTGGTGATGAACAGGTTGTCGTTGGCATCGACCGCGATCGCGCCGGGCACCACGGAATCCAGCCGGCCCGCGCTGACATTGCTCCCGATCGGAATCGTCGCCGTGGTGCTGACGCGTCCAGCGGAAGTAATGCTCCGGATGCGCAGATTATCGGCCACATAGATGGTGCCGCGCCGGTTGACCGCCACGGCCACCGGATCGCTGAAGCGGGCATTGCCCGCGTCGCCATCGACCAGGCCGCTGGTGCCGGCCGCCCCGGCCACCGTCGTGACCACGCCGGCCGGCGTGATCTTGCGAATGACGAAGTTGCCGGTGTCGGCGACATACAGATTGCCATCGGCATCGATCGCAATGCCATGCGGCGATTTGAAGCGCGCAGCCGCACCGGTGCCGTCCATCGTGCCCTCGACCGTCGGATCGCCCGCCAGGATCGACAGCGCGGCCTGCGGTGGGGGCGCTTCGCCGCCATCCCCACCGTCTTCGTCCTTCGGTATGCCGTCGCCACAGGCGGAGCACAGCAGCATCAGCGCGGCGGCGCCGCACAGCTTGAGCCGAAGGCGGGCAGTATCGAGGGCATTATTGAGGGAGGTAGCGGTCACGGCACGGCGGGTCATGAATCTCTCCAGGAAGGTCCGTCTTCGATGCTATCACGCAGCAAACCACCCGCTGCGCCTCTCAGCCATGACGCCAGCATAAAATGCGGCGCCGCCGCTCTAGAACGGCGCCAAAGCGACACTTTCGCCGTGCCGTCCCCGTTCAACAAGATATTGAATTCCCCATACTTTCTTTTCCGCAATCGGCTATTTCCCGCTTGACATACGGTCGGGAGTTCCTTAAAGTCGAAATTATGTCTTTCACCCTGCATCTGTCGACCACCCTACCAGCCGCCGGCGCGCTATCGCTGGCTGCCCTGCTACTACGCGCGTAACGCTTCGCCGTACGTCCCGGCTCCGCCGGCCCCAACAGCAGCAGGATTCGCACCGATGTCTACCACGCCATTTTTCGCACCACCGAATGTCCCCACCGGGTTCGCCGTGGCGGCCGGCTCGCGCGCAGGCATCCGCCTGCTGCTAAAGCTACCGATCGGTTGCCGGGCCTAGCGTTTTCGTGGCCCGTCCGGCAGCCTGTCGCCACCTCTCAGACCTACAAGGTCGCCCAGTGACCACCCCATCAGGAGCCCCGATCATGCTGAACAACCCCGCCACCAAATACCGCCCTTTCCCCGCCGTCCCGTTGACCGACCGCCAGTGGCCGAGCCGCGCCATCACCACGCCGCCGATCTGGATGAGCACCGACCTGCGCGACGGTAACCAGGCATTGATCGAGCCGATGAGCGTCGAGAAGAAGCTGCGCTTCTTCAAGATGCTGGTCAAGATCGGCATCAAGGAGATCGAGGTCGGCTTCCCATCCGCCTCGCAGACCGACTTCGACTTCGTGCGCATGCTGGTGGAAGACAAGCACATTCCGGACGACGTGACCATCATCGTGCTGACCCAGTCGCGCGATGAGCTGATCCGCCGCACGGTGGAATCGGCGGTCGGCGCCAAGCGCGCCATCGTCCACGTCTACAACTCGGTGGCGCCGGTGTTCCGCCGCGTGGTGTTCGGCATGGAGCGCGACGAGATCGTGCAGATCGCGGTCAAGGGCGTCCAGCTGATCAAGGACCTGGTGGCCCAGCATCCGCAGACCCAATGGGGCCTGGAGTATTCGCCGGAATCGTTCTCGACCACCGAACTCGATTTTTCCAAGCAGATCACCGATGCGGTCAGCGCCGTGTGGCAGCCGACGCCGGACAACAAGATGATCGTCAACCTGCCGTCGACCGTGGAAGCGGCCACGCCGAACGTCTACGCCGATCAGATCGAATGGATGTGCCGCCACCTGAACAACCGCGAATCGCTGGTGATCAGCGTCCACCCGCACAATGATCGCGGCACCGCGGTCGCCGCCGCCGAGCTGGCGGTGATGGCCGGCGCCGACCGTGTCGAGGGCTGCCTGTTTGGTAACGGCGAGCGCACCGGCAACGTCGACCTGGTCACCCTGGCGATGAACCTGTACACGCAGGGCGTCAATCCGGGCCTGGACTTCTCGGACATCGACGCCGTGCGCCAGCTGGTGGAAGACTGCAACCAGTTGCCGGTGCACCCGCGCCATCCGTATGCGGGCGACCTGGTGTTCACCGCCTTCTCGGGCTCGCACCAGGACGCGATCAAGAAGGGCTTCGCCAAGCAGCAGCCCGACGCACTCTGGGAAGTGCCGTACCTGCCGATCGACCCGGCCGACCTGGGCCGCAGCTACGACGCCGTCATCCGCGTCAACAGCCAGTCGGGCAAGGGCGGCATGGCCTATCTGCTGGAACAGGAATACGGCCTGCAGCTTCCGCGCCGCTTGCAGATCGAGTTTTCGCGCGCCGTGCAGCGCGTGGCCGACGAAAGCGGCCGCGAGATCAACGCCGGCGACCTGCACGCGCTGTTCGCGCGCGAATACCTGGAGCAGGTCGAACCGTATCACTACATCTCGCACCGCATGGTCGAGGACAGCGAGCATGACGTGCAGCTCGACGTGACCGTGGCGCGCCACCATGCGCAGCAAACCTTCGCCGGCACCGGCAACGGTCCGATCGACGCTTTCGTGAGTGCGCTGGGGCTGGAGATCCGCCTGATGGACTACCACGAGCATGCGATCGGCTCGGGCGCCGATGCGCGCGCGGCCTGCTACGTCGAACTGCGCGTGGGCAATGGCCCGACCCTGTTCGGCGTGGGCATCGACAGCAATATCGTGACCGCTTCGTTCAAGTCGGTGCTGTCGGCGGTGAACCGTCACATGGCGGCCAGCGGAGAGAATTCGGCCGCGCTGGCGGCCTGAAGAAGGGGGACAGGGCGCGCGGCGCCCTGCCGGCGCCGCCAGTCGATCAGCGGCGGCGCTGCGGCGCGCGGCGCGGGCCGGCCGGTCCGCGCGACTCGAGGTGGCGGAACACGATGCGGCCCTTGGTCAGGTCGTAGGGCGAGAGTTCGAGCGTGACGCGGTCGCCCATCAGGATGCGGATGTGGTTCTTCTTCATGCGGCCGGCCGTATAGGCGATCATCTTGTGGCCGTTTTCCAGCTCGACGCGGAAACGCAGTTCCGGCAGCACTTCCGACACTAGGCCGTTCATTTCGATCAGTTCTTCTTTTGCCATGCAGGTTCTCCTGGGTGCGCCGCCGGAAGGATTCGGGCGTCGTTGATGCGGGGGATCGTTGGGCCCGGCATCGAGCGCCAGGAGAGGGATGAAAAAAAAGCCCGCATCCTGCGGGCTTCGTTTCAAAGCATTACCGATGTATCGCCACTCCCGCCCATGCTATCTGCGTGGTGCCGGAGCTATGGACGCCCGCGCTATCTGCGCGGTGCGGCCGCTGTACAGGCTGACTGACATACCGAAAACACGTCCCCCGGAAAGTCGCGCACTGCACAGGCGCGGTCACGGATCAGGGGACTTTCGACCAGGCGTGGCCTGATCGATTGGTCGAGTATAACAGCTTTCTTTGTGCGGCGCACAAATAATTTTCGCCGATGTCAGAGCGGCGCCGGTTCGTCGCCGTCGTCGCGGCCGGCCCTGAAGCGTTCGGCCACGATCGACGCATCGTCGTCGAGTCGGGAAGGGACGGCCGCCTCGGGCGGATCGAGCATGTCGGCCAGCATGGCGTGCAGTTCCGGCGTGTCCCACTCCTCGCCCGCGCGCAGCCGGCGGTGGATATAGTGCTGGATCTCGCTATGCTGTTCGGCGGTCAATGGCAGGCCGTGGAACGTGGTGCCCGGGGTCGCTTCGCGCATGCTGCCTCCTGTGCCCCGCCGACATGGCCGGATGTGTCGACTATACGCCGGCGCGCTCCGGGCGGCGCGCGCTTCACGCCGTCCCGCTCGTCCCGCCCATTCCGCTCATCCGGTCCAGCATCTGCAGCGAGGCGCGTTCGCTCATCACCAGCACCAGTTTCAGGCGCGCGCGCGTCATGCCGACGAAGAGCTTGCGCAGCGCGCGTTCGTCCAGTTCCTCGAAGTCGATCTCGGTGAAGATCAGCGCCGGCGCCGACTGGCCCTTGAAGCGGTACACCGATTCGGCCAGCAAGCCCCCTTCGCGAAACACCGGGTTGCCGAACAGGTCATAGGCCCCCGTGAACGAGCGCAGCGTGTGCGAATCGCTCAGGCGGTCGAGCCTCAGGATCGCCGATTTCTCCCGCCCGCGAAACGCGCAGATCGCGATGTCCTGGCGCCCGAAGCCGGCCGCCAGGCACGAGGTCACGGCGCGCCGGGTCTGCGCCAGCATCGCTTCTTCGTCCCCTTCCGGATACGTCAGCTCCTCGATGTCGGCGCCCTTGAACGGACTGCCCGCCTCCACCGGCTGGCGCGCGGCGCCGAGCGCCGTCAGCATGTCGACGATCTGGCGCGGGCTGCGGTAGTTGGTATGCGAATGCAGGGTGACCCAGCCCGGCAGCGGCACCATCGCGCGGCCGTACAGGTTCTGGTCCGGGTCTTCCATCCAGATCGCGCGCGCGCCCGGCTTGAGCATGCGCAGCACGATGTCGCGCCAGGCCACCGAGAAGTCCTGGCCCTCGTCGACGATCACCACGTCGAACTGCCAGGTCTCGGGCAGCTCGGCGTCCGTCATCGAGTGTTCGATGCGGTCCCAGACGTCCGCCGCGCCATAGTCGGGCGTGACGTCCTGCGCGCGCAGCCAGGCGTCGGACAGCATGTGGAAGGTGGCCACCCGTCCGCCGGCCGGCGCCAGGCGCTCGATGTGGTCGGCCAGCGGCCGGTTGAAGCAGACGTAGAGCGGACGCAGGCCGGCGTCGAGCGCGGCCGTGTATTCGGCCAGCGCCAGCTGGGTCTTGCCGCTGCCGGCGGTGCCGATCACATGCAGGCGGAACGGCGCGAATTCGAGCCGTCGGGCCCATGTCGCCAGGCCGCCCGACAGCCGCGTCACCATGTTCACCGCGTTGCCGATCATGGCGCTCGGGTCGGGCCGCAGGTTCAGCGTGTCGCCCAGGAAGCGCGTGACCTTGTCGAAGTCGTCGGTGCGGTCGGTGACCGGCAGCGACTCGCGGATCACCCGCGCCAGCCGCGGCTTGCTGGTGGCGTCGATGATGTGGTCGGGATCGATCCCGGCCAGCTGCTGGTCGCGCACGATGTAGTCGGGGCAGTACAGCAGATAGTCGACCGACAGCGCGCCATGGTAGCGCTTGGTCAGCCCCTCGACGGTCGCCAGGATCTGGCTGCGGATCTTGCGCGGTTTACCCTGGTAGCTTTTCACCAGGCCTTCCGGGGTCTCGTTGAGAAAGCCGGCCACCTGCTCGATCACCAGCATGCGGCCGTTCGGGGCGAGCACGATGAAGTCGACGTCGCCATACACCGAGTAACCCTGCTCGACGTTGGTCCAGTGCACGCCGTGGTAAATGACGTAGGGGGTGTCGGCCAGGCGCTGCTCGAGATAGGCCAGGGTTTCGATCTCGCGCGCGGCGGCGCCGGTGACCGCCATCTCGCGCCAGCCGGCAGGTTGGATATGGGCCATGGTGTCCGCAAGCGTTAGTATGGTGGAAACTATTGTAAGTCTGTTTCCATCATAGTCACACACCGTTGTGCGGGGAACGCACATCGGGCCATCAATAAGGGGCAATTCATTGCCATAACGAAAAATTCATTGTCGTGGGGCGCCTAACTCATGCACACTTTCGTTCATTAAGCTTTGCAGGATCCTTTGTGCATTTTCCCCCCGTCCCTTTGCCAGTATCGACACGCGCCCCGCTGTGGCGCCTGTGGTCATGCCTGCTTCTCGTCCTGGGCCTGTGCCTGATGGACGCAGCCCATGCCAAGACCTATACCTTTGATGGCGGCAAGGTGCTCAACTGCAGACACAAGGCGAAGGTCTATACCTGCCCCAACCTCCGGTTGCCCGATTGGGACGACAACATGGTCATCGAAGACGGCTATACCGTCAACGTCAGCGACGACGTCAGCTTCGGGTGGAACCAGGGCCTCAGGATGTCGGGCACGGCGCGCCTGACCAGCACCGGCAGCATCAACCTGACCGGCCTCGGGCCCGGCAGCCTCTTCATCAATGGCGGCTCGTTCGAGGCGGGCGGGAACTTCGCGGTCGGGGGGCGGACGCCGTTCAGGGCCGACGTCACCGCCGGCACGCTCACGCTGGGCACCGGGACCGATATCCGGATCACCGGCAAGATGGTGTCGCGCGGCGCGGTATCGGTGGCCTCGAACGCCACCATCATTGGGCCGGTGAGCGGCACGTCGATCATGACCAACTCACCTTTCAAGATCACCGGCGACGTCACGGCCAGCGGCACGCTCAAGATTGCGTCCGGCGCCATCATCGAGGGCGCGATCAAGGGCTCCGTCATCACCGCCGATTCCCCGGTCACGCTCACGGGCAACGTCACCGCCACCAGCAGGTTCACCCTCGGCTCCGGCAGCACGGTCAGCGGCAATATCGTGGCGCCGGAAGTCGAGCTGCATGCCTCGAAGAGCAATATCACCGGTAACATCACCGCCAGCAAGCTCCTGACGATGGGCGACTCCGTCAAGGTCAAGGGAACGGTCGATACCGGGACGCTGACGATGAATGCTTCCAACGCCATGATCGAAGGCGCCGCCAAGGTCAACTTCGCCACGCTGTACTGGAACGGGCGGGTCACCCAGCCCATCGTGTGCAAGGCGGGCACCCGTCCCGGCCATTGCGACTGCGTCGACAACCAGAGCGGCAACCCGGTCAACTCCACCAACGGTCCGCGCTGCGAGGGTCCCAGTCCCGTGGCGGGCACCTTGAGCCATTTCCTGATCGAGCATGACGGCAACGACGCCGCCACCTGCTCGACCAAGGAAGTCAAGGTCAGCGCGTGCACCAATGACAACTGCAGCCAGACGCTCTCCACGCCGACCCGGGTCACCATGCAGCCCGGCGGCGCCAGCGCCAGTTTCACGGGTTCCGGCACGGTCCAGGTAGCGAGCGCCCGCAAGGGTGTCAACCAGCTGTCGCTGACGTCCGACGGCGCGGCAACGCCGGTCCGGTGCCGCAACACCAAGAACAACGCGGCCAGCTGCGACGTCAACTTCACGGGCGATGTCGGTTTCCGGGTGTCCGTGCCGGACCACAAGGCGGGCAACTGGGTGCGCGCCGAACTGCAGGCGCTCAGGACGGACGGCGCCGCCTGCGTGCCCACCTTCGTCGATGTCAAGAAGCCGGTCCAGTACTCCTGCAGCCATACCGAGCCGAAGACCGGCACCTTGCCGGTAAAGCTCCGGCGCACGGAATCCAGCCCCGACACTGCCGTCGCGCTGATGTGCGACCCCAACAAGCTGGTGCTCTGGGAGACCACCTTCGACGGCCAGGCGAGGACGGCCATCGAGCTTACCTATACCGATGCCGGCAAGGTGACGCTCAACGCGAAGACGGATGACATCAGCGGCGCCGACGCGTTTATCGCCGCTCCGGACCATTTCGTCATTGCCACGCCCAGCCCCTTGCGCGCGGGCCTGGACTTCGACGTGACGCTCACGGCGAAGAACGCCGACAACAACACGACCCCCAATTTCGACAAGAACGGCTACACCGCCACCGGCGCGACCACGACGACGGTCAGCATGCCCTGCAAGGCAGGCAACGGTGTCATGCAACCGGTCGAGACCGAGTTCAGCGGCGGGAAGGCCAAGATCGCGGCCAACTTCACCGAGGCCGGCTGGATCAACCTGCAGGCGGAGTTGAACGAGTTTCTCGGCAGCGAGGTGACGACGGTCAGCGCCACCGGCAACAATGCGGTCACGCCCTGCACACTCGAGGTCGGCCCCTTCGTGCCCATGTACTTCCAGGTCGAGCTGAACGACACCGGGCGCATCGTCGCGGCCAAGGACGGCAAGGAACTCGCCTACTACTATTCGCGCGAGCCGATCCCGCTCAAGGTCACCGCCATGAACGCACAGGGCCAGCCGACGACCAATTATCCGGACGTTTATGGATCGGATCACGCATTCGCCCTGAGCGCCGTCGCCACCGACGGCACGTCGCTTGACGCCGGCGCCGGCACACTTGCCGGGACGCTCGCGGAGAGCGATTTCGTGGCGGGCGTCGCCACCTGGACCCCTTCCACCAAGTCGCCACAGGCGACCTTCCAGTTCACGAACCCGCGCGCCAAACCCATGCAGATCCGCGTGCGCGTGGAAAACAAGGCGGCCACCGGCGCCCTGCCTACCGGCCACGACATCACGTCGGCGGGCGCATCCGCGCATGAAAAGGCGCAACCGGAAATCCGCATCGGACGGCTGCGCATCGCCACGGTATTCGGGCGCGCGGCCTCCACGCTCAAGCTGCCGGTCACGGCGGAATACTGGAGCGGCAACAGCTGGCTGCGCAACGACAAGGACGATTTCACCATCGTGCCTGCCGCCGCCATCGCACAAACCTCGCATGCGCACGCCAACGGCAGTGGCGCCAAGCCCAGGACCCAGGTCTTTTCCGACCTGGAGCTGGGGGGCGGCGAGGCCCTCCTGCCAGTCCAGGGCGATGCGGCCGGCTGGATCGACATCGCCTTCAACCTCGGCCCCGGCACTGGCGTTGGACCAGACCAATCCTGCCTGAAGTCGCATCCAACCACCACGTTCGCCGGCATGCCCTGGCTGCAATCGCTCAGCGGCTGCATCGACCCTTCCGGGCGCGCCACCTTCGGCATCTTCGCGCCCGAGAGCCGCCGCATCATCCACATGCGCGAGGTGTTCAATTGAAGCGCGCATGGCGGCGTCAAGCCGGCTTCACGATGGTCGAACTGGTCACGGTGATGGTGCTGGTCGGCGTGCTGGCCGCGATCGGCATTCCGCGGCTGATGGGCGGGAACAGCATCAATGCGGTCGTCTTCGGCGACCAGGTGGCCAGCGCATTGCGCACGGCGCAGAAGAGCGCGGTGGCCAAGCGCCGCATCGTGTGCGTGACGACCTTCGAGCGACGCATTGAACTGCGCATCAGCACGGCTGGCGGCGCGGCCGCCTGCAACCTGCAGCTCGACGGCGCCGGGGACGGCACGTTCGACAGCACCGATGACAAGATCAGCATGAACAATCCGCAGCCCGCGCTGTTCTTCCGTCCGGACGGCACCATCGCCGCCACGGCGGGCGGGGCGCCGCTCGAAGGCTTCGACGTCACGGTCAGCGATGCCAGCGGCGTGCGGCGCACGATCCACGTCGACGGGAGGACCGGTCTTGTCAATTAAGCGCATGGCCGGGATGACCCTGGTCGAACTGATCATCGCCATCGTGATCGTGGGCACGGCGCTGGCCGGCCTGGTCGCGGTCTACAACCGCGCCAACGTCGCCAGCGCCGACCCCTTGATCACCCAGCAGATGCTGGCCATTGCCGAGACCATGATGGAAGAGGTCATGCTCAAGCCCTATATGACGGATGGCAGCAATGCCCCACAGCCGGCAATCCGCGCCGACTACACCGAGATTGACCACTACAACGGGTACGCCACCAGCGGCGGCATCGTCGACGTGGCGGGCGATCCGGTCGCGGGCCTGGGCCGCTACGACGTCGCGGTCAGCGTCACCCCGACCACGCTGACGAACATCGCCAATGCCGCCGATGTCCGGCGCATCCAGGTGGTGGTGACGGAACGCGGCGGCCAGCAATTGCAGCTCACCGGATGGAGGACCAAGCCATGGCAGCCAGCGCAACCATGAGGCGCCCTCGAGCGCGCGGCTTCACGCTGGTCGAGCTGATCGTCGTCATCGTCCTGATCGGCATCATCGGCGGCGTGCTCGTCCTGCAGCTGCTGCCCGCGATCCGCAGCTACCTGCTGGTCGGGCAGCGCGCGGCGCTGACCAACCAGGCCGACACCGCCCTGCGCAAGATCGTCGGTGAAGTGCGCAGCGCGGTGCCCAATTCGCTGCGGCTCGAATCGTCCACGTGCATGGAACTGGTGCCGACCAAGGATGGCGGCCGCTATCGCATGGGTCCCCACGTCGACCGCGACGTCGACCCCGTCGTCGTGGCCGGCGACTTCCTCGACGATACCGGAACCAAGACCCGCTTCGACGTGCTGACCGACGCCGTCAATGCGCCCGTGCCGGGCGACGCCATCGTGATCGGCAACCAGAACACGAGCGACGTCTATAACGAGGTGAACGTCGGCATTGTCAACGCATCGGGCGTTCCCACGAACGCCGCCACCGGGGTGTCCAGCATTACCCTCGATGCCGCGATCCAGATCCCGCCGGGCTACGATGGCGGACGCTTCGTGGTCGTGCCGAAGGACGAAAAAGTCGTCACCTACCTGTGCCTCGGCGCGAAGCTGGACAAGGACACCGGCACCGGTGCGGGCAAGCTGTATCGCCTCGCCGACGCCAACTTCCACCTCGACCCGACCTGCCCGGCCGTGGCGCCGGCCGGCGCGGCGCTGGTGGCGGACAAGGTGTCGCATTGCGCCTTCATCTATTCCCCCAACCAGGGCGCGACCCAGGAAAGCGGCTTCGTCCAGCTGCAGCTGACCCTGAGCGACAAGGGCGAATCGGTCCCGCTCACCATCGGCGCCCACGTGGACAACGTGCCATGAGCCGCCCGCGCCCACAATCCGGCTTCGCCTACATCGCGGCGATCGTGTTCCTGGTGGTGATCGCCGGAATCGCGGTGGCCCTGCTGCAGCTGACCACGACCCAGCAGACCACCGTCAACCAGGCCCTGCTCGGCGCCCGCGCCGGCCTGGCCGCGCGCGCCGGCATCGAATGGGTCTACGAGGACCTTGGCAGCCGCTGCGCGCAAACCGGCACCATCACGGACCTCGGCGATTTCGTCAACGACGCCGGTTTCCACGTCAGGGTCACGTGTTCGTACCGCGTCTATCTGGAAGGCGAGCAACTCGACGCCAGCGGGGCGCTGGAAGCGGTCGTCAAGCACATCTACCGGATCGAGTCGGTCGCCTGCAACCGCAATGGCCCCGGCGCTTGCCCGGACGACGCCAGCGTCCCACGGCCGGACTATGTGGAACGGAAACGGGTCGCCACCGTCTGCATGACCGCCAACAACAACAACAACAACCCGTTCTGCAACTGAGATTGCTATCCATACCGAAACAATGATCTCGGTTTTCGAGGAATGATTTTTTCCCGATAACAGCGCATCATGGAGTCCTCAACCATCCCGAGGAGCATTCCATGACCCCATCCAAAGTCGCCATCGTCACCGGCGCCTCGCGCGGCATCGGCGCCGCCGTCGCCCGGCGCCTGGCCGAAGACGGCTACCGCGTCGCCGTCAACTACGCCAGCAATAGCCAGGAAGCCGAGAAAACCGTGGCCGAGCTGCACGCGGCCGGCCACACGGCCATTGCGATCCAGGCCGACGTCGCCCAGCCCGACCAGGTGCGCGCATTGTTCGACACCACCGAGCGCGAGCTGGGCAAGGTCGACGTCCTGGTCAACAATGCCGGCATCCTCAAGACGGTGCCGCTGGCCGAGACCAGCGACGCGCTGTTCGCGCGCACCTTCGCCATCAATGTGCAGGGCAGCTTCAACACCATGCGCGAAGCGGCCACCCGCCTGAACGAAGGCGGCAGCATCGTCAACTTCTCGACCAGCGTGGTCGGCCTCAAGCCGCCCGGCTATGCGATCTACGGCGCCACCAAGGCCGCCGTCGAGACGATGAGCCAGATCTTCGCCAAGGAGCTGCGCGGCCGCCGCATCCGCGTCAACGTGGTGGCGCCGGGCCCGGTGGCGACCGAGCTGTTCTTTGACGGCAAGACTCCCGAGCAGATCGCCCATTTCGCCCAGCTGCCGCCGCTGGAGCGCCTGGGCGAGCCGGACGATATCGCGCGCGTCGTGTCCTTCCTGGCCGGCCCCGACGCCGCCTGGGTCAACGGCCAGGTGCTGCGCGCCAACGGCGGCGTGGTCTAGCCGGAGCAATCCTTGCGGAGCATTTCACCCGATTTACAGGGTGTAACAGGCGCATCAACGCCACCGCACCGCCAGCAGCACGATGTCGTCGCCGCCTGGCGCTTCACGACATCCTGTATGTAGGACAGGAAGGCCCCCACCAGGTTGGTATCGGATTCTTGGATCATGGGAAGATTGGATGAAATCTGCTTCCCGCTAATCAAGGCGCATGGCATTCGGTCGCCAATCGAACTACCGTTGTTCCGCCCTCTCCTATAATCGGGCCATGACCATTCTTTCACCGGCTTCGCAGATGGGCTACCGCCTGGCGATCTTCGACTTCGACGGCACGCTGGCCGATTCCTGGCCCTTCTTCCTGAGCGTGTTCAACGATATCGCCGACCAGCATGGTTTCCGGCACATCGACGCCGGACAGGCCGAGCGGCTGCGCCACTACGGTCCGCGCGACGTCATGCGTCACGTCGGCATGCCGGCCTGGAAGCTGCCGTTCGCCTCGCGTTCCTTCATCGACCGCATGCGCGCCGTCACCGGATCGGGCCGCATCCCGCTGTTCGACGGCATCGGCGCAACCCTGCGCGAGCTCGACCGCGCCGGCCTGCGGCTGGCGGTGGTGTCCTCGAATGCCGAGGAGAACGTGCGCGCCGTGCTCGGGCCCGAGCTGGCGGCCCTGATGGGCCAGTACGAATGCGGCATGTCGATCTTCGGCAAGGCCGCGCGCATCCGCAAGGTGGTGCGGCGGGCGAGCACGCCGCCATCGCAGGCGCTGTACGTGGGCGACCAGACCACCGACGCCGACGCCGCGCGCCGCGCCGGCATCGCCTTCGGCGCGGTCAGCTGGGGCTATGCGCCGATCGAGATGCTGCGCCGGGTGGCGCCGGAACGCGAGTTCGGCGCGCCGGCCGACCTGCTGTCGCTGGCGCGGCAGTAAGCGTCAACTGCCGAAGTCGGCGTTGCGCTCGATCGCCTTGCGTACCGCCGTGACGAGACCGGGATAGCTGCCGGCGCGGCACAGGTTGTCGGGCGGCGTGCATGGCGCCGGATTGCGCTCCGGATCGCGCTCCGGATCGTGCACCGCGGCGCGTGGCGCAACCGGAGCGGCGCCGGGACGGGCAGTCAGGCTTTGGTCTTCATTCATGGACAGGCTCGCTTGGTGGAAGATGGGAGGCTCAGCCCTTCACGCACACCACCTGCTTGAGGGTGTGGACCACGTCGACCAGCTCGCGCTGGGCGTGCATGACGGCGTCGATGTCCTTGTAGGCCATCGGGATTTCATCGATCACGCCTTCGTCCTTGCGGCATTCGACCCCGCGCGTGGCGCGCTCCTGGTCGGCCACCGTGAAGCGGCGCCTGGCTTCGGTGCGGCTCATCACGCGACCCGCGCCATGGCTGCAGCTGTGGAAGCTTTCTGGATTGCCCTTGCCGCGCACGATGAAGCTGCGTGCGCCCATCGAGCCGGGAATGATGCCCAGCTCGCCTTCACGCGCGGACAGCGCACCCTTGCGCGTGATCAAGACGTCCTTGCCGAAGTGGCGCTCGCGCTGCACGTAGTTATGGTGGCAATTGACCGCTTCTACATGCGTCTCGAAAGGCTTCCTGATCACGCTGCGCACCGCGCCGATCAGGTTCTGCATCATGACTTCGCGGTTGATGCGCGCGAACTTCTGGGCCCAGCCGACCGCCTCGACGTAGTCGTCGTAGTGCCGGGTGCCTTCTTCGAGATAGGCCAGGTCCTGGTCCGGCAGGTTGACCATGTGGCGCCGCATGTCCTGGCGCGCGAGCTCGATGAAATGGGTGCCGATCGCATTGCCCACGCCGCGCGAGCCGGAATGCAGCATCAGCCAGACGAAGTTTTCCTCGTCCAGGCAGACCTCGACGAAGTGATTGCCGCTGCCCAGGGTGCCCAGGTGCTTGTAGTGGTTCGCATGGCGCAGCTTGGGGTACTTGCGGCAGATCTCGTCGAACTCGCTCTTGAGCCTGGCCCAGCCGGCATCGACGGCCGGCGGCGGGTTGTCCCAGGAACCGGCGTCGCGGCCCCGGGCGTGTCGCGTCTTCGGCGACATGCCATGCGGCACCGCCTGCTCGATGGCGCTGCGCAGCTTGCCCAGATTGTCGGGCAGGTCGCCGGCGCGCAGGGTGGTCTTGGCAGCCATCATGCCGCAACCGATGTCGACGCCGACCGCGGCCGGGATCACGGCCCCCAGGGTCGGAATCACGCTGCCGATCGTCGATCCCTTGCCAATATGGACGTCGGGCATGACGGCGACGTGGTGGAAGACGAATGGCAGTTGCGCCAGTGCCGACAACTGTTCCTTCGCGCCAGGCTCGGCCGGCACGCCCCTGGTCCACATCTTCACGGGGCGGCCATCCGCCGGACGAAGCTGGTCCGTAGCGCCGAGCAATTCATAGTCGTTGTGGTCCATGCGGCGCATGATCGCGCAAAACGACAATCCGCGCTGTCCGCCTGAATCGGCCCCGCCTGTATCGCTATTGCTATACTCGGCACACCACACTGTTGCATGAATGAACAATGACACTGCCGATGCGCCTTTCCCTCGTCCTCCTGGCTCCGCTGCTGCTGAGCGGCTGCTTCCTCGAGACGGCCACCTATTCCATCGATCCCAATACCGATCACGCGATCACGGTCAGGGTCGAGAAAGACACCTTTTGGGCCAAGGAGGGAACGTTGCGCGTGATCATGTCGCGCCTGCCGGAATGCCAGCGCCAGCTCGAGCTGGGTTCGGTATGGCTGTCGGGTTTGCAGGTAGAATTGTTCGGCAACGGCAACAACATCTATACCTTGCGCGCCGACGACCAGGCCTGGCAGATCGACACCACCGGCTGCACCGAACGGCAGGCGCCGGATGCCGACGCCGTCACCGGCCTGCCGCTGGGAATCTTCGCACTCGGCGACGACGACAAGCTCACCTTTGAAAAGCCGGAAGCGTCGACCGGCGAGTAATCAGGGCCGCAGCCAGCCGCGCCCGATCGGCAGCGCCAGCAGCCGGTGATAGACCAGCTCGAGCGCCGGCAACGCCCGGGCGCAGGCGGCCTGCGCCAACGGCGTATAGGCCAGCAGCGCAAAGCCGCCCGACACCAGCAAGGCCCCGATCATGTCTTTCGGCCAATGCACGCCGAGATAGACGCGCGACCAGGCCACGACCAGCGACAGCGGCAGCATCACCAGTCCCAGGCTGCGCGCCAGCGGCACGCGGCTGAAGGCCAGCACCAGCGCCACCGAGAAGATGCTGGTCGCGTGGTCGCTGGGGAAGGAGCTGTCGGGGGCATGCAGCAGGAAGGTATGGCCGACCTCGGCCACGAAAGGACGCGGGCTGTACCACAGGTGGCCGATCATGGCGTTCAGCGTCAGCGCACAGGCCGCCGCCAGGAAGGCGCGCAGCGCCACCTCGCGCCGCGGCCCCGTTCCGCTGGCCCACAGCAGCACCAGGGAAAAAGGCACAAGGAAAATCAGCCATTCGGCCGCGAACACCGCCCCCAGCAATTGCCAGCCAGTCAGCTCAGCGTGGGCATTCAGGACAGAAAACAGGATCAGATTGACGTGCTCGAACATGGCGCAGGGCTATTGATGAAAGATTGATAACTTTTTTCATAGCTTAGCCCATCCATTCTTGTGCACCTTTGGCAAAGTGCAACAGAATGTGACAAAAAGGTGACAGCACCCCAGGCTGTGCCTAGCGTTTGTGTAGCAAGGAGCGCAACTGGGCGAGTTCTTCCTGCCGTCCCGCTTTCTCCAGCACGCTTTCGAGCAGCGACTGGCCATTCTCGCGCTGCATGGTCCACTGCGTGAAATACTCGTGCACGGTACGCCAGGGGGGATAGCCGGCCGGCATTGCGCGCCAGGTGGAGCCGGTATGCAGGAAGTACAGCACGGCGCAGAACACATCGTACAGATCATGCTTGCGCGGACGCGTCTTGCGCCGGGCCGCCTCGAGCATGGGGCGTATCACCTCGAACTGCTCACGAGTAATATCGCTGGGATAGGCTGGACGATCCATATTGACCTCCAAAACAACTTGGAGGTCCTGATCTGGAACAGGTTCCCGTTGTATTTACACGGCAACCTGTTCCCGGAATCTCAGTCGCGTGCCAGTGCCAGGAACTCGGTGCGCAGCGCCAGGTTCGGTTGCAGCTCGCCCAGCAGGGTCGAGGTGATGGTTTCTTCGCCGATGGCGCGGATGCCACGGCTCTCCATGCACATATGGCGGCACTTGACGACGACGCCGACGGCCTTCGGTTCCAGCACCTCCATCAGCGCATTGGCGATCTGCATCGTCATGCGTTCCTGCACCTGCAGCCGCTTGGAGAAGATGTCCACCAGGCGGGTCAGCTTCGACAGGCCCACGATCTTCCCGTTCGGCAGGTAGCCGACGGTGGCCTTGCCGAAGAACGGCGCCAGGTGGTGTTCGCAATGGCTGTAGACCGGGATGCCGCGCACCACGATCAATTCATTGTATTCCTCGGCGCCATCCTCGAACGCCTTGAGCACTTCCACTGGATCCTGGTCGTAGCCCGAGGTCCAGTGTTTCCAGGCTTTCGCGACGCGCGCCGGCGTTTCGACCAGGCCCGGACGTTCCGGATTTTCGCCCAGGCTGGTCAGGAGACGACGCCAGTCGTGTTCGGTGAAAGCTTCTTTGTCAGACATGGTGCACCTTAAAAAAACGATTGCCGCAAGTATATAGGGAAGCACTGTGGCCGGCTGCCGGCCGCCTTATTCTTGAGGAAAATTAAATCCTATATCACACGGTTAGCTTAGCGTTGAGCGTGGTTCCAGCCTGGGAGAGCGCTATGTTCGGCAGCACGGTTCTGGAAGTCGCCATCGGCTTGGCATTTTGCTACGGCACCCTGGCGCTGGTCGTCACCACGTTGCAGGAAGCCCTGGCGGCAAGCTTCCGGCTGCGCGCCGGCATGCTGCAGGACGCCGTCAAGCGCATGCTGAACGATCCCCGCTTCGACGCCACGGCGCGGGTGCTGTATGCGCATCCGCTGGTCAACCCGCGCGCCGGTGGGCTCGATCCCGGCGCACGCCTGCCCGCCCGGCTCCGTCCATCCTACATCGAACCGGCCAACTTCGCGATCGCGCTGATCGACGCCATCCGCGGCAGCCACGGCTCGCTCGAGGCCGACATCGCCGCCGTTCCCGACCCCCAGCTGCGGCGCACCCTGCAAACGCTGTACCAGCAGGCGGGCGGCGACCTGCAGCGCTTCCAGGCGGCCCTTGCCGGCTGGTTCGAAACCGCCATGGAACGCCTGTCCGGCGTCTACAAGCGGCGCCAGCTGCTGATCTCGTTCCTGGTCTCGCTACTGCTGGCGATCCTGTTCAACATCGACAGCATCCACCTGTTCCAGATCCTGTGGCAGCATCCCGCCATGGCCGCCCACATCACCGCCGTGCCCGACGGGCTGGACGCCGACGTGATGGCCCAGCTGTGGGTGCTGCCGATCGGCTGGCAAGCCTTTCCTCCGGTGCTCGATGCCGATTTCGCGCTGCAGGCCTCGGGCTGGCTGGTCACCGCCAGCACCACCTTGTTCGGCGCGCCGTTCTGGTTCGACATCCTGCAGCGCGCGATCAACCTGCGCAGCACCGGCGCCAAGCCGGCCCCGCTCAATGCCGAACAGGTCATGGCGCCGGCGCCGGCCACCGCCCGCGCGCCGGATGGCGTGACCGTGGTGGTGGCGCCGACCCGGCCCTGATCCCGCTTCCCTGAATGCGTCCGCCGGTGCGCTCCTGAGCACTAGCGGCCGGGCGGGCGATGGGCGTCCATCAGGACGCTCGAGATCGACATCTGCGGCACCCGCTCCGGCCATTCGTCATCCGGCCCGAACCAGCGCGCCTCCGCGATCTCGCTGGTGTCGACCCGGATCTCGCCGTCGAGGTAGTCGGCCGTGAAGGCCAGCATCAGCGAATGCGGGAACGGCCACGACTGGCTGGCGAAGTAGCGCAGGTTGTGCACCCGCAGGCCCACCTCTTCGAACACCTCGCGGTGGATCGCTTCCTCGATCGACTCGCCCGCTTCCAGGAAACCGGCCAGCGGCACGAAGCGCTGCGTCGCGTGCTGCAGGTGCTTGGCCAGCAGCACCGAGTCGCCCTTGCGGATCAGCACCATCATGGCCGGCGAGATGCGCGGGTAGGCCGCGTGGCCGCAATTGACGCACTTGTAGCAGCGCTCGCCGATGGCCAGCACGGTGCCGCTGCCGCACACGCCGCAGAAGCGATGGGTGCGCGCCCATTCAGCCACTTGCGCCGCACGTCCCGCGACGCCCACCAGCGCCTCGTCGATCACCCCGAACAACGCCCGCAGGCCGCGCCAGGCGTGGCCCGGCGGCAGCGCCGGTTCCAGGTCGAACCAGCCGGCCTGGCAATACCGTCCGTCCAGCAGGCCCAGCGGCTGCAGCGTGCCGGGCGCCACGCCCATGCGTTCCAGGGCCGCCGCGTCCGGCAATGCCGGCCCGTCTTCGCGCACCAGCAGCTGCCCCTTGTGGAACAGGAAGGTCAAGGGTTCCGGGTCGGGATGCGGCGCGAACAGCGGCGTGAAGGTGGCAGGCGTCTGGAGCATGGTCGGAAGAATGGTGGCCGGAGTCCAAGGATGATACCGCCTTTCCGGACGACGTACCGGCGCCGGCGCGGCGCGGCGCGGCCGGCCCGGCCCGGCTGGCCGAATTCGCCGCGTGGCCGCGAACTAATCCTGAACAGTCGCGCTCAAAGAATGGCTGACTACCAATGGCTGACTACCAGTGGCTGACAACCAGTGGCTGACTACCGCACGCTGGCGGCAGCTGTTATCCGCCCTACGACACCGGCGTTCGCCCCCGGTGTTCAACCCACCGATCCGCCGCTGCGCTGACCAGGAGAAGACGATGGACGATACCCCCGTTGTGCTCGGCATAAACCGCGACCGGCATGCGAGCGTCTGTCTCATGCACGGCTCACACGTGCAATGGGCCATCCAGAAAGAGCGCCTCACGCGCCACAAGCACCACCCGGGAGAACCGGGCGACATGGAGGCGTTCTACCTGCCCCACCTGTCCGGGCTCGAACGACCGCTCGACGTGCTGGTCGAATGCCATGCCTCCGGCGCGGTGGACGACACGGTGGCCGGCGACGACGGCGACCGCGTGCTCGCCTTCGCCCGCGGCGCGCGGCGCGCCCGCATCCCACGGCACCTGGCGCAGGCGGTTGGCGCCTTCCACCCATCCCCTTTTCGCGAAGCGGCGGTGATGGTCGTGGGTGGCCGCGGCAGCCTGGGGGCCGACGGGCGGCGCGAAGTCGCCTCCTGCCATCGCGTCGACCGCGAACGCATCGCCTGCATCGGCCGGCAACTGGAGACCGATGGCGACCGGCACGCCGCCGGACTCGGCATGTTCTACGCCCGGCTCACCCAGGCGCTGTTCCCGGGCCAGGGCAACGAAGGCAAGGTGACCGACCTGGCGCCCTACGGCGATCCGCACGCGCTCGGCCTGCCGCCCCTCGAGGTCGACGGCATGCAGGTCGCCATCCCGCGCGCCTGGCCGGCGCTGCTCGAAGACGCCGACCGGTTCCGCTTCGGCTTCGGCTCGCCCAAGGCCAGCTTCACCGACTGCGCCAACCTGGCGGCGGCCGGCCAGCGCGCTTTCGAAGACGCGCTGCTGGCGCTGGCCCGCTGGCTGCACGGGCGCACCGGCCTGGACGACCTGTGCCTCACCGGCGGCGCCGCCCTCAATGGCGCGGCCAATGCGCGCCTGCTGCGCGAGGGTCCGTTCCGCCGCATGTTCGTGCCGCCGGCGCCGGGCGCGGCCGGCGCCGCCCTCGGCTGCGCCCTCTATGGCCTGCTCGAGCTGGCCGGCCGCAGCGTCGACTTTCGCTGGACCCACGACTATCTCGGTCCGGCGCCCCAGCTGGCCGACATCGAGGCGGCGCTCGATGGCGCGAGCGACCTGATCGTCGAGCATCCGCGCGGGCGCGACGCCCTGTGCGCGCGCATGCTCGACCTGCTGTGTTCGGGGCGGGTCGTCGGCCTGTACCAGGGCCGCAGCGAATTCGGCCCGCGCGGGCTTGGCCACCGCAGCATCCTGGCCGATCCGCGCCGCGAGCGCATGCGCGACTGGATCAACGTCCGCGTCAAGGAACGCGAGTGGTTCCGCCCCTTCGCTCCCATGGTGGCCGAAGAGCGCGCGTCCCAGTATTTCGACCTGCGGGCGCCATCGCCCTTCATGCAGTTCGCGGTGCCGGTGCGCAGCAGCGTGATGCCGCTGCTGGCGGCGGTCACCCATGTCGACGGCAGCGCGCGCCTGCAGACGGTCGGCCCGAGCGACGATCCGGTGCTGCGCGCCCTGCTGGCCGGCTTCGAAGTGCGCACCGGGGTGCCGGTGCTGCTGGGCGCCTCCCTGTGCGGCAGGCACGAGCCCCTGATCGAGACGCCGCAAGAGGCCGTCGCCGCCTTCCGGCGCCTGCCCCTGCACGGCCTGGCCATGCCGCCCTACCTCGTCATGAAGCGCCAAGAACCCGGGTTGCCGGCATGATCCGCGGCTACCCACGTCATGCCAGCATCCGGCCCGGCGCTCGCCTGCAGCTGCAGGCGTCGACCGACCGGCCGCGCTTTCGCGCCGCGCTCTACCGCTGGGGCGATGGCTTCGAGCCCGGGATGCGCAGCGACCGGCTGCCCGGCAAGCATGCCGTCGATGAAGGCCCGGCCGACGACTGGCACTGGCCCGACTACGCGCTGGCGCTGGGCCTACCCATGTGTTCCGGTGTCTACCTGGCGCAGGGCGAGCACTTCGGCCACGACACCTGGCCGCCCCTTGCCGGCCCTGCCTGCGACGGCGCGCCGCTCGCCGCCTTCGACCACGACAGCGGCAAGGCGACCCTGTCCGCCTTGTGCCATCGCGCCGGCACGCCGCACAGCTACCAGGTGCTGGCGGCATGCCACCTCGACCGCCACTGGCAAGATCTTCCTTCGCGCGAGTGGCACGCCGCCTGCGAAGGCATCCACGCCGCCACTCTGGGCATCTACCAGCGCGGCGGCGCCGTGTTCTCGGCCGGGACCACCGACTGGGCGCACGTCATTGACGGGCCGCGCGACCGCCGCGTCGAACGCATCACGCGCAATGTGCTCGACCGCTTGCTGGCCTGATGCGGGCACGGCCTTTGCGCGCAAGGCATGGCATGGCGAGCAAGAGGTTTGATGCAAGGAGAAGGGCAATCGGCGAACGACAAGAATTCGCCGCGATGAAAAACGATGTTGAGAGGAGAAAGAGCCATGCTCCGGCGACCATTGCTGCATCGCCTTCCTGTCCACTCGGTCGTGGTGTTCCGTGCGCTGCATGTCGGCGACATGCTGTGCGCGGTCCCGGCGCTGCGCGCCTTGCGCAGCGCCCTGCCCAAGGCCCACATCGCCCTGGTCGGCCTGCCATGGGCGGTGCAATTCGTCCGGCGCTTTCCCGCCTACCTGGACGAGTTCCTGTCTTTTCCCGGCCATCCCCTACTGCCTGAGCAAACCGTGCACCATGACGACCTGCCCCCGTTCTATGCCACGGTGTGCGCGCGCGAATTCAGCCTGGCCGTGCAGCTGCACGGCAGCGGCGACATCGCGAACCACATCGTTTCCGGCTTCGGGGCGACGGCGATGGCGGGCCACTGCCGCGGCAAGCCATTGATCACCGAAAAGACCGTTCTCGTTCCCTACCCCGAAACAGGCGCCGAACCGGAACGCCTGCTGCACCTGGTCGGCCAACTCGGGGCGCCGGTGACCGACACGCACCTCGAGTTCCCGATCCTGCGTGAAGACGAGGACGAGCTTGCCGCCAGCGGCCTGGCGGCAGGCCTCGAGCCGGGCAGCTATATCTGCGTGCACCCGGGAGCGCGCCAGCGCGACACCTGCTGGCCGCCGGAACGCTTCGCCAGGGTGGCCGACCAGCTTGCCGACGAGTTCGGCATGCGCATCGTCCTGACCGGATCAGCCGACGAAGCGCCGCTCGCGCAGGCGGTCGCCGATCGCATGCATGTGCCGGCCATCATCGCCGCCGCCCCGCTCTCGATCGGCGCCATGGCGGCCCTGCTGAGCCGTGCACGGCTGCTGATCTGCAACGACACCGGGGTGTCGCACATCGCGGCCGGGCTGGGATTGAACAGCGTGGTCATCTTCAGCAAGGCCGACATCGCGCGCTGGGCGCCGCTCGACCGCCAGCGTCACCGCTGCATCTGGGATCCCGGCGCCGAGCGCGCCACCGTCGTGCTGCAACATGCGCGCACCTTGCTCACCGGCGCCGAACCCAGCAGGCAACGGGCGGCGGGGATGTGGCCGTACTGGTGACTCACCCAGACCGAATTGATCTTCTTCCCAGCATGTGATTTGCCTGGTCGGCCCAGTGTCCGAGCACTTGCCTTGTGTCGGAATAACCGACACTGTCGCGCACGTTGGCGATCTCCTTGCGCAATGCTTCACCATTGTTCGTCATGAACTGACTATGAACCGATAGCGGACGGCCATGAAGCGCCGCAAACCGGTTTTCCGGGTTATGTTGCAATGCCTGCAGGATACGGCTGTGTTTCATCTCCATGCGCAGTTCGATGCTGGATACAGCAGTTTGCTGGTTGGCTGGGCGAAGAGCGAGGTTTTCAAGCAAGTATACCGCGCGTTGGGTGGTATGAAACCGGTGGCGCCAACGGCGGTGGCAGCAGGATCAGCACGCCGACCACGGCGGTGGTCACGTGCTTGATGCGTTGATTGTTAATGGAGTGAATAGGTAACAAGGCGATTGCCGACAAGCGTTGTATTTCGCGTGAATTTTCATCAAGTTCCACGCAGAAACCCGTCACTCGTCCAGAATAGCTGTCACTCAGTCGAAATTAAATGTTTATGGATAAGTTGTCATCGATGGTTGGTCGTCAGTCCTTCAACGCCCGTATTTTCTACAACGGCACGTTTTGCGACGGCAATCGTTTCATCGGAAATGGGACCTCGGGGCAACTACACCTGGTGCGCTCCGGAACGGTGGACTTCGTGCATGACGACGGTGGCGTCGTCAGCATCACGGAGCCGAGCCTGCTGTTTTATCCGCGCGGCGATAACCACGCCCTGCAGGTGCGTCCCGGCCAATCCGCCAATCTGCTGTGCGCGCACATCACGTTCCAGGACGGGTTGAGCAATCCGCTGGCGCGCGTGCTGCCATCGTGCCTGGTCATTCCCCTTGCGGAAATCGATGGGCTGCGCAGCACAATGGACCTTCTGTTCGACGAAGCGGGCAAGGAAGACCATGGTTCAGACATGATCGTCGACCGCCTGTGCGATGTGCTGCTGATCCAGGTCATCCGCCGCGAATTCGACAACGGCAGGCTGTCGGTGGGCTTGCTGGCCGGGCTGTCCGACCGCCAGTTGTCCCTGGCGCTGGCAGCCATCCACGAGCGGCCGCAAGAACCATGGAGCCTGCAATCGCTGGCCCAGGTCGCCTGCATGTCGCGCGCCGCGTTCACCGAGCGCTTCCGCGACGTGATGGGGGTCCCGCCTGGCGAATACCTGACACGCTGGCGCATCGGCGTCGGCACGCGCCTGCTGCGCGAAGGCATGCCGGTCAAGCAGGTCAGCAGCCGCACGGGTTACACCAGCCCATCCACGTTCACGCGCGCCTTCACGACGATGATGGGCGCCTCGCCGCGCGAGTGGCTCAAGCGGGTCGCCGGCTGATCCAGACAGCGCCAACGACGACGCAGACGGCCCTTGCGGACGCGTCTGCGTTGTGAACATGCCGGCGGCCAGCCAGGCCGCCAAACCGGTTACTTCAGCAGGCGGGTGCGGCACGCCACCATGGCGATCACCAGGGACAGGCCGCCGACGTAGGCGATGGCTGCCTGCATGCCGACGAAGTGGGCGACCGCACCGATTGCCGGCGGTCCCATCAGGCTACCGCTGTAGGCCATGCTGGCCACCGCCGCCAGGGCTGCCGGGCCCTGCGCGCCGGCGGCGCTGAACACGAACGGGAACACCAGGGCCAGGCCGACGCCGGCGATCGCGAAGCCGCCCAGGGCGACGTAGGCGTTCGGCGCCAGCACCGCGAAGAACAGGCCCGACGCCGCGACCAGTCCGCCCAGGGTCACCAGGCGCTTGGCCCCATGGCGTTCCTTCATCTTGTCGCCGACCATGCGCGACATCAGCATCATCACCGAGAACGAGGACAGTGCCAGCGGCGCCAGGCCGTCCGACGCACCGAAGTGCTCTTTCAGGAACAGGCCGCTCCAGTCGGCGATGCTGCCTTCGGCCATCGAACCGAAGAAGCCCAGCAGACCCAGCAGGACCAGCGGGCCGCGCGGCAGCGCGAACTTCTTCTTCTCGACCTTGACGCCGGCTTCATCCGCTTCCAGCAGATTGACGGCGAGCCACAGCAACACGGCCAGCGGACCGGCGAGCATCAGGAAGTGGGTGGCCGGCGCGATCTTCATGCTGGCCATCAGGCTGCCCAGGGTGGCGCCCACCAGGCCGCCGGCGCAGCACAGGCCGTGCAGGCGCGACATTTCCGACTTGCCGCTCGCTTTTTCGCGGCGGGCGGCGGCCGAGTTCATGGCGACGTCGAAGGTGCTGGCGGTGATGCCCAGCATCAGGACTGCCATCATCAGGCGCGACACGTCCGGCGCCATGCCGATCGAGACCAGGACACACAGCAGGGCCAGTCCCGACATCATCAGCGTCTTGCGCGCGCCGAACCGGCCCATCAGGAACGACGAGATCGGATACGAGATCACGGCGCCCAGGCCGCCGCACAGCAACACCATCGACAGCGCCGCATGCGAGATGTTGACGCCAGCAGCCAAGGCCGGAATGCGGCCGGCCCACGAGCCCATGATCAGACCGAACAGGGCGAATACGACCGGTAGCGAGAACAGCTGGGCTTGTACGAGTACGGAAGACGAACGACGTGAAACAGAAGCAGTGGTTTGCATGGAAGCGCGAATTGTTAAATTTCTTGAGATATAAAGTAATTGCCAGAGTGCTTTTTACAGCCCGAACGTGTCTGAAATATTTACGTCAGGAAGCTGATGGACGGCAATTCTAAACCCTTTTTTCGCTTTGGTTTTCCGTGCGGAAAAATATATCGTACCGTTGTATTGCGCTGACGCAAAGATGACAACTTACTTGCCAGGCGCACATGAAAACGTGCTAAATAAACACTGCTTTCGCATGGAGAAGTAAGGATTTAGCGACATATGTAACCATTTATTGCCGAGAACGTTAGCATCGGACAGATAGCTCAAATCGCTGCAATGCAGCATATTTCTTCCAAAAACGGCGTGAACGTGGTGTGCCACGACGTATGACTCAATCAATGCGAACGCTGCCGTGACCGGCCCGTGTTCATGATCGTGGATCGCTGTTAATTGCTTCCCTCCAGCCGGGGAATATTTCCCCAATTGTTAAATCCACCGGCATCAGAGACACTGATCGGCCCGCCTGACGGCGCAAAAAAGGCCGCCCTCAGGCGGCCCGATCAGGGGGCTAACGCACTTTATGGGCCAGGTGCTTTTTCAGTTCGGCGCATAAACGGATCATTTGGCGACAGTGGCGACAGACTGACCATATTCACGATTAAATCGTACGCTACCAATTCAGTCTGGCGAACGGCGTATTGGCAGGTTCCCCTTTCCCCGGCTACCCGGGGAGCGGCGCATCACACCAGTTGCAGGGTCACATCGATATTGCCGCGGGTAGCGTTCGAGTAAGGGCAGACGATATGCGCGCGGTCGACCAGGGTTTGCGCTTCATCGGCCGGCACGCCGGGCAAGCTGATCTTGAGGACGACGTCGATGGCGAAACCGGTCGGGATCGGACCGATGCCGACGCTGCCCTCCACCGACACGTCCGGGGAGATGGTCAGCTTGTCGCGGGCGGCGACGAATTTCATCGCGCCCAGGAAGCAGGCCGAATAGCCGGCCGCGAACAGCTGTTCGGGGTTGGTCCCTGGCAGGCCGGCCCCGCCCAGTTCCTTCGGGGTGGTCAGTTTCACGTCCAGCACGCCATCCGGGGAAACGGCGCGGCCTTCGCGGCCGCCCGAGGCGGTGGCGCTTGCACGGTAGAGGACTTTGTCGATTGCCATGATAAAACTCCTTGTCATTGTTGGCGGCGCTTGCCACCAGGTTTACTAAAGCACTATTTTATAGTGCACTATTTAAAAGCCTTGATAATGCTGTCGATGATGCATTGCTGCCCTGGCCGCCGACCCGTTTGCTGGTCCGTTCGGCGCTGCCATGGAAAGGATATTACATAGCTCACTATTTAATAGCAAGCTATATTTCCAGCTACATGTTACCGGATGTAACCGGGCGCCTGCGCCCGGCTCACAGCAATCTGACGGATTCCCGCACGATCAGGCTCAGTTGCGGCACCTCGCCTTCCGGCTGCTCGTGCGCGAGCATCGCCAGCATGCGGCGTCCGATGCCGATCCCGGCGTCGTACAGCGGCTGGCGCACCGTGGTCAGGGGCGGCGTCGTATACATCGAGCTTTCCAGGTCGTCGAAGCCGACCAGCGAGATGTCTTCGGGCACCCGGATATTGCGCCGGTACAGGGCCAGCCGCGCCCCATATGCCATCAGGTCATTGCCCGCGAAGATCGCGCTGAAGCGCTGGTTGGCGGCCAGCAGCCCATTCAGCGCCAGCAAGCCGCCGGATTCGCTGAAGTCGCCCGCCACCACCAGCCGCGGATCGGCCTCGATCCGGTGCTTGGCCAGGGTGTCGTGGTAGCCGGCCAGGCGCGCCCGCGCGTCGCGGTGGTCGTCCGGACCGGCGATGTGGGCGATGCGGCGGTGGCCTTGCGCGATCAGGTATTCCACCGCCTCGCAGGCGCCGCGGTAGTTGTCGAGGCAAAAGCCGTGGGCGCGCGCGCCCTGGACGTCGCGCCCGAAGGCGACGATCGGCACCCGCTTCGAGAAATCGAGGATCTGCTGGTCGCTCATGTTCCCGGTCAGGATCGCCACGCCGTCGACGCGGCGCCCGATCAGGAGCTCGACCCGCTCGGCTTCTTCGTCGGCATGCCAGTGCCCGCTCATGATCAGGAGCGCATAGCCGGACGCCTTGACCGCATCCTCGATGCCGACCATCGCACGGTTGAAGTAGCCGCTCTCGAACGACTGGGTCAGCACGCCGATGGTGCGGGTGCTGCCGATCTTGAGGCTTTGCGCCAGGCGGTTCGGCTTGTAGTTCAGCTCATCGATGACGCGCTCGATGGTGCGCCGCTTGTCTTCGGACACCTTGGCGGTGCCGTTCAGGAAGCGCGATACCGTGGCGGGAGAGACGCCGGCAGCGCTGGCGACCTGGTACAGGGTGCTGGTGCTGCTCTCGACGTTTTTCATGATGCGTTCCGGACTCATACAAGGCAGATAGTTGCTTGAAGTATATCACCGATACTCACCCGGAAAGGATAGAACGCGCGGCGGCATGACACCCTTTTCATCGAAGGGTCGTCGTTGAGATGCAACAAACCCGGCAAGCGTGTTCACAAATTCTCATTGACATTTTTTTACGGACGAAATTACTATGAAACCGTTTTCACAATTTATGAAATCGATTTCTCGCGATCCATTTGTTAGCGCTCTCAGCGCCCACGATGTACGCATAAAACAATACTCGGAGACAAGCAATGACCATGACTACGCCCGTGGGGGCCGCAGTGCGCACTTCGTCGTCCACCCCCATCCGCCTCGCCATCCTGACCCTGCTCGCCGGCATCGGCAGCGCCCAGGCCCAGAGCGCATCCGACCCGGCATCCGCTGCCGCCGCCACGCCGCCCGCGGTGGTCGACAACGGCCAGATCGCCGAAGTGAAGGTCACCGCCACCAAGCGTTCGACCTCGCTGCAGCGCACCCCGATCGCGGTCACCGCGCTCAGCGCCGCCACCCTGCAGGACAACCACGTGCAGACCATGCTCGACGTGGTGGCGCTGGTGCCGGGGTTCCAGGCCACCGCCCAGGGCGACCACGGCGTCACCACCATGACCCTGCGTGGCATCGGCAACGACAGCGCCAAGACCGAATATGCCGACCCCGAAGTGGCGTCCTTCGTCGACAACGTCTATTCGCCGCGCGCCGAAGGCGCCACCGCGCTGCTGTTCGACGTCGAGGGCATCGAGGTGCTGCGCGGCCCGCAAGGCACGCTGTGGGGGCGCAACTCCACCGTCGGCGCGGTCAACATCCAGACTGTCAAGCCGGAACTGAACAGCAGCGCCGGCTACCTCGAGGGCGGCATCGGCGACTACAACCGCCTGGGCGTGCGTGGCGCGGTCAACATCCCGCTCGCCGACAATGCCGCGCTGCGCTTCGCCGTGGTGCACGAGCGCCACGACGGCTACGTCGACTACCAGCGCTTCCAGAACCCGTCGGTCGAGTCGCAACGCGCCGCCTATCTGGCTTCCGGCGCCGATCCGGCCGGTTTCCGTCCGATCAACCCGAACCACTTCGTCCTGGGCGGTGACAAGTACAGCGCTCAGGACCAGAGCGCGGCGCGCCTGTCGCTGCTGTGGCAACTGGCGCCCAACGTGCGCTGGGACATCGCCTATGAAAAATTCATCGACCGCGGCACCCCGAGCGCCAACCTGATGCAGGTCCCGCGCGCGGGCAAGAAGCACTGGTCGACCCTGTCCGACAGCGCCCCGTGGATCGACCGCGACAGCCACAACGTGCGCAGCCGCCTGAGCTGGGACATCAGCCCCGACGTGGCGCTGCAGTACGTGGCCGGCTGGTCCAAGTACAGCGGCGACATGCGCTTCGACCAGGATGGCGGCACCGTCGTCCCGACCTCGATCACCACCGGCGGCATCTTCCAGGAACACACCACGGTCGACTCCAACTACAAGAGCCACAGCCACGAGCTGCTGCTGCAGTCGACCGGCACGCGCAAGGTCGACTGGCAGGTCGGCGCCTATTATGGCAACGAGAAGAACGACGTCCGCTTCGACATCGCCGGCATGAGAGGCACCCCGGACGGCGCCGTGAACTGGCAGGGCTCCTTCATCCAGCCGAAGCAGACCGTGGACACCTCGGCCGTGTTCGGCCAGGCCACCTGGAACATTACCGATGCCTGGCACCTGACCGGCGGCGTGCGCTACACCCACGACAAGCGCGTCCACACCGGTGGGCGCGGCTACACCTGGGGCAATGACGCCAGCGCGCCGCAAGTGCCGCTCAACCCGCACATCGACCCGCGCGACCCGGTCAACGGCTACGTCGAAGGTGTGCCGAACGACGGCCGCTACAGCGACAACAAGGCCACCGGCCTGGTGCGCCTGAACTACGACATCAACCGCAACAATATGGTCTATGCCAGCGTGTCCACCGGCTACAAGTCGGGCGGCGTGCAGGACCGCGGCCTGCCCTACCAGCCCGAGACGCTGACCAATTACGAGATCGGCTCGAAGAGCACCTTCCTGGACGGCGCCCTGCGCATCAACAACGCGCTGTTCTACATGGACTTCAAGGACTTCCAGTTCAATTCGCCGGTCAGCTTCGCGGACGGCAGCCGTGGCCTGGCCATCGAGAACGCCGACGGCGCCGAGGTGTACGGCCTGGAAACCGAGATCGCCGCCCGCGTCGCGCGGGACGGCCGCCTGTCGATCGCGCTGGCCGTGCTCGACACCAAGCTCGGTCACCTGATCGCCGGCTCGAACGACTACGCGCTGCCGCCGTGCACGGTCGATCCGCGCATCGCGAACTGCCTCGACGTCACCGGCAACAAACTGCCGCACGCGCCGAAGTTCTCGGCCACGGTCCAGTACCAGCACACCTTCCGCCTGGCCAACGGCGGCAGCATCGTGCCGCGCATCACGGCGCGCTACGAGGACGAGGTGCGCCTGAGCGTGTTCGACCTCGGACCGGAAGACCGCCAGAAAGCCTATGCCAGCGCGGACGTCGGCCTGCGCTACCAGCAGGACAAATGGTGGGTCGACGCTTTTGTCCGCAACGTGAGCGACAAGAAGATCAAGACCAGCGCCTTCAACAGCTTCGGTCCGTGGCTGGCGCAGTACAAGCCGCCGCGCACCGTCGGCATCAACACCGGCTTCGATTTCTGAGCCGCAGCACCGCAGGCCCACTCCCCCGGGCCTGCTTTTTGTTTTTTACGCGGGTTCGCCCCGCGATTAGAGATTTCCATGACCAAGAGTCCCGACTTCGACTTTCACAACGACTTCCCATCCGACTTCACCTGGGGCGTGGCCACCAGCTCCTTCCAGATCGAAGGCGCGCACGACGTCGACGGCAAGGGCCCGTCGATCTGGGACACCTTCTGCAAGAACAAGGCCAACATCAAGGATGGCAGCGACGGCACTGTCGCCTGCGACCATTACCACCGCTACCGCGAAGACGTCGCCATCATGGCTTCGTTGGGCGTGGACGCCTACCGCTTCTCGATGGCCTGGGCGCGCGTCCAGCCGGATGGCAAGGGCGCCTGGAACGAGGCCGGCTTCGGCTTCTACGACCGCCTGCTCGACGCGCTGGCGGAAAAGAACATCCGCCCGCACGCCACCCTCTACCACTGGGACCTGCCGCAAGGCCTGCAGGAAGATGGCGGCTGGCTGAACCGCGACACCGCGCACCGCTTCGCCGACTACGCGCATGAAGTGGCGCGCCGCTTCGGCAACCGCATCGAGGCGATCGCCACCCACAACGAACCGTGGTGCACGGCCAACCTCGGCTACGGCAACGCCCAGTTCGCGCCGGGCGTGACCGACCTGAAGCAGTCGATTCAGGTCTCGCACCACCTGCTGCTGTCGCACGGACTGGCCATGCGCGCCATGCGCGAGGCGGGCGGCACGGCGCAACTGGGCATCGTGCTGAACCAGTGGACGGCCGACGCCGCCACCGGTTCCGAGGCCGACCGCGCGATGGCCGAATTCGAGTACGCGCGCTCGGTGCAGTGGTTCATGGACCCCATCTTCAAGGGCCGCTATCCGGAACTGGCCCTGCGCGGCCATGGCGCCAACGCGCCGGTGGTAGCCGACGGCGATTTCGACATCATCCGGCAGAAAATCGACTTCCTCGGCTCGAACTATTATTTTCGCAGCTGGTGCAGCGCCGCTAACCCGCCGGTGCCGCCGCCGGCCAGGCACGGCGTGACCGACATGGGCTGGGAGATCTTCCCGGAAGGCCTGCCCGAACTGCTGGTCAAGCTGAAGGCCGAGTATCCCGACCTGCCGCCGGTGTACATTACCGAGAACGGCATGGCCAATCCCGACGTGGTCGAGAATGGCCGGGTCCACGATCCGGCACGCATCGCCTACGTGCGCAGCCACCTGGCCGCGCTCAAGGCGGCGATGGATGCCGGCGTCGACGTGCGCGGCTACTTCCTCTGGAGCCTGCTCGACAACTTCGAGTGGAATTCGGGTTACGCCAAGCGCTTCGGCATCGTGCACGTGGATTATGCGACCCAGCAGCGCACCCTGAAGGACAGCGCACTGTGGTATCGCGAGTTCATCGCCAATCGCATCAAGACTTGATCGCCACACACAAGAGCGACGAGGAGGAGACATGCAGACAAACACCTATCCCGACGGCCCGCGCCTGCTGGCCGACATCGGCGGCACCAATGCGCGCTTCGCGCTCGAGACGGCGCCGGGCGCGATCCAGGCCGTGCGGACGCTGGCCTGCGCCGACCACGCCCGCTTCGAAGACGCGGTGCGCCTGTACCTGGCGCTCGCCGATACGAAGGTAAGCCACGCGGTGATCGCCATCGCCAATCCGGTGGACGGCGACGCCATCCGCATGACGAACCACCACTGGGCGTTCTCGATCGAGGCGGCGCGCCGTGCGCTGGGCCTGGAGACGCTGCTGGTAGTGAACGATTTCACGGCGCTGGCGATGTCGCTGCCGGCCCTGCAGCCGGCCGACCTGGCCCAGGTCGGCGGTGGCACGGCGCTGGCTGGCAGCACTGTCGGCCTGGTCGGCGCCGGCACCGGCCTCGGTGTCTCGGGCCTGGTGCCAAGCGGCAAGCGCTGGATTCCCCTCAATAGCGAAGGCGGCCACGTCGCCTTTTCGCCGCTCGACGAGCGCGAGGTGACCGTGCTGCGCCATGCCTGGCAACGCTATGACCACGTCTCGGCCGAGCGCTTCGTCTCCGGACCCGGCCTGGTGCTGATCCGCGAGGCGCTGGCCATGAGCCGCGGCATGGCGACCGACAAGGACCTGTCGCCGTCCGACATCGTGACGCGCGGCCTGTCCGGCGACGACGCCCTGTCGCTGGAAGCGATCGACTGCTTCTGCGGCATGCTGGGCACGGTGGCGGCCAACCTGGCGGTCACCCTCGGCGCGCGCGGCGGCATCTATATTGGCGGCGGCGTCGTGCCGCGCCTGGGCGCCTATTTCGTCGACTCGCCGTTCCGCCCGCGCTTCGAGCGCAAGGGCCGCTTCAGCGAATTCACCGCGCGCATCCCGACCTGGCTGATCACGGCGCCGGCGCCGGCCCTGCGGGGCGCGGCGGCGATGTTGGCAGATACCCTGGCGGATCACCTGGCGCAAGAGCGCCCCATGACGCGGCATGCGCGCACGGAGTCCGCCCATGCATAAAATCGCCTCCCCGCTGCTGTGGGTGCCGACCGGCTACTTCACGATGGCGCTCGGCTACGTGATGCTCACCAGCGTCACCGCCATCATGTTCAAGAACCTGGGCATGGACAACGGCCGCGCCGCCCAGTATTCGAGCCTGCTGATCCTGGCGTACACCGTCAAGCCGCTGTTCGCGCCGTTCGTCGAGATGTACCGCACCAAGAAATTCTTCGTACTGTGCGCGCAGGTGGCGATCGGCGCCGGCTTCGCCGGGGTCGCGCTGCTGATGGAACTGCCCGGCTACATGAGCTTCCTGATGGCGATCTTCTTCGCCCTGTCGTTCATCGGCGCGACCCAAGACATCGCCAGCGACGGCGTCTACGTCACCTCGCTCGACGCCCGCGCGCAATCGCTGTACTGCGGCGTCCAGAGCCTGTCCTGGAACATCGGCCCGATCGTGGCCGCCGGCGGCATGGTTTATCTCTCCGGCTACCTGCACACGAACGTCTTCGGCCATGATCCCGCCGTGTTCGGGCCGGACTGGATCGACGCCTGGCGCATCATCTTCCTGCTGGTCGGTGGCCTGACCCTGTTGATGGCGCTGTGGCACTGGCGCACCATGCCGCAAGGCGCGCGCGCGGCCGACACGCCGACTTCGGTGAGGGACGCAGGCCGCATCCTGCTCGACGCCTTCGTCACCCTGTTCCAGAAGCGCGGCGTGTGGCGCATGATCGCCTTCGCCTTCCTGTTCCGCTTCAGCGTGGGCCTGCTGGAAAAGATCGGCCCGTTCTTCATGGTCGATCCCGCCTCGAAGGGCGGCCTGGGCCTGTCCAACGAGATGCTGGGCCTGATCTACGGCACCTACGGTCTGGCCGCGGTGCTGGTCGGCTCGCTGCTGGGCGGACTGTACGTGGCCAGGCGCGGCCTGAAGGCGACGCTGTTCGTGCTGTGCTGCGCGATCAACATCCCGAACGTGGCCTTCCTGGTGCTGGCGCTCACCATGCCATCGAGCCTGGTCCTGATCACGCTCGGCGTCGCGATCGAAAAATTCTTCTTCGGCTTCGGCGCCGTCGGCTTCATGATCTACCTGATGCAGCAGCTCGCGCCGGGCAAGTACACCACCACCCACTATGCCTTCGGCACGGGCCTCATGGGCCTGTGCGGCATGGTCACCGGCGTGATCAGCGGCCACCTGCAGGAGATGATGGGTTACGTCGGCTACTTCGCGCTGGTGATGGTCGCCACCATCCCATCGTTCCTGGCCACCTGGTTCGCGCCGTTCCACCACGCCGACGGCGGCCAGCCGAAAACCAAGCCGGACTCCGGCGCAGAAGGAAAGGCGGTACCCGCATGAAAAGGATGATACTGCCGCTGTTGTGGCTCGCCGCGGGCGCGGCTTCGGCGCAGGCGATCAAGGTCAACCAGGTCGGCTTCCTGCCGCAGGCGCACAAGCTGGCCGTGGTCGCGCAGGCCGGCGCCTTCGAAGTCGTCGACGCCGATGGCAAGACCGCGTTCAAGGGCACGGCGGGCCCGGCGCTGCGCTGGGAGCCGTCCGGCGAAACGGTGCGCGTGCTCGACTTCAGCGCCCTGACGCGGCCGGGGACCTACCGCATCAGGATGCCCGGGCTCCCGTTATCGGACCCGTTCGCAGTGAACGCCGACGGCTACCGCGCCCTGAACGCCGCCGCCCTCAAGGCCTTCTATTTCAACCGCAGCGCGATCGCGCTGGACCCGAAATACGCCGGCGCCTGGGCGCGCCCGGCCGGGCACCCCGACGACAAGGTGCTGGTGCATGCCTCGGCCGCTTCGCCGGCGCGGCCCGCGGGCACGGTGCTATCCAGCCCCAGGGGCTGGTACGACGCCGGCGACTACAACAAGTACGTGGTCAATTCTGGCATCTCGACGTATACGCTGCTGGCGGCCCTCGAGCACTACCCTGCATTCTTCGAGCGCGACACCGGCATTCCGGAGTCGGGCGACGGCGTGCCCGACATCCTCGACGAGGCGATGTGGAACCTCGAATGGATGCTGACCATGCAGGACCCGGCGGACGGCGGCGTGTATCACAAGCTCACCAACCTGCGCTTCGACGGCATCGTCATGCCGCACGCGGTGGCGGCGACCCCGCGCTACCTCGTGGCCAAGGGCACGGCGGCGGCGCTCGACTTCGCCGCCACCATGGCCACGGCCAGCCGCGTGCTGGCGCGCCATGAGGCGAAGTGGCCGGGCATGGCGGCGCGCATGCTGGCGGCGGCGCAGGCGGCGTGGCGCTGGGCGGAGAAGCATCCGGAGCTCGCCTTCAAGAATCCGCAGGACGTCGCCACTGGCGAATACGGCGACGCGCAACTCGGCGACGAATTCGCCTGGGCCGCCGCCGAGCTGTTCATCGCCACCGGCGACCGGCGCTACGCCACGGCGCTGCTGAAGCACGACGCCGCGCTGTCGACGCCATCCTGGGGCGACGTGGCGGCGCTGGGCTGGATGTCGCTGGCCCACCACCGTGCGCGCCTGGCGCCCGGCCTGGAGCGCGACCTGGTCGAGCGCCGCATCGACGGCCTGGCCGCGCAATTGGCAAATGCCTGGCGCGGCAGCGCCTATCGGCTGGCGATGACGCCGAAGGATTTCGTCTGGGGCAGCAATGCGGTGGTCCTGAACCAGGGCATGATGCTGCTGCAGGCGTATCGCCTGAAGCCGAACCCGGATTACCTGCACGCCGCGCAAGCGAGCCTCGACTATGTGTTGGGCCGCAATCCCACCGGCTACTCCTTCGTCACCGGCATCGGCGCGCGCCCTTTCCAGCATCCGCACCACCGCCCCTCGATGGCCGATGGGGTCGCAGCCCCGGTGCCGGGTTGGCTGTCCGGCGGCCCGAATCCCGGCCAGCAGGATGCCAAGGAGTGCCCGCCCTACCCGAGCAAGCTGCCGGCGCTGTCGTATATCGATCACGACTGCAGCTACGCCGCCAACGAAGTCGCCATCAACTGGAATGCGCCGCTGGTCTATGTCAGCGCGGCGCTGTCCGTGCTCACGCCATCGACCATGAACCAGGAACCCACCGTTTCGCTCGACGCCCTGCTGCAGGAAGAACGACAGCTCCAGTTCGAGCGCTTCGACGGGGACACCGCCGCCGCCCTCGGCGCGGCGCTGGTGGCGCGGGCGCGCAGTGCCGGCCGGCCCGTGACGGTCGAGATCAGGCAAGACGAGACGGTCCTGTTCGCGCATGCGATGCCGGGCGCCTCGCCCGACCATGCGGACTGGATCCGGCGCAAGAACAACCTGGTCAGGCGCACCGGACACAGCTCCTTCTACACCCATCACCAGGTGCGCCAGGCCGGCGGCGACCACGACAGCTTGCCCGGTCTCGACATGCGCGACTACGCGGCCCACGGCGGCGCCTATCCGGTCGTCGTGCGCGGCCGCGGCGTGGTCGGCACGGTCACGGTGTCGGGTTTGCCCGGCGCGGACGACCACGCGCTGGTGGTGGCCGCGCTGAAAGACCATCTGGCGTTCGGGGGGCAGCCGTGACGCGCATCATCCGCTGGGGCATCCTCGGCACCGGGCGCATCGCGCGCGACTTCGCGGCCGGCCTGCGCGCCACGCCCGACGCCCGGCTCGCAGCGGTCGCCTCGCGCAGCAGCGAAGGCGCACAGGCCTTCGCGCAGCAGTTCGCGCAGTCACCCTCCGCGCAGTCACCCTCCGAAATGCCGCTGGCGTTCGGCGCCTACGAGGAGCTGGTCGATTCGCCCGACGTCGACATCGTCTATATCGCCACGCCGCACCCGATGCACGCCGCCAACGCCCTGCTCGCCCTGCGCGGCGGCAAGGCGGTGCTGTGCGAGAAGCCGTTCACCATGAACCGGCGCGAGGCGGGGGAGGTCGTGGCGCTGGCGCGGGCCAACAAGCTGTTCCTGATGGAGGCGATGTGGACCCGCTTCATGCCGGCCCTGGCGCAAGTCAAGCGCATCATCGCCTCCGGCGAGATCGGCGCCGTGACCCAACTGCACGCCGACTTCGGTTTTTCGGCCACGCCCGACCCAGCCCACCGCGTCAACGATCCGACCCTGGGCGGCGGCGCCCTGCTCGACCTGGGCATCTATCCGCTGTCGATCGCCTGCGCCCTGCTGGGCCGGGTGGAGGCGGTGCAGGCGCAGGCCGTCATGGGCGACACCGGTGTCGATCTCACCACGGCCTTCACCATGCGCCACGCGGGCGGCGCCTTGTCGATCTGCAGCTGCTCGCTGCGGGCGCGCGCGCCGGGCGAGCTGGTGGTGTCGGGCACGCGCGGCAGCGTGCGCATGCACCGCATGTTCCACATGACCGACAGCGTCACGGTCGACCTGCTGGACGGCTCTTCACGCACGATTGCCACGCCCTGGCTCGGCAACGGCTATACCCACGAGGCGATCGCCGCCGGACAGTGCCTGCGCGACGGACTGCTCGAGCATCCCGACATGACCCACGACGATACGCTGGCGATCATGGGCCTGCTCGACACGATCCGCAAGCAGATCGGCCTGCGCTATCCGAGCGACGCCTGAGACTTCGCCAGCAGCGACTCGAGCCGCTGGATATTGGCCGGCTTGACCAGGTAGTGGTCGAAGCCGGCGTCCATCGCGGCCTGGCGGTCGGCGTCGCTGCCGTAGCCGGTCAGCGCGATCAGGAGCGGCGTGCGTTCGCCCAGCCCGGCGCGGATGCGGCGCGCCAGTTCGCGGCCGTCCATGTCGGGCAGGCCGATGTCGAGGATGCAGGCGTCGGGAACGCCCGTCAATACCCGCTGCAGAGCGGGCGCCGGGGCGTGCTCGACGTCCACCCGATAGCCTTCCGCCTCCAGCAGCAGCGCCAGCGACGCCGCGGCATCGACGTTGTCGTCCACGACCAGCACGCTCGATGCGCACACGCCGTGCGCACGCCCCGTCTGCACCGGCGCCGCCGGCGCCGGAATGGATGCCTCTTCCACGCGCAGCAGCGTCACGGTGAACGTGCTGCCGTGGCCTGGCCCGGCGCTCTCGACACGCACGCGCCCCCCGTGCAGTTCGACCAGGTTGTGCACCAGCGCCAGCCCGAGGCCCAGGCCGCCCTCGGCCCGGTCGGGCGTGCGCCGGGCCTGGGTGAACAGGCCAAAGATGTCCGGCAGCAGTTCGGGGGCGATGCCGATGCCGTCGTCGCGCACCGCCAGCACCGCTTGCGCCCCCTCGATCCGCACCGACACGTGCACATTTCCTTCCTCGGGCGTGTATTTCGCCGCATTGTTGACCAGGTTGGCCAGCACCTGGATCAGGCGCTTGGCGTCGCCCTCGACCAGCACCCGGGTAGCAGGCAGCGCGGTGCGCAGGCGGTGACGCTTCATGTCCAGCAGCGGCTGCACCTGTTCCAGGGCGGCGCCGACCACCTGGCGCAGGTCGACCCGCTCGCGCTTGAGTTCGATCATGCCGCGCGTGACGCGCGACACGTCGAGCAGGTCGTCCACCAGGTGCACCATGTGGTCGACCTGGCGCGCGATGATTTCGCTGGTGCGCCGGACCGCGACCGGATCGCTCGCATACACGCTCCTGAGCAGGCCGGCGGCGGTGCTGATCGGCGCCAGCGGATTTCTCAGCTCGTGCGCCAGCATGGCCAGGAACTCGTTCTTGCGCTCATCCGCCAGGCGCAGCGCCTGCAGCGCCTCGTTGCGTTCGCGCTCGGCCAGGCCGCGCGTCAGGTCCTGGCGGTACAGCTGATAGGCGAAGCGCCACACCACGGCGATCAGGATCACCAGCAGGCCCCACACGAACAGCCAGATCATGGTGGTCAAGTCGATGGCCGGCGCCGCCGCCCGCACCGCGGCGGTGGCGACCAGGCCCAGCGCGATCGGGGCCAGCAGCAGCGGCGCCATCAGCCGGCGCAGCGTGCGGCTGCTGGGCGTGGGGCTGACCAGCGCCACCATCATGCCCTGGTCCGGACGCAGCGCCAGCGCCGCTCCGGAGGCCAGCATGAAGGCGAGCGTGGTGCGCAGGGAGGTGCCGCGCCCAGGGAGCAGCTGGTACAGGAAGGTCTCTTCGGCGGCGAAGCCGGTCAGGGTCAGCACGGAGAACAGCAGCACGCTGGCGGCCAGCGCCTGGGCGATGCCGACGGTGCGGCGCACGTCCATCAGGACCAGGCTGGTTCCGAGCACGGCGAGCAGGCCGGCGGTCAGCGGCGCCGGCAGGCTCCAGGCGCTGGCCGCGCTGCCCAGCCCCAGCGACAGCGGCGCCGGCGCCCAGCCGGACACGCGCAGCGCCAGGCTGCCGGCGCCGATCGCCACCAGCAGCATGGCCGGCGCGCGGCTGGCGCGGGCGAAGGCGCGCACCGGATGCAGCTGCAGCAGCAGGCTGGCGCACGCGCACACGAAGCCGGCCGCCGTGAACGGGTACATCCGCGGGAAGCCGGCGGGGGCGCCGATCAGCGCCGTCGACTGCAGGCTCCAGCCGGCCAGCACGGTGAAGGCGAGCAACAGGCAGGCCAGCGTGGCGCCGGCCGGAATAGCATGCCGGGACAAAAGAGTCTTCATGGGCAGGTGGATGGTGGACGATGCCCGTCCATCCTACCAGTCCCGGCTCGTCAAGCGGGCACGGATGCCGCCAACCAACCCGTCAGGGCTGCAGCGCGCTCCCGTACCAGCCGTATTCCCAGCGCCACGGCATGTCGTTCCGGCCCAGCGCCAGGCGTGCGATCGCGGGGAAGATGCGTTCGGCGCGCACGTCGTTGGACAGCATCACCAGGCAGCGCCGGCGCGCCTCGAGGCAGATTGCCATGTTCCCGGTGCTGTCGTTGTGCCCGCCCTTGAACCATCCGCGCCCGCTGCGGTCCTGGAAGGTGACCACGCCCAGGCCGGCCGCCAGCCCCGGCACCGGCGCGCCGGGCCGCGACGCCAGGGTCGGGAACTGGCCGGCGCTCAGGATCGGCAATTGCGGGCGCACCATCTCGGCGCGCAGCGCGGGGCTCAAGCCGTCGCCGCGCACGAGCGCCGCCCACATGCGGGCCTGGTCGGCGATCGTGGTGTCCATCGAGCCGGCGGCGGTGACGGCGCTGCGCTGGTCGTGCGGCTCCATCTTGCCGTCCATGGTGTAGCCGTCGGCCAGGTTGGCGGCGAAGTCCGACCGCCAGCGCATGCCGGTATTGGGCATCCCCAGGCGGTCGAATACGCGCACCTGCATCTCGCGGCCGGCGTCGAGCCCCAGGCCCTGCTCGACGATCAGCTGCAGGATGTACATGCCTTCGGCCGAATAGGCATAGCGCGCGCCGGGGTCGAAGTGAAAACGCAGCTTGCCGTCCGGCTCGAGCCGGCGGAAGTTGGCGAAGCCGCCCGCGTGCGCGAGCAGGATGCGCGGGGTGAGCCGGCGCCAGCGTTCGTCGCCGGCCAGGTCGCTGAAATCCCTGCGCTCGCCGAGGCGGTAGTCGGGCAAGGGCCTGGGCAGCAGCCGCGTGAGCGGAGCGTCGAGGTCGAGCCGGCCTTCGCTGGCCAGCTGCAGCAGCATGTAGGCGAAGGCGGTCTTGGTCAGCGAAGCGCCATACATGACGGTGTCCGGCGCCAAAGGCAGGTCGCGCTCCAGATTGCGCTTGCCGTAGGCCGCGACCTTGACCACCTGGCCCTCGTCGATCAGCGCCAGCGCCAATCCCACCACCTTCTCGCGCGCCATCAGGGCCGTGATGTCGCGGTCCGAAAAGCCAGGATCGGGCCCGCGCGGCGCGCCCGAACAGCTGACCAGGAACAGCGCCACGACTGCCATAAACAGCGTTTTCATCGGCTTTTCCTCTCGCATTCCGGTATTGACGACAGAAAAACCAAGTGTAGCGCCATGCTCGGCGCCGGACAATCGCCCGGATCAGAAGGCGTGGCGCAGGCCGAGCGCGGCGCCCTTCAAGGTGGCGCCGGGCGCCGCTCCCAGGCCGTTGATCCCGAAGTCGTAGGCGCCGTTGGCCTCGTTGTCGAGGTGGGTGACGTAGGCATGCAGCGCGGTGCGCTTCGACAGCGTGTACTCGTAGCCGAGCGTGAGGTGGGTGGCGCCGGTGCGTGCGCCGCCGCGGATGAAGCCGACCCGGTTGCCGTCCGCGCCATCGCCGTCGCCGGCGCGCGCCAGAGCGAGGCGCAGGCCGTGCGCTCCGAGCTGATGGGTGACCGAGACATACCAGGCATTGCGATCCAGGCGGCCGGCGGCCGTCTCGTATTCGAGGCGTTCGGCCAGCAGCGCCACCCGGGTGTCGCCAAAGCGGCGCGCCACGGCCAGCCTGGCGCCGCTGTCGCTCAATCCCGGCCCCTGGTATTCGTGGTGCCGCTCGTGGGCCAGCGCGGCATACCATGGCCCCTGCTCATAGACCGCCGCGACCGACGTCATGGACGGCTTGGCGCCACTGGCCGGGCGCTCCTCGGCCAGGCCATGCGTGAGACGCAGGCCAAGGCCATTCCAGGGCCGGCTCCAGTAATGGATGGAATTGGCCTGGCGCCGGTCGAAGGACGAGGTGTTGCCGACGTTGTCGGTCGACGCGGCCGAGCCGTTGCCGATGATGCTCGTATAGCCGGCGGTCGTCGGATAGAACGGATCGAGGCTGGACGTGGCGCCATTGTAGGCGGCGGTCCAGTGGCCGGCGAACAGGGTGCCGAAGTCGCCATCGAGGCCGACGCGGGTGTCGCGCCGCGCGAGTTCGCCGGCCCCCGTATCGGGCGCGAGCGCTGCCTCGACCTGGAAGATGGCGCTCACCCCATTCCCGAGGACCTCGCTGCCGCGAAAGCCCAGCACCGAGCGGTTGTTCGATAAGCGCTGCTGGCTCAGGCGCGGGCCGTCGGCGCTGGCGGACGCCTTCATGTATTCGGCCGAGACGTTCAGGCGGCCATAGAACTGGACCTGGGTCTGGGCCTCGGCCTGGGCGAGCGCGCATGCCGCGAGCGCCATCACACTGCGGCGCAAGTATCTACTCATCGTGACCCTCCTTGCGAGAATTGTTGGCCATGCGGCCCGTCCCGGCCTATCCCCAATCGGGGGGATCCATCCCCCGATCGTGTTGGTTCCAGGCCGCTCTGGATTGCCCGACCTGCGCCGCGCCGCCGCTCGACGTCGGCGCTTGACGTGCAATTGCGGCGGGATTGCGGCGGGATTGCGACATGGTTGCCGCTCGATGATGAGCGAAAATGCTGTATCGCATCCGGAGTTATCCGAAGTAAATTCGAAATAACTGAAGAAACGCGTTGTAGTCAGGTCGGCAACTACGGTAGAGTGTCGCCTTCCGACAAGACTTTCCATGAGGCGGCGCATGCCAGATCCCAGCCCGACTACGCCCCCCGGATTGTTGCTTGCGACGGACCTGAGCGCCCGCTGCGATCGGCCGCTGGAACGCGCCAAGCAGCTGGCCGACGAATTTTCCATACCGCTGGTGGTCCTGACGGTGCACGACGCACCCCAGGCGCCCGGCGACGTGCTCCAATGGCTCGACGCCGACGCCGGGCGCGAACACCAGGAACGCGCAGCGCGCGAGGAGTTTGCGCGTGAATTCGCCGGCTCGCCCCTGCAGGTCACCCAGCGCTTCGCCGCCGGTCCGGCGGCCGCCGCCATCCTCGACGGCGCGGCCACCCTGCCCGGCGCCATCGTGGTCGCCGGCGCCTCGCAGCACGACAGCCTGGGTGACCTGCTGCTCGGGTCGACCGTCGAGAAACTGGCGCGCGGCCTGGCGCAACCGCTGCTGGCGGTGCGCCAGCGCGTGCGCGGCCCCTACCGCCGCATCATGGTCGCAACCGACTTCACGCCGGCCTCGAAGCTGGCGCTGGAAACCGCGGCCGGGCTGTTCCCGCGGCGCCGGATCACCGTGTTCCATGCGCACGATTCCGACGCCCTGGCGCCGGACGACGCGCCGCATGCGGCGCTGATGCGCTTCCTGGAAGGCTGCGCGCTGCCGCCCGGAGCGCGCGAACTGGTCGACCCGGCGATCGGCGAAGGCGAACCCGCTTCGCAGCTGGCGCGCCATGTAGTGGATAATGACATCGATCTGGTCGTGCTCGGCCTGCACGAAGAATCGGCGCTGATGCGCCTCCTGACCGGTAGCCGCAGTGAATACCTGCTGCAGGCAGTCGTGTGCGACACGCTGCTTGTGCGTCCCCCTGTGCGCCCTGGAGAATATGATGAGAATGAAAAAAACTGAAATCGCCCCGCGCCTCTGCGCGCGCCGCTATATGTCGCACTGCCCCGAAGGATGATGTCGATGACCTCACTGCCACTGATCCTGCTCGTCCTTCTTCCCTTCGCCGGCGCCTTCGTCGCCGCTTGCCTGCCCAATGGGTCGCGCAACCGTCCCGCCATCGCGGCCGGCGCGTTCACCCTGATGGCCCTTATCTTCGCCATTTCCCAGTTCGGCCGGTTGGAAGCCGGCGAAGTCCTGCAGTCGCGCCACAGCTGGCTGCCGATGTTCGGCCTCGACCTCGTCATCCGCCTGGATGGCCTGGCCTGGCTGTTTTCGATCATGGTGCTCGGCATCGGCCTGCTGGTGATCGTGTACGCGCGCTACTACATGTCCAAGCGCGACCCCGTCGCGCGCTTCTTCGCCTACATGCTGGCCTTCATGGGCTCGATGATGGGCGTGGTCCTGTCCGGCAACCTGATCCAGCTGGTCGTGTTCTGGGAACTCACCAGCCTCACGTCCTTCCTCCTGATCGGCTACTGGCAGGAGAGTAACGACGCCCGCCGCGGCGCGCGCATGGCCTTCACCGTCACCACCGCCGGCGGCCTGTGCCTGCTGGCCGGCGTGCTCACGCTCGGCCACATCGTCGGCAGCTACGAGCTCGACGCCGTGCTGGCGGCCGGCGACCAGATCCGCGCGCACGCGCTCTACGTGCCGGCGCTGGTGCTGATCGCCCTCGGCGCGCTGACCAAGAGCGCGCAATTCCCGTTCCACTTCTGGCTGCCGCACGCAATGGCGGCGCCGACCCCGGTGTCCGCCTACCTGCACTCGGCCACCATGGTCAAGGCCGGGGTGTTCCTGCTCACGCGCCTGTACCCGGCCCTCGGCGGCACTCCGGAATGGACCTGGATCATCGTCGGCGCCGGCGCCATCACCCTGGTGCTGGCGTCGTTCTTCGCGATCTTCCAGAACGACATGAAAGGACTGCTGGCCTACTCGACCATCAGCCACCTCGGGCTGATCACCTGCCTGCTGGGCATCGGCACTCCGCTGTCGGTGGTGGCGGCGGTGTTCCACATCATGAACCACGCGATCTTCAAGGCGTCGCTGTTCATGGCGGTCGGCATCGTCGACCACGAGACCGGCACGCGCGACATGCGCGTGCTGCGCGGCTTGCGCCGTGCGATGCCGGTGACGGCCGCGCTGGCGATCGTGGCCTCGGCCTCGATGGCCGGGGTGCCGCTGCTGAACGGCTTCCTGTCGAAGGAGATGTTCTTCGCCGAGACCGCCCACGTGGGCGGCAGCGAAGACTGGACCATGTCGTACGTGGCGGTCGCCATGGGCATCTTCAGCGTTGCCTATTCGCTGCGCTTCATCAGCGTGTTCTTCGGCCGCCTGACGAAAGACCTGCCCCACGAGCCGCACGAGCCGGCGCGCTGGATGCGCTTCCCGGTCGAATGCCTGGTGGTGCTGTGCATCGCGGTCGGCGTCATGCCCGAGCGCGTGGTCGGCGACGTGCTGGCGGTCGCCTCGGGCTCGGTCCTGGGCAGCGCCATGCCGGAATACGACCTGGCGATCTGGCACGGTTTCAACCTGGCGCTCCTGATGAGCGGCGCCGCGCTGCTGCTGGGCGCCCTGCTGTACTGGTTCCTGTGGCGCCGCCACGACCTGCGCGAGCGCACCAGGGTGCCGGTGCTGCACCGCCTCAAGGGCGCGCAAGCCTATGAAAGCACGATGCTCGGGCTGTCGACCGGCGCCAATGCGCTGATCCGCTGGACCGGCACCCGCCGCCTGCAGCCGCAGCTCCTGGTGCTGATGGCCGTCATGATCGCCGCGCCGCTGCTGCTGGTCGATCCTCTGCCCGCGATTCCCGCGCTGAGCGTGCATTCGCTCGATCCGCTGTTCGCGGTGCTGTGGCTCATCGGCGCCGGCTGCGCCCTCGGCGCGGCCTACAAGGCCAAGTACCACCGCCTGGTCGCGCTGGCCCTGGTCGGCGGCACCGGCGTCGTCACGGCGATCACCTTCGTGTGGCTGTCGGCGCCCGACCTGGCTCTGACCCAGCTGATGGTGGAGACCGTGACCACGGTGCTGATCCTGCTCGGCCTGCGCTGGCTGCCGCCGCGCCTCGCCCCGGCCCGTCTCAACGACAGGGCGCCGGCCAGCACCTGGCTGCGGCGTGGGCGCGACGGCTTCATCGCCATCGCCGGCGGCCTGGGCATCGCGGCCGCCAGCTATGCGGTCCTGCGGATCTCGCCGCCGCCCTCGATCGGCGAGTTCTTCGTGCTGCGCGCGCTGACCGAAGGCGGCGGCTCGAACGTGGTCAACGTGCTGCTGGTCGACTTCCGCGGCTTCGACACCCTGGGTGAAATTACCGTGCTGTCGGCCGTCGCCTTGACCGTCTATGCCCTGCTGCGCCGCTTCCGCCCCGCCACCGAAAGCATCGCGATCCCGGTGCAGCAGGCCAGCGACGTCGACCCGGCCGTCAAGCAAACCCCGGGCGAGCAGGCCTCCAGCGGCTACCTCATGATTCCGGCCATCTACCTGCGCATGCTGCTGCCGGTGATGGGCGTGATGGCCGCCTACTTCTTCATGCGCGGCCATAACCTGCCGGGCGGCGGCTTCGTCGCCGGCCTGATCTTCGCCACCGCGCTGATCGTGCAATACATGGTGGCCGGCACCGACTGGGTCGAGTCGCACCTGCGCCTGCGGCCGCACCGCTGGATCGCCTGGGGCCTGGCGTGCGCCGCCTTCACCGGCATCGGCGCCTGGTTCCTCGGCTACCCGTTCCTGACCAGCCATACCGCCCACCTGACGCTACCGATCCTGGACGAGATCCACGTCCCGAGCGCGTTCATGTTCGACCTGGGCGTGTTCCTGGTGGTGGTCGGTTCCACCATGCTGACCCTCGTCGCGCTGGCCCACCAGTCGCTGCGCAGCCACCGCGCGGCGGCCGACGCCACGCGCGCCACCATCCCGCCCGCCAAGGAGATCTTCTGATGGAGCTCGTCATTTCGCTCGCCATCGGCATCGTGTTCGGCTCCGGCATCTGGCTGATCCTGCGTCCGCGCAGCTTCCAGGTGCTCGCGGGCCTGATGCTGATGTCGTATGCCGTCAACCTGTTCATTTTCATCATGGGCCGCCTGTGGGTCGACGCCCCGCCGCTCACCCTCGCCGGCACGACGCCCAACCCGGCCGTCCTGGCCGACCCGCTGCCGCAAGCCCTGGTGCTCACGGCGATCGTCATCGGCTTCGCCACCACCGCCCTGTACCTGGTGGTGATGATCGGTTCGCGCGGCCTGACCGGCACCGACCACGTGGATGGCAAGGAGCCTGAATTATGAGTTTGCACTGGACCCAGCACCTGATCCTGGTGCCGGTATTGCTGCCGCTGCTGGTGGGCGCCGTCCTGGCCCCGCTGACGCAGGGCTGGCATCGCCTGAAGTTCTGGCTCAGCTACGCGTCGCTGATCGGCCTCCTGGTCACGGCCGTGGCCCTGATCCAGATGACCGACGGCGGCCACTGGCCGGGCGGCATGGGCGTCTACCTGGCCGCCAACTGGAGCGCGCCGTTCGGCATCGCCCTGCTGGCCGATCGCCTGAGCGCCATCATGCTGCTCCTGACCGCCGTGCTCGGACTGGCCGCGCTGCACTTCACCAAGACCCGCTGGGGACGGATCGGCGTGCACTTCCACACGATGTTCCAGTTCCTGCTGATGGGCATCAATGGCGCCTTCCTGACCCACGACATCTTCAATCTGTTCGTGTTCTTCGAGGTGATGCTGGCCGCGTCCTACGGCCTGGTGCTGCACGGGTATAACGCCGAGCGCATCCGCGCCAGCATGCAGTACATCGCGATCAACCTGGCCGCCGCCCTGCTGTTCCTGATCGGGATTGCGCTGACCTACGCCACCACCGGCACCCTGAACATGTCCGACCTGGCCGCGCGCGTGCCGCTGCTGGTCGGCGATGAGCTGGCGCTGTTCAAGGTCGGCGCCACCGTGATGGCACTGACCTTCCTGACCAAGGGCGCGATGTGGCCGCTGGGCTTCTGGCTGCCCACCACCTATGCCGCGGCATCGCCTCCGGTGGCGGCGATGCTGGTGCTGATGACCAAGGTCGGCGCCTATGTCGTGCTGCGCATGTGGCTGCTGATCTTCTCGGATAACGCGGGCGGCGCGGCCGGCTTCGGCGGCGACGCGCTGATGTATGGCGGCATGGCGACCATCGTGTTCGGCGCCGCCGGGATGCTCTCGACCGACACCGCCGGCCGCATGGCCGGCTATGCCGCGATCGTCTCGTCCGGCACCCTGCTGGCGGTGATCGGCTATGGCCAGCCGACCCTGGTCACGGCCGGCATCTACTACCTGATCGGCTCCACCATCGCGGTGGCCGCCTTCCTGCTGCTGATCGAACTGATCGACCGCATCCGCACCCCGCGCTCGGCCATGCTGGCGCTGACAATGGAAGCCTATGCGGTCGAGGATGCGCCGGACGAACCGGTCGGGCGCGGCGTGCCTGCCGCGATGGCTTTCCTGTCGCTGGCCTTCGCCGCCTGCGCGCTGATGATCGCCGGCCTGCCGCCGCTGTCGGGCTTCGTCGCCAAGTTCGGCATGTTCCATGCGCTGCTCAATCCGCAGATCGACGGCGCCGGCACGATCGAAGGCAGCGCCGCGATCCCGGTCGCCGGCTGGATCCTGATGGTCCTGATCATCCTCTCGGGCCTGATCACCGTGATCTCGATGATGCGCTTCGGCGTGCGCACCTTCTGGGCCAGTGGCGCTACCGAACCGCCCAAGGTGCACCGCTCCGAGGTGGCGCCCATTCTGCTGCTGCTGGGCCTGTCGGTGCTGATGACGGTGCAGGCCGAGCCGCTGTTCGGCTACCTGAGCCGCGCCAGCGACGACATCCATCGCCCCGGTTCCTACATCGACCGGGTGCTGTCCGAACCGTCCGTGCCGGGCCCGACGTCCGCGGCCCCTTCCACCCTCTCGATCCCGGAGGCGCCATGAGCCGCTGGCTCCCTTACCCCTTCGTGTCGCTGGCGCTGTGCGTCCTGTGGCTGCTGCTGAACCAGACCCTGTATCCGGGCCACGTCCTGCTCGGCGCGGCGCTCGGCATCGCCGCGCCGGTCCTGACGCGCCACCTCAATCCGCTGGGCTATCCGCGCCTGCACAAGCCCATGATCGCCGTGCGGCTGCTGGGCTCCGCGGCGGTCGAGGTGGTGCGCTCGTGCTTCAACGTCAGCCGCATCATCGTGCTCGCCGACTACGCCAAGCTGAACTCGCAGTTCATCCGCGTTCCCCTGGACATGCGCGACCCCTACGGCCTGGCGGCGCTGTCCTGCCTGATCAACATCACGCCGGGCACGGTGTGGACCGAACTGCAGCCCGGGAAGATCCCCGGCCGGCACGAGCTGGTGCTGCACGTGTTCGACCTGCACGACGCAAAGTGGTGGGTCGACACCATCAAGACCCGCTACGAACAGCCCCTCATTCACATCTTCGACACGGAGGCCCGCCATGGCGACCCTGCTTGAAATCTCGATCGGCTACGCCCTCGTGTGCGTGCTGGCGGCGATGGCGCTGTGCGCCGCCCGCCTGCTGATCGGCCCCTCGGCCCACGACCGCGTGCTGGCCCTCGACACCCTCTGGATGTGCGGCATGCTGCTGGCCCTGGTGCTGGGCATCCGCTTCGGCACCCAGGTCTATTTTGAAATGGCGATGCTGATCGCGCTGGTCGGCTTCGTCTCGACCATCGCGATGGCGAAGTTCCTGATGCGCGGGGAGATCATCGAATGACCGGCATCGAACAACTGCCCGACTGGGCCGCCCTGCTGGTCTCGCTGCTGCTGATCCTGGGCGCCAGCATCATCCTGATCGGCGCGCTCGGCCTGCTGCGCCTGCGCACCTTCTACCAGCGCATCCACGGCCCGGCGATCACGATCACCCTGGGCGCCGGCAGCCTGCTGATCGCCTCGATGCTGTACTTCACGGTGGCGCAGTCGCGGCCGGTGGTCCACGAGATCATCATCACCGTGTTCGTGCTGCTGACCGCGCCCGTGGTGTCGATGATGATCATGCGCGCCGCCGTCTACCGCGACCTGCGCGCGAAGAAGGGCGATGCCGGCGCGACCGCGGGCGAGGTGTACACCATCACACGCGAATAAGGGCATCGGTCTCGATCCCGACCTCGGCCTGGAAATATTCCAGGCCGTTTCTTTTTGTGCGCCCCAACGTCGAGTAAATACAACATCATGTAAAAATAGATTGCGCGCCGCAACAATGTTAGCGCTATCAGATTTTCATGGCACTTTCTGAGTGAAAAGCCCTCGACCTTCGATGACGCCACATGCAAAGCGGCAAATTCGAATCCAGATCGTATTGCATTGCAACATCGATAACGTGTTTACAAAAGCATTTAGCTGAACAACACTCCAAAAAACGCGATGTTAGCGCTAACGGTCTTGTAAGGAGAAACGATGTCAGCATCAAGCGTCAACACCCCGTCGCAGCTCGCCGGCGCCCTGCGCTGGGTCGTCATGGGCGTCAGCGGATCGGGCAAGAGCACAGTCGGCGCCGCGCTGGCCAGCCACTACGCCGTCCCTTTTCTCGAGGGCGATGCCTACCATCCGGCCAGCAACGTCAACAAAATGTCGGCCGGCATCCCGCTCGACGACGACGACCGCGCCGGCTGGCTGGACGCGCTGGCGGACGAGATCCGCCAGGCCCGCGGCCAGGGCCTGGGCCTGGTGCTGTCCTGCTCGGCGCTCAAGCGGCGCTACCGCGACCTGCTGCGCGCGGCCGACCCGGCGCTGCGCTTCGTGCACCTGGCCGGACCGCGCGAGTTGATCGCCATGCGCATGCATGGCCGCCCCGGCCATTACATGCCGCCCTCGCTGCTCGATTCGCAGCTGAGCATCCTGGAACCGCTCCAGGCCGACGAAGCCGGACTCACCCTGGACATCACCCTGGCGCCGGCCGCGCTGGTGGAACGCATCACCAGACACGACTGAACAAGGACGACTGAACGACGGCGCCTGGACCCACGGGCCTGGCGCCGGGGTTCGGCGAGATTCACCACAAGCAACCAGTTGCACGCTGTCGCGCAGCCGACCACAGAGAAGGCGCGCTCCCAACCAACAAGCATCGAGGAGACATCATGCGTACACCAGTTCAACGGACTCTCATCAGCCTGGCCGTGGCCAGCGCCTGCTGGAACGTGGGCATCGCTCACGCCCAGGCGCAGCCCGAGCCGGCGCCCGCCGCCGACAGCGCGCAGCAGGCCGCGCCGCCCGACGCCGCGCCGACGGCCGACGCCCCTGCTGCGGCCCCTGCTGCGGCCGACGGCAGCGCCAGCAACGTCGTGCGCATCTCCGGCTCGCGCATCGCCGCGCGCGGCTTCACCATGCCGACGCCGACCACCAGCCTCACCAGCGCCGACCTCGAGAAATCGGCCAAGCCGAACCTGTTCAACACCCTGGCCGAACTGCCGGCCCTGCAGGGCAGCACCGGTCGCACCACCAGCACCAACAGCACCAGCAGCGGCATCCAGGGCCTGTCTTCGCTGAGCCTGCGCGGCCTGGGCACGATCCGGACCCTGACCCTGCTCGACGGCCAGCGCGTGGTCGGCGCCAACGTCACCGGCGTGACCGACGTCAGCCAGTTCCCGCAGTTGCTGGTCAAGCGCGTCGACGTGGTGACCGGCGGCGCCTCGGCATCCTATGGTTCGGACGCGGTGGGCGGCGTGGTCAACTTTGTCACCGACAAAAAATTCACCGGCTTCAAGGCCCACGTCCAGGGCGGCCAGACGAAGTACGACGACGACCGCGGCGGCAGCGTGCAGGCGGCCTGGGGCCGCGCTTTCCTGGACGACCGCTTCCACGTGACGGCCAGCGCCGAGTTCACGAAGGAAAACGGCATCGAGTCGCCCGGCTTCGGCGGCAAGGGGCCGAACGGCCGCACCTGGTACCAGAACCCGGCCTACTCGGTGCGCCCCTTGAGCCAGACCGGCGACGGGTTGCCCCAATACCGCGTGATCGAACAGGCGCAGCAATACCAGTACGCCAAGTACGGCCTGATCACCAGCGGCCCGCTGCAGGGCACGGCCTTCGGCGCGGGCGGCGTGCCTTACCAGTTCCAGTACGGCTCGAACGGCCGCCCGACCGGCACCGGCGCCGTCACCAACTGCATCAACCCGTTCTGCATCGGCGGCGACTTGAGCGGCAGCGTGGGCTCGGGCACCAACCTGGCGATGAACTTCAAGCGCCAGGTGGCCTATACCCGCATGTCGTTCGACCTCAATCCCGACCACCAGCTCTACTTCACCGCCAACTACGGCCAGGTGGCGTCGCGCTTCTCGCCCAACCCGGGCGCGGCCAAGAACGCCAACCTGAACATCCAGTGCTCGAACCCCTTCCTGCCGGCGTCGATCGTCGATGCCTGCGCCCGCAACAACATCACCAGCTTCCAGTACGGCACCGCGAACGCGGTCTTCCCCGAGAATATCGACGTCCAGCCGACCCGCACCCAGCGCCGCTTCGTGCTCGGCGCCGAAGGCAAGTTCGCCCTGTTCGGCAAGGACTGGTCGTACGACGCCTACGTGACCCACGGCGAGAACAAGACCAATCTCGACGCCTTCAACATGACGCTCAACGCGCGCTACAACAATGCGATCGACGCGGTGCGCGCGCCGGACGGCCGCATCGTCTGCCGCAATCCGGTGGCCGCGGCGTCGGGCTGCGTGCCGCTCAACATCATCGGCGACAACCCGATCGATCCTGCCGCCTGGGCCTATATCGCGCCGGCCAACGGCCCGCGCCAGCGCACCACGCAAAGCCAGGACGTCGGCAGCTTCAACATCAACGGCGAGCTGTTCGAAGGCTGGGCCGGGCCGATCTCGCTGGCGACGGGCGCCGAATACCGGCGCGAGAAATACCGTGTGCGCGGCGACGCCTACGGCAACGGCGTGACCCCGGATTCGCCGAACAACGCCATGTATCCAGCCGACCCGCTGCTCAATACCACGGTCGGCAACAACTGGTACGCCGGTAACTTCCACAACGGCGAAGGCAGCTACAACGTGCGCGAAGCCTACGTGGAACTGAACATCCCGGTGTTCAAGTCCGAGACCTGGGGCGAGGCCAACCTCAACCTGGCCGACCGCGAGACCAAGTACAGCACCGCCGGCAGCGTCGGCAGCTGGAAGCTCGGCGCCACCTGGCAGACGCCGATCGACGGCCTGCGCCTGCGCGGCGTGACCTCGAAGGACGTGCGCGCGCCGAACCTCTCCGAACTGTTCGCGGCGCCGGTGGTGGTCAACAACGTGGTCCAGTACCAGGGCAATACCATCAGCGTCCAGGAGCGCACGGTGGGCAACACCAACCTGCGGCCCGAGATCGCCCGCAACAACACCTTCGGCATCGTCCTGAGCCAGCCGAAATGGGCGCCGGGCTTTTCGATCTCGGCCGACTACTTCGACATCGAAGTGAAAAACGTGATCTCGGCGCTGACGATCCAGCAGGAAGTCGACCTGTGCGTGGCCGGCAATCAGGAAATCTGCAACGCCATGGTCTTGAACAGCCCAGGCAACAACTACGTCACGGTGCAAAACTTCAACCTGGCCTCGCTCAAGGTCAAGGGCTTCGACATCGAGACCGCCTACAGGACGGGTCTCGAGCGCCTGAACCTGCCGGGGCGCTTTACCTTCCGCGCGCTGGCCACGCGCAATCTGCACTACATCACCGAGTCGGGCGTGGTCGGCACCATCGCGGTGGATTCGGCCGGCTCGAACATGGGCAACACGCCGAAGTGGAAGGTGCTGGCGCAGCAGACCTGGGAAAACGACAAACTGAGCGTCACGCTGACCGAGCGCTGGATCAGCGACGGCACCTACCGCAACGACTTCATCGAGTGCCAGACCGGTTGCCCGATGTCGACTCTGATCCACCCGACCATCTACGACAACAAGATGAAGGGCGCGGCCTATCTCGACATCGGCGCCAGCTACAACCTGTCGAAGCAGCTGCAGGCCTACTTCAAGATCGACAACGTGACCGACCGGGCGCCGGAAGCGGCGCCGCAGACCAACGCCAGCTACGGCATCAATCCGGCGCTGTACGACGTGGTCGGGCGCACCTACCGGGTCGGCCTGCGTTACGGCTTCTGACGCGAGCCTGCCGTGTGGAACATCGTTTCCGTGCTGCTGGCGGTCGGCCTGCTGACGCTGCTCATCGCCTGGGGCAAGGTGCAGCCCCTGCTGGCCTTCGTGGCGGCATCGATCGCGGCGGCGTTGCTGCTCGGGGTGCCGCCGTCAAAGATCCCGGGCGCGATCGAGAAGGGCATCGGCGACCTGCTCGGCTCCCTGGTGGTGATCATCTGCCTGGGCGCCGTGTTCGGCAAGCTGATCGCCGACAGCGGGGCCGCGCGCCGCATCGCCACCTGCCTGGTCGACGCGCTGGGGCCGTCGCGCATCCCGGTGGCGCTCACCGTCACCGGCTTCGTGGTCGGCATCCCGCTGTACTACAACGTCGGCTTCGTGCTGCTGGTGCCGCTCATCTTCACGCTGGTATACAGCTCGGGGCGGCCGGCGGTGGCGCTGGCGATCCCGCTGCTGGCCGGGCTGTCGATCGCCCACGGCTTCCTGCCGCCGCATCCGTCGCCGGTGGCGCTCGTTTCGGCGGTCCACGCCGACATGGGCACCACCCTGCTGTACGGGATCGTGGTGGCGATACCGACGCTGATCATCGCCGGTCCGGTGTTCGCGATGTCGCTGCGCCGCATCCAGGCGCAACCGGCGGCCATGTTCCAGGATGGCCGCGCGCTGCAGGAAGGAGAACTGCCGGGCGTCTTCAACAGCTTCGCCACCGCTCTGCTGCCGGTGCTGCTGCTGGGGGCGACCACAGCGCTCATGATGGCGCGGCCCGACCTGAACGGCAGCCTGTCGTTCCTGGCCAATCCGCTGGTGGTGATGCTGGTGTCCTACGTGATCGCGATCTGGACCCTGGGCCTGGCCCAGGGCCGGCGTTTTTCCACCGTGATGCAGGGCCCGGCCGAGGCGATGCGCGAGATCGCGCCGATCCTGTTGATCATCGCCGGCGCCGGCGCGCTCAAGCAGGTGCTGGTGGAATCGGGCGTCAGCGCCGATCTCGGCGCGCAGCTGGCGGACATGCCGGTGCCGCCGCTGGTGCTGGGCTGGCTCGTCGCGACGGTGATCCGCATCTGCCTGGGATCGGCCACGGTCGCGGGCGTGACGGCCGGCGGGATCGTGGCGCCGCTGGTGCACGGCTCGGGCGTCGACCCGAACCTGATGGTGCTGGCCATCGGCGCGGGAAGCCTGATGTGCAGCCACGTCAACGATTCCGGCTTCTGGATGTTCAAGGAATATTTTGGTTTGTCCCTGAAGGATACCTTCCGCTCCTGGACCCTGATGGAGACCCTGGTGGGCGTGTTCGGCCTGCTGTTCGTGATGCTTCTGTCGCTGTTTCTACAATAGCCGAGGAAAAGATCAATGATGACAACACATACCAATCTTCCGCGCGCCCTGGCGCTGTCGCTGCTGGTGGCCGCCAGCGCACTGGCCCCTGCGCTGGCGGCGCCATCGCCTTCGGTGTCCGCCTACCAGTTGATGCCCGAGGATCCACGCGCGGTCGTGGTGAGCGCCAGGGGCGACGGCCAGGCCGACGACACTGCCGCGATCCAGAAGGCGCTGGATGCCGCCGCCAACAAGGGCCAGGGCGGCATCGTGTTCCTGCCGTCGGGGCGCTACCGCATCACCCGCTCGCTCCTGATCCCGCTGGCCGTGCGCCTGTATGGCGTCGGGCCGACCCGTCCCGTGTTCGTGCTGGCCGAGAACACGCCCGGTTTCCAGAAGGGCGTGGCGAATATGGTCATCTTCACCGGCGGCGACCAGTACAGCGTCGGCAAGGTGCCGATGCCGGTGCCGAGCGCGGTGCCGTTCAGCGCGGAGGAAGGCAAGGCGGTGCGTAACGCCAATTCCTCGACCTTCTATTCGGCGCTGTCGAACGTGGACTTCGAGATCAAGGACGGCAACCCGGCCGCAGCCGCGGTGCGCATGCACACGGCCCAGCACTCCAACCTGAGCCACATCGACTTTCATCTGGGCTCAGGCCTGGCCGGCGTCTACCAGGTCGGCAACGTGGCCTACAACCTGCGCTTCTACGGCGGCCGCTACGGCATCCTGAGCGAGAAGACCTCGCCCGCCTGGCAGTTCACGCTGATGGATTCGACGTTCGAGGGCCAGCGCGACGCCGCGATCCGCGAGCATGAAGCCAGCCTCACGATGATCAACACGGAAATCAAGGACACGCCGGTCGGCATCGAGATCAACCGCGGCTATGGCGACTGGTTGTGGGGCAAGGACGTGCGCTTCGAGAACGTCAGCAAGGCCGCGCTCGTCGTCAGCAACGAAGACAATGTGTATACCCAGGTTGGCATGGAAAATGCCATCGCGCGCAACGTGCCGACGTTCGTGCGCTTCCGCGACAGCGGCAAGACGCTGGCCGGCAAGGGCCGCGACTATACCGTCAGCGAATTCAACTACGGGTTGTTCATCAAGCAGATGGGCGAGCCGGGCACGTTCTCGACCAACTACAAGACGGCGGCCCTGTCGTCGCCCTTGAAGGCTCCGGTCCGCGCCCTGCGAGCGCTGCCGGCCTCGAAAGAATGGGCCAACGTGCACACCTACGGCGCGAAAGGCGACGGCAGGACCGACGACACGGCGGCGATCCAGAAAGCGATCGACGCCAACCGCGTGGTCTACCTGCCGCTGGGCTTCTACCTCGTCAACGACACCATCCGCATGCGGCCGGACAGCGTGATCATCGCCCTGCACCCGGGGCTGACCCAGCTGCTGCTGCCGAACGGATCGCCCAGGTTCCAGGGCGTCGACAGCCCGAAGGCGCTGCTGGAAAGCGCGCGCGGCGGCGACGGCATCGTGTCCGGCATTGGCCTGGCGACCGGCGAGATCAACAACCGCGCGGTGGCGCTGCTGTGGCGCGCCGGCGAACACTCGCTGGTGGACGACGTGCGCATCCAGGGCGGCCACGGCACCCGCCTGTATGACGGCCGGCGCGCCGACCCGTACCAGAAGGATGCGAAATTCGACACCACCGCGCACTGGGACCGCCAGTATCCGAGCGTGTGGGTAACGGACGGTGGCGGCGGCACCTTCTCCGGCATCTGGTCGCCCAGCGGCTATGCGCAGGCCGGCTTCTACGTGACCAATACCAAGACCCCGGGCAAGGTCTACGAGCTGTCGGCCGAGCACCATATCCGCGCCGAGATCGTGCTGGACAATGTGGAGAACTGGGAATTCCTGGCGCCGCAGACCGAGGAAGAAATCCGCGACGGCGCCGATGCGGTGTCGCTGGAGATCCGCAATTCGAAGAATCTCCTGTTCGCGAACTACCACGGCTACCGCGTGACGCGCTCCTATAAACCGATGCCGGCGGCGATCCTGATCACCAATTCCAGCGACATCCGCTTTCGCAATGTCCACGTGAACGGCGAGAGCGGCTTTGCCACCTGCGACGACAATGGCTGCACCACCTACCTGCGCGCCAGCAAGTTCGCCTACGAGAACGCGATCCGCGACGTCACCAACAAGTTGGAGGTGCGCGAGCGCGAGTTCGCCGTGTTCGACTACACCGGCAAGCAGCGCAAGGCGCCGGCCGCGCTGGGCAAGGTCGACAAGCTGGAAGGCGGCTTCTATTCGATCGCCGGCGCTACCGTCGACCCCAAGGGCAAGCTGTACTTCGTCGACCGCCACTGGAAGCGCATCTACAGCTACACGAAGGACGAGGGCCTGGTCGTGGTGCGCGACGCCCCGCTCGATCCGGTGAACCTGGCCATGGACGACAGCGGCAACCTGATGGTGATCTCGAACTACGGCCCGCAGGCCAGCGTGTATGCCTTCAAGCCGGGCACGCCGGGAACGGAGATCACGATGATCAAGCCGACCCCGGTCGCATCTCGCCAGGGCGCGCGGGTCGCGGTGCCGGTCAACTTCTGGCAGAACGGCGAATTCAAGGACCAGCTCAACTACGACACCTTCGAATTCACGACCCTGGCCGAGATGTTCGCGCGCGACGTCGCCCTGCCGAAGAAGGAAGAATACGTGTCGCCCGACGGCAGCCTGGTGCTGCCCGCCTACCGCGTGCTGCGCCAGGGCGCGCCGGATCACCTGGGCTGGCGCTGGGCCGACTCGCTGCAGGCGTTCGGTTTCGTGACCGCGCCAGTGGGCCAGCGCGTGGTGTTCACCAACGGTTCCGAGAACCGCACCTTCAGCGGCACCGTGAACCAGGGCGGCGGCATCACCGACCTCAGGCTGCTGGCCAACCGCGGCGGCGAAAGCGCGGCGGTCGGCCCGAACGGCGACGTCTATGTGGCCAATGGCCAGGTCTTCATCTACGGCAAGGATGGCAAGCAAAAGGGCCGCATCGACGTGCCGGAGCGTCCGCTGCAGCTGATCTTCGGCGGTTCTGACAAGCGCACGCTGTTCATCCTGAGCCATCACTCGCTGTACTCGACCCGGATCGACTGAGGAGAACCCATGGTACGCGTGACAACGATGCTGGGCGCCGTCGTCCTGATGACGGCGGCGGCGCCCAGCCTGGCCGAAGACCAGTTCAAGCTGCTGGTACTGGCCACGCCCGGCAAGTATCACTACGAATACATTCCGATCGCGCGCGACAACCTGGAGCGCCTGGCCAAGCTGCATTCGTTCGCGCTGTCCTACACCAACAAGACGCAGGTGTTCGAAGGCGACCTGAGACAGTATGCCGCCGTGATGTTCCTGAACACGCCGGGCGAAGAGTTGAACCCGGCGCAGCGCGCCAACTTCGAGGACTACATGCGCGGCGGCGGCAATGCCGTGGTGGTGCACCGCGCGGCGATCGCCAAACCGAACGACTGGGTCTGGTTCGAGAAGATGGTGGGGCGCACGGTCGGCCTGCATCCGAAGCTGCAGACCGGGGTGGTGACCGTCGTCGACAAGCGTTTCCCCGCCACCTTCGGCCTGCCCGAGCGCTGGGTCTGGAGCGACGAGTTCTACACGTTCACCAATCCCTACAACGTGACGATCAACCCGGTGCTGAACGTGGACGAGTCGAGCTACGACCCGACCCTGATCTGGCCGGGCCAGACGGTCAAGGGCATGGGCAAGGACCATCCGATCGCCTGGCACCACCAGCACGAGAAGGGCCGCGTGTTCGTCACCACGCTCGGGCACAACGGCGAGATGTACCGCGACCCGCACTACCTGGGCCACCTGCTGGGCGGGATCTACTGGGCGGCGACCGGCCGCGGGCAGCAGCGCTGATCGGCGCACGGCAGGGCGCTCGCCGCGGCAAACGGGCGGGGTCGGCAACCGGCGTTCACTGTTTGCTCTCGGTTTGCGCGGGTTCGATCAGCACCAGCTGGCCGGTCGCGGGGTCGCGATAGACTTCGCCGACGCGGTCGTAACCGCTGCCGTCCCGGGTCACGCCGCTGGCGGGACGCTCGATCTGGCGCCCCTTCTCCACCGGCTGCGGCGTCGTCAAGGCCCCTTGCGCGCCGGCGATGGCGGCGATCAGGCCGCAGGCGAACACCAGCATCACGTCGACCAGGTTGACCAGGCTGGCGCGCGGATCTTCGTCGCCCTGGTCGAAGCGCGCGTCGAGGTGGCGGTACAGCCGCAGTTTTGCGCGCGTAGTCATGCCCGGGACTCCATCGCGTCCAGCGTCTCTTCGTACCAGCGGCGGCGCAGCTTGCCGATCACCAGGCCGCCGATGCCGGCCACCAGGCCCAGCACGGTGGCGTCGAAAGCGACGGTCACGGCGCTGGCCAGCTTGGCGGGGTCGCCTTCTCCCAGCGCCGCCAGGCCCGGCCCGAGCGGGATGATGGTGGCCATCAGGCCCAGCATCGGCGGGATGCGCGCCAGCAGATCGGCGCGTTCCAGGCGGTGGCGGGCAATCCGCTGCACCGCCTCGACATCGCCGCTGTCGCGCAGCCTGGCCAAGCCGTGGAAGCGTTCGCCGACGGCGATGCCGGATTCGACCAGCGCGATCGCGCAGCCGGCCAGCAGCGCCGCCAGGGACGGCGCGAGCAGCCAACTGACGGCGTCGTGCAGCCAACCATAGGAAATAAAGTCCGAAGAAAGGGTTTCGATCATGGATGACTCCTGAGAGGTTGAGGGATGTGCCGGCCGCGCCACAGGCCGAGCGAGAACAGGGCGAGGCAGGCGGCCAGGATGGCCAGCGCCTGCACGATGCGCCCGGCGGCGGGCTGCGCGGGTTCGGGTCGCTGGGTCAGTTCGTAGACGCGCATCGGTTCTGGAGCGGGCGCGGGCGGCGCCGGTTCTGCCGTCGCACCGGCGCCGGATACCGCCGCCTGCCGCGCTGGCGCGGTCTGCGCCGCTGCGGGAACCGACGCGGCGGCCACCGGCAGCATCTCGCCGCGCGCCTTGGCCAGCGTCACGCCGAGGCTGGCGGCGTCGGCGCCATCGAGTTGCGGCGCCAGCCAGCCCCACATCGGATGGTGTGGCGCCGTATGGCCGCTGCCCGGCAGGCCGTTGGCCGCCACCAGGCGCGCGAGCTCTCCGCCCATGCGGCGAATCGTCTCCGGGTCGGTCTTCCAGTAACCCTTTTCGGCGGCCACCATGAACACCGCCAGCATGTGCGCCTTCACGTGCGCGTTGTGGCGCAGGCCCAGGAATTCGGGCAGGCCGAGCTTGTGCCGGTCATCGAAGTAGACGGCTTTGACTTCGTCCCAGGCCCAGTTCTTGACCAGGTCGGGGCGCGTGACCTGCCAGCCCCACAGGTTCTCGATGAATTCCTGGCCCATGGTGCGCGCGCCCGAGTAGCCGTTGTCCATCAGCGGCCGCAGCCAGGCCGGGTTCAGGAAGCGTCCGCGCAGCTCGCCCAGCAGGGCGCTGGCGAGCGGCTCGACGTCGGCCTGGCCCGGTCGCGCATGCTGCAGGATCAGCGCGTCCGGCACGCGCCCGGTGCGCATCTCGACCGCCAGCGACAGGCCGCCCAGGTAGTCGAAGGCGTCGTTGTTGTCGAGCAGGCCATACAGGTTGCTGGCGCGGCCATGATAGGTGCGGTGGATGCCGTCCAGCGCCACGTCGAAGGCCTTGTGGCGCGATTCGCCGTCGGCATCCAGGCCATAGGCATGGCCCATGCGGTTGCGGTAGGCGCGGCCGATCTCCTCGCGCTCGCGCCAGGCGCCGGAGCGCTCGGTCAGGCGATTCACGCCGGTGCCGTAGGCGCCCGGCGCATCGCCGAACACGCGCAGCGCGGCGGCCTGCCCGGCCTCGCCCGCCGCCATGCCGCCCGCCGCCAGCGCGCGCTGGCGGGTCAGCCACTCGCGCGCCACGCGGTTGTCCGTGGCCGGCTCGCTGCCCCAGCCCTTGCCATCCCCTGCGCCTTCGATCGGCGCCAGCGCCGCCTGAAGCGCTTCGCGCAAGGAGGGGTCCTGCTCGACCAGCGCCTGCGCCGACGCCGCCAGCGCCAGGCGGCCGGCGCGGTCGATCAGGCGGATCAGGTTCGGGTACAGGTCGCGGAACAGGCCGGAGGTGGTGACCACCGCATCGCGCCGGATGGCGCCGGGCGTGAGTTTCACGTCGGTGACGATGCCGCGCGCGTTCCACACCGGCTCGGCGCCCATCATCGCCAGCGCGAAGCCGACCATCACGCCTTCGTCGCGCACGGCGTCGGACGCCCACAGGATGATGCCTTCGCTGCCCACCCCTCCACCATTGACCTGGTCGCGCCCGGCGGCCTTGCCCGCCATCTGCCGGCCCAGGCCAAACCCCAGGCGGGTCGGCAGGATGTCGCCGTCGACCGCGTGGAAGTTGCGGCCCGTCGGCAGCGCCTCGGGCGAGCGCAGCGGATCGTTGCCCTTGCCCGGCTCGATGTAGCGGCCATCCAGGCCGGCCAGCAGCGCCGCCATCTCGCGCCGCGGCGAATCGCGCAGTTTATGCACGACGTCGGGGTCGTCGATGCCGCTCTTCTTCATCGAATCGAGCATCAGGTCGAGCGACTCGCGGCTCCACGGCCGGCCGAACACGTGCAGGCCGTGGGGCATGAATTTCTCTTGCAGCTTGGTGAGATAGTGGCCGATCTCGTGCGCGAGCAGGTCGTCGTCGGCGGCATCGAAGCCGATGCCGCGCACCGCCAGCACGTCGGACATCGACGCTTCCAGCTCGGCGCGCAGGTTCAGGGCGACGACCCGCTCGCGCATCAGCTGCGCGGCCTGGGCCTTGAGCGATTCGGACGATGCGGCCTCAAAACTCTCGACGAGCTGGCGCAGCGACAGCAGCTCGTCGTACAGCGGCGTGGCGGCCAGCGGCGGCGTGAGGTGGTCGACGATGACGGCCAGGCCGCGGCGCTTGGCCTGGGTGCCTTCGCCGACGCCGTCGACGATATACGGGTAGATGCCCGGCAGGTCGCTCGCGATCAGGCTCGGATAATCGTCGCTCGACAGGCCGACGGCCTTGCCCGGCAAGAATTCATAGGTCGAGTGGCGGCCCACGTGCACCACGGCGTCGGCCTTGAAGCGGTCGCGGATCCAGTGATAGAAGCCCAGGAACTGGTGCGGCGGGGTGATGCTGGTGTTTGCGTGCAGCAGTTCCTCGTCCACTTCCCAGCCGCGCGGCGGCTGCGGGCCGATGAAGACGTTGCCGAACACCAGTCCCGGCACCAGCATCTTGCCGCCGTCGACCATCACCTTGCCCGGCGCCGGCCCCCAGCCGCGCATGCCTTCGATGCCGTATCCGATCAGGCGCCGGTAAAGGGGCGCAAGCGACTGGCAGGCACGCGCCCTGGCTTCGTCGAGGCAGGCCATATAGCCGTCTTCCAGCGCATGCAGGTCGCGTGTGGCCTGCACGCGCTGCGGGTGATCGACGCCTTCGACCAGGTGCAGCAGCTCCTCGATCACGGTCGCGGCCTGCTTGCGGCCCAGCGCGCGTTCGCCGGCCTTTTCGGCCGCCAGCACGTCGGCATGCAGGCGCCCCAGCAAGCCGTCCCGCATCTCGCCCCGCACCCGCGGCGACAGGGTCGCGAACCAGCGCGCGTACTCCTGCGCCGGGACGCCGTTGACGGCGCCGGCCATTTCGCGCAGGGCGGCGCGGTCTTCCGGCAGGTTGACGCCGCGCGCCATGATCATGTCGAGCAGCGCCTCGGGCGAAGCCGGCAGCTCGCCGACCGTGTAACCCGCCGCCTTGAGCGCATGCAGCATCCCGAACAGCGACTCCGGCACGTTGAGGTTGTCGGCGCCGATGTTCTGGCGGCCCGGCGGATGGTTGTAGTAGACCATCGCGATCTTCTTGTCCGCGTTCGATTTGGCGCGCAGCGCCAGCCAGCGCGCCACGCGCCCCGACAGGCGGTCGACTTCGGCCGGCAGCAACACGGGCGGACGGTTCTCGATGCCGGTCTGGCGGTCGCGCCGGGCCTGGCCCAGGGCCGCCACCACCATCGGCTGGCCGATGCCCTGCAGCTCGGGCAGGGCCACGCGGTACTGGACCGAATCGGGCGGCAAGCCGTCGGGCGACAGCTGCCACTGCATCGCGGTGCGGTCCGACAGGCGGATCGCCTTGAACACCGGGATGTCCAAACGCTTGAAAGCATCCTCCACCGCCTCCCGGCCCTCGGCGGCGCCGACCACGAAGTCCTGCAGCACCACCAGCGCGGCCGGTTTCGCCGGCGCCACCAGCTCGGGCAGCCGTTCGAGCGCTTCGCGCGAGGCGCCGCCCCAGCGCGTGAGCAGTTGCACGCAGGGCTGGCCGAACTCTTCGATGCGCCGGCACAGCGCCGCGGGCACCACGCCATCCATGTTCGCCAGGTCGAGCACGACCACGGTCGGGCGCTCGCGCAAGCCGAGCGTCGACGCATTGCCCCAGGCGCCGGCGTCCTGCAGCTCGCGCTGCCCCCTGCGCAGGCGCAGGGTCGGCTCCGGCCGCGGATCGGCCAGGGGCGTGCCTGGCGCGAGCAGGTGCCGCATCAGTTCCGCGGTGTTGTCGACGCCGCCCGCCTGCCACACGCGGCGCGCGGCCAGCCAGTGGCGGGCGGCGGGGTCGCCCTCGGCCGCCCGCAGCGCGGCCTGCGGCGGCGCTTCGCCCGAGAGCTGGCGCAGCAGCTCGGGCGAGAAGCCGGCCAGGCTGCCGTGGCGCGAGCGCGTCATGAGGTTCAGGGTCGCTTCGCCGTTGAGCGCCAGCACGGCGGCGTGCGGCCTGGCGTGGCGCGCAAGGGCATCCTTCATGCGCCGCGCCGGGTCGCCGAACAGCGACACCGCCAGGATGGTGTCGGCGCCGCCGATCCACTGCGCCACTTCGCGCTCGCCCGCGGCCATCAGCTGGGCCGGGGTGCGCAGCAGGATGCGGTCTTGCGGATGGCTGGCCAGGTGGCGATGGGCGGCTTCGACGGCGCCCGGCGCGGCGCGCTCGGTGACCACCGCGAACAGGGTGGCGGCGCTGGCGTGCTGAAAGCCCGCCATGCAGGCGAGCAGGAACGAGGTGAGCAAGAACGAGGCGAGCAGAAACGTCAGCGCAGCGCGGATGCGGACCAGGAGAAGCGTGTTCATGTGAACGTCGACCTTTCAGCTGCGCGCTTGACGCGCGCACGACAACAGGCAGCCGTCATCCTTCCACGATGAACAGGGACGCTTGCGCGCGCCGCATGGGCGAACGATCGCAGCGCATGATGCGAGCAAACGAAGAAGGAACGACGAACAACCGACAGGCACGCCCTCACCCCGGGACGTACGGATGCATCGTGGATGGCCGGTCTTCTGGCTCGCCGTCTTCCTTCCCCGGTCCTGCCTTCCCGTGCACGGGGCACAGTGGCGTTCGACCGGGGTCGTCAGGCTTACAGCAGCGGGGGCTGCGCCGGACTGGCGCGCGATGGCTATCGCGCACGTCACCGGCTTCCCGTTTCACCTCCCTGCAGACGAGCAGGAAGGCACCATTCACTTGATTGGGCGCGATTCTACCGCCAAGTTCGATCGCTTGTCACCGCATTATTTCTTGGCAGGCAAGCGCGAAGAGGCCCGGCGCGGCAACCAACCGCGCCCGATCGGCCCGAAAAATAAGTCGCATAGGTTTATTTAGCGGAAGGACGTATACTTGCCGTCTCCCGCTGCCCTGCCCATCGAACGCCGCGCCATGCCGCCCTATAACGCACCGTCTCCCGCCGTTGATCCCGCCACGATGCCGCTGCTGCGCACCGTCGGCTCGAACCAGGTGGGCATGCGCGAGTTCAACGAGCGGGTCGTGCTGCAGGCGATCCGCACCCATGGCAGCCTGCCCAAGGCCGAAGTCGCGCGCCTGACCAAGCTCAGTACGCAAACGGCCTCGGTGATCATCAACCGCCTGCTGGACGAGCAACTGGTGGTCAAGCGCGACGCCGTGCGCGGCAAGGTCGGCCAGCCGTCGCAGCCGATCGCCCTGAATCCGGAAGGCGCGTTCTCGATCGGCATCCAGATCGGCAGGCGCGCGCTGGACGTGGTGCTGCTAGATTTCACGGGCGCGCTGCGCTGGCAGTCGTCGACGCCCTACGCCAGCCCCGACGTGGAACAGGTTTTCGCCGCCATCGACGCCAGGCTGCGCGAGGTGGACGCCTTTCTTGGCCCGGAACTGGCGCCGCGCCTGACCGGCATCGGCCTGGCCGCCCCGCTCACGCTGGGCACCTGGCATGGCCTGGAAAGCCTGCTGCCGCATCAGGCCGAAGCCTGGCGCCGGGTCGACCTGCGCATCCGCCTGCAAGCCATGACGCCGCTCCGCGTGGACTTCGCCAAGGACACGATCGCAGCCTGCGTGGCCGAACTGGTTGCCGGCCGCGGACGCACGCTGAAAAGCTATCTGTACGTGTTCGTCGACACCCTGGTCGGCGGCGGCCTGGTGATCGATGGCGAGCCGCACAGCGGCCAGTTCGGCAACGCCGGCGCGATCGGTTCGATGCCATTGGGCCTGGCTGGAACGGACGAACGCGGCGTGGCGCCGCAATTGCTCGGGGCGGCTTCGCTGGTGCGGCTGGAAGAAATGCATGCGCAGGCGGGCTTGGCGCCGCTCGCCTTCAACGACGACCGCCTGTTGAGCGGCCCGTGGGAAGCGGTGACCCTGCAATGGATCGAGGAAGCCGCCAATGCGATCACCTTCGGCGTGACCGGTGCGGCCTGCCTGCTCGACCTGGATGGCGTGATCGTCGACGGCGCCGTCAGCCGGCCCCTGCTCGAACGCCTGATCGCCGCGATGCAGGAGCAGATGACGCGCTACAGCTGGCAGGGCACCGAGCGGCCGCTGGTGATGGCGGGGACGATCGGGATGACGGCCAAGGTGATCGGCGCGGCTTACCTGCCGCTGCATGCGAACTTCGCGCCGGCGCACGGGTTGTTCCTGAAGGCGGAGCGGCGCTAGCAAGGCGAGCGCGGGGTGTCGTCTACCCCTCCGGGTACGGCGGCATGAATCGGGCGAGCGCCATCACGTGGGAGGCCGGCGACGAGTTCGACGACATCGTCGCCGCACTGCGGGCCAAGGGCGGACGGGAATATTTTGCATATCAACGGTAGCCGAGTGCCGTTCCAGGCCAGGCGAGTGGATCACCGCATATAAAAAAACCCTGCGAGTGGTGCACTCGCAGGGTTCGTCGTACTGATCAGACTGGCAGCCTCAGAACGGAATATCGTCATCCATATCCGAGAAGTTCGGCGCCGGTTTCGGCTGCGGACGTGCGGCCGGGGCCGGTGGCGCCTGGCGCGGGGCCGGACGCTGCGGGGCCGAGTAGTCGTCGTCCATGCCGCCGCCCATACCGCCGCCCATGCTGTCGCCGCCCATACCCTGGCGACCGCCCAGCATCTGCATGTTTTCAGCGATGATGTCGGTGGCGTAGCGCTCGATGCCGTCCTTGTCGGTGTATTTGCGAGTCTGCAGGCGGCCTTCGACGTAGACCGACGAACCTTTCTTGAGGTACTGGCCCACGATCTCGGCCAGGCGGCCGAAGAAGGAGATGCGGTGCCACTCGGTCAGTTCTTTCTGTTCGCCGGTATTACGGTCTTTCGACTTGTACGACGTGGCGACCGCGATGTTCGCGATGGCGTCGCCGCTCGGCATGTAGCGAATTTCCGGATCGCGGCCCAGGTTGCCGACGATGATGACCTTGTTGACTGATGCCATGATGTGTCCTTGGATAATGTTGTGAGCCCTGACTCTGCAGTTGACTAAGCGTCAGGGAACTGTGGTGTTGCAATTCAATATTATGAGGCCAGCGACGCGGTTTCAAAAGTGGATTTTACTGGCTGGAGTCAGCGTTCTAAACGGTGCAATCCAGCCCGAAAAACGGTCATCGCATTCCGGATCCAACAATTTTTTCGCTTTCTGAGCGTTTTGTCATTGAAGCGCCCGGAGAATGGCCCACATACGACAGACCCGGCTGTCTGCGGCGCTCGCCGCTTTCCAGAAAGGCATGCCATACGGGCATCCATGGTACGCCAACCACTGGATAGATGTACAGCCGAAACAAAAACGCGCTACACTTACGGGTTCTCCCCGATTGGCCCGCCTACCGCGCCGCTGGCGTCTGCGGCCCCGCAAAAACTGATAGAAAGTCTGCCCAACTTAATGGAAGAAATTCGCATTCGTGGTGCCCGCACGCACAATCTGAAGAACATCAACCTCGACCTGCCGCGCAACAAGCTGATCGTGATCACCGGCCTGTCGGGCTCGGGCAAGTCGTCGCTTGCCTTCGACACCCTGTATGCCGAAGGCCAGCGCCGCTACGTCGAATCGCTGTCGGCCTATGCGCGCCAGTTCCTGCAGCTGATGGAAAAGCCGGACGTCGACCTGATCGAGGGCCTGTCGCCGGCGATCTCGATCGAGCAGAAAGCGACCTCGCACAACCCGCGCTCGACCGTCGGCACCGTCACCGAGATCCACGATTACCTGCGCCTGCTGTACGCGCGCGTCGGCACGCCGTATTGCCCGCAGCACCCGCACCAGCCGCTGGCGGCCCAGACCGTGTCGCAGATGGTCGATGCCGTGCTCGCCATGCCGGAAGGCACCAAGCTGATGATCCTGGCGCCGGTCGTGGCCGGCCGCAAGGGCGAGCACGGCGACCTGTTCCAGGCAATGCAGGCCCAGGGCTTCGTGCGCTTTCGCATCGCCAGCGGCGTCAATGCCGCGAAGATTGTTGAAATCGATGAACTGCCCAAGCTCAAGAAGACCGAGAAGCACAGCATCGACGTCGTGATCGACCGGGTGAAAGTGAACCCGGACATCAAGCAGCGCCTGGCCGAAAGCTTCGAGACCGCCCTGCGCCTGGCCGATGGCCGCGCCGTGGTCTATGAAATGGATTTCGAGAAGGAAACCGTCTTCTCGAACAAGTTCGCCTGTAATGTGTGCGGCTACTCGCTGCAAGAGCTGGAACCACGCCTGTTCTCGTTCAATAACCCGATGGGCGCCTGCCAGGAATGCGATGGCCTGGGCCATATCGAGTTCTTCGATCCGAAGCGGATCGTGGCCTTCCCGCACCTGTCGCTGGCCTCTGGCGCCGTCAAGGGCTGGGACCGCCGCAACCAGTTCTACTTCCAGATGCTGCAGAGCCTGGCGGCCCATTACGACTTCGACCTCGACCAGCCTTTCGAGCAATTGCCGAAATCGTCGCAGGAAGCCGTGCTGTTCGGTTCCGGCAAGGCCACGATCCCGTTCAGCTATGTCAACGAGCGCGGCCGCACCGTGATCCGCGAGCATACCTTCGAAGGCGTGGTCAACAACCTGCAGCGGCGCTACCGCGAGACCGATTCGATGGCGGTCAAGGAAGAGCTGGCCAAGTTCATCAACGAAAAGAAGTGTCCGGCCTGCGAAGGCGCGCGCCTGCGCACCGAAGCGCGTTTCGTCAAGATCGGCCAGGGCGAGCAGCAGCGCGCCATTTATGAGGTGTCGGACAAGCCCCTGCGCGAAACGCTCGACTACTTCGACAAGCTGGAGCTGAGCGGCGCCAAGCGCGACATCGCCGAGCGCGTGATCAAGGAGATCGTGTCGCGCCTGAAGTTCCTGAACAACGTCGGCCTGGATTACCTGTCGCTCGACCGCAGCGCGGACACCCTGTCCGGCGGCGAAGCCCAGCGTATCCGCCTGGCCTCGCAGATCGGTTCGGGCCTGACCGGCGTCATGTACGTGCTCGACGAACCGTCGATCGGCCTGCACCAGCGCGACAACGACCGCCTGATCGCCACCCTCAAGCATTTGCGCGACATCGGCAATAGCGTGCTGGTGGTCGAGCACGACGAGGACGCGATCCGCACCGCCGACTACATCGTCGACATGGGTCCGGGCGCGGGTGTACATGGCGGCCAGATCATTGCCGAAGGCACGCTCGAGCAGATCATGAACAACGAGCATTCGGTGACCGCCCAGTACCTGGACGGCCGGCGCAAGATCGAAGTGCCGAAGAAGCGCACCAAGGCCGACCCGGCGCGCCAGTTGGTGATCACGGGCGCGAAAGGCAATAACCTGAAGGACGTGACCCTGACGTTGCCGGTGGGCCTGATGACCTGCGTGACGGGCGTCTCGGGTTCCGGTAAATCGACGCTGATCAACGACACGCTGTACCCGGCATTGTCGCGTCACCTGTACGGTTCGCAGACCGAGCCGGCGGAGCACAGCGCGATCCACGGCCTGGAACACTTCGACAAGGTGATCTCGGTCGACCAGGCGCCGATCGGCCGCACGCCGCGCTCGAACCCGGCGACCTATACCGGCCTGTTCACGCCGATCCGCGACCTGTTCGCGACCGTGCCGACCGCCAAGGAACGCGGCTACTCGGCCGGGCGCTTCTCGTTCAACGTCAAGGGCGGCCGCTGCGAAGCCTGCCAGGGCGACGGCGTGATCAAGGTCGAGATGCACTTTTTGCCGGACGTGTACGTGCCATGCGACGTCTGCCACGGCAAGCGCTACAACCGCGAAACGCTGGAAGTGCAGTACAAGGGCAAGAACATCACCGAGGTGCTGGACATGACGGTCGAGGATGCGCACGAGTTCTTCAAGCCGGTGCCGGTCATCGCGCGCAAGTTGCAGACCTTGCTGGACGTGGGCCTGGGCTACATCAAGCTGGGGCAGAGCGCCACCACGCTGTCCGGCGGCGAGGCCCAGCGCGTCAAGTTGTCGCTCGAGCTGTCCAAGCGCGACACCGGGCGCACCCTGTACATCCTGGACGAGCCGACCACCGGCCTGCACTTCGCCGACATCGACCTGCTGCTGAAGGTGATCCACCGCCTGCGCGACCAGGGCAACACGCTCGCGATCATCGAGCACAACCTGGATGTGATCAAGACCGCGGACTGGATCGTCGACCTGGGGCCGGAAGGCGGCGCCGGCGGCGGCATGATCGTGGCGTCGGGTACGCCGGAGCAGGTGGCCAAGGTCAAGGACAGCCCGACCGGCAAGTACCTCAAGCCGCTGCTCAAGGCTTGACCTTCACGGTTCGGCCCAAGTAAAACAGGGGCAACGCCACCGGCGTTGCCCCTGTTCTTTTTTTATATGGCCGCTTTCAACAGCGGCCTCTCCCCCACTCGGCCGGCCTTAGCCGGCCAGTTGTTTCTCCAGACGGTCCCTGGTGTCCACCAGCTCTTGCGGCAGGCGGTAGGCCAGCTTGTCGAACAATTCGCCGTGCAGCTTCAGTTCTTCGGCCCATGCGTTCTTGTCGATCGAGGTGATCTGGGTGAACTGCGCTTCGCTGAACGCCACCCCATCCCAGTTCAGGTCGCCATACGACGGCGAGGTGCCGAACAGGTGCCGGTTGCCGGCGGCGGCGCTGCCTTCGGTACGGTCCAGAATCCACTTCAGCACGCGCATATTGTCGCCGTAGCCCGGCCATACGAAGCGGCCGTTGTCGTCGGTGCGGAACCAGTTGACGCAGAAGATCTTCGGCAGCGCAGCCGGATCGATCGCGGCCACTTTCTTGCCGAGATTGAGCCAGTGCTGGAAATAGTCGCTCATGTTGTAGCCGATGAACGGCAGCATCGCGAATGGATCGCGGCGCACCACGCCCATCTGGCCGGCGGCGGCGGCGGTGGTTTCCGAACCCATGGTCGCGGCCATGTACACGCCGTCCACCCAGTCGTTGGCCTCGGTCACCAGCGGCACCGTGGTCGAGCGGCGGCCGCCGAAGATGAAGGCCGAGATCGGCACGCCGGCCGGATCGTCCCAGGCCGGGTCGATCACCGGATTCTGGGTCGCGGCCACGGTGAAGCGCGCATTCGGGTGCGCCGCCTTGCCGCTTGACGCCGGGGTCCAGTCCTTGCCCTGCCAGTCGATCAGGTGTGCCGGCGCTTCCTTCGTCATGCCTTCCCACCATACGTCGCCGTCGTCGGTCAGCGCCACGTTGGTGAAGATCACGTTCTCGCGCAGCGAGGCCATGCAGTTCGGATTGGTCTGTTCATTGGTGCCCGGGGCCACGCCGAAGTAGCCGGCTTCCGGGTTGATCGCGACCAGCTTGCCGTCCGCGGCCGGCTTGATCCAGGCGATGTCGTCGCCGATGGTGGTCACCTTCCAGCCGTCGAAGGTCTTCGGCGGAATCAGCATCGCGAAGTTGGTCTTGCCGCAGGCCGAAGGGAAGGCCGCAGCCACGTATTTCTTGTCGCCCTGGGGCGACTCGACGCCCAGGATCAGCATGTGTTCGGCGAGCCACCCGGTGCCGCCGGCTTGCGCCTCTTGATAACCCATGTTCGAGGCGATGCGCAGCGCGAAGCATTTTTTGCCCAGCAGCGCGTTGCCGCCGTAGCCCGAGCCGAAGGACCAGATCTCGCGGGTTTCCGGATAGTGCACGATGTACTTGGTGGCATTGCATGGCCAGGCGACGTCTTGCTGGCCGGCGGCCAGCGGCGCGCCGACCGAGTGCACGCAGGGAACGAACTCGCCATCCGGGCCCAGCACGTCATAGACGGCCTTGCCCATGCGCGTCATGATGCGCATGTTCACGGCAACGTAGGGCGAATCGGACAGTTCCACGCCGATGTGGGCGATCGGCGAGCCGAGCGGGCCCATCGAGAACGGCACCACGTACAGCGTGCGGCCAGCCATGCAGCCGTCGAACAGGCCGTGCAGGGTGTGGCGCATCTCGCTCGGCTCCATCCAGTTGTTGGTGGGGCCGGCCTGCTCCCTGGTGGCGGAGCAGATGAAGGTGCGGTCTTCGACGCGCGCCACGTCCGACGGATCGGACCAGGCCAGGTAGGAATTCGGACGCTTGGCGGGGTTGAGCTTCTTCATCGTGCCCGCGGCGACCATCTGTGCGCACAGGCGGTCGTATTCTTCTTCCGAACCGTCGCACCAGTAAATGCTCTCAGGCTTGGTCAGCGCTGCAATTTCTGCGACCCAATTGATGAGCTTTTGGTGTTTGATGTAAGCTGGAACGTTCAGTGCGGCGACGCCGCCCATCACGGGCTGATTCATGGGGAGTCCTCCAAATGCCAATTAAGAATTCGGGTGGATCGCTGGGTCGGGATCAATCAATGACCAGAGTGCCTATGGTCGGAACCCTGTATGGGTCGGGATCGACGGTGGGCAAGCGGTCTGGTCAGGATCGCGGTGGGACAGCGGTCGGATCGGCAGCCTTTGGCCAGGCTGAGCGGCACGTCTCATGAGCGCCGTTAAATACGTGTCATTCCTTTAAGTTCTGAGCCGATTGTACACCCCAAAAACCGCCTCACGGCCCCTTTCACTACAAAAAAGTAGGAAAAATGCCCTAGTAATGTAGTAGGCTATTTGGGCAAATGCCCTACCCTGTTATTTGTTTACATTTAACTGATATAACTCTGACAACACCAATGAAAATCGCGATTCTTGACGATTATCAAGACGCAGCACGCGGTCTTGACTGTTTCCGACTGCTCGACGGCCATGAGGTCAAGGTCTTCACCAGCACCACCCGCGGCCTGGGCCAGCTGGCGATTCGCCTCGCCCCGTTTGACGCCCTGGTGCTGATCCGCGAACGCACCGCCTTCACCCCGGCACTGCTGGCGAAGCTGCCGAACCTGAAGCTCATCTCGCAGACCGGCAAGGTCAGCGGCCACATCGACGTGGCCGCCGCGACCGCGCACGGCATTGCCATCGCCGAAGGTGTCGGCTCGCCGCTGGCGCCCGCCGAGCTGACCTGGGCCCTGATCATGGCGGCCAGCCGCAAGATCGTGCCGTATGCGAACAATCTGAAGGATGGGTTGTGGCAGACGGCATCGATCAATCCGGCGCTCAATGGCGTGGGACGGGTGCTCCATGGGCGCACCCTTGGCCTCTGGAGTTACGGCAAGATCGGCAAACTGGTGGCCGGCTATGCGCGCGCCTTCGGGATGCGGGTGCTGGTCTGGGGCAGCGAGGCCAGCCGCGCGACGGCGGTCGCCGACGGCCTCGAGGCCGCGCCGACGCGCGAAGCGCTGTTCGAGCAGGCCGACGTGCTGAGCCTGCATTTGCGGCTGGCGGAATCGACGCGCGGCATCGTCACGGCCAGCGACCTGGCGCGCATGAAGTCGGATGCGCTGTTCGTCAACACCAGCCGCGCCGAACTGGTGGCGGACGACGCGCTCGAGCAAGCCCTGAAGCAGGGGCATCCGGGCGCGGCGGCGCTGGACGTATTCACCAGCGAGCCGCTGGCGCCGGATGCGCCGCTGCTGCGCATCCCGACGGTGCTGGCCACCCCGCACCTGGGCTATGTTGAGAAAGACAGTTACGAGATGTATTTCCAGGCGGCGTTCGAGAACATCGTCCAGTTCGCGCAAGGAAAACCTGCGAACATCCTCAATCCGGAAGCGCTGGGCAAGCGTTGAAACCGACGCGCCCCGCGCTCAGCGCAGTTCGGGCTCGCCCGTGAGCTTGATTTTTGGCGCCGGCATCACGTGGGTGCCGGTCCACAGCCCCGCCCAGCCCGGCGGCCAGCCGATGTCGGGGCCGCTGTAGCCTTTCAGGCCCGCGCGCACCGGCACGATCGGCACCGCCGGCGCCTCGACCAGCCCGCCGCCCACGGGACGCTCCATATTGAGGCTGTACATATAGCCCGGCAGCAACAGCTCGCAGGCGCGCGCAAACCAGGCGGTATGGTCTTCGTCGCGACCCAGCGCCTGCGCCAGCCCTTGCGGATCGAACTTCGCCAGTGCGTGGATCAGCTCGTCCGTGGTGGCGCCCGGCACGTCGCCCCAGCCCATCACGGGATTGTTGTTGTACTCGGCGCCCGAGCCATACCAGCCTTCGCGCCAGGTGCGCTGCATCCAGTTGCGCGGCCCCGTGAACAGGTGCCAGCGCCAGTGCAGGCCGGAGGGCTTGGGCCAGGAATACAGGTACAGCTTCTGGTAGCCGGCCTCGTGCAATGCGCGCACCACGGCCATCAGGCGCGCATGCGGCATGCGGTCTGGCGGCGCGCGGCGGAACAGGATCGGCTCGCCGTCGGCGTGCTGGACTTCGTCGCTCGACAGGTTCAGGTCGAGGGCGCGCGCCTCGTCGTTGAAACGCGCCGAGATCCAGCCGGTCAGCAGGTTGACGTGGGTGATCACGCCATAGCCGCGATGGCGGTGGAAGATGACGGTGCCGGGTGCAACTACTTTCATGGCGGGCGAGAATAAAGAGAAGAAAAACGATGAGTGTACTCATCCGATCCAGACGATTCTAGCGCAGTCACGGTCGGATACACTATGGTTTGCGGCTATCATGACGCACCTTTTTTCTGCGAGTAGATAAACCAACATGACTTTGCGACTCATCGCCACCGGTGGCACTTTCGACAAGCATTACAATGAACTGAATGGCGTGCTCGGCTTTGCTGAAAGCCATCTGCCAGAGGTGATCAAGCGCAGCCGCATGACGGTGCCCGTCGCGCTCGACGTGCTGCCGCTGCTCGATTCGCTCGAGATGGGCGATGCCGATCGCGAGCGCGTGCTGGCCAGTTGCCGCGCCGCCAGCGAGAAGGCGATCGTGATCGTGCACGGCACCGACACCATGCGCGAGACCGCCGCCGTCCTCGGCGCCGCCAGGCTGGACCAGACCATCGTGCTGACCGGCGCCATGATCCCGTATTCCATCGCCAATTCGGACGCGCTGTTCAACCTCGGCTTTGCCTGCGGCGTGGCGCAGACCCTGCCGGCCGGCGTGTACGTCGCCATGAACGGCCAGGTATTCCCATGGGGTAACGTGACCAAGAACCGCAGCGAAGGCGTGTTCCAGCAGTTGTAGCTGTCAGCCGGAGTTCCGTCGACTTTTACCGGAATTAAAGCGGGGTCAGCCGCGCGCTGCCTTCTCGTTCGCTTTCCTATACTGCATTGCTCCATCAGCGATTCAGAGGAGAAGGCAAATGAACGACCAGCGTCCCACGCTGACCACGCGCCAGGGTCATCCCGTCCACGACAACCAGTCCCTGCGTTCGGTCGGCGAACGTGGCCCGGCCACGCTCGAGAACTACCAGTTCATCGAAAAGATCACCCACTTCGACCGCGAGCGCATCCCCGAACGCGTCGTGCATGCGCGCGGCACCGGCGCCCACGGCTTTTTCGAAGCTTATGGCAAGATCGGCGACGAGCCCGCCTCCAGATACACCACTGCGCGCGTGCTCAACGAGACCGGCGTGCAGACCCCGGTGTTCGTGCGCTTCTCGACCGTGATCGGCGCCAAGGAATCGCCCGAAACCGCACGCGACCCGCGCGGCTTCGCGGTCAAGCTGAAAACCGTCGACGGCAACTGGGATCTGGTGGGCAATAACCTCAAGGTGTTCTTCATCCGCGATGCGATCAAGTTCCCGGACATGATCCACGCCTTCAAGCCCGACCCCGTCACCAACCAGCAAGAGCCGTGGCGCTTCTATGACTTCATCTGCAGCCATCCGGAAGCGCTGCACATGATTACCTGGGTCAAGAGTCCATGGGGCATCCCAGCCAACTACCGCGAGATGGAAGGTTCGGGCGTCAACACCTACAAGCTGGTCAACGACCAGGGCGTCGCCCACCTGGTGAAATTCCACTGGCAGCCCAAGCAGGGCGTGCGCAACCTGACGGCCAGCCAGGCGGCCGAGATCCAGGGCCGCGACACCAGCCACGCCACGCGCGACCTGTACGACGCGATCGAGCGCGGCGACTACCCGGAATGGGAATTCTGCGTCCAGATCATGGTCGACGGCGCGCATCCCGAGCTCGACTTCGACCCGCTGGACGACACCAAGCGCTGGCCGGAAGACCAGTTCCCGCTGCTGCCGGTGGGCCGCATGGTGCTGAACAAGAACCCGGACAATGTGTTTGCAGAAACCGAGCAGTCGGCCTTCGGCACCGGCGTGCTGGTCGACGGCATCGACTTCTCGGACGACAAGATGCTGCAGGGGCGTACCCTGTCGTATTCGGACACCCAGCGCTACCGCGTAGGGCCCAACTACCTGCAGCTGCCGATCAATGCGCCGCAAGAGAAGGCGAAGGCGCGCACCAACCAGCGCGACGGCCAGATGACGTTCTATGTGGACGGCGTCGACGGTTCGGACGAGGACAAGCACATCAATTACGAACCGAGCCTGATGGGCGGCTACAAGGAAGCCGACCGCCCGGCTCGCGAATACCACCAGTGGGTGGAAGGCCACCTGGGCCGCTACCAGACCACGACCACGCGCGACGACTACCGGCAGGCCGGCACGCGCTACCGCACGTTCGAGGACTGGGAGCGTGACGACCTGGTAAGCAACGTCGGGGGCGACCTGAAACAATGCCCGGAACCGATCCAGCTGCGCATGGTGTGGCATCTGTGGCACTGCGACGAGGATTATGGCCGCCGCGTGGCCGAAGTCGCCGGGATCGACCTGGAGAAGGCGAAGGCGCTGCCGCCATTGCCGAACCGTCCGGCCCCGCATGAGGATCGCCAGGGGTCGACCTATACCAGCGGGGAGCTGGAGAGTGGCGCCGCCGCGGGTGGGAAGACGGAACCTGCCACGAGCGAAGAAGTCGCAAAGTAGGGTTGGCGGCTTCGCCGCCGACGCGTTCAACCGCGTTTGCATGCCACACGGCCGTGCATATGCCGGTTGAACGCGTCGGCGGGAAACCCGCCAACCCTACGTGAACGGGGTTTGATCCGCCGTCGATCAGGCCTTCGCTTCGCCGCCCAGCGCCTCGACCACGTCGGCCAGCAGCTTGGCCAGCTCGCCCGTCATCAGCACGATGTCGTTGTCGAAACGCTCGTCGTCGCTATGGGTCGGGCTTTCGCCTTCCTTGATCACGTCCAGCGGCTTGATGCCCTTGATCGCCAGCGACTCGGTCAGCACGAAGCTGATGCGGTCGTTCCAGGTCATGGCCAGGCGGGTGCACTGCTTGCCGGCGGCGATGTGGCGGCGGATGTCGTCCGGCTCCAGCGTGTGCTTCACGTAGCGCACCGCGGCGCGGCTTTCGCCGGTCGCGCGCAGCTCGGTGTCCTGGTCGATCGTGAAGCCATACGGCGCTTCATCGGCTTCGAGCCAGCCGGTCATCACGGCGACCGGCGACTTCTGCACGCGCAGCGATTCCAGCGGCATCTTGTCGACGGCCTTGAGCAGCAGCTTCACGATGTCGTCGGCCTTCGCCGGGCTTGCCGCATCGACCACCAGCCAGCCGTTGACCGGGTCGATCCAGGTCCAGACGTTGCTGCGCAGCGTAAAGGCGCGCGGCAGCAGTTCGTCGGCCACGCGCTCCTTCAGTTCCTTCATTGCCTTTTTGCCGGGCGGGAAGCCCTGCTGCTCTTCGAGCTCGGCCGCCTTGGCCTTGGCCACCTGGTTGATGACCGAGGCCGGCAGCAGCTTCTTTTCGGTGCCCAGCATGATCAGCATCTGCTTGTTGACCACGTGGACCAGGCCGCCGTTCGGGCGCGGCTTGTCCCAGCCCTGGCGCAGCAATTCATTGCTGGTGGCAGGCACGAAGCTCTGCGGCTCGAGGGCTTTTTCCAGTTGTTCGGGGGTATAGGCCCATGGGGCCGGCAGACGGTAAATCTGTAGATTCTTGAACCACATAGGTTATCCGATTGTGTCAGTATTTCGAAGGATCGATATTCTACGCTGCTATACGGCAACGTCGCATAAAAAGCTCAGGACCCGATCGACTCGTCCTGAACGTCGTCGAACAGCCGCAGCTGCTCGACGGTCTCGGACTCGCCCAGGCGCACGCCCACGCCCAGCAGGCGCACCGGGCGGCTGGCGCGAGCCCAGCCGGTTTCCATCAGGCGCGCATAGGTCGGAATATGTGGCGCATAGCCCACGCACTCGACCGTCGTCTGCTGGAAATCCGAGAATTTGATTTTCACGAACAGCTTGTTGATGAATTTTTCGGCATGCGCGCGCTTGATGCGGCCCAGCAGGTGCTCGTACAAATCGGGCAGCAAGGCCAGGCAGCCGGCCAGGTCGGGCACGTCCGGGGTATAGGTTTCTTCGGTGCTGATCGACTTGCGCTCGCGCGAGACGTTCACTTCGTGGTGATCGATGCCGCGGCTCAGGTCGTATAAACGCGCGCCGAAGCTGCCGAAGTGTTCTTGCAGCTGGTCGATGTTCCACCCACGCAGGTCGGCGCAGGTCTGCAGCCCGAGCCGGTGCATCTTTTCCGCCGTCACCTTGCCCACGCCATGCAGCTTCTTGACCGGCAGCGCCGCAACGAACGCGTCGACTTCGTCGGGCCGCACCAGGAACAGCCCGTCCGGCTTGTTCCAGTCGCTGGCGATCTTGGCCACGAACTTGTTCGGCGCCACCCCGGCCGAGGCGGTGATGCCGACGGTCTCGAAGATGCGGCGCCGGATCTCTTGCGCGATCAGCGTCGCGCTACCCTTGCAGTGCGGCGAATCGGTGACGTCCAGGTAGGCTTCGTCGAGCGACAGCGGCTCGACGATCTCGGTGTAGTCCTGGTAGATGGCCATGATCTGGGTCGAGGCGATGCGGTACTTTTCCATCGCCGGCGGGATCACCAGCAACTCCGGACACAGCTTGATGGCGGTGGCGGTGGCCATCGCCGAATGGATGCCGTAGCGGCGCGCCTCGTAGTTGCAGGTGGCGACCACCCCGCGCTGGTCGGGCCGGCCGCCGACCGCCAGCGGACGGCCGCGCAGCAGCGGATCGTCGCGCATCTCGACCGACGCATAAAAACAATCGCAATCGCAGTGGATGATTTTTCGAAGCGGGGCGTTCACTTTAGGGAAGCGCTGATTTATTCATGGCGGCGGTCTTGGCACGGAAAAAGCGCCCTGCTGCGTTGTAAATCCTCGCCATACCACGCGGTATGGCTGCGGTTTATGCGCGGCCGGCGAGGCCTTGCCGGGCGCCTTTTCCGTCGCCAATCCCATCCGCCAGAATAAATCAGCGCTTCCCTAGGGCCGCGCCCCGGGAACGGGAATTGGGGCCGGCTACTGTAATTGCATACAGTATTATCCGAAAAGCTGTTTCGTGCAAGCCGCCTTGCCCCAGAAATCCTCGTGGCGCCACCGCAGCTGCTCCAGGTCGGGCGCGAAATCGAGGGCGCGTTCGGCGCGCGCCATCGCCAGGCAGGCGTGGCGGCGCGCCACGGCGCGCGTCTGCTCGTGGCCACAGCAACCGAGTTCGCCCAGCACCCGCTGGATGCGCATCGCGACCTCGACGGCCCCGGCGCCATCGCGGGCCATGGCGGGAAACACGTCGTCGAACAGATCGTCGACCGACAGGGCCGGCACCTCCACCAGGTCGTACTCCGGCGCCTCGGCGTCGACCGGGCGCGCCCATTCGCTCAGGATGCGGTACACCGAACCGAGCACCCCGATCGCGGTCCCGGGATCGTTGATGCCCGGAGACAGGGCGCGGCTGCCGATTTCCGCGAGCGCGACCAGGCCGAAACGGGGGTCGTCGTCGAAGTGGCGCAGCGGGCCGATGGTGAAGGCGTCGCGCAACAGGCCCGGCTCGACCGCTTCGCTGCAGGCGCCGTCCGGCAGCACGTAGCCCAGCGGCCGGGACGGCACCACCATCGATCCCGGCACGACCGCCAGCGTGATGCGCAGCTTGCGCGCCGCCGCGATCCGCTGCAGGGCCTCCATGTCGACCCGCTGCAGGTAGCCGCTGGTGTCGCTGTGGAAGGCCAGGCCGATGGCCGGGCCGAAAGCGGCCATGCCGCCCAGGCAGGGACGCCGGCTGCGCCGGGCCATGGCGCGCGACGTGGCTTGTTCGACCTTGGCGATGACCGCGCCCAGGCGGCCGAGACGCGCGATGCTGTCGACCCAGCGCACGAACACCACGATCACGAGCGCCAGCGCGGACAGCGTGAGCATGAACAAGGTGAACCGCCCGGCCTTGCCGAAATAATCGTTGGTGGTGGCGCTCAGGCCCACGATCGCGAAGATGAAGGTGCCGACGAAGATCGACAGCGCGTTCTGCGAGACGTCGTCGGCGACGATCAGCGGAAAGGCGCGCGCGGTGGCCGACTGGCCGGTCGACGCGTAGGCCGCCACCATCGACGCGACCGCGAACGTGGCCACGCCCAGCATGCTGGCGGCAATCACCTTCAACAGTTCGACGACCGAGTCCTGTGCGATCTCCGGCACCTTCCAGTCGACCGGGACGCTGTCGGCCAGATGCGCCAGCGCCACGCCCGCGACGGACAGGACGCAGGCGACCAGCGGCTTGACCCACAGCCGCTCGCGCAGGCGATTGAGCAGGAACTGCAAACGGTTCGGAAGCTGCATGGATACGCTCAGGACGGCGCCGCGTGCGGCTGTTCCGGCCAAGCGCCGATGGAATTGCCCAGGATGTCGTACCGCATTGAGTTCCTTGCATATGGGATTGGTCGGAAAAGGGCGTCGGCGATGGCGCGCGCCCCCCGATTGCATGCAGACATTCTATGGGCATCAAAACATTTGCACAAATGTCAAACGCGCGCAGCGGTTCCCATCCGGACAGCCCTTCCCAGGAAGCCGGCGCGATGGGTATGCCGGCGTGGCGGCGGCGCGCCCGACGGGCACCGGAAAAAAAACGCGCGGTCGAGACCGCGCGTTCCCCTCATCCTGGCGCTGGCGCTTACCAGGTGAGCTTCAGGCTGTACTTGCCGTTGGTGGCGCCGGTGCCGCCGCTGTAGTAGGTCACGCGCACATAGCGGGTCGAGGCGCTGGTGCCGGTATTGCTGGAGTTGACGCTGTCCACCGCGCCCGCGCCGTTCTGGCTGGTGCCCAACTGCGTGCCCGATGCGTTGTACACGTACAGGTCGTAGTCGGCATTGGACAGGCCCGGGGTCAGCACCGCGCTCAGGGTGCGGCCGGCCGGCAGGTCGACGCGGAAGAAGTCCGTGTCGGTGGTCGAGCCGAGGTTGCCGTTCACCGTCGTGTTGCCGACCGTGACCAGGTTGGCGGTGGCGAGGGTGTTGTTCGTCTCCGCCTCGTTCACGGTGGTGGCTGGGGTGCCGCCGCTGGTGGCCGCGTCGACAGCCGCGTTGGCGTCCACGATGCCGGTGCCGCAACCCGAGCAGGTGGCCGGGAAGGCGCGCGCCGTCGATTTCAGTTTCGACTCGATCTCGTCCGGCGTCAGGTTGGTGTTCCGCGCCAGCATCAGCGCCGCCACGCCGGCCACGTGCGGCGTGGCCATCGAGGTGCCCTGGTAGGCCGCGTAGCTGTCCGAAGCCGGCGCGGTGGTGCCGGTGTTCAGCGTCGACAGCACCCCATTGGCGCCGTCGCCGCCTGGCGCGGCCACGTCGATCAGGGTGCCGTAGTTCGAGTACGAAGCGCGCCCGCCCGTGCGGCCGGTGGCCGCCACCGCGATCACGCCCGAGCAGTTGGCGGGGCTGGCGTTGCTGACGTTGACGGCGGAGTTGCCGGCGGCGACCACCACCACCGCGCCGCGCGAACGGGCGCCGTTGATGGCGTTCTGGGTGGTCGCGCCGCACGCGCCGCTGCCGCCCAGCGACAGGTTCAGCACGCGCGCCTTGTTGGCATTGGCCGGCACGCCCGACACGCTGCCGCCCGACGACCAGGTGATCGCGTCGGCGATGTCCGAGGTGTAGCCGCCGCACTTGCCGAGCACGCGCACCGGAACGATCTTGGCGTTGTAGGCCACGCCGGCGACACCCGTGCCGTTGTTGGTGCGCGCCGCCACGGTGCCGGCGACGTGGGTGCCATGCCAGCTCGAACCCTGGTCGCGGGTCGGCTGGCCGCTGCCGCATTCGCCGGCCACCACGGCGTCGCCCGGATCGCTGGCGTCGCTGTCGCGGCCATTGCCGTCGTTGCCGATGGCGGCGGTGCTGATGAAGTCATAGCCGGCCAGCAGCTGGCCCGAGAGGTCGGCGTGCGGCCGGTAACCGGTGTCGATCACCGCCACCACCACGCCGCTGCCGGTCGACTTGTCCCAGGCGCTCGGCAGGCGCAGGCCGCCGGCGGTTTCATAGTAGTGCCACTGGTCGGTGTAGCGCGGGTCGGTCGGCGTGGCCAGATGGGTCATGATGCGGTCCGGCTCGGCGTACTCGATGGCCGGGTCGCGCGCCATCATCTCGGCGGCCAGCGATTCGACTTCCTTCAGGTGGCGCCGGCGGTCCAGCTTGAACACCTGGGCGCCGGTCGAGATGGCATGGCTTTCCTTGACCACCATGCCGAACTGCTGGCCGGCGCGGTCGAGTTTCGCCTTGCGCTCGGGGCTCAGGCTGGCGACCCGGGCCACGACGCCATTGGCGGCAGGCTTCGCGTCGCGGTATTTCACGATGAGTCGGTCTGTCTCCACGACGAACTGCGGCGCGCTGCTGCCGTCCCCGCCGGCGGCGGCGAAGGCGGCTCCGGCTCCCAGCGCCAGCGCGACTGCTGCACACATCTTCAACACGGTCGGACGAATCGAATGCGTTTGCTTCATGGTTCTTCCTTGTTCAAGGTTTTCCGTCAAGCGATGGTTCGCTTGTGTCGTTGTAGGACCGGCAAGCCGGTGCCGTCTCGAAGCGGCGAACTCAGCTTAGCTTGAAGAAAAGAAACGGCAGGAATAATTTCTCATCGCTTTCGGCGTGCATACAACAGTTAACTCGGCACATCCAGCAAAAACATGATTTATTCGGTTAAACGTTAAATATACAAAATATTTACTGGTTCAACAACGATAGAAAACGCATATGCATTGCGAATAAGGTAATTATCAGATAAATATTCATGTAACACTTCTGGTCGTGATGCCATGCACCGCGGGCCAAAACGAAAAAAAGGCCGCGCAGTGCGCGGCCTTTCCCATTCAGGCGAGCTGACTGTTTACACGATCAGAAATTGCCCTTGAACTGCATACCCCATTGGCGCGGCTCGTTGGTAAAGCCCGTCAGGTTGTTGAAGTCGATGGCGCCGGTGATGCGGCGCTGGTCCAGGACGTTGCGGCCGAACGCGGCGACTTCGTACTTGCCGTTGCCGAAGATGTAGCCGACGCGCACGCCGCCTTCGGTCAGCGGAGCGCCGGTGAACTCGGTGGCCTCGTACAGGAAGAAGTTGATCTTGCTGCGGTACGACCAGTCGGTGAAGACGTACAGTTCGCCATCGCGGAACGGCACGCCGTAGCGGGCGGTCGCGTTGAAGGTCCAGCGCGGCGCCTGCGGCAGCGGGTTGCCGTCGATGACCACGCGGCCGACGGCGTTCAGCGGGTTGGTGATGGTGCACTGGGCGCACCTGTTCACCGACAGGCTGGCGTCGCGGATCTGCGTGTAGTTGTAGCTGGCGCCGGCGCTCACGCGCAGGGCGGTGCTGACGGCCGCTTCGAAGTCGAACTCGGCGCCCTTGCCCTTGGTCTTGTCGGCGTTGATCAGGCGGTTGACGTTCGAGTTGCCACCCACCACGGTCAGTTGCTGGTCTTCGATCGTGTAGTCATAGATCGAGAACGAGGTGCGGGCGCGGCGGTCGAACAGGTCGGCCTTCACGCCCAGCTCGAACGACTTGATGGTTTCCGAATCGGCCACGGTGATCGGCACTTCGGCCGAGGCGGCGGCGATGCTCGGCGCGCGGAAACCGGTCGCGGCGCGGCCATAGACGTTCACGTTCGGGGTCAGCTTGTAAGTGGCCGACAGGTCCCAGTTGATCTTGTCCTTGCTTTCTTCCACCGACGATGGGCCGATCTGGACGACGTTGGTCGCCTCGATGGTGCGGAATTCCTTCTCGTCCTTGGTGTAGCGCAGGCCGCCGCGGATGGTCCAGTCCGGGGTCAGGTCGTAGCTTGCCGATGCGAACGCGGCCCAGGCTTCGTTCTTCTGGTTCGAACGCAGGCGCGAGGTGCGCGCATAGGTGGTGCTGTTGAAGTTGTCGCTGCCGCCAGTCACGTCTTCATCGAAGAAGTACAGGCCGGCCTGCCAGTTGAGCGGACCGGTGTATTGCGACTCGAGGCGGAATTCCTGGGTGTACTGGTCCAGGTTCTCGATGTAGCCGTTGGTCTCGACCTGGAACGGAATGAAGCCCGGGCCGGCCGGGGTGCCGCCGTCGATGTCGCCGCGGCTCGAGTAGTCGACGATGTGCTCGTAGCCGGTGATCGAGTGCAGCCTGTAGTTGCCGAGATCCCACTGCAGGCGCAGGTTGATGCCGTTGGTCTTCAGGCTCTGGAAGTTCTGGGCGTTGGTGACGATCTTGTCGAGATCGGTGCCATCGGCGAAGGTATTGCTGCCCTTCTTGATCAGGTTGGCGCGGAACAGGCGTGCGCTGCCGTTGGTCTGGCGCTGATGAAAGCCCAGCAGGCCGCTGAAGCCATCCTTGCTGTACAAGAACTGGACGCGTTCGGCATGCTCGTTGTAGCCGTCGAGCTCACCGCGCTTCTGGGTCATGGCCACGTCGCTGAAGTTGTCGACGTAGTCGTCGCGGTGCTGGCCGACGGCCGACACGCGCATCGCCACATTGGTCGACAGCGGCACGTTGACGGCGCCCTCGGCGTTCATCGTGTAGTGCGAGGCGGCCGACAGGTTGTAGTAGCCCTCGACCTTCTTCAGGTTCGGCTTCTCGGATTCGAATTTCACGACGCCGGCCGGGGTGTTGCGGCCGAACAGGGTGCCCTGCGGGCCGCGCAGCACTTCGACGCTGGCCAGGTCGAAGATCGGGAAGCCCTTGAGGATCGGGTTTTCCTGCACGATGTCGTCATAGACGAGCGAGACCGGCTGCGAGGCGAAGGTGTTGAAGTCGGTATTGCCGTAGCCGCGGATGTAGAAGCGCGGGAAGGTGCGGCCGTTCGACGATTCGACGTTCAGGCTCGGCACCTTGCCGGCCAGCAGGCGGATGTCGTCGCCGCCGGAGACCAGCACGTCCAGCTTGTCGCCCTTCAGGGCGGTGACGGAAACCGGCACGTCACGGATGTTCTCGGTGCGGCGCTGGGCCGTCACGGTCACGGATTGCAGCTGGAGAGACTGGTTCGAATCGGTCGTCTGGGCGAACGCCGGTGCGATCGGCAACGCGGCGCAGGCGGACAGCGCCAGCATTGCGCCATGCGCACGGAGGACGCGCTTGTGCATCTTGGACATCTTGGTCATGGAGTGTTTCCCTGGTGATTAACAAAAGAACCGATGTCCCCGTTCCTCTTCTTATGGACGCCCCCCGCCGGGTGCGCGAGCGGATATCGACCCGCCCTCGGCCGCGCGTCTAAGGCGCACATCTTTGCGATGTTTGTAAGTTGCCGACTTGTCAAAGGCGGTATTGTCCGTGATGGGTATGTGTGGCGGCAAGTAAATATCGCGGGTGTCGCCTTGATTACAACACATACGGATCTGCCGATTTGGCTTGCGCCTTCCGGCCCATCCGCCATCGGTCGAAACAGGTTTCTGATATTTTTTCGAAAAACTCTTGCAGACCTTGAAAGCCACCCTCTATAATTCGGGCCTCTTCGGACGCAATGACAAGCGTCAGATGGAAAATCACCGAGATGGGCGCTTAGCTCAGTTGGTAGAGCGGATCCCTTACAAGGATTAGGTCGGGAGTTCGAGCCTCTCAGCGCCCACCAAGCATCTCGATGATTGATCGAAGGTACGATCAGAGTAAACGGAGCGGTAGTTCAGTTGGTTAGAATACCGGCCTGTCACGCCGGGGGTCGCGGGTTCGAGCCCCGTCCGCTCCGCCAGCATCAAGGAAAAAGGGTCCGATTCGTCGGGCCCTTTTTCTTTTTCCGTTCCGGTTTTATCGCGCATCCGCGCTTTCGGTTCACGCCCGGCGCCGTACCGGATCCCCGACCTCCACCCGATCGCGCCCCGTGCGCTTGGCCGCATACAGGGCATGGTCGGCGCGCGCCAGCGCCGCGCTCAGGTCTTCGTTCGGATCGAGCACCACCACGCCGATACTGACGGTCATCGTGTAGCTCGGCCCGCTGGTGATCACGGTGGCCGCGCGCACCGCCTGGCGCAGGCGCTGGGCCGCCTGCACCGCGGCGTCGATGTCGGCGCCGGGCAGCATCATCGCGAATTCCTCGCCGCCCAGGCGGCCGATCGTCTCATGCTCGCGCATCACCTCGCGCGCGGTGCGGGCGAACACCTGGAGGGCGTGGTCGCCGCTGGCATGGCCCCAGCGGTCGTTGATCTGCTTGAAGTGGTCGATGTCGATCATCATCAGCGCCAGCCGATGGCGCTGGCGCTGGGAGGCCAGGCGCGCGCGCTCGGCGCGCTCCAGGAAGGCATGGCGATTGGGCAGGCCGGTCAGGCAGTCGGTCGAGGCCAGCCGGGCCATGCGCGCGTCGTCCTTCTGCTTGCACAGCAGGAGGAAACCGAATCCATTGACGATCATGAGCATGTAGCCGGCGAGATAGGCGGCTTCGCGCGCCTGCACGTGGTCGAACGGCCCCCTGCCCAGCAAGGCCGAACCGGCCCACAGCGCGACGGCGACGGCGAACAGCGCGTCGTTGATGCCGATGATCCGCTGCAGCAGGGACGCATGGCGCCGGCGCAGCAGCACCCAGGCCATGGCGGCGGCGAACAGCGCCACCACGCCCGCCACCAGGGCGCCCAGCTGGGCGTGGCTGGCGCCATGGAAGCCGGCCGCGATCACCACCCCGGACGACAGCACGGTGATCGGAAACAGTACCCGGCCCCAGCGCGTGAAACCGAAGAACACGCAGTAGGCCGCCATCTCGAGCGAGATCGACAGGATCCAGCCGATGCCTTCCAGGCCGCCCAGGAAGGACAGGCCCGCCATCGGGCGGACCCATCCGATCAACTGGCTCAAGCCCATGCCCAGGCGCGCCCACATCCATAGCTGCAGACCCGGATTGCGGGCCGCGCCCCGGGTATATCCTGCCATCAGGATCGCAAAGCCGACGTTACCGATCCCGAGCGCAAGAAGAAAAGTTGGTATATCGATCACTGCCTGTCCTCTTCGGGAACGTTGGCCTGGCCATGCGCGACGGCTCACATGGACAAATATCATTACAACAACGACTGTTGCTGTAAAGAATTAATGTTACACGATTTTCAACCTCGTGGCGCGCACGTTTGAAGGAGTTTTTGAACAACGCGCCACACTGTCGTGCACGGCTGCAGCTTTTTGATGCGCAGCAGCATCCGATCGAGGATAATCAAACAGACAACATAGCGCACCACGCCGGAGCATCACGTGATTTTTCGTTTCCTCAAGCCCCCTCGGATGTCGCCGCGCCAGCACCGGCTGAAGAGTTCTTCGCTATTCAGTGCGCTGACGCCGCTGGAATTGAAGATCGTCGATGGATTGCTGCACGAGCGCCGCTATCTGAAGGATGAGATCGTTTTCGACGAAGGCGAGGAAGGCCAGGCCCTGTACCTCCTGATGAGCGGCCGGGTGCGCATCAGCCGCCTGCATGAGGGCATGACCCAGGTGGTGGCCGAGCTGGAGCCGGGCGGCTTCTTCGGCGACCTGGCCCTGCTCGACAACTCGCCGCGCAATGCCCAGGCGCGCGCGATGGAGCCATGCGAGGTGGCGGTGTTCTTCCGCGCCGACTTCCTGGGCCTGATGGAAACCGACGCCGTCCTCGGCTACAAGATCTCGCTGGCGCTGGCGCGCCACATCGGCCTGCGCCTGCGCGAATGGATGGGTACCGGACGGCCGCAACTGGAAGCGCTATGAGTCCGGTGCCGGGCATCGTCAACGGCCCCGAGCGCGCCGGTCCCGTGGTGTGGACCGGGATCGTCGCCGCCACCTGCCTGCTGCTGCTGGTCGTCCAGCAGCTGCTGTGGTTGTTCCTGCCCTTCATCTTCGGCGCCGTGCTCTATTACATCCTGCTGGGACCGATGCAGCGCATGGTGCGCTCGGGCTTCAGCCGCAATGCCGCTGCGGTCTGGGTCTGCGCCCTGTTCTTCACGCTGGCCGGGCTGGCGCTGGCGGCGGCCCTGAGCTGGAGCGACGGACCGGAAGAAGACTCGTGGGAAGCGACCATCGGCCTGTACCTGGACGGCGGCGTGGCCTTCGTGCGCAACTCGCTGGCCATGCTCGAGGCGAAATTCCCGATCCTGGCCGAGATGCGGCTCACCTCGACCGTCGACATGGCCTTCACCACCTATACCAACGACTTCGCGCAGAACCACCTGGGCGACATCGTGGTCGGCGTCGTGACCTGGGTGCCATCGCTGCTGCTGGCGCCGTTTCTCACCTTCTTCCTGCTGCGCGACGGCGTGCGCTTCAAGAAATTCTTGGCCCGCGCGGTGCCGAACGCCTATTTCGAGCGCGCGCTGTATCTGCTGCACGAGGTCGACCAGACCGCGCGCCGCTATTTCGAGGGGTTGCTCAAGCTGACCGTGCTCGACACGCTGGTGCTGGCGCTGGGCCTGTGGGTGATCGGCGTGTCGTCGCCCTTGCTGCTCGGCCTGATCTCGGCCGTGCTGGCCTGGGTGCCGTTCATCGGGTCGATTGCCGGCTGCGTGCTGGTGGTGATCGTCGCGTCGACCGACGCGCCGGGCAATCCGTTGATGGCGTATGGGGCGATCGGGGTGTTCGTGCTGGTGCGGCTGCTGGACGATTTCCTGTTCATGCCGCTGACGCTGGGACGCAGCCTGCACATCCACCCGCTGGTGACGGTGCTGATGATTTTTATCGGCGGCATGCTGGCGGGCGTGGTGGGGCTGATGCTGGTGCTGCCGCTGCTGGGGGTGGTGATGGTGATCGGCGAAACCCTGGGGACGCTGGTGACCAATCCACGGCTGCGCGCAAGGCACCGCTATGCGCGCGCCTTGCGCACCAGGCAGGCCAGCGTCGACCTGGACATCGCGCGCGAGCGGCGCGGGGCGCCGACGCCGAACGCGACGTCCAACGCGATGCCGAACGTGACGCCAGCCGCGACGCCGACCGCGACGTTCAAGGAATGATCAGTTCCTGACGGTCTTCGGCTTGGACTTGATGGTCGACAGGATCGACGGCTTCACCTTGGCAGGTGGTGCGCTGGCCGAACCGTTGGCCAACCCTGCCGGGGTGCGCTGGCCGCGGCGGTCCGCACCTGGCGCAGCGCGGCGCGGCGCCACCTCGACCGTGCGGCCCTTCGGCGGCGCACCGGCCGGACGACGCTCTTCACGCGCCGCACCCGGCAACTCGCCGCCCGGCGGCGGAATCAGGTGCCGCTCGCCATTGCCGATCAGGTCCGACCGTCCCATGCGCTTGAGACCCTCGCGCAGGATCGGCCAGTTCTCCGGATCGTAGTAGCGCAGGAACGCCTTGTGCAGCTTGCGCGTCTTGCCGCTCTTGGCCGTTTCGACGACTTCGGAATCCTCGGTCACCTTGGCCAGCGGATTCTTGCGCGAGTGGTACATCGTGGTCGCCATCGCCATCGGCGTCGGCGTGAAGGTCTGCACCTGGTCCAGCTTGAAGTTGTTCTTCTTCAGCCACAGCGCCAGGTTCAGCATGTCCTCGTCGGTCGAGCCGGGGTGGGCCGCGATGAAGTACGGGATCAGGTACTGCTTCTTGCCCGCTTCCAGCGAATACTTGTCGAACAGGCGCTTGAACTCGTCATAGGCGCCGATGCCCGGCTTCATCATCTTCGACAGCGTGCCCTGCTCGGTATGCTCCGGCGCGATCTTCAGGAGCCCCCCCACGTGGTGGGTCACCAGCTCTTTCACGTACTCGGGCGAGCGCACCGCCAGGTCGTAGCGCAGGCCGGAGCCGATCAGGATCTTCTTGATGCCGGGGATGGCGCGCGCCTTGCGGTACAGCGAGATCAGCTTGCTGTGGTCGGTGCCCAGGTTGGAGCAGATGGTCGGGTACACGCACGACAGGCGGCGGCAGCTTTCCTCGATCTTCTTGTCCTTGCAGGCCAGGCGGTACATATTCGCCGTCGGGCCGCCCAGGTCGGTGATGGTGCCGGCGAAGTTCTTGGTCGTGTCGCGGATCAGCTCGATCTCGCGCAGGATCGACGGCTCCGAGCGGCTCTGGATGATGCGGCCTTCGTGCTCGGTGATCGAGCAGAAGGTGCAGCCGCCGAAGCAGCCGCGCATGATGTTGACCGAGTAGCGGATCATTTCCCAGGCCGGGATATGGGCCTTGCCGTAGCTCGGGTGCGGCGCGCGCGCATAGGGCAGGTCGTAGACGTTGTCCATCTCGTCCATGGCCAGCGGCAGCGGCGGCGGATTGAGCCAGACGTCGCGGTCGCCATGCGCCTGCACCAGGGCTCTAGCGTTGCCCGGGTTCGACTCCAGGTGGAACACGCGCGAGGCGTGCGCATACATGACCGGGTCTTCGCTGACGATTTCAAAACTCGGCAGGCGCACCACGGTCTTGGCCGCCTTTTCGCGGGCCGCGGCCTGGCGCTGCTCGCGCGTCATGATGACCACCGGCTTGACTTCCGGCTCGGGCGCGGCATTGTCCAGCGCGCAGGTCTTCGGATCTTCCAGCGCCATCGCATACGGGTTCGGCTGCCTGTCGATGCGGCCCGGCACGTCCACCCGGGTGGAGTTATGCACCGACCACTCTTCGTCCGGCAGCCAGCCCTGCGGCACCAGGAAGGCGGTGCCGCGCAGGTCGCGGATGGTCTTGATGTTTTCGCCAGCCGCGATGCGGCGCGTGAGGTCGACCAGGGCCCGTTCGGCATTGCCGAAGATGACCAGGTCGGCCTTCGACTCGAACAGCACCGAGCGCCGCACTTTATCGGACCAGTAATCGTAGTGGGCGATGCGGCGCAGCGAAGCCTCGATGCTGCCGGCGATCACCGGCACGCCAGGGAAGGCTTCGCGCGCGCGCTGGCAATACACGGTCACGGCGCGGTCGGGGCGCTTGTTCGGTTCGGCGTTCGGGGTATAGGCGTCGTCGGAACGGATCTTGCGGTCGGCCGTGTAGCGGTTGACCATCGAATCCATATTGCCGGCGGTGATGCCCCAGTACAGATTGGGTTTGCCCAGCGCGCGGAACGGTTCGACCGAGGTCCAGTCGGGCTGGCTGATGATGCCGACGCGGTAGCCTTGCGCTTCGAGCAGGCGGCCGACCAGGGCCATGCCGAAGCTCGGGTGGTCGATGTAGGCGTCGCCGGTGACCAGGATGATGTCGCACGAATCCCAGCCCAATTTGTCCATTTCGGCACGGGACATCGGGAGAAAAGGTGCGGCAACGGCGCGGCTGGAGCGCTTGGCGACCGTCGCGAAGAGATTGGCTGGGGAGTTCATTGTCCGGCATTGTACCGGAAAACCATTTATGGGGCAGCGGACCGCCCCGAAAAATGGCTTAAAATCAATGACTTGTGGCGTGGATGCCTACGGGCCCAACGGCCCTCATATTAGATACCCATGTTCGACAGGATCTGCCCCAGTTCGCGCAGGCCGGACTCGACGCGCGGGTGGCGGGCGGCAAAGCGGGCCGCCAGTTCCTGGGTGCGCGAACCGAGGCCGTAGGTGTTGGCGTCGAGCTGCTGCTCGGCGCGGCGCTCCAGCACCTTCTCGATGTCGCCATCGAGCTGGCGCAGCAGGGTTTCCAGTTCGACATCGGTGTCGCCCGTTTCTTGCAGCTCGCGGTGCAGGGCTTTCAGGCGTGCCTTCAGGTCGGCATCGTGTTCGGATTGCATCGTGGTCTCCGGTGTTGGCTCGATGTCATTGTAAGCCATGGGGGCCGGGAGGAGGAACACGGCTGTGGCGCGGCGGATCGGGGCGCAGGTTGAACGCGTCGGCGGCGAAGCCGCCAACCCTACGACTTGGGCTTCCGCCCGGGCGGGAGCGACGTGCATGCGTTGTTGGCTGAAGAGTTACGGTCAACTCTCCCCCACCCTCAAACAACGTCGCTCCCGCGAAGGCGGGAGCCAAAGCTATGCATGGTTGCCGGCCGCGTTACACGACCGGCACCGGCATCACTCGCCGGTCAAGCCACGACGCTCCAGCAGCGGCTTGATGTCCGCATCCTTGCCGCGGAAGTTGCGGTACATCTGCATCGCATCCAGCGTGCCGCCGCGCGACAGCAGGGTCTTGCGGAAGTGGTCGCCGTTCTTGCGGGTCAGGCCGCCATTGGCCTTGAACCACTCGACGGTGTCGGCGTCCAGCTTTTCGGCCCACAGGTAGCCGTAGTAGCCGGCCGAGTAGCCGCCCGAGAAGGTGTGCGAGAAGTAGGTGCTGCGGTAACGCGGCGGCACCAGGGCGAAGTCGACGCCGGCCTTCTTGAGCGCCTCGGCCTCGAAGGCCAGCACGTCCTGCGGCATCTGGTTCGGGGCCAGCTGGTGCCAGGCCTGGTCCAGCAGCGCCGCGGCCAGGTACTCGGTGGTGCGGAAGCCTTCGTTGAACTGGCTTGATGCCTGCACCTTGTCGAGCAGCTCCTTCGGCATCGGCTCGCCGGTCTGGTAGTGCTTGGCGTAGTTGGCAAGGACCTCCGGCCAGGTCATCCACATCTCGTTCACCTGCGACGGGAACTCGACGTAGTCGCGCGGCACGCGCGAACCCGAGAAGCGTGGATAGGTCACATCCGAGAACATGCCATGCAGCGCGTGGCCGAACTCATGGAAGGTGGTGCGCACTTCGTCGTACGTCAGGAGCGTCGGCTCGCCGGCGGCCGGCTTGGCCACGTTCAGGTTGTTGGCGATGACGGGGCGGGTGCCCAGCAGTTTCGACTGGGCGACCCAGGCGTTGGCCCAGGCGCCGCCGCGCTTGTTCGAGCGTGCGTACGGATCGAAGGTGAAGATCGCCAGCTGCTTGCCGTCGACGTCGAACACGTCGAACATGCGCACGTCTTCGTTGTAGCCCGGCAGGTCCTTGCGCTCCTTGAAGGTCAGGCCGAATTCCTTGTTGGCGGCGAAGAACACGCCGTCGACCAGCACGCGGTTCAGTTCGAAGTAAGGACGCAGCTGGCCGGCGTCGAAGGCGTAGCGCTGGGCGCGTACCTTGTCGCTGTAGAAGGCCCAGTCATGCGCGGCGGCCTGGAAGCCTCCCTTTTCGGCGTCGATCACCTTCTGGATGTCGGCCGCTTCCTTCCTGGCGTTGTTGACGGCAGGCGGGGCCAGCTCGGACAGCAGGCTGTTCACGGCGTCGGTGGTCTTCGCGGTCTGCTCTTCCAGGTTGTAGGCGGCGTGGTTCGGATAGCCCAGCAGCACGGCGCGCTCGGCGCGCAGCTTGGCGATTTGCAGCACGATCTGGCGGGTGTCGAACTCGCCGCCGCGGCTGCCGCGCGCCATCGAGGCCGACAGCAGCTTGGCGCGGGTGTCGCGGTTGGTCAATACCGACAGCGCTTCCTGCTGGGTGGTGTTCACCACGGGAATGACGAACTTGCCGTCCAGGCCGCGCTTCCTGGCCTCGACTGCGGCGGCGTCGATCGCCTTGTCGCTCATGCCGGCCAGCGCGGCGCGGGTGTCGACCACCAGCGCCGAGGCATTGGCTTCCTTCAGCGTGTTCTGGGCGAACTGGGTCTGCAGGGCGGCCAGCTTGCTGTTGTATTCCTTCAGCTTGACCTTGTCCGCTTCGGAGAGCTTGGCGCCGGCGCGCTCGAAGTCGTTGTTGTAGCGGTCCAGCAGGTAGGCCGATTCGGCGTCCAGCTTGAGGCTGTCGCGCTTGTCGTACAGGGTCTTGATGCGCTGGTACAGCCTGGCGTTCAGGCGGATCGCGTCGCTGTGCTGCGACAGCTTCGGCGCCATCTCGCGGCCCAGGGCGATCAGGGTGTCGTTGGTGTAGGAGCCCGACAGGGTGCCGAAGGCGGTGCTCACGCGCGCCAGCATGCGGCCCGAGCGCTCCATTGCGACGATGGTGTTCTCGAACGTCGGCGCGGCCTTGTTGTTGGCGATCTTCTCGATTTCAAGCGCGTGCTGGCGCATGCCCTCTTCGTAGGCCGGCGCGAAGTGCTCGTTGCGGATCTTGTCCCAGGCCGGGTAGTTGAACGGCAGCGGGCTCTCTTTCGCGAACGGGTTCGAGGCGTCGAACCTGGCCGGGGCGGCGGCTGGCGCGGCGGCTTGGGCCGCCGCCTGGGCAGAAGATGCGGCGTGGGCGACGTTCAGGACAGCCGCGCTCACGGCGGCGGCCAGCAGGAAGTGGGTACGTTTCATATTGTTCGGTTCTCGTTGTGAATAGTGCAAAAGGAAGCCGGCGCACGGCCGGCCTCCCTCACGTCATCAATTCAGGCCGCGGCGTTCCAGCAGCGGCTCGACGACCGGGTCGCGGCCGCGGAAGTCGCGGTACATCTCGACCGCATCCATCGTGCCGCCCCTGGACAGCACCTTCTGGCGGAACACGTCGCCGTTCTTGCGCAGCAGGCCGCCGTTTTCCTTGAACCACTCGCCGGCGTCGGCGTCCAGGCGCTCGGCCCACAGGTAGCTGTAGTAGCCGGCCGAGTAGCCGCCGCCCATGGCGTGCGAGAAGTAGGTGCTGCGGTAGCGCGGCGGCACCGGCGCGAAGTCCAGGCCGGCGTCTTTCAATGCCTGTTTCTCGAACGCGATCACGTCGCTCGGCATCTGCTTCGAACCCAGCTGGTGCCATTTCTGGTCCAGCACCGCGGCCGCCAGGTACTCGGTGGTGCGGTAGCCTTCGTTGAAGCGCTGGGCGGCGCGCAGCTTGTCCAGCAGTTCCTTCGGCATCGGCGCGCCGGTCTGGTAGTGCTTCGCGTAGTTGGCCAGCACTTCGGGCCAGGCCATCCACATCTCGTAGACCTGCGACGGCAGCTCGACGTAGTCGCGCGGCACGCTGGTGCCCGAGAAGCGCGGGTACTTCACCTTCGAGAACCAGCCGTGGGTGGCGTGGCCCAGCTCGTGGAAGGTGGTGCGCACTTCGTCCCAGGTGAGCAGGGTCGGTTCGCCGGCGGCCGGCTTGGTCAGGTTCAGGTTGTTGGTGATGACCGGCTTCTGGTTCAGCAGGAAGCTCTGCTCGACCAGGGAGCTCATCCAGGCGCCGCCGCGCTTGTTCGAACGCGCATACGGGTCGATCACGAAGATCGCCAGGTGCTCGCCGTTCTCCTCGAACACGTCGTACACGCGCACGTCCGGATCATAGGTCGGCAGGTCGTTGCGCTGCTTGAAGGTGATGCCCCACAGCCGGTTGGCGGCGAAGAAGGCGCCATTCTCCAGCACGTTGTTGAACTCGAAATAGGGCTTGAGCTGGTTGGCGTCGAACGCGTACTTGGCGGTGCGCACCTTGTCGCTGTAGTAGCTCCAGTCCTGGGGGCCTACCTGGAATCCACCTTTTTCGGCATCGATCACCTGCTGGATCTCGGCAGCCTCTTTCCTGGCGTTGCGCACGGCCGGCGCGGTCAGGTCGCCCAGCAGCTTGTTGACGGCGGCCGTGTTCTTGGCGGTCTGGTCTTCCAGCGAATAGGCCGCGTAGTTGTCGTAGCCCAGCAGTTCGGCGCGCTCGGCGCGCAGCTTGGCCAGCTGCAGCACGACGTTGCGGTTGTCGAATTCGCCGCCGCGGGCGCCGCGGATCATCGAGGTGTTCAGGAGCTTCTCGCGGGTGCCGCGATTGCTCAGCTGCGCCATCGCCGGCTGCTGGGTGGTGTTAACGACCGGGATCACGAACTTGCCGTCCAGGCCGCGCTTCTTCGCTTCCACGGCGGCCGCTTCGATCGCCTTTTCCGGCAGGCCGGCCAGCTCTTCACGGGTGTCGAGCACGAAGGCCGAGGCATTCACTTCCCGCAGCACGTTCTGGCTGAACTGGGTCTGCAGCGCCGCCAGTTGGGCGTTGTAGCCTTTCAGCTTGGCCTTGTCGGCATCCGGCAGGCTCGCGCCGGAACGCACGAAGTCCTTGTAGTAGCGCTCGAGCAGGAACTTCGATTCGGCGTCCAGTCCCAGCGAATCGCGCTTGTCGTGCAGGGTCTTGATGCGCGCGAACAGCTTCGGATTCAGGCGGATCGCATCGCCGTGGGCGGCGAATTTCGGCGCCAGGTCCTTCTGCAGCGCCTGCAGGGTGTCGTTGGTGTACGAACCGGTCAGGGTATAGAACACCGCGCGCACGCGCGTCAGGAGTTCGCCCGTACGCTCCATCGCCACGATCGTGTTCTCGAAGGTCGGCGCGGCCTTGTTGTCCGCGATCTTGGCGACCTCGAGCGCTTCCAGGCGCATGCCTTCGGCGAAGGCCGGCGCGAAGTGCTCGTTCTTGATCTTGTCGAAGGCCGGGTAGCCGTATTGCAGGGTGCTCGGCTTGGCGAACGGGTTCGAGGCCTCCAGGGCCGCCGCGGCGGGTTGGGCGAAGGAGAAAGTGGCCATGGCGACGCTGGCTGCGATCAGCAGCAGTTGTGGACGGTGCATAGGGTCTCTTGTGCGTTGTGGGAAGGAAGTACTGCAAATGGCGCGCCGCCCTCACCCGCTGCTCGTGACAGCGAATGAGCGCGGCGCGATATCAATTGCCGGAAGGCCTGGACTCAACCAGGCCACGGCGCTCGAGCAGCGGCTCGATCACCGGCGCACGGCCGCGGAAGTCATGGAACAGGTCCATGGCTTCGCGCGTGCCGCCGCGCGACAGCAGGGTCTTGCGGAAGTGGTCGCCGTTCTTGCGCGACAGGCCGCCGTTTTCGTTGAACCACTGGACGGTGTCGGCGTCCAGGCGCTCGCTCCACAGGTAGGCGTAGTAGCCGGCCGAATAGCCGCCGCCCATCGAGTGCGAGAAATACGTCGTGCGGTAGCGCGGCGGCACCGGCGGATAGGCCACGCCGGCGTCCTGCAGCGCCTTCGCTTCGAACGCCAGCACGTCGGTCGGCACCTGGCCCGGGGTCAGCTGGTGCCAGCGCTGGTCGAGCAGCGCCGCGGCCAGGTATTCGGTGGTGCGGTAGCCCTGGGCGAACTTCTTCGAGGCGACCACCTTGTCCAGCAGCGCCTTCGGCATCGGCGCGCCGGTCTGGTGGTGCCGGGCGTAGTTGGCCAGCACCTCGGGATAGGTGACCCACATCTCGTTGACCTGCGACGGATACTCGACGAAGTCGCGCGGCACGTTGGTGCCCGAGAACTTCGGATAGGTCACGCTCGAGAACATGCCGTGCAGCGCGTGGCCGAACTCGTGGAAGGCGGTGACCACTTCGTCGTAGGTCAGCAGGGTCGGCTCGCCGGCGGGCGGCTTGGGGATGTTCAGGTGGTTGCCGACCACCGGCTTGTGTTTCAACAGGTGCGACTGCGAGACATATTCGTTCATCCAGGCGCCGCCCTGCTTGTTGCCGCGTGCATAGGGGTCGAAGATGAAGATCGCCAGCGGCTGGCCGTCGACGTCGAAGACGTCGTACACGGTCACGTCCGGGTTGTACACCGGCAGGTCTTTGCGCTGCTTGAAGGTGATGCCGAATTCGCGGGTCGCGGCGAAGAACACGCCGTCGACCAGCACGCGGTTCAGCTCGAAATACGGACGCAGCTGGCTTTCGTCGAAGTTGAAGGTCGCGGCGCGCACCTTGTCCTGGTACATCGGCCAGTCCCAGGCCGCGACCTGGAACTTTCCGCCTTCCTTGTCAATGACCTTCTGGATCTCGGCCGCCTCCTTCCTGGCGTTGTTGACGGCAGGCAGCGCCAGGTCGCCCAGCAGCTTGTTGACGGCGGCCGGATTGCGCGCGGTTTCCAGTTCCTGCGAATAGGCCGCGAAGTTCGGGTAACCCAGCAGCACGGCGCGCTCGGCGCGCAGCTTGGCCAGGCGCAGCACGAGCTGGCGGGTATCGAACTGACCGCCCTTGGCGCCGCGTTCGAGCGAGGCCTTCATCAGGCGCTCGCGCGTCGCGCGGTTGGTCAGCACCGAGAGCGCCGGCTGGCTCGAGGTGTTGACGATCGGGATCGCGAACTTGCCCTTGTGGCCGCGTTTCGCGGCTTCCGCCGCCGCGGTGTCGATCTCGGCGTCGCTCATGCCCGCCAGTTCGGCGCGGGTATCCACGACCAGGGCGGCGGCGTTGGCGCCCTTGAGCACGCGCTGCTGGAAGTCCGACTGCAGCGAGGCGATCTCGCCATTGAATTTCTTCAGCCTGGCCTGGTCGGCCCGGGACAGGTTGGCGCCGGCGCGCACGAATTCCTTGTAGTAGCGCTCGAGCAGGAAGGTCGATTCGGCGTCCAGGCCCAACGCATCGCGCTTGTCGTGCAGCGCTTTCACGCGCGCGAACAGTGTCGGGTTCAGGTGGATGGCGTCGGAATGGGCCGCCAGCTTGGGCGACATCTCGCGGTCGACCGCGTCCAGTGTGTCGTTGGTATTGGCGCCCTGCAGGTTCGAGAAGGTCGCGACCACGCGCGCGAGCAACTGCCCGGAGCGCTCCAGCGCCACGATGGTGTTCTCGAACGTGGGCGCGGCCTTGTCGTTCGCGATCGCCTCGACTTCACGCAGTTCCTCGCGCATGCCGGCATGGAAGGCGGGCAGGAAGTGCGCGTCCTTGATCTTGTCGAAGGCCGGGTAGTTCAGCGGCAGACTGCTGGGCTGGGCGAAGGGATTGGCGGCGTCGAGCACGGGGACGCTTGGCGCGGCAATGGCCGCTGCATGCGCCAACGCCACGCTGGCTGCGACGATGAGCAGTTGTGGACGGGTCATGAGGTCTTTCGCGAACACTAGGGAAGGCGCCGTCGGGCCAACCCAACAGCAGTGCGCTGAAGATCATAGCAGGCTTGCATGCCCACCGTCACAATTAAAAAGTAGCGCAATGTATCAGGCGGCGCGCCTGTATTGACGGGCGTGATGACACGTATGCATGGCCGGGCCGGCCATGCGGCATCGCGTCAGTAATGCGGGGGACGTTCGTTGAGGGGCGCCTGGCCGGCGTCGCGCAGGGTCCGCACGTGGTCGGCCAGCTTGGCCACCATCGCCTCGAGCCCGTCGATGCGGCGTTCCTGGCGGTAGATGGTCTTGTTCAGTTCGTCCAGCAGGTCTTCCTGCTGGGCGAGCTTGATTTCGAGACTGATGAAACGGTCTTCCTGGGTCATGGCGGCGGCATCCTGCGCAAAACCGGCATTATGCCAGCCGGGCTCAATCCTGCGGGCCAGCATCGAGCCATCAGCCTCGCCATGGTACGAACGCCAGGCCCGTGGCCAAGGCACGCGCCCGGCTTTACCGACGGCTTATTCAGGAACCGGTCGTGGCGTTGCCAGCAATGCTTTCAGGCTCGCCAATCGTTCCTTCGGGCTCAGGATTTCGCTGTCCATCGGCGCCGCCTCGCCGACGTCCAGCGCCATTTCCTTGATGAAGCGCGAGGGGTCGCAGTTGACCAGTTCGCCCGCGCGTTTCCTGCGCTTGCACCAGCTCACGTGCAAGGTGCGTTGGGCACGCGTGATGCCCACATACATCAGGCGCCGCTCTTCCTGGATGCGCGCCGCGATCGACTCGACCGACGCGTCCGGATCGCCCTTGTGCGGCAGGATGCCCTCTTCCACCCCGACCAGGAAGACGTGCGGATATTCCAGCCCCTTGGAGGCGTGCAGGGTAGACATGCGCACGGCATCCTGTTCCTCGTCCTGGCCTTCGAGCATCGACATCAGGGCCACCATCTGCGTCAATTCCAGCAGGTTCTTTTCTTCGCCATCGCGGTCGCGTCCGCCACGGCCGCGGTCCTTCAGCCAGTTGGTGAACTCGAGCACGTTCTGCCACTTGCCCTGGGCTGCGCGATCGTCGAAGTTTTCGTACAGGTAGTGCTCGTAGTTCATCTCCTTCATCATGTCGTCGAGCACTTCGGCCGCATGGTCGCCGCTGCCCGATGGTCCCGGCCGGGTGGCGCGGTCTTCCAGCTCGGCGATGAAGTGGCAGAAGTCGCGCAGCGGTCCCAGCTGGCGCTCGGCCAGCTTCGCCTCGATGCCGCCCTTGCGCGCCGCCTCGAACAGCGAGCAGTTCCACTGCTTGGAAAATTCGCCCAGCACTTCCAGCGTGGCCATGCCGACGCCGCGCTTGGGGGTCGTCACGGCGCGGATGAAGGCCGGGTCGTCGTCCTGGTTGGCGATCAGGCGCAGGTAGGCGATGATGTCCTTGATCTCGGCCTTGTCGAAAAAGCTCTGGCCGCCGGACATCGTGTATGGAATGCGCTCCTTGCGCAGCGCCTGTTCGATCACGCGCGCCTGGTGATTGCCGCGGTACAGGATCGCATAGTCCGCCCATTTGTTCTTGCGCTGGAAGTGGTCGGCCGAGATCATGATCGCGACCTGGTCGGCTTCCTGGTCGTCGTTCTGCATGCCCAGCACCTTGATCGGTTCGCCCAGCCCGTGCTCGGACCACAGCGACTTCTCGAACAGCTTCGGATTGTTGCCGATGACGGCGTTGGCCGCCTGCAGGATGCGGGTGGTGGAGCGGTAGTTCTGCTCGAGCTTGATCACCTTCAGGTCGGGGAAATCGTCGCCCAGCGTCTTGAGGTTTTCGACCGAGGCGCCGCGCCAGGCATAGATTGCCTGGTCGTCGTCGCCGACTGCCGTGAACATCGGCTTCTTGCCCAGGCCCGTCACCAGCAGCTTGACCAGCTCGTACTGGCAGGTGTTGGTGTCCTGGTATTCGTCCATCAACAGATAGCGCAGTCGCCGCTGCCAGCGGTCGCGGATCGGCTCGTTATTGCGAAACAGTTCCACCGGCAGGCGAATCAGGTCGTCGAAGTCCACCGCCTGGTAGGCCTGCAGGGTGGCCACGTAGCTGCGGTAGACCCGCCCGGCCAGCGCTTCGTCCTCGTCGCGCGCCGCCTTGATCGCGTCTTCCGGGTCGACCAGGCCGTTCTTCCATAGCGAGATGGCATTCTGGATGGCGCGGATTTCCTGCTTGTCGGTGGTCAGGGCCAGGCTGGAGACGATCGTGTAGCAGTCGTCGCTGTCCATGATCGAGAACTTGTCCTTCAGGCCCACCCCGGCCGCTTCCTGGCGCAGGATCTTGACGCCCAGCGAGTGGAAGGTGGACACGGTCAATTGCTTGGCCTGCTTGGGCTGCTTGAGCAGCTTGCCAATACGCTCTTGCATCTCGAGCGCCGCCTTGTTGGTGAAGGTCAGGGCGGCGATGGTGCGCGGATCGTAGCCGCAATGCTCGATCATGTAGGCGATCTTTTGCGTGATCACGCGGGTCTTGCCCGAGCCGGCGCCGGCCAGCACCAGGCAAGGGCCGTCGAGATATAGCGCGGCTTCGCTCTGCGGCCCGTTGAGGCCGAATCTTGGTGCGTTGGACATTGGGAATTATTTCTGGAGGGACAGGCAGCGATTGTAACAATCTGGCGGCCCCCGCGCCGACAAACAGGCTGCCGGACTTCGCTGCGCGGCGCGATTGCAACAGCACGGCGCTTGACTTTACCGCGCGGGCGGGAGCGGGCGTGGCGGCGCGCAATCGGTTACCATGCGTCCTTTGCGGCGCGCTGCGCCGAAGCCTTTTACTACCGGACATTTGCCCATGAAATTCGAACATCTCATCGAAATCAACGATCCGATGAACCCGCTGCTCGACACCCTCACCCGCGAGCAGCTGTGGCGCGGCCTGGTGCTGCGCGCCGAACAGCCGACGATGTTCATTCCCCACCTGGACGAATGCACGATCCTGGAGCGCGAAGCCGGCCTGCTCAAGCGCCGCCTTACCTTCGGCGAGCTGGTGATCGATGACGTGGTGCACATGAGTCCACTGCAGGAAGTGCGCTACGAAGTGCCGGCCCAGGGCGAGATCGCCGCCTCGAGCCTGCGCATGATCATCGAGGCGCCGACCAATGCCATGCTGCTGGTGCGCTTCTGCTACGACGACGGCCAGGGCGAGCATACCGATCCGGCCAACGCGATGTATGACGATTTCAAGAAGTCGGCCTACCAGGAAGCCGACATCGACACGGTGCGCATCCTGCGCCAGCTGGCCGGCCAGGGCAAGCTGGACCCCACCCTGCTGAACTGAGACGCCCCTTTCGGAGCGAGGCGCCCCTGGCGCCAAGCGTCACCGGGTAGAGGGCGGAATCCCCCGCCCGGCGTCAGGTTCCGGGCTCGGTATCGGCCGCATCGGTCCGGCTCTCGCCTGTCGACAGATTGGCGGCCAGGTCGCGCAGCGCGGTGCGCACGCCCTCCTCGATCACCGGGTGGTAGAACGGCATGTCGAGCATCTGGTCGACCGTCAGGCGCATCTGGCATGCCCATGACAGCAGATGGGCCAGGTGTTCGGCGCGCGGCGCGATCATCTCGGCGCCCAGGAACAGCCGGGTGCCATACTCGGCGTACACCCGCAACATCCCCTTGTTCTGCAACATGACCCGGCTGCGGCCCTGGTTGGCGAAGGACACGCCGCCGACCGCGAACTTGCGCTGGCCGCCGGCGCACAAGGCCCGGTAGGTCTGGCCCAGGGTGGCGATATTCGGCTCGGTGAAGGCGACCGCGATCGGCGCGCGGCGCAGGCCGGGACGCACGTCCGGGAAGCGGCCCGCGTTGTCGCCGGCGATCTTGCCGTGGTCGGCCGCGTCGTGCAGCAGCGGGCGTTCGTCGTTGGCGTCGCCCGCGATGAAGACGTTGCTGGTGCCGCACTGCATGGTGCGCGCATCGAACACGGGGATGCCGTCCGGCCCGCGCTCCAGGCCGCTGTGCTCCAGCCCCAGGTCGTGCACGTTCGGCGTGCGGCCGGCCGCCATCAGCACGTACTGGAAGCGCTCGGTGCTTTCCTTGCCCAGCGCATCGCGCACCGTCAGCGCCACCTCGTCACCCTCCTGCACCGCCCCGACCACCTCGGTCTGGAAGGCGATGTCGAGTTCTTCCATCAAGACCCGCCCCGCGCAGCGCAGCACTTCGGGATCGGTGATGTTGGCGATGCTGCCGCCGCGCGCGTAAAAGCGCACGCGCACGCCGAGCCGGGCCAGGGCCTGGCCCAGCTCGAGGCCGATCACGCCGGTGCCGATCACGGCCACCGAGCGCGGCAGGTCGTCCCAATAGAACACGTCGTCGCTGGTGACGACGCCGGGACCGACGTTCTGCAGTTGCGGCAGGCGCAGCGGCGTGGAACCGGTGGCGATCACGATGCGGCCGGCGTGGATCTCGGTGTGGTCGTCGACCATCAGCGTGCAGGGGCCGGTAAAGCGCGCGCGGCCCTGCAGGCGGTCCTGCGCCGGCATCGCCTCCACGCCTTCGAGCACGAAGCCGACGAAGCGGTCGCGTTCACGCTTGACCCGTTCCATCACGGCGCGGCCGTCGATGCGCTTTTCGCCGGCATGCACGCCGAATGGCGCGCAGGTGTCGATCACGTGGGACGCCTCGGCCGCCGCGATCAGGAGCTTGCTCGGCATGCAGCCCACCCGGGCGCAGGTGGTGCCGTACTGGCCGCTCTCGATCGCCACCGTCCGGGCGCCTTGCGCCCTGGCCGCGCGGTAGGCGGTCATGCCGGCGGTGCCGGTGCCGATGACGGCGACGTCCACGTTCAGTTGTTTCATTGCTGGTCTCCACTGCTGCGCTGATGTCAGGCGAACGATACGCTATTTTTCCGCCGCCGGTGGCGAAACTCCCCTGCCGCCAGCCCCCGGTATCCGAGGCAGTATCCATATGGCATGTCGAGCAACTTTACATACCTCATGGCATTGGATTCAAATTCTATCAATTTCTTGTTAGAAATCAGACGATTGCAGCAAGCGATCTCCCCCGGCACGCTTGTTGCTCTCTGAAAAATACCAAAACCAGGGGGATCGTCATGAAACTTGCTACCTTCAACAAGCTGCTTGTCAGCTTGTCGTTACTCGCCTCGTCGTCGCTGTTCGCGGCGCCGATCACGTTCGACGTCGGCGGCATCCAGAGCCATGGACCGCGCGGCGACGCCGACAATACGGTGGCCCTGCTCGACGTCGGCGCCAATTCGCTCGTCACCAGCGTGGCCTACGATTTCACCCTCACTGCCTACACGCCGAGCTGGCTGTCGGACATGGTCATCAGCTTCGAAAATTCCAAGCAGACCGAGGGCGTGTTCTTCACGCCGGGCATCGTGGAGTGGTTCCCGGGCACCCGGAGCTACGCGGGATTCGCCGACCTGGTCGAGCTGGGCCTGGCGTTCGAGGTCGGCGTCGACGGCATCCTGCGCCTGGAATTCTTCGAAGACTGGGACGATCTGCCGGGCGTGGACGGCCAGTGGGACTTCGGCACCATCACCTTCAACGTGGAACCCGTGGCCGGCGACGTGCCCGAACCGGCCAGCGGCCTGCTGCTCGGCGCCGGCCTGGCGCTGATGGGCTGTGCCAAGCGCCGCCGCGGCGCCGCCGCCAGGGCCGCCGCCTGATCTAGATGTCGAGCGGGTCGACTTCGAGCGACCATTTCACGCGCGACTTCATCGCCCGCAGCTCCAGGGTCCAGACCCGCAGGAAGGCCTGCAGCGCGGGCCGCGAGCTGGACTCGACCAGCAGCTGGGCGCGGTCCACGTTGTGGACCCGGGTCATCGTCATCGGGATCGGGTCGTTGATCAGGATGGCGTCGCTCGGCAGGCAGTCGCGCGCCGCTTCCAGGAATGCGATCGCGACCGGCAGCTCCTTCGCCTCGGCGCGCAGCAAGGCCTGGTACATGAACGGCGGCAGCCCCGCTTCCTTGCGCTCTTCGAGCAGCTGGCCGGCGAACCGTTCGTAATCGTGGCGCATCACGGCGCCGTACAGCGGATGCTGCGCATACCGGGTCTGCACCAGCACCTCGGACGGCGCGCCGGCGCGGCCGGCCCGCCCCGCCACCTGCATCAGCTGGGCGAACAGGCGCTCGCTGGCGCGGTAATCCTGCGAGAACAGGGCGGTGTCGGGGTTCAGGATCCCGACCAGGGTCAGCCTCTTGAAGTCATGGCCCTTGGCGACCATCTGCGTGCCGATCAGGATGTCCACCTCGCCCCGGTGCACGCTGTCGAAGGCGGCTTGCGCGCTGCCCTTCAGGCGCGTGGAGTCGGCGTCGATGCGCAGGATGCGCGCCTGCGGGAACATGGCTTGCAACCCTTCTTCGACCCGCTGGGTGCCGCGTCCCAGCGGCTGCAGGTCCACGTTGCCGCAGGTCGGGCAGGAATGCGGAATGCGCAATTCGAGGCTGCAGTGGTGGCAGCGCAGCCGGTGCTCGGGCTTGTGCAGCACCATGAAGGCGGTGCAGCGGGTGCAGTTGCTGATCCAGCCGCAGGCGTCGCAACAGATCACCGGGGCATAGCCGCGCCGGTTCAGGAACAGGAGCGACTGCTCGCCACGCTCCAGCCGCGCGCGCAGGGCGGCCAGCACCTCGCTCGTGAGCCCGTCGCGCGGGCGGTCGCGTTCCATGTCCACCAGCCTGACTTTCGGCAGCACGGCGTCGCGCACGGCGCGCTCGCGCAGGTCCAGCCGCCGATAGCGTCCCGAGCGCGCGTGATGCCAGGATTCGAGCGACGGCGTGGCCGAGCCGAGCACGATCGGGATCCCCAGCTGATGCGCGCGCCACACGGCCAGGTCGCGCGCCGAATAGCGCAAGCCTTCCTGCTGCTTGTACGAGGGGTCGTGCTCTTCGTCGATCACGATCAGTTGCAGGTTCGGCAGCGAGGCCAGGATCGCCAGCCGGGTGCCGAGCACGATACGCGCCTGGCCTTTGTGCGCGGCCAGCCAGTGCAGCATGCGCTCGCCCTCGGACAGGCTGCTGTGCAGGGTGGCCAGCATCATGCGCGGGAAGCGGGCCCGGATATTCCCTTCCAACTGGGGCGTCAGGTTGATTTCCGGGACCATGATCAGGATCTGCGCCTGCGGGTCGCGCGCCAGCACCTGCGCGCAGGCCTGCAGGTAGACCTCGGTCTTGCCGCTGCCGGTCACGCCCCACAACAGAGCCGGCGTGAAGCCGTCGGCGCCGCCGATCGCGGCGGCCGCCTCTTGCTGGGCCGGGTTGAGCACCGGCATGCCGACCGCCGTCGCATCTTGCGCATGTTCTTCCTGGTCGAGCTTGGCCAGTTTTTTCAGGGCGCGGTCCAGCGCCACCGTCGTGGGCACCCGCAGGTTCTTGGGCAGGCCCGGCAGCGCCACCTCGCCCAGCGGACGCTGGTAGTAGTCGGCGGCAAAGCGCGCCAGCGCGATCCAGCGCTCCGGCAGCGGAGACAACTGGCTGCGCACGGCCAGCGCATCTTTCAGTTTCTCGGGCGCAATACTGGTCTCGAACTTGACCGCGACGATCAGGGCCATGACCTCGCGGCGCGCGAACGGCACCAGCGCCAGCTGCCCGGGCAGCGGTTCTTCGCCCGGCCGGCAGGGCCAGCGGTAGTCGAAACTGCTGTTCAGCGGTGTATCGAGCACTACCTCCAGGATGCAATGCGCGAGGATGCAATGCGCGACGGTGCTATCGGTGCTGGTTGACAATCTGGGCCCTGTGCAAATCTGTGGAAAACTTTGTGAATAGCGTGGGACTTGACCCCATCAAAGGTTTACGTTAGATCAAGTCATCATCGATAATTCTCAAATTCAAGACAATTTTTTTCTTATGAATCAATGACTTGCATATTCGTCCTCAGACCTGTTAACAAGCTCGGGCGCTTTTCCCGCATTGTGCATAACTGGTGTATCCAGCATGGAAAACTCGCTGCGTTGCATCACAAAGCTAAGGCAATACTTGAAGAAGCGCGCTAAGTCCCGGTAAACCAAGCACTTTTCGTCATTGCCAGAACGTCTGTTGATAACTTTGTGAACAAGAGCCCAATTTGGCTCGATTCTACTGGACAACCTTGTGGCACAGGACACACTCAGCGCTGAATCTCATTAAAAAACGCTTATAAATCATCGACTTATACTGATTCAGACGATGCTGAGATGTCCACAGGAATTTTTACCCGCTTTTAGGAAGTTGTGAACAAGTGAGGGATCGCGTGGCGGCCTTGTCGGCAAGGCCGCCAGCCGGCGGGGATAATCAGGCGGCGCGTTGCTTGCGGCTGAAGTCATGGACGGCATCGACCATGGCGCTGACGGATTCCGGCGGCGTGAATTGCGAGATGCCGTGGCCCAGGTTGAACACATGGCCATGGCCGCTCGACGGCGCACCATAGGCGGTGAGCGAGCGCTCGACTTCGGCGCGGATCTGGTCCGGTCCGGCGAACAGGATGGCCGGATCGAGATTGCCCTGCAACGCCACGCGGTCGCCCACCAGCTTGCGCGCGCGGCCCAGGTTCATGGTCCAGTCCAGGCCCAGCGCATCGGCGCCGATGTCGGCCATCTCGTCCAGCCAGATGCCGCCGCCTTTGGTGAAGACGATGGCCGGGATGCGCACGCCATCGTGTTCACGCTTCAATCCGGCCAGGATCGTCCGCATGTAGCGCAGCGAGAATTCCTGGTAGGCGCCGTCGGCCAGCGCCCCGCCCCAGGAATCGAAGATCATCACGGCCTGGGCGCCGGCGTCGATCTGGGCGTTCAGGTACTGGGTCACGGCCTGCGCATTGATCTCCAGGATGCGGTGCATCAGGTCGGGACGGCTGTACAGCATCTTCTTGACCGTGTGGAATTCGCGCGAGCCACCCCCTTCGACCATGTAGCAGGCCAGCGTCCACGGGCTGCCCGAAAAACCGATCAGCGGCACGCGGCCGTTCAGCGCGGTGCGGATCGAGGTCACGGCCTTGAACACGTAGGCGAGCGAGGCCATGTCGGGCACGCTCAAGGCGTTGACGTCGGATTCCAGGCGCAGCGGACGCTCGAACTTCGGGCCTTCGCCGTCGGCGAAATACAGGCCCAGGCCCATCGCGTCCGGCACCGTCAGGATGTCCGAGAACAGGATCGACGCATCCAGCGGATAGCGGTCGATCGGCTGCAGCGTGACTTCGGTGGCGTAGTCGGGATTCTTCGCCAGCCCCAGGAACGAGCCGGCGCGCGCGCGGGTGGCGCGGTATTCCGGCAGGTAGCGGCCCGCCTGGCGCATCAGCCACACCGGGGTGTAGTCGGTCGGCTGGCGCAACAGCGCACGCAGGAAGGTGTCGTTCTGGAGCGGGGCAAATTGTGGCATGGCTGACAATGGCGTTGATAAGGAAACGGCTATTATCGCATTCTTGGGCAAACACTATAATGCGGGTCCGACCAAGGAAAGAGTCCCGATCATGACGATTGCCACCAGCAAACAACCAATGCCGTGCGGCGCCTGGCCTTCCCCGATCAGCGCCGCGGTGGTCGCGGCCGGCGCGGTGCCGCTGTCCCAGCCGATGCTCGACGGTCCGCGCCTGGGCTGGCTCGAGGGCCGCGCCAGCGAGGGCGGACGCACGACGCTCATGGTGCACGACGGCGGCGGCACGCGCGAACTGACGCCGGCGCCCTTCAACGTGCGCAGCCGCGTCCATGAATACGGCGGCGGCGCCTGCCTGCTGGCCGGCGGCGTGGCCTGGTTCTCGCACCATGCGGACGACCGCCTGTACCGGGTGGCAGCCGATGGTGGGCCGAACTGCACGCCGGTCGCCGTGACGCGCGAAGGCACGGGCCACCGCTACGCCGACTTCGTGCTCGACGCCGCCCGCCAGCGCGTGATCGCCGTGCGCGAGGACCATTCGGCCGGCGCCGCCCACCCCGTCAATACGCTGGCCGCGGTCGGCTTCGACGGCGTCGAGACCGTGCTGGTGGACGGCAACGACTTCTATGCGGCGCCGCGCCTGTCGCCCGATGGCCGCCAGCTGGCCTGGCTGTGCTGGGACCACCCGCGCATGCCGTGGGAAGGCACGGAACTGTGGCTGGCCGACGTGGCCGCGGATGGAACGCTGGTGAACGGCCGCCTGATCGCGGGCGGCCCCGACGAATCGATCTGCCAGCCCGAGTGGTCGCCCGGCGGCCTGCTGCATTTCGTGTCGGACCGCAGCGGCTGGTGGAACCTGTACCGCTACGACCACGGCGTGACCCATGCGCTGTGCCCGGTCGAGGCCGAATTCGCCGGCCCGCACTGGAGCTTCGGCAGTGCGCTGTATGGCTTTCGTTCCGAGGACGAGATCGTGTGCGCTTACGTCGAGAAAGGCGTCAGCTACCTGGCGCGCCTGTCCAACGGCAACCTGGCGCCGCTGGAGTCGCCGTATGAAGAGATCCGCGAGCTGCGCGTGCAGGGCGACGTCGTGGCCCTGCTGGGCGGCGCGCCGACCATCGCGCCGGAGCTGGCGCGGATCGACCTGGAGACCGGCGTCAGCGAAGTGCTGGCGCATTCGATCCCGCAACTGCCGGCGACCGGCTACCTGTCGGTGCCGCTGGCGATCGACTATCCGAGCGAGAACGGGCGCACCGCCCACGCTTTCTACTACGCACCGGCCAATGCCGACCATGTGCCCGCGGCGGGCGAACTGCCGCCGCTGATCGTGATCGGCCACGGCGGCCCGACCGGCATGGCGACCAGCACCCTGAAGCTGTCGACCCAATACTGGACCAGCCGCGGCTTTGCCGTGCTGGACGTGAACTATGGCGGCAGCACCGGCTTCGGGCGCGCCTACCGCAACCTGCTCAAGCATCAATGGGGCGTGGTGGACGTCGAGGACTGCGTGGCCGGCGCGCGCCACCTGGCGGCGCAAGGCGTCGTCGACCCCGAGCGCCTGCTTATCCGCGGCAGCAGCGCCGGCGGCCTGACGGTGTTATCGAGCCTCAGCTTCCACGATGTCTTCAAGGCTGGCGCCAGTTACTACGGGGTATCCGACCTGGCCGGACTGGACGCCGATTCGCACAAATTCGAGTCGCACTACAACCAGTACCTGATCGCGCCGCCGGACACCGCCGCGGCGGTGTACCGCGCGCGTTCGCCGATCCACCACACGGATAAACTGCGCCGGCCGATGATCTTCTTCCAGGGCCTGGACGACAAGGTGGTGCCGCCGCAGCAGTCCGAGAGCGTGGTCGAGGCGCTGCGCGCGCGCAAGCTGCCGGTGGCCTACCTGACGCTCGAGGGCGAAGGCCATGGCTTCCGCAAGGCCGACAGCGTGGTGCGCACGCTGGAAGCCGAATTGTATTTTTACCTGCGCGTGTTCGGCATCCCGGTGCCGGACGGCCTGCCGGCGATCGAGATCGAGAACCTGGGCGCATGACCGACAGCGAAGTGCGCGCGCGCCTGGGCGCCAGCAGCGCCGAGGAACACGCGATCCTGGCGCTGTTCGCCATCGCCGGCGAGCCGATGGGCCGCCAGCGCATCATCGAGTACATGCGCGCGCTGTCCGCGCCGCTGCCGCAGGCGCAGTGGGCGGACGAACTGGCGCGCCTGCGCGAGGCGGGCCTGCTGGCCGACGCCAACGAGCGCGGCATGGCGCTCGCGCCCGGCGCGGCCTGGCCGGTGCTCGACTTCGCGCTCGACAGCGGCCTGTTCGGCGTGGTGGCCACCGCCTATGGCCAGGTGTCGACGGTGCGGCGCGACTGGCAGGGCAACCTGATGCTGCGCAGCTACCGCCAGGGCCTGGCCCTGCTGCGCATCGCCCTGCTCGGCGGCGAGGACCACGAGGTCGTCACGCCGCTGCTCGACGCCTGCCTGCGTTGTCACGAGGCGAGCTACCTGCATCCGCTGGTCGACGCCTGCGCGCGCCCGTTCGCGCCAGGCATGATGGAGCGCATCCATCCGCGCCTGCGCGAAGGCATCCTGCACGTCCTGGTCATGCATGCGCGCAGCGAACCCCAGCTTGCGCCGGCGGTGCGCGACTACGCCGAGCGGCTGGTGGAGCGCAGCAGCCCGGAAAGTCCGTTGCGCCGCTCGCTTGGCGAGCACTACATCCTGTGCGGGCGCCTGGACGACGCGCTGGCGCTGGTGAACGAGACCGGCGACTCGCCCGGCCTGTTCCTGCGCAGCGTGGTGCAGGTGCTGCGCGATGATCTGGACAGTGGCCTGGCCGGGATCGACGCCTCGCTCAAGCAGTTGCGCCGCGAAACCGGCAAGCGCAAGGCTGTATTCGACGGCCACTGCGCGCACATCGCCGTGGCCGCCCTGCTGCGCAGCAGCGATCCGGCCTACCGCAAACTGGCCGACGCCTGGCTCGAGATCGAGACGCGCGCGGTGCAGCGGCCCGATAACGCGGTGTGGTTCCAGCTCGGCATGCTGCACGAGATCCAGCGCGGCACCGTCGACGCCGCGCTGTTCGGCACGCGCAGCTGGGAAATGTCGCTGGAACCGACCGTGTTCCGCGCCCTGATCCATCACTGGCTGGCCCTGCCGGCGCTGAACAGCCAGCGCGCGCGGCTGGAAGACATGCTGCTGCAGTCCGAGGCGGCCGGGTTCGACCTGTGGTCGGCCCAGCTGGCCGGCGTGCTGGCGCAGATGGGCCAGGCCGGCCACCTGGCGCATGAACAACGTGCGAGCGAACTGCGGCGCCGGCACCGCCTGCCCGACATGACCGGCTGGTTCGCGCGCGAGGAACCGTGGGAACGCCAGCTCAATGCCCTGATCAACCTGCAGCCGGCGGCGAACGTGGAGAACGTGCGCGAATCCCGGCTGGTCTGGCTGGTCCGCTACGACCCGCACCTTGGCGTGCAGGAACTGGAGCCGCGCGAGCAGAAGCGCGACGCGCAGGGCGGCTGGAGCCGCGGCCGCGCCATCGGTCTCAAGCGCCTGGCCGAGGAAGGCGCCGGGCTCGACTTCCTTACCGCGCAAGACCTGCAGGCCGTGAACGCGATCGCCGGCCGCCGCCACTACGCCGGCAGCGGCATCCGTTTCGAGCTCGAGGTGCACAAGGCGCTGGCAGCCCTGGTCGGCCATCCGCTGCTGTTCTGGATGGATTCGCCCGGCACCCGGGTCGAGCTGCTGCCGGGCGAGCCGGAACTGCTGGTCAAGAAGCACGGCGAGACGGTAGCGATCATGCTGAACCCGCCGGTCGGGGACAGCGACGGCGACGTGGTGGTCACACGCGAGACGCCGACCCGCCTGCGCCTGGTGCAGGTCAGGGACGAGCACCGGCGCATCGCCGCCATCGTCGGCGAAGGCTTGACGGTGCCATTGGCGGCCGAGCGCCGCGTGCTGCGCGCGATCGGCGCGGTGTCGTCGATCGTCACCGTGCAGTCGGACATCGGCGCCAGCAGCAGCGACATCGAGACCGTGCCGGCCGACCCGCGCCTGCACGTGCTGCTGCGTCCCTACCAGCAGGGCATGCGCATGCAGCTGCTGGTGCGTCCCCTGCCGGGCGGCGCCTATTACGGCCCCGGCGAAGGCGCGGCCAATGTGATCGCCGACGTCGAAGGCATCCGCACCGAAGCCCGGCGCGACTTGAACGCCGAGCGCGAAGCCGAGCGCCAGCTGGTCGCCCAATGCCAGGCGCTCGAACTCGCGGAACCGGACCACGGCGAATGGCTGCTCGGCCAGCCCCTGCTGGCACTGGAACTGGTCGACCAGCTGCGCGCGCTGGATGGCGAGGCCATCGTGGTCGCCTGGCCCGAGGGCGAAAAATTCAGGGTGACGAAGAAAGCCACGACGAAATCGGTGCGGGTGCAGATCCGGCGCGAGCGCGACTGGTTCGCGGCCAGCGGCGACGTCGTGATCGACGAAGGCCGCGTGATGAACCTGCGCACCCTGCTGGAAAAGATCCAGGAGAGCGGCAGCCGCTTCGTGGCCCTGGGCGAGAACGAATACCTGGCCCTGTCCGACGAGCTGCACCGGCGCCTGACGGAATTGAAAGCCTATGGCGAGCTGCACGGCGACGGCATCCGCACCCCTGCGCTGGCCAGCTTCGCGCTGGACGAGCTGGCGCGGGACGCCGGCAGCGTCGACGCTGACAAGGCCTGGCAAGCCCACTTGAAACGCATGGCCGAGAATGCCGCCTTCGCGCCCGCACTGCCGTCCACCTTGCAGGCCGAGCTGCGCGATTATCAGATCGAAGGCTTCCAGTGGCTGGCGCGCCTGGCCCACTGGGGCGTCGGCGCCTGCCTGGCCGACGACATGGGTCTCGGCAAGACCTTGCAGGCGCTGGCGCTGCTGCTCACGCGCGCCAAGGACGGCCCGGCGCTGGTGGTGGCGCCGACCACGGTGTGCCTGAACTGGATCGACGAGGCCGCGCGCTTCGCGCCGACCCTGAACCTGAAGCTGTTCGGTCCCGGCGAACGCGCCGCCACGGTCGACGACGCGGGGCCGTTCGACGTGGTCGTGGTCAGCTATGGCCTGCTGCAGCTGGAGGCGGCGCGCTTCAAGGGCCGGCGCTGGCACAGCATCGTGCTCGATGAGGCCCAGGCGATCAAGAACATGCATACCAAGCGCTCGCAGGCGGTGATGGCGCTGCAGGGGGACTTTCGCATGGCGGCCACCGGCACGCCGCTGGAAAACCACCTGGGCGAGCTGTGGAACCTGTTCCGCTTCATCAATCCTGGCCTGCTGGGCAGCGCCGACCAGTTCCAGCTGCGTTTCGCCGGCCCGATCGAGAAGGCACAGGATAAACGGCTCGAGGCCGGCGCCCGCGCGCGCCTGCGGCGCCTGACCGCCCCCTTCATCCTGCGCCGCACCAAGGCGCAGGTGCTGTCCGAGCTGCCGCCGCGCACCGAGATCGTGGTGCCGGTGGAACTGAGCGTTGAAGAGAACGCGCTCTATGAATCGCTGCGGCGCCAGGCCCTGGACAAGCTGGCCGCGCTCGAGGCGCCCGAGGGGCAGAAGGCGATCGAGATCCTGGCCGAGATGATGCGGCTGCGCCGCGCCTGCTGCAATCCCGAGCTCGTGGCGCCCGGCGCCGGCATCGCCAGCAGCAAGCTGGCGACGTTTGCGCGCCTGACGACCGACCTGCTCGAGAACCGGCACAAGGTGCTGGTGTTCAGCCAGTTCGTCGACCACCTGAGCCTGATCCGCCAGTACCTCGACTTTCATGGCATCGCCTACCAGTACCTGGACGGTTCGACCCCGATCCAGGAGCGCAAGCGCCGCGTGGACGCCTTCCAGGCCGGCGAAGGGGACCTGTTCCTCATCAGCCTGAAGGCGGGCGGCGTCGGCATCAACCTGACCGCGGCCGACTACGTGATCCACATGGACCCATGGTGGAACCCGGCGGTCGAGGACCAGGCATCGGACCGCGCGCACCGCATGGGGCAGCAGCGGCCGGTGACCATCTATCGCCTGGTCGCGCGCGGCACGATCGAGGAAGCCATCGTCGACCTGCACCGCCACAAGCGCGATCTGGCCGACAGCCTGCTGGAAGGGACCGAAATGGCGGCGCGCATGTCGCCGGGGGACATGCTGGAGATGCTCAAGGCGGGACTCGGAAGCTGATTTTGCATTTCAGTCAACGTTCGTGTTCTGCGTGTCGGAATGTTTCAACTGCCCGCAAATAACGCGATTAGTGCTAATCTGCACGCCTTCGCGCCTCCCGCGAGCCAAGACACCTCCTTTGTTACAGGGCCTGAATACGATGATGAAAACGAAAATCGCGCTGGCAGCCTTGCTGGCGTGTTTCGCGCTGACGCCGGCCGTCGCCGCCACTTCCAAACCGGCCAAGGGCAAGGCCAAATCCTCGAAGGTCGTCAAGAAGAAGACTTCCAGCACGGGCAAGAAGGCCCTGGTGGGCGCGGCGGCCGTCGGCGCCGGCGCCGCGGCGGCGGGTACGGTCGGCGCCAGCGCCGCCGAAATGCGCCTCGACCGCCGCATGTCGACCCTGAGCATGCAATACCTGACCGCCCTGTGGCGCATGGATCCCGAAGGCGGCATCTACGTCGGCAAGTTCGACCACGCCGCCAACCTCACCATCCCGAACGCCGACACGCGGGCGAAACAGCTTGCCTTCGCCAACGAGTGGCTGGAAAAATTCGGCAAGCTCGATCCCAAACAGCTGTCGCCGCGCTACCGCACCGACCTGGCCCTCCTGGTCAACAAGCTCGAGAAGGACCGCTGGCGCCTTTCCACCTGGCGCGAACACGAGTGGAATCCGTCGCAATACAACGTCGCCGCGCCGCTCGACCTGATCCTGAACACCGACTACGCGGCCAAGCCGCAGCGCCTGCGCACCATCCTCAAGCGCCTGGCCGACGTGCCGGCCTATTACGCGGCGGCGCAGGCTTCGATTACCAATCCGACGCGCGAGCACACCCAGCTTGCGATCGGCCAGGCGCCGGGCACACTGGCGGTGCTGGCCGACCTGGGCAAGGCGGCCGCGGAATCGATCCTGACCGCGCAGGAAAAAACGATCTTCGCCCAGCGCGTCGCCAACGCCGGCAGCGCGGTGCTGGGCTATGTCGACTTTTTGAACGGGGTCGAGAAGCGCCAGGCGGCCAGCGGCCAGGCGCGTCCTTTCCGCGCCGGCAAGGCGCTGTACGAGCAGAAGTTCGCGCTCGACATCCAGTCGTCCGCCAGCGCCGAGGAAACCTTCCGCAAGGCCCTGGTCACGCGCGAGGAACTGCTGTCGAACATGGACCGCATCTCGGATGAGCTGTGGCCGCGCTACATGGCGGGCGTGGCCAAGCCGCAAGACCGCTTCCAGAAGATCGGCATGATGATCGACAAGTTATCAAGCCGTCACGTCGCGCGCGAGAACTTCTTCGCCGAGATCCGGCGCCAGATCCCGCTGCTGCAGGACTGGGTGATCAAGCACGACCTGTTGACGCTGGACCCGAGCAAGCCGCTCGAGGTGCGCGAAACGCCGATGTACCAGCGCGGCGTGGCCGGCGCCAGCATCGACGCGCCGGGCCCTTACCGCTCCAAGGACAAGACGTATTACAACGTCACGCCGATGGACAACCTGACGCCGGAACAGGCCGAGAGCAGCCTGCGCGAGTACAACGAGTGGATCCTGCAGATCCTGAACATCCACGAGGCGATCCCCGGCCACTATGCGCAGCTGGTGCACGCCAACCGCTCGCCTTCCTTGATCAAGTCGCTGTTCGGCAATGGCGCCATGGTCGAAGGCTGGGCCGTGTATGGTGAGCGCATGATGCTCGAATCGGGCTACGGCGACAATGCGCCCGAGATGTGGCTGATGTACTCGAAATGGAACCTGCGCAGCGTGACCAACACCATCCTCGACTACAGCGTGCACGTGAACGGCATGGGACGCGAGGCGGCGATCGACCTGCTCACCCGCCAGGCCTTCCAGACGCGCCAGGAAGCCGACGAAAAATGGCGCCGCGTGACCCTGACCTCGGTGCAGCTGACCAGCTACTTCAGCGGCTACCACCAGATCATGGAACTGCGCGAGCGCCGCAAGCAGCAGCTGGGCGAGCGCTTCCAGCTGAAGGAATTCCACGACCAGTTCCTCAGCTATGGCAATGCGCCGGTCAAGATGATCTCGGAGTTGATGCAGTAACCCTCTCCGCATGGTCCATCGTGGCCGTGCAAAAACGCACAAGCGGCGTGCTCGCGCGCCCGCTTGTGCACCCTTTCTCCCGAACTATGATGAATGTGGCAGGTCGCCCGGCCGGCCCACGACAACCATATTCGGAGACACCGCATGCACCCCTTTCACCGACAGGCGGCGCGAGCCGCGATCTGCCTGGTGCTGTGCGCGCCGATCGGCGCCCTGGCACAGACCCCGGTCCAGGCCGGCCCCGGCGCCTGGAGCGCCAACCAGGTCTGGGCCAACGACACCACCCATGGCGGCGCCCTGAGCGGCTACTACTACTGGCCGGCCACGCCCCCCATCCTGGACAACAAGCGCGCCCTGGTGCTGGTGCTGCACGGCTGCGCGCAGACCGCGGGCGGCGACGTGATCAACGGCAGCGGCGACGCCGGCTACAACTGGAAGGCGGTGGCCGACCAGTATGGCGCGGTGATCCTGGCGCCGAACGCCACCGGCAACGTCTACGGCACCCACTGCTGGGACTGGGCCGCCACCAACCACAGCCGTTCGTATGGCCACACCGCGGTGCTGCTCGACCTGATCAACCGCTTCCTGTCCAACCCGCAGTACGCGATCGATCCGAAACAGGTGTACGTGGCCGGCCTGTCCTCGGGCGGCGCCAAGGCCATGGTGCTGGGCTGCACCGCGCCCGAGATCTTCGCCGGCCTGGGCCTTTCCGCCGCCCCGCCGCCGGGCGTCACCACCAGCCAGATAGCGCTGGTACCTTCCGGCTATACGGCGACCACCGCGGCCAATGCCTGCCGCGCGATGGCGGGCACGGCGAGCGACCATTTCACGACCCAGGTCACGGGCGTGATCTGGGGCACGAGCGACTACACGGTGGCGCAAGCCTATGGGCCACTGGACGCCGCCGCCATGCGCCAGGTGTATGGCGGCGCCTGGACGCAGGGCGCGGCGGTGACCGTGCCGGGCAGCGGCAGCAATGTGGAATACACCGACGCGAACGGCAAGGTGCGCACCTCGCAGATCACGGTGACCGGCCTGGGCCACGCCTGGCCGGCCGGCACGGGAGGCCAGAACGCCAATTTCGTGAATGCGACCCGCGTGAACTACCCGGCCTTCATCATGGATTTCTGGTTCAACAAGAACCTCCGGGTGAGCCAGGCGCCGGCGCCCGTCATGACCGCGTGCAGCGCCAGCGTATCGGGGTCGACGGTCACGGTGAACGGGGCGGCCAGCTTCGCGCAGGGTTCCATTACCGGCTACCGCGTGGTGCTGAGCGGACCGTCGCCGGTCGACGATGCTGCGGCCGGCAGCGGCGCCGCCTTCAGCAAGGCGTATGCGAACCGCGCGGACGGCAGTTATGGCGGCAGCGTGCGCGCCATCGGCAGCAATGGGCAAACCTCCAGCGCCTGCGCCCTCCCCGCGTTCCAGGTGGGTACGGGCACGCCGCCGCCGGTGTTTACCTGCACCACCAGCACGGCCAGCAACTACGCCCACGTGCAGGCCGGCCGCGCGCACGCGAGCGGCGGCTATGCGCTGGCCAACGGCTCGAACCAGAACATGGGGCTGTACAACACCTTCTACACCAGCACGCTGGCGCAGACGGCGCAGGGGTACTACATCGTGGGGAATTGTCCTTAGAACCGCAGGTTCCTGGCGCCGGGCGGCTGCCCGGCGCTATTCATGCTATGCGCGCTATAGGCGCTAAGCGCACCATGCTTACGCGGTTTCTTCCGGCGCAGTCGTGGCGCGCTGGAAGATCGGCGCCACCAGCAGGCCCAGCTCGTAGAGCAGGCACATCGGAATGGCCAGGGCCAGCTGGCTTACCACGTCCGGCGGGGTGACGATCGCGGCGATCACGAAGGCGCCGACGATCACGTAGGAACGGACCGCGCGCAGCTTCTCGAGGCTGACGATGCCCATGCGCACCAGGATCACGACCACCACCGGCACCTCGAACGAGGCGCCGAAGGCCAGGCACATCGACATCACGAAATCGAGGTAGTTCTCGATGTCGGGCATGACCGCGATCGAGGTCGGCGCGAATTCGCCGATGAAATGGAACACGCGGCCGAACACGAAGAAGTAGCAGAACGCCACGCCGGCGATGAACAGGACCGAGGATGAAATGACCAGCGGCAGCACCAGGCGCTTTTCGTGGGCGTACAGGCCGGGCGCGATGAAGGCCCAGGCCTGGTAGAACACCCAGGGCAGCGCCACGATGAAGGACAGCAGCAGCGTGACCTTCATCGGCACCAGGAACGGCGAGATGACGCCGGTGGCGATCATGGTCGAGCCGGGCGGCATCGAGGCGATCATCGGCGCGGCGATCAGGTCGTAGATATGCGATGGCCCCGGCCACGCCATCAGCGCGGCGCACACGATCGCGATCCCGATCGAGGCCTTGACCAGGCGGTCACGCAGCTCGACCAGGTGCGAGATGAAAGTGTCTTCGCCGGCGGCTTGCTCAGTCATTTAGAAGAAGGAAGAGTTGGATTTGCCGGCGCTGCCGGGGCGGAACTTGCGCACCCGGGCGGCGCCCGACATCACATGGCGCTTGGTGCCATGGCGGTTCTTGTACCAGGCCGGCACGCTCGAAGTGCGCACCAGCTTCTTGCGGCGGAAGTCCTTGGCCTTGCGGTCGATGTCGGCCACGGTCGGCGTGACCGTCGTGGCGCCGCCGCCGTCGTGCGCGGTGCGGTCATCCCACAGCGCTTCGACCTCGTCGACGTGGCTGGTGACGGACGACTCGAAATCGCTGGTGGCCGACTCGACTTCGCTCTTGAACGATTGCGCTCTCTCCTGCACATCCTTGTGCAGGTTGCGCAGCTCGTCGAGCTCGATCTCGCGGCTGACCTCGGACTTCACGTCATGCAGGTAGCGCTGGGCGCGGCCGTACAGCGTCCCGGCCATGCGCGCCACCTTGGGCAGCTTTTCAGGGCCGATCACGATCAGCGCGACCACGCCGATGATCGCGATTTTCGACAGTCCAAGATCGATCATGGAACTCGCGACTTACAGACGGGTCTTGTCGCGGGCTTCCACGTCGATGGTCGACTTGTCGGCCACCTGCTGGGTCGGCTGAGCCGGCGCCGCCGGATTCGCTTCCGCAGCCTTCTCTTCGTCGCCCTTCACGCCGTCCTTGAAGCCCTTGACGGCCTTGCCCAGGTCGGAACCCATATTGCTGATCTTCTTGGTACCGAAGATCAGCATCACGACCACCAGCACGATCACCCAGTGCCAAATACTCAAACCACCCATGTTGTTCTCCTAGCAAGGCGCATGCGCCTGAAAAATCGGGAAAGCGTCTACGACAGTATACGCGAAGCGGGGGCCGCCTGCCCCCTTTGACACTTAGTCCTGGCTTAGCGAGAGCTTCACAGCCCCAGACCGCGCCATGGGCGCGGACCGCCATACATATGCAAATGCAGGTGATACACTTCTTGACCGCCATCCGGACCGGTATTGATCAGCGTCTTGAAGCCGCCTTTCGGCTTGCCATCGGCGCCGATCTTGACGTCAATACCATTCTCTTTTGCAAGCTTGGGCGCCAGTGCGAGCATCTTCCCCAGCAGCACCGCGTGTTCCTCGGTGCAGTCGGACAAGGTGGACACGTGCTGCTTCGGAATCACCAGCAAGTGCACCGGCGCCGCCGGGTTGATGTCCTTGAATGCCAGCACGTCCTCGTCTTCATAGACGACGGCGGCCGGGATCTGCTTGGCGACGATCTTGCAAAAAATGCAGTTATCCATCTTGTCTCCAGTTCGTGACGATGCTCCAGGGCCGGGCCGGCCGTCGCCGCCGAGGCATCGTATCAACGCGGCATGACATCGATATGACTGAGCGGTATGACGGCCAGAAGGCGATTATGACACCGGAACGCGACGCGCGCACAGTGAGCGCGTGCTCACTTGCAACGCACGCGGAATTATTCATTCCTTGCGTGCGGCTTTTTCCACCATGCCGGACACGCCCTCGCGCCGCGCCAGCTCGTCCAGCACCTGTTGCGGCGTGAGGTCGAACTTGGCCAGCAGCACCAGCGAATGGAACCACAGGTCGGCGCATTCATACAGCACCTTCGATGGATCGCCCGCGATGCGCGCGTCCTTGGCGGCCATCACCAGCTCGGTGGCTTCCTCGCCGATCTTCTTGAGGATAGCGTCGTCGCCCTTGGCGAACAGCTTGGCGACGTAGGACGTCGCAGGGTCGCCGCCGTGCTCGGGCTTGCGCGATTCGATCACGGCCGCGACACGGGCCAGGGTAACGCTCATGGGGTCTTCTTCTTGTCCGAGGAGTAAATGGTTTCAGGATCTTGCAGCACCGGTTCGACGCTGTGCCAGTCGCCATTGTCGTACTTCTGGAAGAAGCAGGAATGGCGGCCGGTATGGCAGGCGATGCCGCCCACCTGCTCGATCTTGAGCAGGACCACGTCCTCGTCGCAATCGAGGCGGATCTCGCTCACCTTCTGGATATGGCCGGACTCTTCGCCCTTGTGCCACAGTTTCTTGCGCGAACGGCTCCAGTACACGGCTTCGCCCGTCTCGACGGTGCGGGTCAGGGCGTCACGGTTCATCCAGGCGAACATCAAGATGTCGCCGGTCGCCGCCTCCTGGGCGATCACCGGCACCAGGCCGTGCTCGTTCCAGCGCACCTTGTTGAGCCACTTGGTATTGGTCGACATGCGGCTTCCTTAATCGAGGCGCATCGGGATGCCACGGTCAAGCATGAAGCGCTTGGCCTCGCCGACCGTGTGCTGCCCGTAGTGGAAGATGCTGGCGGCCAGCACCGCGTCGGCATGGCCTTCGAGGACGCCGTCGGCCAGGTCCTTCAGGCCGCCGACGCCGCCGGAAGCGATGACCGGGATGCCCACGGCGTCCGAGACGGCGCGGGTCAGGCCCAGGTCGAAGCCGATCTTGGTGCCGTCGCGGTCCATCGAAGTGAGCAGCAACTCACCGGCGCCGAGGCGCTCCATCTCGCGCGCCCATTCCACCGCATCGAGCCCCGTGGCATTGCGCCCGCCATGGGTGAAGACTTGCCACTTGCCGGGACTGGTCTCTTTGGCGTCGATCGCCACCACGATGCACTGCGAGCCGTGCTTGCTGGCGGCGTCGAACACCAGTTGCGGATTGGTGACGGCCGAGGTGTTCATGCTGACCTTGTCGGCGCCGGCATTGAGCAGGCGGCGCACATCCTCGACCTTGCGCACGCCGCCACCGACGGTGAGCGGAATGAACACGGTCGAAGCGACGGCCTCGATGATCGGCAGGATCAGGTCGCGGCCGTCGCTGGAAGCGGTGATGTCGAGGAAGGTGATCTCGTCGGCGCCCTGGGCGTCGTAGCGGCGCGCGATCTCGACCGGGTCGCCGGCGTCGCGCAGCTCGGTGAAGTTGACGCCCTTGACCACGCGGCCGCCGGTGACGTCGAGGCAGGGGATGATGCGTTTGGCTAGCATAAGAATCTCTGCGTCAGCATATGAACGTCGTCCCCGCGCAGGCGGGAACGACGCATTCAGGCCCGCGTCCCTTCCGTCAGTTCATCGGCGCGCTCCTGGGCCGAAGCCAGGTCGAGCGTGCCTTCGTAGATCGAACGGCCGCAGATCACGCCCTCGATGCCTTCGTCCTGCACCGCGCACAGCGCTTCGACGTCGGCCAGCACGTGCACGCCGCCCGAAGCGATCACCGGAATCTTCACCGAGCGCGCCAGCTTGACGGTCGCCTCGATGTTCACGCCGCCCATCATGCCGTCGCGGCCGATGTCGGTATAGATGATCGATTCGACGCCATAGCCTTCGAACTTCTTGGCCAGGTCGATGACTTCGTGGCCCGACATCTTGCTCCAGCCGTCGGTCGCGACCTTGCCGTCCTTGGCGTCCAGGCCGACGATGATGTGGCCCGGGAAGGCGCCGCAGGCGTCGTGCAGGAAGCCCGGGTTCTTGACGGCGGCGGTGCCGACGATGATGTAGCTGATGCCGTCGTCCAGGTAGCGCTCGATGGTGTCGAGGTCGCGGATGCCGCCGCCCAGCTGGACCGGGATCTCGTCCAGGCCGTTGTCTTCGGCGTATTCCTGCACCACCTGCAGGATCGATTTGATGGCGGCCTCGTTCTTCGGTTTGCCCGCGAATGCGCCGTTCAGGTCGACCAGGTGCAGGCGGCGCGCGCCCTTCTTCAGCCAGTGCAGCGCCATGTCGGCGGGATCTTCGGAAAACACGGTGGCAAGGTCCATATCGCCCTGTTTCAGGCGAACGCAGTGACCGTCTTTCAGGTCGATGGCGGGGATCAGCAGCATGGTCGTTGTCGGTTGGTTGACGGGGTTATTTCGGGAAATGAGTCAGCAAATGATTCAGGAAATGCGTCAGAAACTGAGTTCGGAATCACGGATTCCAGTGAATGAAATTGCGGTACAGGCGCAGGCCGGCGGCGGCGCTCTTTTCGGGGTGGAACTGGGTGGCGACGATGTTATCGCGGCCGACGGCGCAGCAGAACGGGCCGCCGTAGTCGGTCTCGCCGATCACGTCGTCACGGTTCTCCGGCGCCGCATAGTAACTATGCACGAAGTAGAAATAGCTGCCGTCCTCCACGCCTTCCCACAGCGGGTGGGCGCGCGCCTGGCGCACCCGGTTCCAGCCCATCTGCGGGACCTTGAAGCGCGAGCCATCAGGCTGCAATTTTCCGTCGAGCTGGAAGCGCACCACCTTGCCCGGCAGCAGGCCCAGGCCGGGAGTGCCTTCGTTCTCTTCGCTCTCCTCGAACAGCATCTGCTCGCCCACGCACACGCCCATGATCGGACGGGTCCTGGCGGCGCGCAGCAATGCTTCCTCGAGGCCGGACTCGCGCAGGCTGCGCATGCAGTCGCGCATGGCGCCCTGGCCCGGCAGCACGACGCGGTCGGCGCGGTCGATGTCCGCGGCCGAGCTGGAAATGAGGACGTCGGCCTCGGGCGCGGCGGCGCGCAGCGCCTGCGCCACCGAGCGCAGGTTACCGAGTCCATCGACGACGACGATCTTGTTGGCCATGATTACAGGCTGCCCTTGGTCGACGGGATGATGCCGGCCGCACGTGGGTCCAGCTCGGTGGCCATGCGCAGCGCACGACCGAAGGCCTTGAACACGGTCTCGCACTGGTGGTGGGCGTTCACGCCGCGCAAGTTGTCGATGTGCAGGGTGACGGCCGCATGGTTCACGAAGCCGCGGAAGAATTCGCCCGTCAGGTCGACGTCGAAGGCGCCGATCATGGCGCGGGTGAACGGCACATGCAGCTCCAGGCCGGGACGGCCCGAGAAATCGATCACCACGCGCGACAGCGCTTCGTCCAGCGGCACGTACGAATGGCCGTAGCGGACGATGCCCTTCTTGTCGCCGATCGCCTTGGCCACGGCCATGCCCAGCGTGATGCCGACGTCTTCCACCGTGTGGTGGGCGTCGATATGCAGGTCGCCCACGGCCTCGACCTCGAGGTCGAACATGCCGTGGCGCGCGATCTGGTCGAGCATATGGTCGAGGAAGGGGACGCCGGTATTGAGCTTCTGGCGGCCGGTGCCGTCGAGGTTGATCGAGACGCGGATCTGCGTTTCGTTGGTATTGCGCGTGATGTCGGCGGTGCGGATCATTGCTAAGGGCGCTAAGGGCGGTCGTCGGCCGGTCTTTCGCTGGGGAGAAACCGGCTGGATTAAATGGTGTCCGTCAGGGGCGCTGGGTTACAGCGACGTCTTCAGGGCTGCCAGGAACTGATCGTTCTCTTCGGGGGTGCTGACCGTGACGCGGATGCAGTTGGCCAGCAATGTATGCATTTTACTCAAATTTTTGATCAATACCCTCTCGCCATGGAGAATCGCGCAGGCGCGCTCGGCATCGGGCACGCGCAGCGAGATGAAATTGGCGGCCGACGGGAACACTTCCACGCCCGGCAAGGCCGCCAACGCGGCGGCCAGGCGGGTGCGTTCTTCGTTGATCAGGCCCGCCTGGCGATCCAGCACGTCCAGGTGGTCCAGCGCGAATTCGGCCGCCACCTGGGTCAGGACGTTGACATTGTACGGCGGACGCACCTTCTCGAATTCAAGCAGCAGCGGCGCGCTTGCCGCCATGTAGCCGAGGCGGATGCCGGCCAGGCCCAGCTTGGACAGGGTCCGCATCACGACCAGGTTCGGGTGCTGCGGCAGCCGCTCCATGAAGCTGACCCTGGCGAACGGTTGATACGCCTCGTCGACCACCACGATGCCGTGCTCGCCCAGGGCCTCGATGATCGCGACCATGGCGTCGGCATCGTACAGGTTGCCGGTCGGGTTGTTCGGATAGGCCAGGAACACCAGCGACGGCCTGTGCTCGGCAATGGCCGCCAGCATGGCCGGCAGGTCGAGCGAGAAGTCGGGCTTGATCGGCACGCCGACGAAGTCGGCGCCCGCGAACTGGGCCGAACGCGAGAACATGACGAAGGCCGGGACCGGGGCCATCACGACGGCGCGGCGGCTGCCGGCCTCGCGTTCCTGGCGCGCGACCGCGGTCGCCAGGATCGTGATCAGCTCGTCCGAGCCATTGCCGAGCAGAACGTCATAGCCGGCCGGCACGCCCAGCTTGCTGCAGATGCGGTCCTTGAGGCTGCGATAGGACGGCACCGGATAGCGGTTCAGGGCCGCTTCGGCCAGGCGCGCGCCCAGTTCGGCGCGTAGCGGCTCGGGCAGCTGGTACGGGTTTTCCATCGAGTCGAGCTTGACGTAGCCGATCGAGTCCGGCACGTGGTAGCTGCCCACGGCGCGCACGTCGGCGCGGATGGTGTTCTCGATCAGTCTAGTAATGTCGGTCATGATGTTTCTTCCGTGGTGGTGGCGGCCTTGGCGGCCTTGCGTTTTTTTGCTCCCGCGACCGGCACTTCGGGCGCGGCCAGGCGCTCCTGGATAATGGCGCAGTAGTCGGGATTGAGCTCGAAGCCGGTGTACTGGCGGCCCAGGCGCTTGGCGGCGATGGCCGTGGTGCCGCTGCCCATGAAGGGGTCGAGCACGACGCCGCCCGGCGGGCACGAGGCCTTGACCATGCGCTCGATGATCTCGAGCGGCTTCTGAGTAGGATGGTCGGCGCGCTCCGGATGCTCGCGGTGCAGGCGCGACACGCTCCACACGTCCTTCGGGTTGTAGCCGACTTCCAGCCACTTGGCGCCCACGAAGATCGAGCGCGAGCGCGCCTTCTTGGTCTCGGCGTCATACGGGATGCGCACCGCGTCCAGGTCGAAATAATAGTCCTTGCGCTTCGCGAAGAAGCCGATGGTGTCGTGCACCGACGAGAAGCTGCGCACGCTGCCGCCCATCGACGGCACGCGGCGGTCCCAGATGATCTCGTTCATCATCGTCATGCGTTTTTTCAGCATCACGAAGATCTCGGGCGCGAAGCGCCAGGTGAGGAAGATGTACAGGCTGCCGTTGGGCTTGAGCTTGGGGATGGCGGCGTCGATCCACTGCTCGGTCCAGGCGAGATACGCCTCCACGCTTTGCTGGTCCGACGTGTTGCCATAGTCCTTGCCCAGGTTGTAGGGCGGGTCGGTCAGGATCAGGTCGATGGACCCGTCCGGGATGCGCGGCAGGCCGGCCAGCGCATCCTCGCAGAATACCTGGTTGACCCAGGACGTCATGATGCCTGCGGCAGGTTTTGCAACTGCGTGGGGTTCAGGCGAAGCTCGGCACTGCGCGCGTGCGCCTGCAGGCCCTCGCCATAGGCGAGGGTGGCGGCGACCTTGCCCAGCGTCTGGGCGCCCGCTTCGCTGACCTGGATGATCGACGACCGCTTCTGGAAGTCGTACACGCCCAGCGGCGACGAGAAGCGCGCCGTGCGCGAGGTCGGCAGCACGTGGTTCGGGCCGCAGCAGTAGTCGCCGAGCGACTCGGACGAGAAGCGGCCGAGGAACATCGCGCCCGCGTGGCGGATCTTGTCGGCCCACTGCATCGGCTCGAGCGCCGAGATTTCCAGGTGCTCGGCGGCGATCGAGCTGGCGATCTCGCAGGCTTCATCCATGTCGCGCACGAGGATCAGCGCGCCGCGGTCGGTCATCGAAGTGCTGATCGTGTCCTTGCGCGGCATCGTTGGCAGCAATTTGTGGATGCTCTGCTCCACCTTGGCGATGTAGTCGGCGTCGGGGCACAGCAGGATGGCCTGGGCCAGTTCGTCGTGCTCGGCCTGCGAGAACAGGTCCATCGCCACCCAGTCAGGATCGGTGGTGCCGTCGCACAGCACCAGGATCTCGGACGGGCCGGCGATCATGTCGATGCCGACCACGCCGAACACGCGGCGCTTGGCGGCGGCGACATAGGCGTTGCCGGGGCCGACGATCTTGTCGACCGGCTGGATCGTTTCGGTGCCGTAGGCCAGCGCGCCGACGGCCTGCGCGCCGCCGATCGTGATCACGCGGGTCACGCCGGCGATCGCGGCGGCCGCCAGGACCATCTGGTTCTTCACGCCGTCCGGGGTCGGCACGACCATGATGATTTCCTTGACGCCGGCGACGTGGGCCGGGATCGCGTTCATCAGCACCGACGACGGATACGCCGCCTTGCCGCCCGGGACATAGATGCCGACGCGGTCGAGCGGGGTCACGCGCTGGCCCAGCAGCGTGCCATCGGGCTCGGTGAAGGTGAAGCCGGTCGAGGCGTCCTTCTGGCGCTCGTGGAACGCGCGCACGCGATCGGCGGCGACTTGCAAGGCCGCGCGCTGCGCTTCCGGCAGCGCGGCCAGCGCCTGCTCCAGCTCGGCCTGGCCAACGTCGAATTCGGCCATCGACTGCGCGCCGCCGTTCGGGATGCGGTCGAACTTGTTGGTGTACTCCAGCACAGCCGCATCGCCGCGCGCCTTCACGTCGCGCAGGATATGCGCGACCGCGGTTTCGATGGCGTCATCGGTTTCCGCTTCGAACGCCAGCAGGGCGTCGAGGGTGGTCTTGAAGTCGGGCGCGGTGGAGTCGAGCTTGCGGATCTGTACTGCCATGATTGTTCTTCAGCCTTGTCGTTGGGAGACGTTGCGACGCCCGGCGCGTTCGAACGCCTCGAGAATCGGTTGCAGGCGCTCGCGCTTGAGCTTGAGCGCGGCCTGGTTCACCACCAGGCGCGAGGAAATGTCCATGATCTTTTCGACTTCGACCAGGTTGTTGGCGCGCAGCGTGCCGCCGGTCGAGACCACGTCGACGATGGCGTCCGACAGGCCGACCAGCGGGGCCAGCTCCATCGAGCCGTACAGCTTGATCAGGTCGACGTGCACGCCCTTGCTGGCGAAGTGCTCGCGCGCGGTGTTGACGAACTTGGTCGCCACCCGCAGGCGCGCGCCCTGGCGCACGGCGCTGTCGTAGTCGAAGCCGGCGTTGACCGCGACCGACATGCGGCACTGGGCGATGCGCAGGTCGATCGGCTGGTACAGCCCCTCGCCGCCATGCTCGAGCAGCACGTCCTTGCCGGCCACGCCGAAATCGGCCGCGCCATGCTGGACGTAGGTCGGCACGTCGGAAGCGCGCACGATCAGCACCCGCACGCCGGGGTCGTTGGTCGAGAGGATCAGCTTGCGCGAAGTCTCGGGGTTTTCCAGCACCTCGATCCCGGCCGCCGACAGCAGCGGCAGGGTGTCTTCGAAGATGCGGCCCTTGGAGAGCGCCAGGATCAGCTGGGGTTCCCCATGTACGCCATTGAATGTCATTTGCTTGAGCTTATTTAATACGTACGATATCGGCGCCGACCGCCGACAGTTTCACTTCCATCCGGTCGTAGCCGCGGTCGAGGTGGTAGATGCGGTCGACCAGGGTCGTGCCCTCGGCCGCCATGCCGGCGATCACCAGCGAGGCCGAGGCGCGCAGGTCGGTCGCCATCACCGGCGCGCCGACCAGGCGTGGGACGCCCTTGATGAAGGCGGTATTGCCCTCGGTCGAGATCTGGGCGCCCAGGCGGTTCATCTCCTGCACGTGCATGAAACGGTTCTCGAAGATCGTCTCGGTGACCGTCGACGGACCGTCAGCGATCGTGTTCACGGCCATGAACTGGGCCTGCATATCGGTCGGAAAGCCCGGATACTCGGTGGTGCGGAACGACACCGGACGGGCACGGCCGTCCATCTTCGCGCGGATGGTGTCGCCATCCACGGTCAGCTGCAGGCCGATCTCGCGCAGCTTGTCGAGCGCGACGTCGAAGATGTCGGTGCGGGTATTGGTGAGCACGATGTCGCCGCCGGTGGCCGCCACCGCGCACAGGAAAGTCGCGGCCTCGATGCGGTCCGAGATCACCGCGTGCGATGCGCCGTGCAGTTCATCGACGCCCTGGATCACCAGGCGGTCGGTGCCGATGCCCTCGATCTTCGCGCCCATGGCCACCAGCAGCCTGGCCAGGTCGGTCACTTCCGGTTCGCGCGCTGCGTTCTCGAGCACCGTTTCGCCTTCGGCCAGGGTGGCGGCCATCAGCAGGTTCTCGGTGCCGGTCACGGTGATCATGTCGGTGAGGATGCGCGCGCCCTTCAATTTCCTGGCTTTGGCATGGATGTAGCCGCCCTCGATCGTGATCTCGGCGCCCATCGCGCGCAGGCCCTTGATGTGCTGGTCGACCGGACGCGAGCCGATCGCGCAGCCGCCCGGCAGCGAGACCTTGGCTTCGCCGAAGCGCGCCAGCAGGGGCCCCAGCACCAGGATCGAGGCGCGCATGGTCTTGACCAGCTCGTACGGCGCTTCGAGGGTGTCGATCGCGCTGCCGTTCAGGGTGACTTTCTCGTCATTTTGGGTCACCTTGAGACCGGTCTTTTCCAGGAGCTTGAGCATCGTGCGCACGTCATGCAGGCGCGGCACGTTCGACAGCTGCAGGTCGCCGGCGGTCAAGAGGCCTGCGCACAGGATGGGCAGCGCCGCGTTCTTGGCGCCGGATACCGGAATCTCACCAGCCAGGCGCTTGCCGCCGACGATCTGGAGCTTGTCCATGCTTATCCTCCGAATTCTTCAGGGGTCAGGGTTTTCATCGACAGCGCGTGGATTTCCTCGCGCATGCGGTCGCCCAGCACGGCATACACGATCTGGTGACGCTGGATGGGACGCTTGCCGGCGAAGGCATTCGACACGATCACGGCCTCGAAGTGATGGCCATCGCCCTTCACGTCGAGGTGGGTGCATTCGAGGCCGGCGCTGATATAGCCGTGGATCAGTTCGGGTGTGGTCGCCACGATAACTCCAGTTAAACTTTGTACGATTAATGGCGCAGATTGTAGCCGCGCTTGAGCAGATTGATCGCCACGCCCGTCAGCACCACGAAGAACACGGTCACGACGGCCAGGCTGGTCCATGGCGAAACGTCGGACTGGCCGAAGAACCCATAGCGGAACCCGTCAATCATATAAAAGAACGGGTTGAAATGCGAGACGGCGAGCCAGAAAGGCGGCAGTTTTTGAACGGAATAGAACACACCGGCCAGGAAGGTCGCCGGCATGATCAGGAAGTTCTGGAAAGCCGCCAGCTGGTCGAACTTCTCGGCCCAGATGCCGGCGATCGTGCCCATGGTGCCGAGAATGGCCGCGCCCAGCAGGGCGAACACCACGATCCACACCGGCGCCACGAACTCCAGATGGGCGAACCAGGCGGTGATGACGAACACGCCGGCGCCGACCACGATCCCGCGCAGCATCGAGGCCAGCACGTAGGCCGACAGGATCTCGGCGTGCGACAGCGGCGGCAGCAGGATGAAGACCAGGTTGCCGCTGATCTTGGACTGGATCAGCGACGAGGACGAGTTGGCGAAGGCGTTCTGCAGCACGCTCATCATCACCAGGCCCGGGATCAGGAACGAGGTGTAGGCGACGCCGTCGAGCATCTCGACCCGGCCGTCGAGCACATGGCCGAAGATCAGCAGATAGAGCATGGCGGTGACCACCGGCGCGGCCACGGTCTGGGTCGCGACCTTCCAGAAGCGCAGCGACTCCTTGTAGAACAGGGTACGGAAACCGATCGAGAACATTATTTACCTTCCTCCATGATCTGGATGAAGATGTCCTCGAGGTCCGCCTGCTCCAGCTGCATCTCGTCGATGACGGCGCCGTTCTCGCGCAGGCGCGCCAGGATCGGCTCGACCTCCGAATAATCGTTCACGCGCAGCGTGTACTTGTTGCCGCCGCCGTTGCCGTTCGTGTGCTCGTCATGCGAGACGAGATGACGCAGCGCCTCGGGCAGGTCGCCCGACTTTAGGTGCACCACCAGCTGCGAGCCCGACACGCGGCGCAGCAGCGCGCTCATGGTGTCCAGCGCCACCACGTTGCCGCGCCGGAGCATGGCCACGCGCTGGCACATGGCTTGCGCTTCCTCGAGGTAGTGGGTGGTCAGCACCACGGTGTGGCCGCCTTCGCGGTTCAGGCGCGCGATGAACTTCCACAGGGTCTGGCGCAGCTCGACGTCGACGCCGGCGGTCGGCTCGTCGAGCACGATCACGGGCGGCCGGTGCACCAGGGCCTGGGCCACCAGCACGCGCCGCTTCATGCCGCCCGACAGCGCGCGCATGTTGACGTCGGCCTTGTCGGTCAGATCGAGGTTGTGCATCACCTCGTCGATCCAGGCGTCGTTGTTGCGAATGCCGAAGTAGCCCGACTGCAGGCGCAAGGTTTCGCGCACCGTGAAGAAGGGATCGAACACCAGCTCCTGCGGCACCACGCCCAGGCGCTTCCGCGCTTCGCGAAAGTCGCCCACCACGTCGTGGCCGTGGATGCGCACGCGGCCGGCATCGGGCCGGATCAGGCCCGCGATGGTGGAAATCAGGGTGGTCTTGCCGGCGCCGTTCGGGCCCAAGAGGCCAAAGAACTCGCCTTCCTCGATGTCCAAGGAGACGCCCTTCAGGGCCTTGAAGCCCTTGTAGCTCTTCTCGACGCTGTCAATCTGGATTGCTGTCATGCTTGTTGGATGGCGCGGCGCGCGCAAAATGGGATGGAACCCGAAGCGCACCGTGGGAACCGTGCGGTGAAACGGTCCATTATAGGGGAAATCGCCACGTCAAGCGGCCAGAGGGGGATTTGCGCCGAATGGGGAAATGCGGTGCGCGCAAAAAACCATCGGCGGCCAATGGCCGCCGATGTCGTCAGGCTTGCGGCAGCAGCGTGTCGACCCCGTACAGGGCCGCCAGCTTCTGCACGTTGTCCGGCACGTTCATGAAGGTGAGCCGGTGGCCGGCATCCAGCGCGCGGCGCTGCCAGGCCAGCAGCAGGGCCACGCCGGACGAATCGGCCGCCTGCACGCCGCCGAGATCGAACACGGTCTCGCCGGCGCGAATCGCCGCCGCGCCCTGCTCCAGCGCCTGGTGGGCGGTCAGGAAGGTCAGGGCGTCGATCGACAGCATCGGGTTGGATTCAGCCATGTTGATGAATCACTTCGCCGGCGCGGCCAGCGGCCTCGAGGCCAGTTGCGCATTGCGCTCGGCCAGGCGCTTGATCAGGCCATCGATGCCGTTCTTGCTGATCTCGCTGTTGAAGGTGCTGGTATAGGTCTGGACCAGCCACGCGCCCAGCACGTTCACGTCATAGATCTTCCAGCTGCCTTTTTCGTTGCTCAGGCGGTAGTTCAGGGTGATCGGTTCACCGCGGGCGACGTTCACCTGCGAACGCACTTCGACATCGGTGTCGGTCGGCGAACCGCGCATCGGCTTGAACTCGACGGTCTCGTTCTTGATGGTCGACAGCGCGCCGGCATAGGTGTACACCAGCAGGTCGCGGAACTCCTTGGTCAGCTTCTGCTTCTGTTCCGGGGTCGCGCTGCGCCAGTGGCGGCCGGCCGCTTGCTGGGTCATTTTCTCAGCATCGACATACGGCAGGATTTTTTCGTTGACCAGGCCCATGATCTTGTTGCGGTTGCCGGACTGGATGTCCTTGTCGGCCTTGACGCTGTCGATCACTTCATTGCTGATGCGCTTGACCAGCGCGTCCGGCGCCTCGGCGGCGGCCACCGGAGCGGCGACCAGGACGGTGGAGAACGCCACGGTGGCGGCGGCGGCGACCAGGTGCATGAATGGCTTCATCGGTTTCCTTTCGGTTGGCGGCGGCGGAGGCCGCGCGCACGGTTGATCTTGTTGTTACTGCTCGGGGTCGGTGGCCTGGCGCGGCACGTCGCCGTCATAGACCTGGCTCTGGCGGCGCTGCAGGTAGCCGTCGCGCAGGAACTCGTAGCGGTCCAGGGCGGCGTCTTCGAGCAGGCCGGACGCATCGAGCAGGCTGGCGCGGGTATCGACCACGCGCACGGCCGCGCCGATATTGCGCCAGTTGTCGGGCTGCTTGTATTTCCAGATATCGCCACCCACGTCGGCGGGCAAGGCCGCGGTATCACGTACCGTAGATGGGCCCAGCAGTGGCAAAATCAAGTAGGGGCCGCTTGGCATGCCCCATTTGCCCAGGGTCTGGCCGAAGTCTTCGTCGCTTCTCTGCATGCCCGCTTCGGAAGCGATGTCGAGCAGGCCGAAGATGCCGAAGGACGAGTTCAGCGCGAAGCGGCCGAAATCGGTGCCGGCCTGCTCGGGCTTGCCCTGCAGCAAGTTGTTGACCGAGCTCCAGGCATCCGACAGGTTGCCGAAGAAATTGCCAACGCCAGTCTGGGCAAAGCCCGGCACGACGTTCTTGTAGCCGGTGGCCACCGGTTTCAGGACGGCGCGGTCGACCGCGTCGTTAAAGCTGAACATGGCGCGGTTATAGCCTTCCAGCGGATCCTGCGGGTTGGAGGCAGTCGTTGCACAACCTGTCAGGACCAGGATGGCGGCGGCGGCAGCGCCAAGGCGCAAGTGCGAGAGCGTGACGGCGTGGTTCATTCACTACCTTCCTTTCCTTCAGCAGCCTTGCTGTAGATAAATTGATTAATTAAGTCTTCCAGGACCGTCGCCGACTGGGTGCGAATGATGCGATCGCCTTCCGCCAGATTCTGTTCATCGCCACCGGCTTCGATACCGATGTATTGTTCACCCAACAAACCAGCGGTCAAAATCTTGAGCGAGCTATCTTTCGGGAATTTATATTCGCTCTCCATATCAAGACGTACCGATGCCTGGAAGCTCTCGTCGTCGAAGGTGATCTCACCGACGCGACCCACCACCACGCCGGCGCTCTTGACCGGCGCCTGCGGCTTCAGTCCGCCGATATTGTCGAAACGGCTTGTGATCGAATACGTCTGCCCGAACGACAAAGTCCTCATATTTCCTGCTTGAAAGGCCAGGAACACCAGCGCGGCCAATCCCAGCAGAACGAACAGGCCGACCCAGACGTCGATAGTTTTGCGATGCATTTTGAATACCCTACAGTAACCGTTTTAACCGTTGTTAAACTTATTTATTGAACATCAGGGCCGTCATGACGAAGTTCAGCCCCCAGACCAGCAGCGATGCAATCACGACGGTGCGCGTGGTCGCGCGCGATACGTCTTCTGGCGTCGGCTGGGCCTGGTAGCCCTGGAACAGGGCGGTAAAGGTCACTGCGATGCCAAATATAAAGCTTTTGATGACGCCGTTCAGTACGTCAGCTCGCACATCGACGCCAGCCTGCATCTGCGACCAGAACGACCCTTCGTCGACGCCGATCAGTTTCACGCCGACGATGTAGCCGCCCAGCACGCCCACCGCCGAGAACACGGTGGCCAGCACCGGCATCGCGATCACGCCGGCCCAGAAGCGCGGCGCCAGCACGCGCTGCACCGGATTGATGGCCATCATTTCCATGGCCGACAGCTGTTCGCCGGCTTTCATGAGGCCGATCTGGGCGGTCAGCGAGGTGCCGGCGCGGCCGGCGAACAGCAGCGCGGTCACGACCGGGCCCAGTTCGCGCACCAGCGCCAGCGCCACCACCTGGCCCAGCATCTGCTCGGCGCCATACTGGTTCAGCGTGTAGTAGCCCTGCAGGCCCAGCACCATGCCGACGAACAGGCCGGACACGGCGATGATCACCAGTGAATAGTTGCCGATGAAATGGATCTGCTCGGAGATCAAGCCGGGGCGGCGGAAGGCGCCCGGCGACACACCCAGCAGGTTGAAGAACGAGCGCACGGCGAAACCGAGGCCGGCGAAGCCTTCGCGCACGGTGCAGCCGACCAGGCCAAGGAAGCGGGTGATCATGTGCGCGCTCCCAGGCCCAGGTCGTCGGCCAGCGACGTGCCGGGATAGTGGAACGGCACCGGACCGTCCGGGGCGGCATTGACGAATTGTTTCACGTAGGGGTCTTCCGAGACGCGCAGGTCGTCCGGCGTGCCCTCGGCCACGATCTTGCCGGCAGACATGAAGTACACGTAGTCGGCGATCGCGAAGCACTCGTGCACGTCGTGCGAGACGAGGATCGAGGTCGAGCCCAGCGCGTCGTTCAGGTTACGGATCAGGTTGGCGGTCACGCCCATCGAGATCGGATCGAGGCCGGCGAAGGGCTCGTCGTACATGATCAGTTCAGGATCCAGCGCCACCGCGCGCGCCACGGCCACGCGGCGCGCCATGCCGCCCGAGATCTCGGCCGGCTTGAGGCGGTGCGCATTGCGCAGGCCGACGGCGTTGAGCTTCATCAGGACCAGGTCGCGGATGAGTTCTTCGGGCAGGTCGGTGTGCTCGCGCAGCGGGAAGGCGACATTGTCGAACACCGACAGGTCGGTAAACAGCGCGCCGAACTGGAACAGCATGCCCATGCGGCGGCGCAGCCGGTACAGGCCCTCGGTATCGAGCTGGTGCACCACCTCGCCGCCGATGCGCACTTCGCCGCGCTGGGGGCGGATCTGGCCGCCGATCAGGCGCAGCACCGTGGTCTTGCCGCAACCCGACCCGCCCATGACGGCGACAAGCTTGCCGCGTGGGAAGTCCATACGGAGATTCGACAGGATGGAACGCTCACCGTAAGCAAAATGCAGATCGCGGATTTCGACTAGGTTCGACACAGCATAATTAATGTTTGGGTAATCCGGTATTGTAGTGCAGAAAGCTATTTGCCTGCTTGAGGGACCCGATTTTACCCCTCGGCGGCGACGTACTATTACAACACTAATAACTAATGAGTCAGCTAATCCGACGCATAAGCCATTGTTTTTGTTGATATATGTATGTTAAGCAATATTGTTATTATTGAATTTTATCAATAAGCTGCATTCAAAAAACGCCCGAAGGAGCGGGTTTAAGCTCCTCCTGATTACTATTTCGATGAGCCTGGTTTTTTGCGCCGCACCATAATCTGGGGGTGGCGTAATGAAATAGCAAGTCACAGAATATGCAATACTCTGTCGCTATTTTGTCAACGTAAGATACAACCCCGGACCAGCGCCTGGTCAACCGGGCGGTCGGGCGCATGCAGAGCGCGAGGCCCGGCAGCGCCTGGACGCGGATCGACGGTGTTCTTGCCCGAGCGCTGCGAACTGGCAGCTGCGGCCGACGCTGGTGATGGGCTTGCCGCCTTCGACGAGGCAGAGATGAGGCGGGAGCGAAGGCGGAGGCGGCCGCCTTGCGCGGCCGCCCTCGGGTTGCTGCGCTTAGCGCGGAAGGTTCGAGACACCCATCAGGAACTCGTCGACGGCGCGCGCGCACTGGCGGCCTTCGCGGATCGCCCACACCACCAGCGACTGGCCGCGGCGCATGTCGCCGGCTGCGAACAGCTTCGGGTTCGAGGTCTGGTAGGCGCCCTCGCCTTCGGTGCCGGCGCGCGCATTGCCGCGCGGGTCCTTCTGCACGCCGAAGGCGTCCAGCACCTGCTGCACCGGCGAGACGAAGCCCATCGCCAGGAACACCAGGTCGGCCTTGAGCTCGAATTCGCTGTCCGGCACTTCCATCATCTTGCCGTCCTTCCATTCGACACGGCAGGCGATCAGCTTCTCGACCTTGCCGCCCTTGCCTTCCAGGCGCTTGGTCGCCACCGCCCAGTCGCGCGCGCAGCCTTCCTCGTGCGAGGACGAGGTGCGCAGGCGAGTTGGCCAGTAAGGCCATACCAATGGCTTGTTTTCAAGTTCCGGCGGCTGCGGCATCAGCTCGAACTGGGTCACGGACAGCGCGCCGTGGCGGTTTGAGGTGCCGACGCAGTCCGAGCCGGTGTCGCCGCCGCCGATGACCACCACGTGCTTGCCCGTGGCCTTGATCTGGTCCTTCAGCTTGTCGCCGGCGTTGACCCGGTTCTGCTGCGGCAGGAAGTCCATCGCGAAGTGCACGCCCTTTAACTGGCGGCCGGGGACCGGCAGGTCGCGCGGCTGCTCGGCGCCGCCGGCCAGGATCACGGCGTCGAAGTCCTTTTCCAGGTCTTCCGGGAAGATCGTGTCGCGCGCCATGTTGCTGACCGTGGCCGGGAAGTCCTTGCCGATCAGGACGCTGGTGCGGAAGGTCACGCCTTCGGCCTGCATCTGCTCCACGCGGCGGTCGATCAGGTCCTTCTCCATCTTGAAGTCGGGGATCCCGTAGCGCAGCAGGCCGCCGATGCGGTCGCTCTTCTCGAACACCGTCACGTCGTGGCCGGCGCGCGCCAGTTGCTGGGCCGCGGCCAGGCCGGCGGGGCCGGAGCCGACGATGGCGACCGTCTTGCCGGTCTTGCTGCTGGCCGGCTGCGGCACCACCCAGCCGTGTTCCCAGCCGGTGTCGATGATCTTGCGCTCGATCGACTTGATGCCGACCGGGTCATCGTTGATGCCCAGGGTACAGGCCGATTCGCAGGGCGCCGGGCAGATGCGGCCGGTGAACTCGGGGAAGTTATTGGTCGAGTGCAGATTGTCCAGCGCCTGGCGGTAGTTGCCATGGTAGACCAGGTCATTCCAGTCCGGGATCATGTTGTTGACCGGGCAGCCCGTATTGCAGAACGGGATGCCGCAATCCATGCAGCGCGCGCCCTGCACCTTGGCCTGGCCGTCGGTCAGGGTGACGACGAATTCCTTGTAGTTCTTGAGACGGACGGGAGGATCGAGGTATTCCTCTTCCTGCCGTGCGAATTCCATGAAACCGGTGATTTTGCCCACAATGTTTTCCTTTTCATCTGGCCCGCGGCCTTGGCTCGTCGTTCCCGCGCAGGCGGGAACCCAAGTCTGCGTGCCAGGCCAGTCATCTTGCGCTGGCGGCACGCTACGAAACTTGGGTCCCCGCCTTCGCGGGGACGACGTTGGTTGATGTCGCCGTCAGGCGGCCAGTTCGATCTTGTCGTTCGCTTCTTCCATGCTCGAGTTGTGCATCTCCTCGAGGGCGCGCTTGTAGTCGGTCGGGAACACCTTGACGAACTTGCCGCGGCTGTTGGCCCAGTCATCCAGCAGGTTGCGCGCGCGCGTGCTGCCGGTGTACTTGAAGTGACGCTCGATCAGGCGACGCAGGATGACTTCGTCGCATTCGCGCTCGCCGCCCCGGGTCTGGCTGTGCCAGGCTGCCGGGTCGCACTGCTCCTTCGCCGACAGCACCGGTTCCAGGTTGACCATCGTGGTATTGCAGCGGCCCGCGAACTCGCCTTTCGGATCGTAGACGAAGGCCACGCCGCCCGACATGCCGGCCGCGAAGTTGCGCCCGGTCTCGCCCAGCACGACGACGGTGCCGCCGGTCATGTATTCGCAACCGTGGTCGCCGCAGCCCTCGACCACCGCGACGGCGCCCGAGTTACGCACCGCGAAGCGCTCGCCGGCCACGCCGTTGAAGAAGGCCTCGCCCGAGATCGCGCCATACATCACGGTATTGCCGACGATGATGTTGTCCACCGCCCAGCCGCGGAATTCGGTGTTCGGACGCACGATGATGCGGCCGCCCGACAGGCCCTTGCCAACGTAGTCGTTGCCTTCGCCGACCAGGTCGATCGTGATGCCGCCTGCCAGGAAGGCAGCCGCCGACTGGCCCGCCGTGCCCTGCAGCTGGATGTGGATGGTGTCGTCCGGCAGGCCGGCATGGCCGTAGCGCTTGGCGACTTCGCCCGACAGCATGGCGCCGACGGTGCGGTTCAGGTTCCTGACCGGCGAGATGAACGAGACGCGCTCGCCCTTTTCCAGCGCGGCCCTGGCTTGCGCGATCAGCTTGTGGTCCAGCGCCTTGTCCAGGCCGTGGTCCTGCTCGCTCGTGTGGTACAGCGCGCTGCGGGACTCGACCTGCGGCTGGTAGAAGATGTTCGAGAAATCCAGGCCCTGCGCCTTCCAGTGGCCGATCGCCTTCGATTTGTCCAGCAGGTCGGCGCGGCCGATCAACTCGTCGTAGGTGCGGATGCCCAGCTGGGCCATGATCTGGCGCGCTTCCTCGGCGACGAAGAAGAAGTAGTTCACGACATGCTCCGGCTTGCCCTGGAACTTGGCGCGCAACACCGGGTCTTGCGTGGCCACGCCCACCGGGCAGGTATTCAGGTGGCACTTGCGCATCATGATGCAGCCCTCGACCACCAGCGGCGCGGTGGCGAAGCCCACTTCGTCGGCGCCCAGCATGGCGGCGATGACGACGTCGCGGCCGGTGCGCATCTGGCCATCGGCCTGGACGCGGATGCGGCTGCGCAGGCCGTTGAGCACCAGGGTCTGCTGGGTCTCGGCCAGGCCGAGTTCCCACGGGGTGCCGGCATGCTTGACCGAGGACAGCGGCGAGGCGCCGGTGCCGCCGTCATGGCCCGCGACCACGACGTGGTCGGCCTTGGCCTTCGAGACGCCGGCGGCGACGGTGCCGATGCCGACTTCCGAGACCAGCTTGACCGAGATCGAGGCGCGCGGGTTGGCGTTCTTCAGGTCGTGGATCAGCTGCGCAAGGTCTTCGATCGAATAGATGTCATGGTGCGGCGGCGGCGAGATCAGGCCGACGCCCGGCACCGAGAAGCGCAGCGAAGCGATGTATTCCGAGACCTTATGGCCCGGCAGCTGCCCGCCCTCGCCCGGCTTGGCGCCTTGCGCCATCTTGATCTGGATCTGGTCGGCCGCGTTCAGGTATTCGGCGGTGACGCCGAAGCGGCCCGAGGCCACCTGCTTGATCTTCGAGCGCAGCGAGTCGCCCTCTTCGAGCGGGATGTCGACCATGACGCGGTCCTTGCCCAGGACCGAGGACAGGCTCTCGCCCTTCTTGATGGCGATGCCCTTGAACTCGTTCAGGTAGCGCGCCGGATCCTCGCCGCCTTCGCCGGTATTGCTCTTGCCGCCGATGCGGTTCATCGCGATCGCCAGCGTGGCGTGGGCTTCGGTGCTGATCGAGCCGAGCGACATCGCGCCGGTGGCGAAGCGCTTGACGATCTCTTTCGCCGATTCGACTTCCTCGATCGGGATCGCCTTGTCGCGGTCGATCTTGAATTCGAACAGGCCGCGCAGGGTCAGGTGGCGGCGCGTCTGATCGTTGATCAGCTGCGCGTATTCCTTGTAGGTCGAGAAGTTGTTGGCGCGGGTCGAGTGCTGCAGCTTGGCGATCGCGTCCGGCGTCCACAGGTGGTCTTCGCCACGCACGCGGAAGGCGTACTCGCCGCCGACGTCGAGCGCGTTGGCCAGCACCGGATCGTCGCCGAAGGCCAGGGCGTGCAGGCGCAGCGCTTCCTCGGCCACTTCAAACAGGCCAATGCCTTCCACGTTCGACGAGGTGCCCTTGAAGTACTTGTCGACCAGCGACTTGTTCAGGCCAATCGCCTCGAAGATCTGGGCGCCGCAGTACGACATGTAGGTGGAGATGCCCATCTTCGACATCACCTTCAGCAGGCCCTTGCCGATCGCCTTGATGTAGTTGTAGCTCGCGGTTTCCGCCGACATTTCGTGCGGCAGGCCGTGGGCCAGTTCGGCCAGGGTTTCCAGCGCCAGGTACGGGTGGACGGCTTCGGCGCCGTAGCCCGCCAGCAGGGCGAAATGGTGGGTTTCGCGCGCCGAGCCGGTCTCGATCACCAGGCCGGTCGAGGCGCGCAGGCCCTTCGCCACCAGGTGCTGGTGCACGCTGGAAGTGGCCAGCAGCGCGGGAATGGCGACCAGGTCGGGCGACATGCGGCGGTCCGACACGATCAGGATGTTGTGGCCGGACTTGACGGCGTCGACCGCTTCGGCGCACAGCGAGGCGAGCGAGGCTTCGATGCCTTCCTTGCCCCAGGCGACCGGGTAGCAGATGTTCAGCTCATAGGCCTTGAACTTGCTGCCGGTGTGCTGGCCGATGGCGCGCAGGCGCGCCATGTCGTCGAAGCCGAGGATCGGCTGCGCCACTTCGAGGCGCATCGGCGGGTTGACGTTGTTGGTGTCGAGGATGTTCGGTTTCGGGCCGATGAAGGACACCAGCGACATGACCATGCTCTCGCGGATCGGGTCGATCGGCGGGTTGGTCACCTGGGCGAACAGCTGCTTGAAGTAGTTGTACAGCGGCTTGAGCTTGTTCGAGGTGACGGCCAGCGGCGAATCGTTGCCCATCGAGCCGGTGGCTTCCTCGCCCAGCACGGCCATCGGCGCCATCAGGAATTTCAGATCTTCCTGGGTATAGCCGAAGGCTTGCTGGCGGTCGAGCAGGGTCAGCGGCTGCTTCTCGCCTTGCGCGTCCCTGGCCCGCGCGGCCAGCAACTGCGATTCGGACAGCTTGATCTCATTGAGCTTGATGCGCACCGACCTGATCCAGGCCTTGTACGGCTTGGCGTTGGCGAAGCTGTCCTTGAGCTCCTTGTCGTCGATGATGCGGCCGGCCTCGAGGTCGATCAGGAACATCTTGCCCGGCTGGAGGCGCCACTTCTTGACGATGCGCGACTCGGGAATCGGCAGCACGCCCGACTCGGACGCCATCACGACCAGGTCGTCCTCGGTGATGACGTAGCGCGCCGGACGCAGGCCGTTGCGGTCGAGCGTGCCGCCGATGTGGCGGCCGTCGGTGAAGGCCATGGCGGCCGGGCCGTCCCATGGTTCCATCATCGCCGCGTGGTATTCATAGAAGGCGCGGCGGTTGTCGTCCATCGCGGTGTGGTTTTCCCAGGCTTCCGGGATCATCATCATCATCGCCTGGGCCACCGGGTAGCCGGCCATCACCAGCAGCTCGAGCGCATTGTCGAAGCAGGCGGTGTCGGACTGGCCTTCATAGATCAGCGGGAACAGCTTGTTCAGGTCTTCGCCCAGCACGGCCGACTTGAGCATGCCTTCGCGCGCGCGGGTCCAGTTGAAGTTACCCTTGACGGTATTGATCTCGCCGTTGTGGGCGATCATGCGGTAAGGGTGGGCCAGCGGCCATTCGGGGAAGGTGTTGGTCGAGAAGCGCTGGTGGACCAGGGCCAGGGCCGAGATGCAGCGCGGGTCCTGCAGGTCCCTGTAATAGACGCCGACCTGGTCGGCCAGCAGCAGGCCCTTGTAGACGATGGTGCGCGCCGACATCGACGGCACGAAGAATTCCTTGCCGTGCAGGAGTTTCAGGGCCTGGATCGCGTGGCCGGACGACTTGCGGATGACGTAGAGCTTGCGTTCGAGCGCATCGGTCACCATGATGTCCGGGCCGCGGCCGATGAAGATCTGGCGGATGACGGGTTCCTTGGCGCGGACAAACGGCGACATCGGCATGGTCTCGTCGACCGGCACGTTGCGCCAGCCGAGCACCACCTGACCTTCGATGCGCACGGCGCGCTCGATTTCCTGTTCGCAGGCGATGCGCGAGGCGTGCTCTTTCGGCAGGAACACCATGCCGACGCCGTATTCGCCGGGCGGCGGCAGTTCGACGCCCTGCTTGGCCATCTCGTCGCGGAAGTACTGGTCCGGGATCTGGATCAGGATGCCGGCCCCGTCACCCATCAGCGCATCGGCGCCGACGGCGCCCCGGTGATCGAGGTTCTTCAGGATCTGCAGACCCTGTTCAATAATCGAGTGACTCTTGTTGCCCTTGATGTGGGCGATGAAGCCGACGCCACAGGCGTCGTGTTCATTGGCGGGGTCGTACAAACCTTGGGCAATCATGAGGCTATCTCCACTACTTTACGGATCGAACGAGGAGAATAGTGCACTGCAAAATACCCCGTCAACCAGAATAATTAGGGTCAGAGTCGAATTGTTTGACAACTTTTTCACTGGCCGATTAATTGGGGACAGAGTCAATCGAGGTTGTTCATAATCAGGCTCCTGCCACCTAAGCCTATGATATTACAGGGATTTTTTCGCAAAAAAGGGCACGAATAACCGTGCCCTTGTGTCAAGAATTATATGCTTCAGGCTGCCGAAAGCGGCGGTAATGGCGGGTTGAACGGGCGTCCGCGCTTGGCCGGCAAGATCTGGCGCTGGGTTTTATGCTCGAGTTCGGCCTTGAAGGAGAGCGAGCCGAGCGGTTGGTTCTTGAGGATCGCCGCCGTGATGAAATCGACCTCTTCCGTGCTGAGGCCTTGCCGGACCATGTCGATATAGGCCGCCTCGCGCTGGAACGGCGTGTTACCCAGCGCCCAGAACAGCGGATGGTCGGCGACCAGGGTGTCGGTGCGGATGCCGGCGTGGTGGGCGTAGCTGGACCAGGGATAGTCCTCGGGGGCCGCGGTGAGTTGCGCGCGCACCGGATTGAGCTCGATATAGCGGCTGCAGGTCATGAAATAGCGGTCCGAATCGATCAGCGAGGTACGAAAACGCCCTTCGAACAGGCCGCCGCTGCGCTCGTACTTGTGATTGAACCAGGGGACATACAGCCGGCCTACCTTCTGCATCATCAGCGCCAGGCCGGTGGCGTCGCTGGGCGTGGCCAGCAGGTGCAGGTGGTTCGGCATCAACACGTAGGTGTGGATCGCCACGTCGTAGAACCTGGCGCCTTCCTTGAGCCACACCAGGAAGCACTGATAGTCGGCTTCTTCGCGAAAGATCACCTGGCGGTTATTGCCGCGCTGGATGACGTGGTGCGGCTGCTCGGGAACGATGAGTCGGGGTTGGCGTGCCATGACGTTTGCTCAAATGTTGAGCAGGGGATTCTACAATAGAAAACGACTCTGTCCCTCATTAATCGCAAGCGGCGGCAAAAACACGCTGACTCTGTCCCTATTTAATTGACACATAAGCCAGGGGCAACAGAAGCCGAGCAATTTTGCGAGAATTTGGGTGAAAAGGGCAAGGTTGCCAAAGATATTGGCCAATAATTCTACTCTGACCCTAATTGTCCGAGCGGCTATTGGCCAATAATTCTACTCTGACCCTAATTATTATGAGAGGGTGAAGCCGGCGGAGAGGCTGTAGCCTTCGCCGTAGGCGCTGCGCAGGGGGAGGTCCTGGCCGAGGCCGGATCGGGCTTTCTTGCGCAGGCGGTAGACCAGCATGTCGACCCGGCGGCTGGCGTCCGGATCTTCGCCGCCCATGCCGGCCACGATCACATGGCGCGGCACCGGACGGGTGTTGATCGTCAACAGGTGCAGGAAATTGCACTCTTTTTCGGTCAGGTCGACGACCTTGCCCATCAGCTCGAGTTGGCGCGCACTCACGCGCAGGATCCACTTGCTCGGCGTCGGGACCGGATCGGGCGGACGCACCCGGCGGTCCAGGGCTTCGATGTGGGCCGCCAGTTCGGGGAACTTGATCGGCTTGGTCAAATAATGGTCGGCGCCCAGGCGCAGGCCCAGGATGCGGTGGTCGAACGCCACCCGGCCCGTCAGCACCAGCAGGCCGATCTCGGGATACAGCTGGCGCATGCGCGGAATGACGTTGAACCCGTCCTCATCCGGCAAGCCGAGGTCGAGCACGACCACCGCGGCCGGGGTGCGCGTCAACGCCGCCCACATTTCGCTGGCGGTCCTGGCGATCGTCACTTCATGGTCGAGCTCCTTCAGGAACTCGGCCATGTCGTCGGCGTACTCGCCATTGTCTTCAACAATCAGTATCTGCGTCATTCCCTGGCCATATCGTTCAATCACTCGACAATGATACCAATGGTAGCGTTATCCTTGCCGGGTCGCGGTCCGATTATCGTTGCTGAGGCGGTCTGAAGCAAGGAGTTGTTCCTCTACTGAGGCACCGATGTATTGTGGCGAAAGGGATTGGCACAGAAAAAAGCGGCCGGCAAGGCCTCGCCGGTCGCGCATCCACCTCAGCCATACCGCGCGTGGTTGGCGAGGATGTGCAACGCGGCAGGACGTTTTCATGTGCCGAACCGCCGCCAAGACTGGATCAGCCTCCCTACAGGCCCAAGGCAGGCATCCACAGGCGGAACTCGGCGCCCGCGCCTTCCTCCCCCGGCGCCAGGCTCAGCACTCCGCCATGCACCTCGACGATCGAGCGCGCCATGTACAGGCCGAGGCCGCTGCCGGCCAGGCCGGCGGCGTTGCGGCCGCGGTAGCCTTTGTCGAAGACCCGCAGCGCGTCTTGCGGCGGCACGCCGGCGCCGCCGTCGAGCACCGCCAGCTCGACCCCGCCGCCGCTGCGCCGCACACGCAGGATTACGGGCGCCGACGGCGGCGAAAACGCCAGCGCATTGTCGATCAAGACCTTGAGCGCCAGCCGCAGGCCTTCCGGCTCCCCGCGCAGGGTCAGTGGCAGTTCCTCCAGCCGCAGCACGGCTTCGCGGCCGGCCGCGCGGATCTGGGTGGCGCCGCTGTCGACCAGGCCGTTCACGGTGATCGTGTTCGGCTGGCGCGCGCGGCCGAGCGCGGCCATGCGGTCCGGAGACAGGTATTCGTCGAGCATCCCGATCAGGCGATCGACCGCGGCGCCGATCTTGCGGTAGCGCGTGCGCGTGGGCTCGTCGGCGTGGCTCGAGGTCGCCTCGAGGCGCTGGATGGCGCCGTCGATCGTGGCCAGCGGGGTGCGGAATTCGTGGTTGAGCATGCTGGCAAAACGCTTCTGCTCGCTTTGATGGGCGCGCTGCGCCGACAGGTCGCGCAGCAGGCCGACCAGGGTCGGGGCAGGGCCGGCCGCCGCATCGGCCACGGCATCGGCCAACACCGTGGCCAGGCCGTCCAGCGCCAGCGGCCGGCCTTCGGCGTCGAACAGGTCGAATTCGCGCCGGCTGCGCGCGCCGGGCTCGCCGCCGGCCGCCTCGCGCAGCCAGGCCGCGAGCGGCGCCAGGGGCGACACGCCCTCGCCGTCGAGCGCACGCTGCAGCGCCGCGCGGTCAAAGCCGCTCAGCGCGCCGAAGGCGGGGCTCAGATACACGAGGCGGCGCGCCGGCAGCGCGATGGCGAAGGCCACGTCGCCGCCCAGTTCGGCGATCGCGCGGAACTGGGCGGCCGGCAGCGCATCGTCATCGAGGCGGCCCGTGACGGGTGAGGAGCCTGGTGACGGGGCGGCGGCATGGGGGCTGGACTTCATCGGGGGTCTTTCTTAACCAGCTGACAAGGATGTCAGGTTTGACACCAAGTATACAGCCACGAAACAATGTTTTCGGAATATCTCTCGATGGCGCGCCTGATTCGCGCGAGCCCCGGCCACAAGCGGCCCGTACAAAGAAATGCGCCATGTCCCGGCGAGTTGAGGGATAATTCGCGCACCATGAACGATACCGCAACCCTCCCCCCGCTCCCAGACCGGCTGTCGATCGATCCGAGCAGCCCTTTCCACAACCGTGACGTGTTCCAGCACGAAATCGGCATCCGCTTCAACGACAAGGATCGCTACGACGTCGAGGAATATTGTCTCAGCGAAGGCTGGATCAAGGTTGCCGCCGGCAAGACGCTCGACCGCCGCGGCAAGCCGATGCTCATCAAGCTCAAGGGCAAGGTCGAAGCCTTCTACAAATAAGCCGTCTTGACGGCGCTGCACGCGGCCTTGCGCCGCGTGCATTCTTTCCGGGCCACGCTCACGCCAGCGAGCGCGGCCCCACCCAACCCACTCAATCGTCCAGCGGCGCGAAGATCGCCTGCAGGTCTTCCTGCGTCAGCGCCATCTTCTGCGATTCGCCTTCGGACAGGATCGACTGCGCCAGTTCCGACTTCTTCTGCTGCAGCAGCTGGATTTTTTCTTCCAGCGTGCCTTTCGCGATCAGCTTGTACACGAACACGGGCTTGTCTTGCCCGATGCGCCAGGCGCGGTCGGTCGCCTGATTCTCGGCCGCCGGGTTCCACCACGGGTCGTAGTGGATCACGGTGTCGGCCGCGGTCAGGTTGAGCCCGACGCCGCCGGCTTTCAGGCTGATCAGGAAGATCGGCACCGCGCCCTGCTGGAAGGCCGCCACCTGGGCCGAGCGGTCGCGCGTCTCGCCGGTCAGGATCGCGTACGGGATGTTGCGCGCGTCGAGTTCTTCCTCGATCAGGCCGAGCATGCTGGTGAACTGCGAGAACACCAGGATCTTGCGGCCCTCGCCCAGCAGGTCTTCGACCATCTGCATCAGGTCCAGCAGCTTGGCCGACACGGCGGCCGTGTTCTTCTTGGACGGCATCGACTTGACCAGGCGCGGATCGCAGCAGACCTGGCGCAGCTTGAGCAGCGCCTCGAGGATGACGATCTGGCTGCGCGCCACGCCCTTGCGGTCGATCTCGTCGCGCACCTTCTTGTCCATCGCCAGGCGCACCGTCTCGTACAGGTCGCGCTGCGGCCCGGACAACTCGATGCGGCGCACCATCTCGGTTTTCTCCGGCAGCTCCTTGGCCACATGGTCCTTGGTACGGCGCAGCAGGAAAGGCCGGATGCGGCGATTGAGCAGGGTGCGGCGCACCGGGTCATCCTGGCGTTCGATCGGATGGCGGAACTGCGTGTTGAAGGTCTTTTCGTCGCCCAGCAGGCCAGGGAGCAGGAAGTGGAACTGCGACCACAGCTCTCCCAGGTGGTTCTCGAGCGGCGTGCCCGACAGGCACAGGCGATGGCGGGCGTCGAGCGAGCCGGCCGTCTGCGCCGCCTTGGAGCGGGTGTTCTTGATGTAGTGCGATTCGTCGAGGATCACCAGGTGGTAGTGGTGCTTGCGCAGTTCTTCTTCGTCGCGCGGCAGCAGCGCATAGGTGGTCAGGACGATGTCGGCGTCGTCGATCTGGCCGAACAGGTCCATGCGCTCCTTGCCCTGCAGGAGCAGCACCTTGAGGCTCGGCGCGAAGCGCGCGGCTTCGTCGAACCAGTTGGTCATCAGGCTGGTCGGGGCGATCACCAGGGCCGGGCTGGTGAGGCGGCCGGCTTCCTTCTCGGTGAGGATGTGCGCCAGTGTCTGCACGGTTTTACCAAGACCCATGTCGTCGGCCAGGATGCCGCCCAGGTCGTACTCGCGCAGGAACTGCATCCACGACAGGCCGTCGAGCTGGTAGTCGCGCAAGGTGGCCTGCAGGCCGGCAGGGGCCTCGACCTTCTTGACCGCCCCGAACTGGCTCAGCTTGCGGCCGGTCTCGCGCAGGCGCTCGCCGCCGGTCCAGCGCAGCTCGACGCCGCGCGCCAGTTCTTCGAGGCGCGCCGCATCCAGGGTCGACAGGCGCAGCTTGCCCTTGATCTTGTCGTTGAAGTACAGCTCGCCCAAGGTGGCGAGGATCGGCTTGAGGCGGGCCCATGGCAGCGCCACGCGCACACCGTCGGGCAGGACGGCCAGCATCTGGTCGGCCTCCTGGTGGGCGGCCAGCACGCTTGGGTCGAATTCGAGCGGCGCGCCGCGGATCAGCTGCACCAGCACCGGCAGCAGCGGCACGCGCTTCTTCGCCACCACGATGCCCAGCTCCAGCTCGAACCAGGCATTGCCTGCCTCGGCCGGCTCGTCGATGTCGGCATACCAGTCTTCGACCGGGACCACGTCGTAGCGGTACTTGTTCGATTTCTGCAGATGCCAGCCGGCGTCGGACAGCGCGTCGACGTCGTTCTCGGCAAAGCGCAGCCAGTGCGCCTGGCTGTCGAGCTGCAGCGCACCGGCCATGGCGTTGAACGGGGCGGTGGCCGGCTTGCGAAAACCGATCTCGCCCAGTTTATCGAGGGCGTCGCTTTCGGCCTTCGGATCGCGCTCGATGATTTCGGTGACGTCGCCGATCTGGCGCACCACGCGCTGCGACGGGTCGAACGAGACGCGCTGGCCGTCGTAGTCGAAGGCCAGCACGGCGAAGTCCTGCCAGCGCGTGACGTTGCCGTCGGCCAGCTGGACGGCATCGAGCAGCAGGTGCGGAATCGGCTTGACGTCATTCCTCAGGCGCTGGGTGAGCGGCTGCGGCAATGGCATCAGCTGCTGCAGGCCGTGGGCCAGCAGCAGCTGCGAGACGCGCTTCTTGTCGGTGCCGGTCAGGGCCGGGGCTTGCGCCACCAGGGCCTGCAGTTCGGCCAGCGAGATGTCGATGCCGCCGCGATTGAGTTCGAGCGGCCCGCAGGACAGGTTGTCGATGTACCACGGCGGATCGGTCGGCAGCATGTAGTCGATCTGGTCGGCCGCGCTGTGGGTGGCGGCGCCGCCGACCGGCTCGACCGACCATCCGAGCTTGGACACGCGGCCTTCGTCGCGCCAGGCCAGGCTGGCCAGGCGGGTCGGGCCGCCCTGCAGCGGATACACCAGGCCGCTGGCCATGTCGGACCACGAGTTCGCCCACAGCAGCTTGCCCTGCTCGAGCAGCATCTGCAGCAGGATCGCGCCCACCTTGCCCTTGGGTTCGGTGGCGCTGGTGCCCTGGGCCGAGCCGCTGCGCATGGCGATGAAGAAGCGCACCAGGTCGACGTCGTCGCCTTCGAGATAGCTGGGCGGCGCCGACAGGAGCGAAAACACTTCGCTGACCGGGCTGGCCGCGGCCACGTCGCCGTTCGGGCGCAGGCGCGCCTTGCACAGGCACAGCGCGACGTGGCGGCCGCCGCTGGTGGGCGCCATGACATAGACGAACTTGTATTGCGCGGCCTTGGGGTCAACGACTTCGTCGGTCAGCTTCGGCTGGGGGTGGGCCGCGGCCTCGACCCGCTGCAGCCAGCTCACCACCGGCGCCGGAAGGGCCGGGGAACGTGCGGGAGCGCGGGCCGGAGGTGCGTCGCTGGCTTTCTCGCGAAGATAATCGACTGTGGTCATTGGGTCTCGTGGCTTCGTATCAAAAAAGGCAATAAACGGCATTATCTCGCATACGGACACTTCCGTTTTGTTCGGAATCGCACGTAGTGGACAAATCTCATCCGTGCGCAAAGCGCACGCTTACATGTCAACCGGTTGTTCTCTCATGTTCGTGTGGCGCTGTCAAGACTGGCGCATCGTCGATGAGCGCGTATCATTGGCCGCTTGGGAAGCGCTGATTTATTCTGGCGGATGGGATTGGCGACGGAAAAAGGCGCCCGGCAAGGCGTAAACCACAGCCATACCGCGTGGTATGGCGAGGATTTACAACGCAGCAGGGCGTCTTTTTTCCGTGCCAAGACCGCCGCCAGAATGAATCAGCGCTTCCCCCACCTTCGATACAACGATTCACGATCCATGCTGCCCTCCATCGAACAACGCCTCGCCCAAGAACTCGCCGCCCGCCCGGCCCAGGTGGCCGCCGCCATCGCCTTGCTCGACGAAGGCGCCACCGTGCCCTTCATCGCCCGCTATCGCAAGGAAGCCACGGGCGGTCTCGACGACATCCAGCTGCGCCTGCTCGAAGAACGCCTGCGCTACCTGCGCGAGCTCGAAGACCGGCGCGCCGCGATCGTCGCGTCGATCACCGAACAGAACAAGATGACGCCCGAGCTGATGCAGGCCATCGCCATGGCGGAAGACAAAACCCGGCTCGAAGACCTGTACCTGCCCTACAAGCAGAAGCGCCGCACCAAGGCCCAGATCGCGATCGAGGCTGGCCTGGCGCCGCTGGCGGAAGCGCTGCTGGCCGACCCGACCCTGAACCCGGAACAAGCCGCGAGCGGCTACCTGCGCGAGGCGTTCACGAATCCGGACGGCGGCGCCAACCCCGGCGTGCCGGACGCCAAGGCCGCCCTGGACGGCGCGCGCCAGATCCTGATGGAGCGCTTCGCCGAGGATGCCGAGCTGCTGCAGTCGCTGCGCGAGTACGTGGTCGAGCATGGCGTGGTCGAATCAAAGGTCGTCGCCGGCAAGGAAGACGAGGGCGAGAAGTTCGCCGACTACTTCGATTACAACGAGCCCCTGAGCGCCGTGCCGTCGCACCGCGCGCTGGCCCTGCTGCGCGGCCGCCGCGAGGGCGTGCTGGACGTGAGCCTGCGCCTGGATTCGGAACCCGAGAAGCCGAAGTGGGACGCGCCGCTGAACCCGTGCGAGGGCCGCATCGCGGCGCGCTTCGGCATCAAGGCGCAGGGCAGGCCAAGCGACAAGTGGCTGCAGGACACCGCGCGCTGGACCTGGCGCGTGAAAAGCTTCATGCACCTGGATACGGAGTTGATGGGCGCCCTGCGCGACAGGGCGGAACTCGACGCGATCGGCGTCTTCGCGCGCAACCTGAAAGCCCTGCTGCTGGCGGCGCCGGCCGGCCAGCGCGCCACCATGGGCCTCGATCCGGGCCTGCGCACCGGCGTGAAAGTGGCCGTGGTCGACGCCACCGGCAAGGTGCTCGATACCGCCACCGTCTATCCGCACCAGCCGCGCAACGACTGGCATGGCGCGCTGCACACGCTGGGCCAGCTGGCGGCGAAGCACAAGGTGTCGCTGATCTCGATCGGCAACGGCACCGGCTCGCGCGAGACCGACAAGCTGGCGCAAGACCTGATCAAGCAACATCAGGAACTCAAGCTCCAGAAGATCGTGGTGTCGGAAGCGGGGGCTTCGGTGTATTCGGCCTCGGAGTTCGCCTCGCGCGAGCTGCCCGACATGGACGTGTCGCTGCGCGGCGCGGTCTCGATCGCGCGCCGCCTGCAGGATCCGCTGGCCGAACTGGTCAAGATCGATCCGAAGTCGATCGGCGTCGGCCAGTACCAGCACGACGTGTCGCAGACCCAGCTCGCGCGCTCGCTCGACGCGGTGGTCGAGGACTGCGTGAACGCCGTGGGCGTGGACGTGAACACTGCCTCGGCGCCGCTGCTGGCGCGGGTGTCGGGCCTGTCGAGCACGGTGGCCCAGGGCATCGTGGCCTACCGCGACGCCAACGGCGCTTTTGCCTCGCGCGCCGCGCTGAAAAAAGTGCCGCGGCTGGGCGACAAGACCTTCGAGCAGGCGGCGGGCTTCCTGCGCATCGTGGACGGCGCCAATCCGCTGGATGCGTCGGCGGTGCACCCGGAATCGTATCCGGTGGTCGAGAAGATCCTGGCCGACGTCAAGCGCGACATGAAGGCGGTGATCGGCGACGCCGCGCTGCTCAAGGGCTTGAATCCGTCGAAGTACGCCGACGAGAAGTTCGGCGTGCCGACCGTCAGCGACATCCTGAAGGAGCTGGAAAAGCCGGGCCGCGACCCGCGTCCGGAATTCACCACCGCCACCTTCAAGGAAGGCGTGGAAGAAATCTCGGACCTGCGTCCGGACATGATCCTGGAAGGCGTCGTGACCAACGTCGCGGCCTTCGGCGCCTTTGTGGACATCGGCGTGCACCAGGATGGGCTCGTGCACATTTCGGCGCTGTCGAACACCTTCGTGAAGGATCCGCACACGGTGGTCAAGGCCGGCCAGGTGGTCAAGGTCAAGGTGCTGGAAGTGGACCCCAAGCGCAAGCGCATCGCGCTGACCATGCGCCTGTCGGACAGCGCGCCGCAGGCCGGTTCGCGGCCGGAGCAGCGCGGCGACCGCGTCGATGCCAAGCGCGTGGTCCAGCATCAGCGCCAGGAACGGTCGGCGCCGCCGTCCAACAATGCGATGGCGGACGCCTTCGCCAAGCTGCGCAAATAGCTGGCAGCTTCATCGTAAGGTGGGCGGGCTTCCCGCCCACGCGTTCGACCTCGATCCGCTCTGCCGCCACGCCTGCGTGATTTGAATGCGTGGACGGCACAGCCGCCTACGCTACGACATCGCGCCGCTGGCCCGTTGTCTCGTTTATCCGCTGTGCTTCATGAACATGCCGATCAGGTAGACCGTCAGGCAGCCGAAGCCGATCAGGAGCATGCGCGCCTGCGGGATGGCCGGCAGGCCGGTCTTCCTGATGTGGATGGCGTCGCGCACCAGCAACACGGCATACACCAGGGCCGCCGCGCCGGACAGGATGTCGCCCACGCTGGAGCGCGTGATGCCGCCATAGATGTTCAGCAGGCCGGGAATGCCCAGCAGGGCGGCGATCACGAAGTTCATGTTCGGCGACGGTACGCGCGGGCGGGGTTGCTGCATCGTTACTCCAATAATCGAATGACAAACCAGGCGATCATACCGCAATGCCGGCTGCATACCGTTACATCCCGGGCAGTTTCAGGGTCGCGCCCTGGGTCATGATCTTCACCAGGAAGCTGCCGACAAAAGCGCCGAAGCAGATGTAGCCGATCAGGGCGACACGCGGCGACTCCAGCAGCGCCGTGCGGCCGGCGCGGCGCTGCCAGGCGCACCAGGCCAGGTACAGCGCCATCATCAGGGGCCCGAGCGCGAAGAACATGCCGGCGAACCAGCCGCGCGCGAGGGCGCTGGCGATATCGAACAAGGCAGGCAGCCCGAGCACGGCCGCGAACACCCACATGGCCACTGGCGGCAAGGTAGCAAACGTCTTCATCGTGTTTCTTGATAATCTTGAACTGATCGATGATACCGCAGTCCACCAGCGGCCGACGGCGATGCGAACCTGCCCCCCCACCTGCGTGGGGGCGACTTGGCCAACTTTGTCGGCCAAGTCGTTATAGAATGTCGCCATCTACTTATTCCTTTTCTTCAAAGGCAGAATCAAATGAGCGACGTGCAAACCTGGATCAAAGAAACCGTGACCTCCACCCCGGTCGTGCTGTTCATGAAGGGCACCGCCCAGTTCCCGCAGTGCGGCTTCTCGGGCCGCGCCATCCAGATCCTGAAAGCCTGCGGCATTGACAACGTTGCCACCGTCAATGTGCTGGACGACGCCGAAGTGCGCCAGGGCATCAAGGACTACTCGAACTGGCCGACCGTTCCTCAGCTGTACGTGAAGGGCGAGTTCATCGGCGGCACCGACATCATGAACGAGATGTACGAATCGGGCGAACTGCAGGCCCTGCTGAAAAACGGCTGATCCCATGGCGGAAGGTCTCCGCCGCGGCGGCGAGCGCCGGATCGTTGTCGCCATCACCGGCGCAACCGGCGCGGCCTATGGCGTGCAGCTGCTGCGGCGGCTGCACGCCACCCCGGGCGTCGAGACCCACCTGGTCGTTTCCGACGCCGCCTCTCTCACCCTGCACCAGGAACTCGGCCTGCAGCGGCGCGACGCCGAAGCACTGGCCCACGTCGTCCATCGCAACCGCGACGTCGGCGCCTCGATCGCCAGCGGCTCGTTCCAGACCGACGGCATGGTGATCGCCCCCTGTTCGATGAAAACGCTGGCAGCGGTCGCCCATGGTTTTTCTGACAACCTTGTGACACGCGCGGCCGACGTGATCCTCAAGGAACGCCGGCGCCTGATCCTGATGGTGCGCGAAACGCCCTTCAACCTGGCCCACTTGCGCAATATGACGGCCGTGACCGAAATGGGCGGGATCGTCTTTCCTCCCCTGCCCAGCTTCTACCACCGGCCGGCGACGATCGCGGACATGGTCGAGCACACGGTGGACCGTGTCGTGGATTTGTTAGGGATAGAAAATGCCCAGGCCGCCCGCTGGGGTGGCATGAAGGGCGAACAAGACGCCTGAATGGCGGCGCCAGCGTCCGGCCGGCTCCCCGCGTTCAGCGTTTGTCGTCGTACTTGTCCTGGGACTTCTTCAACTCGCGCGCCTCTTCAAGCATTCGTCGCCGGGCATTGCGCTCTCGCATGACCTCGGCATGACGCGCTGCCGTCATGGGCGGCGCCGTCATCAAATCCTTGAGCTGGGCGGTATTGGCGTAGTTGTTTCGCATGCGTCAGCTGCTCCTGGGTGGACCTGGGGGCGGTGGCGAACAGGCTGCCACCTGAACAGATTATGACCCAGCTGCGGCCGTTTGTGCGGCACGGCATGACGAAAAGTGCAAGCCCCGGGCAAGCCGGCTTACTTCGCTTCCGCTTTCTGGTGGTTCATGCGCACCAGCATGCGGATGAACTCGCGCGCCAGCTGGCGATGGTGTTCATCCAGGCGCTGCAGGTCGGCAATGAGCTTGACGTCGGCCGATTCGAACCGGGCGCCGCCGTTGGCGGCGTCAAGGCTCGCGGCCTGCTCGGCGCCGCCGAAGCGCAGCCAGTCGGCAGGCACGCCCAGCCACTGGGCGATCATGCGCAACTTTTCCTGGGTGGGAATGGCTTCACCTACCAGCCATTTGCGGGCCGCGTGGACCGTGATCGGACGGCCTTCGAAGCGAATATTAAATTCTCGTGCCAGGCGGGTCGGGCTGTCAGGCGAGTAGTGTGCGTTCTTCAGGGCCTGCTGCAGTCGCTCGCTGAAGCTCTCCCGTTCATTCGTTGAATTCATCGTGATACTGGGTTATTGAGACTTGGACGGGCGGCTTCGTCTCCCTGTGGATGAGAAGCCAAAGGTCCAAATCATACAACCAAAATGTAACAATGATGTGGTTTTTTAATAGTTTTTACGCTTCGTGCAACTAATACCCAACAGCAATCCCGCAAAGTAGGATTTTTACAAAATTTTCTACGATGCGAAAGAATCAATCTACGCACCATTGGTTAGACCGTTCCTCGGGAATGCGCATGCCAAAAAAATTGTATCCGCCCGTGACAAATTGGATGTTAGATTTCCTGAAATCTCACCACGCCGTCGTCACCGGTCATGCGGCGCAGGCGGCCGCCGTACCAGAGCATGTGCAGGTGGGCCAGCGCCTCGCCCAGCGCGAAGCTGAGCTGGTGCGCATCGAGCGGCCGCCGGAACATGACCGGCACGATGTCGGTCGCCGAGCATGGCGTGGCGCAGGCCGCGATCACCTCATCCAGGCGCGCCGCGTGGTGGTCGCGCAGCTGGGCGATGCGGGTATGCAGACCGCGGAAGGGCTTGCCGTGCGACGGCAGCACCAGCACGTCTTCGGGCAGGCCGGCGAACTTCGACAGCGAATCGAGATAGAGCTGAAGCGGATTGCCTTCGGGCTCGACGGCGAATACCGAGACATTGGTCGAGATCCGCGGCAACACCATATCGCCCGAGACCAGCACGTTCAGCGCCGCGCAGTAGAGCGAGGCGTGTTCCGGGGAGTGACCGAAGCCGGTGATCACGCGCCAGGCCTGGCCGCCGATCGTGACGAGCTGCCCATCCTGCAGCCGGGTATAGGCTTGCGGTACCGCCGGCACCAGCGAAGGATAGTAATTGCGGCGGCTGCGCATCTGGTCCAGCAGCGCCGCATCGACCAGGCCGTGGCGCTCGAAATGGGGCACGGCCGACGGTCCGTCCACGCCGGGCAGCGCCGCCGCCATCATGCGCATGAAGCCGAACTCGCCGGTGGTGGTCCAGAACGGCGCCGCAAACCGCGCGCACAGCCAGCCGGACAGGCCGACGTGGTCGGGATGGCAATGCGTCGCGATCAGGCGCAGCAGCGGCCGGTCTTCCAGGCCCTGCGCCACCACCTGCTCCCAGGCGGCGCGGGTGGCGTCGGTACCGGCGCCGGTATCGACCAGACTCCAGCCGCGTCGCTCCTCGAGTTCGTCTTCCAGCAGCCACACATTGACATGGTCCAGCGCAAACGGCAACGGCATGCGCGCCCAGCGCAGGCCCGGCATGACGTCGTGCACGGCGCCGGGTACGGGGATGGCGTCGCCAAACGGATAATCCAGCTGGGCTTCAAGGGCATTCATGGCAATCTTTCGTTTTCGGGGTCGGAGACCGCGCTACAATGTGGCGACACTGTCAGTTAACGTAAACGGCAATCACGGTATCGTTTTGCGATTCTAAGCGATTCCCGCAAACGTTTCCCAACCGCCTGAAAACTCATGCCCACTACCTATACCATCGCCGAACTGGCGCGCGAATTCGACATCACCGCAAGGGCGATCCGTTTTTATGAAGACCAGGGCCTGCTCAGCCCCATGCGCGAAGGCGTGGGCGGACGCAACCGCGTGTACACCCCGCGCGACCGCACCCGCCTGAAACTGACCCTGCGCGGCAAGCGCCTGGGCCTGACATTGTCCGAAATTAAGAGCATCGTCGACATGTATGAGTCCCCAAGGGACACGGTGGCCCAGATCAACCGCTTCCTGGGCGTGCTGGCCCAGCAGCGCCTGACCTTGGAACAGCAGCGCGCCGACATCGACATGGCGCTGGAAGAAATCTCGGCCCACGAGGAAGAATGCCGTCGCCTGCTCTCCGAGGACGAGACGGCGCGCGACACGGCGTGACATTCGCCTGGCCATGTTGGCAGGAAGACCTGCAGTGATTCGGCTGATCAGAAGTGGTCGATCAAGTCAGCTGTCGGAGAACGAACAATTCCAACCCGCATGGCCATGAGCGCCGTGCGGATGGAATCAATATCGGTATCAGGACCGACGTCGAGGGCCGATCGATAGGTCGGCTAAATATTGAAGCACCCTCCAGCCCATCCCGAATTGGCTTTCCGAAATTCGGCGAGCGCCGTACGGCATTGCCCCAGAGTAGCGTACTTTCCGATACTCTTGAGATTCTGATTATTGCTCTGCCAGACCTTCAGCTCATAATGCACTGTATTGGCGGACGCAAAGCTTGCATGAGTTGACAGCAACAATATCATCAATAGCGCTTTCATGGTTTGCCTCCTGCTATGTAACATCAGAATCTTATACGTGGCAGAATTTTCTTGACTTCCCTCCCAATATTCTTGCCTGCCTTTTCCATTTCACGCACCGAATGATTAACAATCTTGACCGCTTCGTTATTCGGCCCAGGCATGGTGGTCATGGCATTCCAAGCCTGGACTGCCGCACTGTTCTGGCCAAAATGCTGTCCGATTTCATTTCCAATATTCCGAGCAGTGCTGACCAATGTATTCCCATCACCAAAACAGCCATTTCCACCGATGCCGTGCGTAAAACACTTGTTCAGCTCATTCGTGGCGAGCTGTCCACCAGTGCAGGTAGCAAACGTCATCGGATCACCACCACTAGCCATGGCACATTGCATTGCTATCAAGGACTCCTGATTCATGCCTTTCATTAAATCAGGCCCGGCATAGCACACCCCCATTCCCAGATAATCTATTCCGTTGCCACCGGCGCTCTTCTCAAGACACTGGATGGCGCGCGCCGTCCGTTCATCGAACGGCAGATTGTTCTGCAAGGCGCAAGCGGGGTATTGTTGCCAGGCCGTGCCGTATTGCCGATAACAAGCCTCTGCAGCATTCAGGGCCGCCCTCTCGTTCTGGCCCATTGATCTGCCGAGCATGCACAAGGCAAGTTCATCCTGGTTACCGCCATGCCGGCGCATGCAATCGTAGTAGCCATGTTCGCGGCTCCCCATCATTTTCGGCGCCATGCAATCCATGAATCCGTTGTGATTTCCCTGGCTCACATAGGACTGGCATTCCTGTGCTGCCGACAACTGGGGAACGAGCGGTTTGACAAACGTGATTTCTTGAATCAAGAAATTTGCCGGGATCGTTGCCGATCTTGTCATCCCATTCGTGCCCGGTGATTCGAAAACCACCGCATTATATTGCTGCGGCATCGGGAAGGTGACGATCGCCATACTCTGCACAAATTGTGGATTCATCTGGCATTTTCCGATGACATGCCACCCCATCTGGTCGATCTGGATCATGTTCATGTCCCAGGTCACCCAGACCGCGATACTGCTCACCGAGGGAAACCGCATGAAGGCCTGGCCGGAAGGATCGCGATAACCCTGACCTTGGTTTGCTGGGAAAAACTTTTGTTGTACAAAAAAATTTTGATAGACGCCAAAGATCTTTCCATCCCCTTGCAAACATTCACCGACGATCTGCTGCGCATGGGAAGGACGAGAAAAACCAGCAAACAAGAAACACAAAATGATTGCCAAATAACAATTCTTCATTTGTTATCCCCTAGCCACATCATTTTAATTGTTTTTTAAGAATAACAATAAAGGTAGCTTGATGCTTAGCTTATGATGCAAATACAACATTTAATACATATCAAGCCGGGCACCTGACTTTATGCTTTTTAGAGATCTTAGAATTTTTATTCCCTGCTTTACCCAGTTCCCGCTAGTTCATTCTCACCGACTTAAGTTGTTGTCGTTCCTGTCAACAATGGCTCCATCATGCGGGCTGGTTCGCTCACTAAACCATGAGGTCGCCACAGTGGCCTCACTTTACGTTTACGTTAACGTAACAGGCGAGTATGATATTCGTTCACTGGCTGCCCCACTCTGCCCAACCACCGTTCACCGTGAGGACGACATGCTGCATCTCCCAGGCTTGACCTTTGACCATGGCGACGACATCGCCGCGCTGCGCGAAGCGGTTCAACAATTCGCGGCAAGCGAAATCGCGCCGCGCGCGTCTGAAATCGACCGCAGCGACCAGTTCCCGATGGACTTGTGGAAGAAGATGGGCGAACTGGGCCTGCTGGGCATCACCGTCGGCGAGGAGTACGGCGGCGCCAATATGGGATACCTGGCCCACATCGTGGCCATGGAAGAAATCTCGCGCGCTTCGGCCTCGGTCGGCTTGTCCTACGGCGCCCACTCGAACCTGTGCGTCAACCAGATCAAGCGCAACGGCAATGCGGAACAGAAGCGCAAATACCTGCCCAAGCTGATCTCGGGCGAGCACGTCGGCGCGCTGGCGATGTCCGAGCCGAACGCCGGTTCCGACGTGGTCAGCATGAAGCTGCGCGCCGACCTCCAGGGCGATCGCTACGTGCTCAACGGCAGCAAGATGTGGATCACCAACGGTCCCGACGCCGATACCCTGGTGGTGTACGCCAAGACCGACCCCGAGGCGGGCCCGCGCGGCATGACCGCCTTCCTGATCGAAAAAGGCTTCAAGGGTTTCTCGGTCGCCCAGAAACTGGACAAGCTGGGCATGCGCGGCTCGCACACCGGCGAACTGGTGTTCCAGGATTGCGAAGTGCCTGTGGAAAACGTACTGGGCGGCGTCGGCAAGGGCGTCAACGTCCTGATGTCGGGCCTCGATTTCGAACGCACCGTGCTGTCCGGCGGTCCGCTGGGCATCATGGCGGCCTGCATGGACGTCGTGGTGCCGTACATCCACGACCGCAAGCAGTTCGGCCAGGCGATCGGTGAGTTCCAACTGATGCAGGGCAAGATCGCCGACATGTATTCGACCATGATGGCTTGCCGCGCCTATGTGTACGCCGTGGGCCAGGCTTGCGACCGCGCCACCGCGCCGGAACAGGTGCGCGCCCTGCGCAAGGACGCCGCCGGCGCCATCCTGTACAGCGCCGAGAAGGCCACCTGGATGGCGGGCGAAGCGATCCAGGCCCTGGGCGGCAACGGCTACATCAATGAATACCCGGTCGGCCGCCTGTGGCGCGACGCCAAGCTGTACGAGATCGGCGCCGGCACCAGCGAAATCCGTCGCATGCTGATCGGCCGCGAGCTGTTCGGCGAGACGATGTAATACTTGGGTTCCCGCCTGCGCGGGAATGACGGTTCACAGCTTCCAACTTTGGAGACTTTACAATGAATGATCCAGTCGTCATCGTCGGCGCAGCGCGCACCCCGATGGGCGCCTTCATGGGCGATTTTTCTTCCAAGACCGCGAGCGACCTCGGCGCGGTGGCGATCAAGGCCGCGGTCGAGCGCGCCGGCGTCGCGCCTGACGCGGTCGAGCACGTCTACTTCGGCAACTGCCTGATGGCCGGCCAGGGCCAGGCCCCGGCGCGCCAGGCGCTGATCAAGGCCGGCCTGCCGCTGTCGACCGGCGCCGTCACGCTGTCCAAGATGTGCGGTTCGGCGATGCAGGCCGCCATCTTCGCCCACGACCAGCTGGTGGCCGGCAGCGCCGACATCGTGGTCGCCGGCGGCATGGAGTCGATGACGGGTGCGCCCTACCTGATCCCGAAGGCGCGCGGCGGCTACCGCATCGGCCACGCGCCGATGTTCGACCACATGATGCTCGACGGCCTGGAAGACGCCTACTCGCGCAACGAAAAGACCGGTGAAGGCCGCTCGATGGGCACCTTCGCCGAAGAGTGCGTGGCCACTTATCAATTCACGCGCGAGGAGCAGGACGCGTTCGCGATCGCCTCGGTCAAGCGTGCCCAGGCCGCCAGCCTCGAGGGCGGCTTCGACTGGGAAATCGCGCCGGTCACCGTCACCAGCCGCGCGGGCGACACCGTGATCGACAAGGACGAAGGCCCGCTCAAGGCCAAGGTCGACAAGATCCCGTCGCTCAAGCCCGCGTTCAAGAAGGACGGCACCGTGACTGCCGCCTCGTCGTCGTCGATCAACGACGGCGCCGCCGCGCTGGTGATGATGCGCGAATCGAAGGCGAAAGAGCTGGGCCTGACCCCGATCGCGCGCGTGCTGGGCCACGCCACCCACGCGCAGGAACCGAACCTGTTCACCACCGCCCCGATCGGCGCGATGCAGAAGCTCTTTAAAAAGACCGGCTGGACCGCCGGCGACGTCGACCTGTTCGAGATCAACGAAGCCTTTGCCGCGGTGCCGATGGCCGCCATGCGCGACCTCGACATCCCGCACAGCAAGGTCAACGTCCACGGCGGCGCCTGCGCGCTGGGCCACCCTATCGGCGCCTCCGGCGCGCGCATCGTCATCACCCTGCTCGGCGCGCTCAAGCGCAGCGGCGGCAAGCGCGGCGTGGCCTCGCTGTGCATCGGCGGCGGCGAAGCCACCGCGATGGCGATCGAGCTGGTGTAATCCCGTTCGACCGGGTGTACGGCAATGATGAACGAACCATGCGAACATTGAGAATTCAACCGTTCACAAGGAGTTCATCATGCCTACCGTATTGATCGTCGGCGCCTCGCGCGGCATCGGGCAAGAAATGGTTCGCCAGTACCGCGCGGACGGCTGGCGCGTGATCGCCACCGCGCGCAAGCAGGAAGACTGCGACGCGCTGGTTCAACTGGGCGCGGTGGCGCACCAGCTGGACGTCACGAGCGCCGAATCGATCGCCGCACTCGGCTGGCGCCTGGACGATGAAAAGATCGATAGCGCCTGGCTGGTGGCGGGCGTCTACGGCCCGGACCACGGAAGCTTCCCGACCGGCCCCGAATTCGACGCCGTCATGCACACCAACGTGCTGGCCGCAATGCGCCTGATCCCCATCATCGGCCCGCTGCTGGCCGACACGCGCGGCAAGCTGGCCGTACTGTCCTCGCGCATGGGATCGATCGGCGAGCGTTCCGGCACAGACGGCACCTTGTACCGCGCCAGCAAGGCGGCGCTCAATTCCGTGCTGAAGGACGCTTCGATCACCTATGGCGCGCAGGGCGTCACCTGCGTCGCCTTCCATCCGGGCTGGGTCCAGACCGATATGGGCGGCTCGGGCGCCAGCCTGACGCCCGAACACAGCGTGCGCGACCTGCGCGCCACCCTGGCGAAGGTGGACGCCAGCGCCAACGGCAGCTTCCTGAACCACGATGGCGCCGCCATCGCCTGGTGAGTCATCCCCACACATAAAAAACCCACGAGACACCATGATCCTGAGCGAAGAACACCAGATGATCCGCGACGCCCTGCGCAGCTTCGCGCAGGAGCGCCTGGCCCCCAACGCCGCGCGCTGGGACCGCGAGCACCATTTCCCGAAAGAGGAGCTGAAGGAACTGGCGGCCCTGGGCGCGTTCGGCGTGGCGGTGCCGGAGCAGTATGGCGGCGCGGGCCTGGACTACGTGGCGCTGGCGCTGGTGCTCGAAGAAATCGCGGCCGGCGACGGCGGCACCTCGACCATCATCTCGGTCAACAACTGCCCCGTGTGCAGCATCGCCATGATGTATGCGAACGAGGAACAGAAAGCGCGCTGGCTGCGGCCGCTGGCCCAGGGCGAACTGCTGGGCGCCTTCGCCCTGACCGAGCCGCACACCGGCAGCGATGCGGCGGCGCTGCGCACCACCGCAGTACGTGACCAGGACGGCGCCGGCTACGTCATCAACGGCGCCAAGCAGTTCATCACCAGCGGCAAGCATGGCGACGTGGCCATCGTCATGGCCGTAACAAGCAAGGAAGCCGGCAAGAAGGGCATCAGCGCGTTCTGGGTGCCGACCGATACGCCCGGCTACATCGTGGCCGGCATCGAGCAGAAGATGGGCCAGCACTCGTCGGACACGGCGCAGATCGTGTTCGACAATTGCCGCATCCCGGCGGAGAACCTGATCGGCGAGGAAGGCATGGGCTACAGGATCGCCCTGTCCGGGCTGGAGGGCGGCCGCATCGGCATCGCCGTGCAATCGGTCGGCATGGCGCGCGCGGCCTACGAGGCGGCGCTCGGCTATGCGAAAGAACGCGAGAGCTTTGGCAAACCGATCTTCGAGCACCAGGCGGTGCAGTTCCGCCTGGCCGAGATGGCGATGAAGATCGAGGCCGCGCGCCAGCTGATCCTGCACGCCGCCGCGATGAAGGATGCGGGCCTGCCGTGCCTGAAGGAAGCGGCGATGGCCAAGCTGTTCGCTTCCGAGATGGCCGAGAACGTCGTGTCGAGCGCGATGCAGGTGTTTGGCGGCTATGGCTACGTGGCCGACTTCCCGGTCGAGCGCATCTACCGCGACGTGCGCGTATGCCAGATCTATGAAGGCACGAGCGACATCCAGAAGATCCTGATCGCGCGCGCACTGTGAGCCTGCCCCTCCTCCAGATCGCGCCGCTGGCGCCGGAGCGGCTGGCGCAGCTTTTTCAGTATCTCGACGACCAGCTGCAGGAAAATGGCCGCGCCGGCATGCCGCTGTTCCAGCCACTGTCGCGCCTCCAGTCGCGCGTGCCGCCCGAGAAAGCGGCGGCCTTCGCGGCCAGCTTCGCGGTGCCGTTCGGCCAGCCGGGCTGGCGCCGCATGTGGGTCGCGCTCGACACGCTGGGCGCGATCGCGGGCCACATCGACCTGCGCGCGCGGCCCGATCCATCCTCGAGCCATCGAGCACTGCTGGGCATGGGCGTGCACCGCGACTACCGGCGCTTTGGGCTGGGCCGGCAACTCGTCGAGACGGCGCTGGCCTGGGCCGCCGCCACGCCGCCGCTCGAATGGGTCGACCTCGACGTGCTGTCAGTCAACCTCGCCGCGCGCCGGCTGTATGAGCGCGCCGGCTTCGTGGTCACGGGCGACGTGCCCGACCTGTACCGCATCGATGGCGAGTCGCACGGCTCGGTCATGATGAGCCGGCACGTAGGGTTGGCGGCTGCGCCGCCGACGCGGTGAGCGCTACCGGCTCCGATATCGCGCCGGATGATCTCGCTGCCAACCATCAACGCGTCGGCGGCGCAGCCGCCGACCCTACGATACAGCAGCCTCCAGCAACGTGATCGTCTGCGCCCGGGTATCGATCCGCGCCTGGATCCCCATCGGCAGGGTGAACTGGTTGCGGATATGCCCGATCGAGTAGCCTGACACCGCGGGGATGGTCAACGGATGCAGGTGCAGGCCCAGCGTGCGCTCCAGCGTGAGCGAGATGTCTTCGTGCTCCGGCCCGCAGTTCTCGCAGATGCCGACCACCAGCGCCGCCGCATTCCTGAAGCCGCCCGCCAGGTCGAGCTGGGTCATCCAGCGGTCGATCCGGTACGGCGCTTCGTTCACCTCTTCCAGGAACAGGATGCTGCCCGCGATGTCGGCCGCGTACGGCGTGCCGGCCAGCGCCGCCACCAGCGACAGGTTGCCGCCCATGAGCGGACCGGTGGCCACGCCGTGGGTGAAGGTGTGGACGCCGAAGTGCGGTTCGCTCAGCGCGCGCTCGGCGTTCTCCCGCGACATCGGGATCGTGTAGCTGGCCTGCGGATCGGTGAGCACCGCCATCATGTGCTCGGTCGAATACGGCGTCATCGTCGACGACGCCACCGGGCCGTGGAAGGTCACCAGGCCGGTCTGCTTGAATATCGCCAGGTGCAGCGCCGTGATGTCGGAGTAACCGATCAAGACCTTGGGGTTGCGGCGAATGAGGTCGACATCCAGGCTCGATACCAGCGAGATGCAGCCCGAGCCGCCGCGGATCGGCCAGATCGCCTTGACCTCGGGGTCGAGGAACATCGCATGCAGGTCGGCCAGGCGCTGCTGGACCGAGCCTGCGTAGTTGCCGAACACTTCGCGCAGGTAGGCGCCCTGCTTGACGCGAAAGCCCAGCGCTTCGATATTGCGCACCGCCTTCTCGATGGCGCGCTCGTTGGTGTAGCCGCCGGGCGCGATCAGTCCGACGACGTCGCCGCGCTGCAGGCGTGGCGGCTTGATGAGTTTTTTCATGGGACGCGAGGAAGGCGTGCGCGCCGGGGCAACGCCGGGCAAGGCAAGGGACAAGGCGGCGGCAACGGCGCCGAAGCTGCGGCGGCTGATCTTCATGCGTGAGGCAACGCTCCAAAAGAAAAACGGCCCGCGCCGGGAGGTCGACCACCTCCCCGGCGCGGGCCATCAGTGTAGAGCAATCAGAAGAACTTGTAGGTCGCCATCAGGGTGAACGAGCGGCCACGCGGATCGGCCACGCGCGGTTCCCAGGTGCTGCCGGCGCCGGTATTGCTGTCGTAGGTGATCGCGAACGGCGGATCCTCGTCCAGCAGGTTCTTGATGCCGCCGGTCAGGGTCAGGTTCTGGAAGCCCGTGTAGTTCACCGTCAGGTTGAAGATCGAGTAGTCGTCGACCTTGCGCTGGTAGTTCGACGGCACGACGCGGCCGCTGGCCACGCCCGGCAGCACCTGGTCGTCATAGCCCGAACGGTAGATGTTCTGCAGCATGCCGCTCCAGTTGCCGTGCCTGTAGGTGGCATACGCGCTGTGCTTCCACTTCAAGCCCAGGTCGCCGGTGAACAGGAAGCGGCCCACTTCGCTCTCGCCGAATTCGGCGTTGCGGGTGGCGCGCGATTTCTTCTCGAGCAGGCGCGAACCGTCCAGGCCCACGCTCCACACCGCGCCGGTGCCGAGCTTGCCGTTCAGGCGGGCGCCGACTTCGACGCCGCGGGTGATGCGCTCGCCGGCATTGAGCCAGCGCTGGTCGATCGCCACCAGGTTGCCGGCCGGGTCGCGGAAGAACTGGTCCTGGAACAGGTTGTAGTTCGCGACCATGGTCGCCACATTGAACGAGTCGATCGTGTTTTCCTTGCGGATCTCCCACAGGTCGGCGTTGGCCGAGAAGTAGTTGGTCGGCTCGAACACGACGCCTAGGCTGGCCTGCTTGGCCGTTTCCGGTCCCAGCGTATCCTTGCCGCCGGTCAGGGTGATCGGGTTGACCGCGTCGCAGCCCGGCACGGTGGTATCGACGCGGCCGATCGAGCAGGTAGCCGGGTCGACCAGGTCCTTGCCCGCGTACGACGACTCGGTGATGCCGTTGAACAGCTGGTTGAACGACGGCGCGCGGAAGCCTTCGTTGTACGAGCCGCGGAACATCAGTTGCGGGATCGGCTGGTAGCGGAACGACACCTTGGGATTGGTGGTGGCGCCAAAGCCCGTGTAATCGTCGCGGCGGATGGCGAAGGTCAGTTCCAGCGCCTGGGTCACCGGCACCAGCACCTCGGCGTAGACCGCCTTGATGTCGCGCTTGACCTGGTCGAGCGCATTGACGTCGTCGAACGGCGCGTTCAGGATCGCCGGGCGCGCATTGGCGGCGCGGCGGTCGCCATTGAATTCGTACTCTTCACGACGCAGGTCGGTGCCCACCGCAGCCATGACCGGGCCAGCCGGCAGGTTGAACAGCTCGCCCGAGATCGCGGCGTCGAACTGGGTCAGGGTCTGCTTGCCGCCATACATCACCACGCCCGCGGCCGAGGTGGCGCGGATCGCGTCGATCGCTTCCTGGCTCTGGCTCTGGCCCGGCAGCAGGAAGGGATTCACGATGCCCGAACCGAGCACGTCGGCCAGTGCGCGGGTGTAGTTGAAGCCGGTGCCCAGCGTCGATTCGGATTCGCTATAGGCGCGCGACAGGCCGACACGGTAGTCGTAGCGCTTGCCGAACAGGTTCACCGGGCCGTCGGCGCCGACCAGCATGCGGCCGGCCTTGGTTTCGGTCTCGATCTCGCGGTTGCCGCATTCCATGCAGCGCCAGCGGTAGGCGATCGGCAGGCCGTAGTTGGCCGAGATGCTCGGGAAGACCTTGACCAGCGCGTTGTACACGCCGTCGTAGGCGGCGCCGGTGCTCGGATAGAACGAGGCCGGGCCGAAGGTCGAGGCGGAAGGAGAAACCTGGTTCGGCGAGAAGCGCTTGGCCACTTCGACGCGCGAAGCCACGCCTTCGGCGAAGAACTCGTGCTCGCCCATGCGGAAGGTGGCGCGCGCCAGCGCATTGGTATTCTTGACCGGCTGCTGCAGCACGGCGGCGCGGCCGGTATCCCAGGCGCAGCCATAGGCCGAGCCGGGCGAATCCCACAGCTTCTCGTCGTAGGCGCCCATGCCGTCGATGCTGTCGCAGCCCGGGCCGCCCGGCAGGTCGAGCAGGCTGATCCCATTGTAGGCCACGGTGCCGCCGCCCGGAATGGTCGGGCCAGTGCCGGTGCGCGACAGCAGGGTCGGCGCCAGGGTAGTAGCGAACACGTTGGCGCTCGGCGCGCCGCGCGTATCGACCGACACGCCGCGGTTCGGCTGGAAGGTGTTCACGAAGTCGCGCTGGTCGCCGCGCAGCGCCTTGTTCTCGCTGTGCGCGGCCGTCACCAGCACATTCCAGCCCTGGGTATCCAGGTCGCCCCAGCCGCCGGTGATGGAGGCGCGGCCGATCTCGCCGCCGCTCGCTTCGGCGACATCGGTGAAGGCCTGGGCTTCCAGGCCCTCGTAGTTCTTGCGCAGGATGAAGTTGATCACGCCGCCGATCGCGTCGGTGCCATACACGGCCGAGGCGCCATCCTTCAGCACTTCGACGCGCTCGACCGCCGCCATCGGGATCGAGTTCAGGTCGACCGCCGAGCCTTTCATGCCGTGGGTCGCGACGCGGCGGCCGTTGAGCAGCACCAGGGTGGAATCGGAACCCTGGCCGCGCAGGTTGGCGCTCGAGGCGCCGTTGTTGCCGCGCTGGGCGCCGGACGTCACGTCGGCGTTCGACGCCAGGTTGTCGGAACCGTTGCCGTTCACGTTCAGCGTCGCGATCAGCTGCTCGGCCGTCACGATGCCCTGGTCTTCGAGCTGCTTGCGCGAAATGATCTCGACCGGCAGCGCACCTTCCTTGGCGATGCGCTTGATGCTCGAACCGGTGATTTCCACCCGCTGTATCGACGCGTCGCTTTGCGCCTGCGCCTGCGCCTGCGCCGCGATCGGGGCAATCGCGCCCATCAGGGCCATCAACCGTGCCAGTTCCTTTAATTTCACCGTGTTTCTCCTAATGTTTCCCGTGGCGGTCTTGGGCCAGTCGGGTGCACCGCAGGGGTGCAACGCCTGGCCTGCTCTCTTCGCAATAGCTATTTCGCTCTTAGCATTACGTTATGTTATGAATCCAGAGTACGCCGACAAAAATCTCAGGTGCCAATGAATTATCCGGAGGGCAGTATAACCAGCAGGAATATTTTGTTTAGGAAAAACTAACGAAATCTAACGTTTAGCTCTGGCAGAGCGTGCTCTTTGCGCAACATCGACATCGAGGTAACGCCAGGTCGTGAATTCAACCGGATGCCGTTTGTAGTTTTTCAGCCACGGATGACGCAGGTCACTGGACAGCACATGGGTCAATGGCACCCACGGGTTATAGGCGTGGATGAGCTGGTTCATCTCGACATACAGCTTGTTGCGCTCCGCACCATCGCTGAGCAGGCGCGCTCTTTCGTAGCGCACATTGTATTCAGGCAAGTTAAAACGGGCGTAGTTGGCGCGGCCGGCATTGGGCCCGTACAGCAGCTGGTAAAAATTGTCGCCATCGGGAAAGTCGGCGATCCAGTTACTCTCGAACATCTGCACCGTGCCCAGGCGCGAAGCCTTGATGATCTCGGTCTTCTTGTCCGACTTGAACACAACGCGCAGGCCGATCGCGTTCAGGCATTTTCTCCACAACTCGTCGCGCAGGCGGCCGCCGACCGTGGCTTCGCTGTGCATGGTGAGCGTCAATGGCTTGCCGCCGGGCGCGCGCCTGAATCCATCGGCGTCGCGCTGGTCGTAGCCGTAGCGGTCCAGCAGCGCATTGGCCAGCGCCGGGTCGTACGGCACCGGGCTGCGATAGGCCGGATCGTAGCCGAGCACGTTCGGCGGCAGCGGCGATTCGGCCTTGATCGCGAATCCCTTCTTGAGCAGCGCGATGTCTTGCGCGCTGTTGTACGACATGGAGATCGCGCGCCGCAGCGCCACCTTGTCCTTGCCGTAGCCGCCGACCACCGGGTCGTTCATGTTCATCCACATGTAATAGGTCTGCAGCACCGGGAAACGCGACAACACGATGCCGCGCGCCGCCAGCTCGGGTTTCAGTGCGCCGTCCCGCACCACCATCTCGGTCATCGATTCGGGAATCTGTTCCAGGTAGTCGTATTCGCCATTCAGGAAGCCCAGCATGCGGCCCTGGAATTCTTCGGCGATCTTCACGTCGATCCGGTCCACCCGCGGCAGGCGCTTGCCCTCCAGGGCGGCGGCGATGGCCCGGTCTTCCGGGTCGTCTCCCGGCGTGGCATGGAACACGGCCGTCGAATACGGGTTGGCCAGCAGGACGATCCGGTCGCTGCGCTTCCACTCCTTGACCATGAAGGGCCCGGTGCCAACCGGGTGATTGCCGGCCTGGCCCGGATAGGCGTCGATCACCTCGCGCGCGACCACGCCGGTGGCCGGGGTGGCGAGGTAGAACAGGAAGTTGTTGTCGGGCGCGGCAAGGCGGATGCGCAGCGTGTAGCGGTCGACTGCCTCCAGCTGCTTGCCTTCGACCAGATACGACCACGGCGACCTGAGCGACGGATCGCGCAGGCGCCCGAGGCTGTACACATAGTCGGCCGCGGTGACTTCGCGTTTCACGCCCTTGAAGGCCGGGTCGGGCGTGAAGTAGATGCCGGGGCGGATGCGGAAGGTATACGTCAGGCCGTCGGCGCTGACCTGTGGCATCGCGCTCGCCGTGTTCGGCCGCAGCTTGGCCGGCCGCGCCAGGTAGTCGTAGCGCAGCAGCGGATCGAACAGGTTTTCCAGCAGCGACAGGGTGGCGTTGTCGGACGCCATCGCCGGATCGAGGCCTGTTTCGCTGGTGGACAGGAACATGCGCAGCACTTTCTGCGGCGCTTGCGCGGGCGGCTGCGCCTGGGCCTCGGCCGCCTGCGCTCCGAAGCAGGAGGCGGTGAAGGTGAAGGTGAAGACGAGGGCGGCGGCGTAGCGCAATGTCATGACGGCGGCTTGTGTTGGGCGTTGCGTATCATAGGCCGGCGCCCATCCCCGAGGCAACGCTCATAACTTTTGTACATGGTGCGGCTGCATTCTTTCATCTATGCAGCTTGCCCTCAGTCTCTGTCCACTGCACAATCGTGCGATACCCAGCAGCGATACATGACATGGCACTCAATTACATCTGGACAGGCTTCTTTCTCGTCGGCTTCATCGCGGCATTGGGACAATGGATCTTCCTCGGCGATACCGAGGTCTTCAAGCGCATCATCGACGGCACCTTTTCCTCGGCCAAGATGGCGGTGATGGATATCGCGCTGCCGCTGGCGGGCGTCATGACGCTCTGGCTGGGGATCATGAACGTGGGCGAAAAAGCCGGGGCGATCAATGTGTTCGCGCGCGTCATCGCCCCCTTCTTCTCGCGCATCTTCCCCGGCGTGCCGAAGGAACACCCGGCCAACGGCCACATGGTGATGAATTTCTCGGCCAATATGCTGGGCCTGGACAATGCCGCCACGCCCTTCGGCCTGAAGGCGATGGAAAGCCTGCAGTCGCTCAATCCGAAGAAGGACGAGGCCAGCGACGCCCAGATCATGTTCCTGGTGATCCAGACCTCGGGCCTGACCGTCATCCCGCTGGCCATCATGGCCCAGCGCGCGATCCTGGGCGCGGCCAATCCGGCCGACATCTTCATCCCGACCCTGATCGCCACCTATTGCTCGACCATGACCGGCATCATCGCAGTCAGCCTGCGCCAGCGCATCAACCTGCTCGACCCGGTGGTGTTCGGATGGATCGGCGGCGGCACCGCGCTGATCGGCGCCCTGGTCTTCGTCTTCACCCATTTCCTGGACAAGTCCCAGATCGAGCTGGTGTCGGTGGTCGCCGCCAACCTGATCCTGTTCTCGGTCATCGCCGTCTTCATGACCGGCGCCCTGCTCAAGAAGGTCAACGTGTTCGACGCCTTCATCGAAGGCGCCAAGGGCGGCATCGAGACTTCGCTCAAGATCATCCCTTATCTCGTCGGCATGCTGGTGGCCATCAGCGTGGTGCGCAACTCGGGCATCCTGGGCCTGATCGTGAGCGGTTTCGCCTGGATCTTCAATGCACTCGGCCTGCCGACCGACTTCGTCGGCGCCCTGCCCACGGCCCTCATGAAGCCGCTGTCGGGCAGCGGCTCGCGCGCCATGATGATCGACGCCATGACCACCTATGGCGTCGATTCCTTCGTCGGCCGCCTGGCCAGCATCCTGCAAGGCGCGGCCGACACCACCTTCTACATCGTGGCCCTGTATTTCGGCTCGGTCGGCATCCGCAAGACGCGCTACGCGATCGGCTACGGCCTGCTGGCCGACCTGGCCGGCGTCATCGGCGCCATCTTCGTCGCCTATCTCTTCTTCGGCTAAGTCTTCTTCATTCAGGAACAGCATGTTTCGACGCTACGCACTCGCCCTCGCCCTCCTTACGAGCATCTCGTTCGCCCACGCCCAGCTGCCGCAACCGGTGGCCCAGGCGCTGCAGCAACACGGCATCGGCCAGGACGAGATCGGGGTGCTGGTGCTGCGCGGCGACGCCGCCGTGCTCGAACACCGGGCCGGCCTGCCGATGCAGCCGGCGTCGACCATGAAGCTGGTGACGACCCTGGTCGGCCTGGAACGCCTGGGCCCCGCCTTCCGCGGCCGCACCGAGCTGCGCACCACCGGCCAGGTCGAGGACGGCGTGCTGCGCGGGAGCCTGTACCTGAAGGGCGGCGCCGACGCCGACTTATCTGGCGAACACATCGCCGACATGCTGCGCGCGCTGCGCTACGCGGGCATCGAGCGCATCGAGGGCGACCTGGTGCTCGACCGTACCCTGTTCCAGCCGGACCGCCCGGACGTGGGCCTGCCGCCCTTTGACGAGTCGCCCGAAGCGTATTACAACGTGATCCCGGACGCCCTGCTGGTCAACAAGAACATGCTGCAGCTCGACATGCGTTCGACCGCGTCAGCCCTGCAGCTGCGCATGCATCCGGAGCTGGAGCGGGTCTCGGTGGCCTCCGAGATGACCCTGGTCGACGCCGACTGCGCCCGCTGGGAGGCCGGCTGGCAGCTGCCCGAGGCGCGGCGCCAGGCCGATGGCCGCATCAAGGTGGTCTTGCGCGGCACCTTCCCCAGGAACTGCAACCGCAGCTACGGCGTCAACGTGCTCGATCGCGACGATTACGTGAGCCGCCTGGTGCGCCAGGTCTGGAGCGACCAGGGGGGCGTGCTGAGCGGGCGCACCATCACCGGCGCGACGCCGCTCGACGCCCGCCTGCTCGCCGCCCATGTGTCGCGGCAGCTGCCGGAACTGGTGCGCGACATCAACAAGCCGTCCGACAACGCCCTGGCGCGCACCCTGTTCCTGAGCCTGGGCAGCCTGCAGGACGACCCGGTGGCGGGCAGCCTGGCGCTGCCGCTGGCCGAGGAATCGACCTTTGCCCGCGCCGACGCCGCCGTGCGCGGCTGGCTGCGCGAAAAAGGGATCGACGACACCGGCTTCGTGATCGACAACGGCTCCGGCCTGTCGCGCATCGAGCGCATCAGCGCGCAGCAGATGGCCCGCTTGTTGCAGGCCGGGCTGCGCAGTCCCTGGGCGCCGGAATTCCAGTCCAGCATCCCGATCGGCGCGGTCGACGGCACCATGCGCCGTCGCCTGCAGGACAGCCCCGCCGCCGGGCGCGCGCGCCTGAAGACCGGCACCCTGCGCAACGTCACCGCGCTGGCCGGCTACGTGCCGGACGCGAACGGCATCCCTTGCGTGTTCGTGGCGATGATCAACAGCGAGCAGAGCGGCAATGGCCGCGGACGCGTCGTGCTCGACACGCTGGTGGACTGGGTGGCGCGCTCGGGCGCGGCGCCGTGAACCGGGAATGCACAGGTTAATGTTGCTTTTGAAATAAATTAATTGTCAAATTGCTATAATTTGTTAGTTTTCGATAGAAAAAGCTGACACAATAGCGGCCTGGCGCGTGTCCCGCGCCACCGGTTTCCGCCTCCGCAGGACGCGCTGCCGACTGTCAAGTTTGGCTGTCCTGATCATCCATGAAATTCCATCCCCTGACCGGAGAATTCGCGCGCGCCGCGGACGAGTCCGAATTCCTGAACAGCCAGTTGCCGCGCACGCGAGCGCTCCTCGGCTTCACGCTGCTGTTCTACGTCGTGTTTTTCCAGTTGTTCTTCCTGACCGATATCGCGGCGCTGGGCCTTTACACCGCGCTCAGGGAAACCCTGCCGGCGCGCCTGGGCGTGGCGCTCAGTAGCGGCATCTGCGCCTGGCTGGCCTATCGCCGTGCGCTGTCGGTGCGCGGCACGCGGCTGGCCGCGTCGAGCGCCGAAATCCTGTCGCTGGGCTGCTTCATGGTGGTGGCGCTGGCGCGTCCGAACGAAGTGCACTGGCATGCGCTGTCGATGGTGGTGATCCTGGTCGTGATCTACCTGTACATCCCGAACCGGCTGGCCTACGCCACCGCGATCGCGAGCGGCGGCATCATCGTTTTCGTGGCGCTGGTGCACTACATGCTGCCGCCGCGGCCCGTGGCCGACCTGCTCACCATGGGCATGCTGCTGGCGATGATCAATACCTTCGGCATCCTGGCGGCGCGCCGCTTCAACCGGGTGGCGCGCGAGGAATTCCGCCTGCAGAACCAGCTCAAGCGGCTCGCCGAGCGCGACCAGCTCACCGGCTGCTACAACCGCCACTACCTGCACGACCACCTGCTGGGCCCCGAGCTGGCGCGGGCGCGGCGCTTCGGCCATCCGGTCTCCGTCGTGCTGTGCGATATCGATCACTTCAAGCACATCAACGACACCTTCGGCCACCACCAGGGCGACAACGTGATCCGGAACTTCGCCACGCTTCTGCAGCGGATGACGCGCGAGGGCGTCGATGCGGTGGTGCGCTACGGCGGCGAGGAATTCCTGCTGATCCTGCCCGGGACCGGACTGGCGGGGTCAAGCGCCCTGGCCGGCCGCCTGCGCGACGCCTTCGCCGCCAGCACCTTCACGGTCGACAGCGAACCGGTGCCGACCAGCGCCAGCTTCGGCGTGGCCGCCTTCGATTTTTCCAGCGCCGACCTGCGCGTCACCCTGCCCGACCTGATCGTGGCGGCCGACAAGCAGCTGTATGTGGCCAAGCGCAACGGCCGCAACCGGGTCGAGTCGGTGGAGTTGGCGTAGACCCTACAGGACGCGGCGGAAGGTGGCGCGCACCAGGTCGCGGTCGCCGCAATCGAAGTGCCACCACTCGGTCTTGATGCCGAGGAAGCCGGCCTGCAGCATCGCCGTGCGCAGCAGGCGGCGGTTGGCCAGCTGGTGCCCGGTGAGCCGGCCGGCCAGCACGAAGCCCTCTTCCAGCGCCGGATGCGACAGCTCCGTCATGTCGTCGAAGGCGGTGCCCATGTCCAGCTCGACGCCGTCGGCGTCCACCAGCGTGATGTCGAGCGCCATGCCATACGAGTGGATCGAGCCGCGCGCCGGATCGGCCAGATACAGGCGCAGGTCGGTGCCCTCGAGCGCATCCCACAACTGCTGCTGCACGCGCTGCGGACGCAGGGCGTCGAGCACCAGCGGCCGCAGCCCGGGCGCATGCACGGCCAGCCAGGCCACCGCGCGTTCCAGCGCGGCCGCCGCCTCGACGTGCAGCCAGGCGCAGTCATGGGGCGAATACAGGTCGCGTCCGACGAAATTGTTGGCCGTGGCATAGCGCAGGTCGACATCGATGCCGGCGATGCTGTCCAGGTGGCGAAATTCCGGGCTGCCGGCGATGTCTTCGCTGGCGAGGGTCAGGTTCATTCAGGTATCTTCAAGACAGGCGCGCGCGGTGGCGCCGATACAGTTGGCCAGCTCGCGCGCCCCGTGCGACAGGGGTGAATGGCTGGCGGTGAGCAGGTACAGGTGCACCGGGATCGACGGCGACCACTGGCGGCACTGCACCCTGGCCGGGGCCGCCGAAGCGGCGGTAAACGGATCGAGGATGGCGGTGCCGGCGCCGGCCTCCACCAGCGAGCGGGCGATCTGGTAGGTCTGCACCACGGTGCGAAACACCGGCTGCACGCCCTGCGCCTCGCAGGCGGCGACGACCATCTCGCCCAGCGGATCGCGGTCGGCCAGGCCGATCAGTTCGCCGCTCAGGTCTTCGGCCGAGAGCGGCTTCCTGCATTCGTCTTCGGTCCAGGTGCCGGCGGGCGCCACCACGGTCAGCAGGCCATGGGCGATCGGCTCAGCCACGATGCCGGGATGGCGCGGATCCTGCAGCGACAGGGCGAGGTCGGCTTCGCCCAGGCGCAGCGCATTGACGATCTCGCTCGTGTGATGCGTTGCAAGTTCACAACGGGTATCGGGGAAATCGCGGCGCCAGGCCGTCATCCCCACCGGCAGCACGCTGACCGCGATGGTCGGCGTCGACACCAGGCGCACGGTCTCGACCGCGCGGCCCTTGAGGCTGGCGGCCAGGCGGCGGATGCCCTGCAGGTCGCGGTTGAGCTTCTCGGTTTCTGCGAACAGGCGGTGCGCTTCCGGCTTCGGATAGAGCTTGCCGCGCACGCGCTCGAACAGCGGCATGCCCAGCTGCAGCTCGGCGTGCTGCAATACCTTGGTCACCGCCGGCTGGGAGATGTGCAGCACCTGGGCGGCGCCGCTGATGGTGCCGACTTGCATGATGGCGTGGAACACCTCGATATGACGCAGACGCATTGCTTCATCCTTCAGTAGAAAATCCACCCTGCTTACGCACCGGGCGGATGGGCGAAGGATACAGTGAAACTTGCCGTCCGGCGATGGTCACGGCGGTGGTCATGGCATATTGACTGGCGGTGTCGCGGGCACTGGCGCAGGCACCGGCGCGGTCGGCGGCACGTTCTCCAGCGCGCCTGGCAGCGGCTCTGCGGTCGGGGCCGGCGCCGATGGCGGCACCGGCGTCGGCGCAGGTGCAGGTACAGGCGCCGGAGCAGGCGCCGGTGCAGGTGCAGGTGCCGCAGGCGGGAGCGGCGCAGCCGGCTGGCCGGGCACGGCCTGCCATGGCTGCGGCGGCGCCGGGATCGCCGGGATCGCCGGGATCGCCGGGATCACCGGCATCGGCGGCGGCGGCGTGCCGGCCGGCGTGGTCAACACTTCGAGCAGCGTCGCCGTTTCGGCGTCCGGATTGCCCGCGATATCGAGCGGACGGTATTTCATCTGGAACGCCGCCAGCGTGGTGCGGGTGGCCTCGTCGTACACGCCGCTCTGCTTGACACCGAAGCCGTGCATGGCCAGCTTGCGCTGGAACCAGCCGACGTCGGGCAGCAGGGCGTCGAAGGCCGGGCGCACGGCCGCCACGCGGACGGCGTCCGGCCACAGCACCAGGCCCTCTTGCGCCAGGCGCCGCCACGGGAATTGCGGCCCCGGATCCTGCTTCCTCAGCGGCGCGATGTCGCTGTGGCCCAGCACGTTCTCGGGCGCGATGCCGTGGCGCTGGACGATGTCCTTCACCAGCGGAATCAGGGCGTCCACCTGCGCTTGCGGGAACGGCGCATACACGCGCCCGGCCGGCGTGTCCTTCCAGCCGGCGTTGACGATCTCGATGCCGATCGAGCTGTTGTTGAGCTGAGTGAAGTTCTTCCAGCTCGAGTTGCCGGCGTGCCAGGCGGCGCGGTTCTCGTCGACCAGGCGGTAGATCTTCGGCGTCGCCTCGTCGGTCAGCAGGTAGTGCGAGCTGACCTGCTGCTCGGTCAGGATCTTGATCGAGCTCGGCGTGTTGGCGACCGTGTAATGCAGCACCAGGAAGCGCGCCCGGCTCGACTGGCCCTTGGCGGTATAGGTGGTGTCGTAGCGCGGGACGGTGGTGCAGCCCGCCAGCACGGTCAGGGCGAGTAAGGCGGCGATCGATTTCATGTTGTTCTCCTTGGTGGTTTCTTGTCGTTCAACCCAGCGCCAGGCGCGCAGCCGCGTGGTGGGCCCGCTGGCCGGTCTGGCTGAACGCGGTATTCGGGGGCAGCGCCGCGCGCATGGCGCCGGCGACCAGCGGATGCAGTTCGGCGGCGCGCCCGCTGAGCGCCACCGGACGCGCGCCGAAGCGCGCGATCAGGGCCGATGCCAGGCGCGCCAGTTCGCCGCCCGCCGCGACCAGGATCGCGCGCGCTACCGGATCGTGCTCTGCGCTGGCGGCGACGGCCAGCGCCAGCTTGCCGATGGTTCCGCGCTCGCTCTGATAGATAAATGTTCGCGACTCGGCCCAGTCCGATCCGCCGATGTGCGCGAACACGGCATGCGCCATCGGCGAATCGCGCCAGCCGCCGGGACGCTCGTCTTCGTTGCGCCAGATCTGGCGCAGCGCTTCGCGCGCGATCCAGAAGCCGCCGCCGCCATCGTCCAGCACCACGCCGCGGCCGCCGGCGCGGTGGAACACGCCGTGTTCGTCGATGAAGGCCCCGATCGAGCCGGTGCCGGCATAGACCAGGTAACCTTCGCCGGGCGCGAAGCTGGCGCGGTAGGCGATCTCGATGTCGTTGCACAGCACGACCGCGCCAGGTGCCACGCCCAGCAAGGCGGCCAGCCAGCCCTGCAGCAATTCGCCGTCGCCGCCGAACCCGGTCAGGCCGGCCTGCACGCGCGCCGGGCGCGCATGCTGCAGCACCGCCGCCGCCAGCCGCTCGAAGGTGGCGCGCACGGCTTCACGGCCGTGGGGCGTGGCCATCTGCAGGGCGGACAGACCCTCGACCGTGCCCTCGGCCAGGATCGCGCCGCCGGGCGCGGCCAGCGCCCAGCGGGTCTGGGTGCCGCCGGCGTCGATGCCCAGCCCAGGGCCGGGGCCAACCCCACGCGGATTGTCTTGATCAGTCGGCATACCGTGATGCTACCCGCATTATGGCTTCGACCACACACGCACGCGCTCGCCCTCGTTGCCGAGGCGGTCGACCGCGCTCACCACGACGACCTCGGCCGGGCCAAGGCGCTCGTCGTCGGCAATCGTCCAGGTCGTGCGCGCCGCCGGCGCCACGGCGAAGCGCCATTCATTGCCGTGGCGGGCCCAGATCGCATACAGGGCATTGCCCTTGCCCGCCTTCAGGCTCAGGTCGACCGAGCGGGCGGCGCGAACGGCCTTGATCGCGGGCGTGCCGGGACGCGTGCTGCCCAGCCATGGCGTGGCCGGCACCAGCGCCTGGCCGGTGTAGCGGGTCGCGCGCAGCTGGTCGCCGATGCCCTTGCGGTTCTGCATCAGGGCCACCATGCTGAAGTGGATGTGGCCGGTGGCCAGCGGACGCGAACGGGTCACGCTGACCTGCTGCAGCACTTCTTCCGGCTCGTAGTCGCGGGTCGGCGCGCCGATGCGGCTGGTGAACAGGCCCGGCCAGATGTGGCGGCCCAGCGGGTTCTGGCCGATCCAGTAGTCCAGCAGCACGTCATAGGCCTGGCCCGGCGGCTTGATCGGCCAGTACAGCTGCGGCACGAAGTAGTCGAGCCAGCCCTCCTGCAGCCACAGTTCGGCGTCGGCATACAGCTTGTCGTACTGCGAGAAGCCGACAATGCCGGGCGGACGGCGGTCGGGCCGGCCGATGCCGAAGGGACTGATGCCAAAGCGCACCCAGCTTTTCTCGGCGTGGATGCCCTTGTACATGGCCTCGATCAGGCGGTTGACGTTGTCGCGGCGCCAGTCGGGGCGCGCCAGGGCGCCGCCGCTCTTCAGGTAGCGCTGCCAGGCCGGATCGTCGGGAAAGTCCAGTTCGGCCTTGGCCGCGCGCCCGTCCAGCGCGGCGGCATTGCCGGCCACGGCCGGCGTGGTCTCGATCGGGTAGGGATAGAAATAGTCGTCGATGTGCACGCCGTCGATGTCGTAGCGGCGCACCACGTCGAGGATCACGTCCATGGTCTGCTTGACGGCGGCCGGCTCGCCCGGGTCCATCCACATGAACTTGCCGTAGCGCTTGACGATGTCGGGATTGGTGTTGGTGATGTGGTTGGGCGCCGACTGCGAGCGCGCCGCGTCCAAGCGCGCGCGGTAGGGGTTGAACCAGGCGTGCAGCTCGAGGCCGCGCGCATGCGCCGCGTCGATCCAGAACTTGAGCGGATCATAGGCCGGCATCGGCGCCTTGCCTTGGACGCCGCTCAGGTACTCGGTCCATGGCTCGAGCCTGGACGGGTAAATCGCGTCGGCCGAAGGACGCACCTGCAGCACGATCGCGTTCAGGTTCAGGGCCTTGGCGCGGTCGAGGATGGCGATGGCTTCCTGCTGCTGCCTGGCGGACGACAGGCCGGGTTTGCTGGGCCAGTCGATATTGGCGACGGTCGAGACCCAGGCGGCGCGCAGCTCGCGCGGTGCCGCCGGCGGATCGTCGCCGCCGCTGGTTTCGGCGACCGGCACGGTACCGGTAAGCGGCCGGGTGCCGCAGCCGGCCAGCAGGCCGCCGAGGGCGAAGGCGCTCGCCAGGCCAAGCGTGAAAGCGCGTTTTTTCATGTCGGGAAGCAAAGTGGCTCCTTGTGTGATCCGTTCAGACTTTGACGAACCAGCGCTTGCGCCACATCCACCAGGCGATGGCGAACATGCAGGCGTTGAAAGCGATGGCGTACAGTAATGAGGTGTTGCGTGGGTCCAGCGGCAGCGCGGCGAATGGCGCGTACAGCATGCGGCCGAGCGCGAGCTGGCTGCCGTCCGGCTGGGTGAGCTTGATAAAACCGAGCATCTTGGCGATGAGGCCCGCGAGCGCGAAGATGAACAGCGCGTTCATGCCGTAGATGACGAAGGGCGTGCAGAGGCGCGTCATGCGCTCGCGCAGCGCCGTTGACGGCGCCGCGTCCAGCAGCCAGTAGCTGGCGCCGAAGGCGAGCAGCGCCCAGCCGCTCATCAACAGGCAGAACGATGCCGTCCACAGGCTTTATTGATCGGCATGAGGACCGCGTCGAGCGTGGAGCCCAGCGCCAGGCAGGCCAAGCCAGAGAGCATCAGCCACACCACCTGCTCGACCCGCGGCAGCGCCGAAAGCAGCAGGCGGCCGGCCAGCACGCCGAACAGCAGGCTGCACACGGCCGGGAGCGTGGACACCAGCCCTTCCGGATCCCAGGTCGTCGCCTGCGCCCACAGGTGGCCGTCCATCAGCGCGCGGTCGACCCAGGCGCCGAAGTCCTGCCCCGGTTCGAGCCTGCCGGCGCCGATGCCGGGAACCGGAACGACGAGCATCAGGAAGCTGTACAGCGCCAGCAGCAGGAAGATGGCAAGCGCCTGGCCGCGCCAGCCCAGGTAGACCACCAGCGGCGCCGCCAGCAGCGTGCACAGGGCGATGCGCTGCAGCACGCCGGGAATGCGCACGCTGCCCCAGTCGAAACGCGGGATCAGGTGGAGCAACAAGCCGATCAGGAAGATCAGGGCTGCGCGTTTGGCGAGCTTGACCAGCAGCCGCGGCTTGTCGGCGCCAGCGGCGGCCAGGCGGCCCAGCGACAGCGCCATCGCCACGCCGCCGATGAACAAAAAGAAGGGAAAAATCGTGTCGGTGAACGTCCAGCCATGCCAGGGCGCATGCGCGAGCTGCGCATGCAGGTGGCCCCAGTCGCCCGGATTATTCACGAGCACCATCGCGGCGATGGTGAAGCCGCGAAAGGCGTCGAGCGATGTCAGGCGCACCGGTGCGTCGTTCATGGTCCGTTATTTTTTCCCGAACTCGGGATCGATCTTCACCAGCGCCGCCACGATGAAGGCGGGGATCGTGGCCAGGCAGGTCCAGATGAAGAAATGCTTGTAGCCCAGGTATTCCTGCAGGTCGCCGCTCCACATGCCGGGCACCATCATCCCCAGCGCCATCAGGCCGGTGCAGATCGCGTAGTGCGCGGTCTTGTTGGGACCGTCGGCCACCATGATCATGTACATCATCATGGCCGTGAAGCCGAAGCCGTAGCCGAACTGTTCGAGCGCCAGGAAGGCGGACACCGTCACCAGGTCGGTCGGCTGGGTCTGCGACAGATAGACGAACACCAGGTCCGGCAGGTGGATCGCGAACACCATCAGCCACAGGCAGCGCTTCAATCCCAGGCGCGAGATCAGCCAGCCGCCGGCCAGGCCGCCCAGGGTCAGCGCGATGATACCGACCGTGCCGTAGGCGATGCCGTATTCGGCGGTGGTGAGCCCCAGGCCGCCTGCGCTGACCGGGTCCTTGAGGAACGGCGCCACGAGTTTGAGCAGCTGGGCCTCGCCCAGCCGGAAGGTAAGGATGAAGGCGACGATCATCCAGATGTCGCGCTTTTTGAAGAAGGCGGCGAAGGTGCCGAAGAAGTCGCGCAGCGGGTTATCGCTGGTCGGGACGGGCTTGTCGTCGGGCGGCACCGGCAGCACGAACTGGTGCCAGGCGAACGCGGCGAAAAAGATCGCGGCGAGCACGTAGAACACGATCGCCCAGGCCTGCTTGACGTCACCCAGGGTCACGGCCAGGTAGCCGGCCAGCACCACCAGCGGACCCTGGCCGACCAGGGTCGCCAGGCGATAGAAGGTGCTGCGCACGCCGACGAAAGCCGCCTGCTGCTGCTGGCGCAAGCCCAGCATGTAGAAGCCGTCGGCCGAGATGTCGTGGGTGGCCGAGCTGAACGCCATGATCCACATGACGGCCAGGCTGACGGCGAAGAAGGCGGGCGTGTGCAAGACGGTGCCGACCGCGATCAGCGAAGCGCCGACCACGACCTGCAACAGCACGGTCCAGCGGCGCTTGGTGCCGAACATGTCGACGATGGGCGACCACAGCGGCTTGATCACCCATGGCAGGTACAGCAGGCTGGTGTAGAAGGCGATGTCGGAATTCGAGATCCCCATGTCCTTGTACATGATGACGGTCAGGTTCATCACCACGACGTAGGGGATGGCCTGGGCGAAGTACAGGGACGGCACCCACAGCCATGGGCGGTTCGCTTGCGGTTTTTGCATGTCTCTTTCTTGTGCCGCGCGGGCCGACGATGCGGGAATGGCGCGCCCGAGGTGAAACCCTCAGGCGAGCGCCTGGCGCACGCTGCCGCGCGCCGCTTCCAGCAGCGCTTGCGCCTGCTCGACACTGGTTTGTTTGGACAAGGCCACGATGGCGGTCTTGACGTGGAATCCGCATTGCTCCAGCACCGCCCGCGCGGCCTCCTCGTCGGCGCCGGTGGCGAAGCTGGTGAGGCGGATCGCACGCCGAACCAGTTTGGCATTGGTAGCCTTCAAGTCTACCATCAGGTTGCCGTAAACCTTGTTCAAACGCACCATCAGCGCGCTGGAAAAGGTGTTCAGCGCGATCTTTTGCGAGGTGCCGGCCTTCAGGCGCGTACTGCCCGAGACGACTTCGGGGCCGGTGTCGAGGGTGATGCCGATTTCGGCTTCCTGCGTGACCGGCGCGTCCGGGTTGTTGGCGAAGCCGATCGTCAGCGCGCCGACCGCACGCGCGGCCCGGATCGCGCCCAGCACATAGGGCGTGCCGCCCGATGCGGCGATCGCCAGCACCACGTCGTCCGGTCCCACGTTCACGCCCTCCAGGTCGGCGCCGCCCTGCACGGCATCGTCTTCCGCGCCTTCGACCGCGACGAACATCGCGTCGCTCCCGCCGGCCAGCAGCGCCACCGCGCGTCCATGCGGCCACGAGAAGGTCGGGTACAGCTCGACGCTATCGAGCACCCCCAGGCGGCCCGAGGTGCCGGCGCCGACGTAGATCAGGCGTCCGCCCGCTTCCATGCGCGGCAGCGCGGCGGCGACCGCGGCGGCGATGCGCGGCGCCGCCTTGCGCACCGCCTCGACGGCCTGGAACTGGTCGTCGACGAAGACGTTCACCAGTTCGGCGGTCGGGTACTGGTCGAGGGCGGCGTGCGCCTGGGAAGGGGTTTCGGTATTGAGCATCGCCATGTCTCGAAAATGGATTTTTGATGAAACCAGTGTAATACCAATTCGGCAAGCCATCCCATGAAAGGATCGGCCGGCGTCATGCCGCGAGGTTATGTGGGCCCGACGCAGGCGTCTACGCGGGCCTGCGCAGCTCGGCCACGAAGTCGTAGTGGTCGCTGCGGCAATAAGAATGGGTCAGCTCGACCGGCTCGCCCGACTCCAGGTAGCCGACGCGGGTGATGAACAGCACCGCACGGCCTTCCGGCACGTCCAGGCGCGCCGCCAGCCCGGCGTCGGCGTTCATGGCGCGGATGTGCTGCAGCGCGCGCACCGGCATGTGGCCGGTCTTGCCCAGGTGGGCGTAGAGCGAAGCGGCCACTTCGCCGGGAAGCGGCAGCACCGTGGCCGGGATCACGCTGACCTCGTAGGCCATCACGACGCCGTCGGCCAGGCGCAGGCGTTCCAGGCGCGCCACCCGCGCGCCGGGCGAGAGGCCGAGCGAGAGCTGCTCGTCGGCGTCGGCCAGGACCACTTCGCGGCGCAGCCACTCGGAGCGCGGGGTATAGCCGCGTTGCTGCAGCTGTTCCGAAAAACTCGACAGATTCGACAGCGGCTGCTCGATGCGCGGCGCAATATAGTTGCCCGAGCCGCGACGGCGCACCACGAGGCCCTGCTCGACCAGCTGGTCGATCGCCTTGCGCGCCGTGACGCGCGAGACGTCGAGCCGTTCGGACAGCATGCGTTCGGAAGGCAGCGCCTGGTCGGCCTGGTAACGGCCGTCGCGCACGTCCTGCGCCAGCTTGCGCGCCAGCTGCATATAGAGAGGAGAATTGTCGTCCAGGTTGACCTGGAATCCGGGACCGGGAATGTTCATACCGTGGAAGCATACCACTTGAGACCAATACAAAAGAGTTATGACTTCCCCACGGCTATTCATTAGGCAAGGGTTTCGGGCTGTCCGTATGCTGATCCGGCAAACACGATAAAAAAGGGAATGAAATGAATCATGGCAGGCGATCCCTGCTCGGCATGGCCATGCTGGGCGCCATGGAACCGCTGTTCGCGGCGATGCCGCCGGCGTCCGGCGGCGCCGCGGCCTCGCTCGACGCCGAGCTGGCCGCCATCGTCGACGATCCCGCCTTTCCGCTCGCCAGCCTGTCGGTGGTGGCCGTGCGCGCGGGCCGGCCGGTGTACGAAGGCGCATTCGGCCGCCGCACCATCGGCAACGGCGCCTTCCCCGACCGCCCGGCCACGCCCGACACGCTGTACCGCATCGCTTCGATCTCGAAGCTGGTCACCACGCTCGGCCTGATGCGCTTGCTCGAAGACGGCAGGGTCGACCTCGATGCCGACGTCTCGGGCTATCTCGGCTTCCAGCTGCGCAATCCCCATTTCGCCGGCCAGGCGATCAGCCTGCGCCACCTGCTGCTGCATACCTCGTCGCTGCGCGACGACGCCGGCTACTTCTGGCCGGCCACGACGGCGCTGAAGGACGTGCGGCCCGCCTGCTCTAGCCACGCCGGCCCCGGCGCCTACTACAGCTATTGCAACCTGGGCTTTGGCCTGGTCGGCACGATCATGGAGCGCGTGACGGGCGAACGCTTCGACCGCCTGATGACGCGCCTGCTGCTGCAACCGCTCGGCCTGCAGGCCGGCTACAACCCGTCCGAACTGCCGAAGGCGGCGCAGGACAGGCTGGCGACCATCTACCGCAAGCGCGCGCCGGACAGCGACACCTGGCAATCCGACGGCCCCTGGGCCGCGCAGGTGGACGCCCCCGGCATCCAGCCGCCCCCTGGCCTGGCCAGCTACGTGCCGGGGACGAACGCCACGCCGTTCAGTCCCACCGGCGGCCTGCGCATCTCGGCGCGTGATCTTGGCGTCGTCATGCGCATGCTGATGGCGGGCGGCGTCCATGACGGCAAGCGCCTGCTGCAGGCGGCGACGATCGAGCGGATGTTCGCCCGCCACTGGGCCTACGACGGCGTCGGCGGCAACGGCAACCCGCTGGGCAGCATCCTCAGCCCGCGCGGCCTGGGCAACGCCCATTATCCCGACCGTCCCGGCCTGTGGCTGACGCCCGGCTTCGACGCCGTCGGCCACCTGGGCGACGCCTATGGCCTGCGCTCGATCTTCGCCATGGACCGCACGATCGGCCACGGCGGCGGCAACGGCGGCGGCAACGGCATCGTGGTGCTGGCCGGCGGCAGCGCGCGCGACCCGGCCGACCAACCCGGGCGCGACTCCTCGCTGGCGCGCTACGAGGAACGCGTGCTGGCGAGCGTCTACCGTCGCGCCATCCTCGGCCAGGCTGCCTGAACGGCCCTGCGGATGCGTACATATATGCCGGTTATGACGTCGCCCCCACGATTCATTGGCGGCCTGTCCGTACAGCCTCTAAGCTCCTTTCCCCTATCTGAATGAACGAGTCTGGCATGCAGCACATCATCGTGATCGGCGGCGGCGTCGTCGGCCTGGCATCGGCCTGGTGGCTGGTGGAAGCCGGCTACGGCGTCACCCTGCTGGAGCGCGCGCCGGAAGTCGGCAGCGGCGCCAGCTACGGCAATGGCGGCCAGCTCAGCTACCGCTACGTCTCGCCGCTGGCCGACGAGGGCATTCCGCTCAAGGCCGTCAAATGGCTGTTCCAGGCCGACGGCCCGCTGCGTTTCAAGCCCGAGGCCGACCTGCGCCAGTACCGCTGGCTGGCCAGCTTCCTGGCCCACTGCCGCGCTGACGTCAACCGCCGCACCACGGCCAAGCTGCTCGAGCTGGGAGAGTGCTCGCGCCGCGCGATGGAGCAGCTCGCGCTGGTGGTGCCGCCCGAATCCTTCCACTGGCGCGACGCCGGCAAGCTGGTGGTCTACCGCTCGCGCGAAGTGTTCGAGGCGGCCGCGTCGAAACCCGGCGCCGGCCAGGTCTGGACGCCCGAGGAATGCGGCGCGCGCGAACCGGCGCTGGCGGCGAGCCAGCATCTGCTGGCCGGCGGCATCTACAACGCCGGCGAGGCGGTGGCCGACTGCCACGCTTTCTGCCTGGCCCTGGCCGAACGCCTGCGCGCGCATCCGCGCTTTCGCGGCTTCGCCCATGGCGAGGCGCGCGGGCTGTACGCCGAGCGTGGACGGATCCGCGGCGTCGAGACGGCCGGCGGCCTGCTCACGGCGGACGCCTACGTGCTGGCGGCCGGGATCCAGAGCCGCGACCTGGCCGAATCGATCGGGATCGACCTGCCGCTGTATCCGCTCAAGGGCTACAGCCTTTCCGCCCCGATCCGCCAGGACGACGTGGCGCCCGAGATCAGCGTGACCGACTTCGAACGCAAGGTGCTGTATGCGCGCATCGGCGACCGGCTACGCGTGGCGGCGATGGTCGACATGGTGGGCGAGGACCTGCGCCACGATCCGAAGCGGGTCGAGGGGCTGACGCGCCAGGTGCGCGACACCATGCCGCGCGCGGCGGATTATTCGCGCGTAGCGGTGTGGGCCGGATTGCGGCCGGCGACGCCGAGCAGCGCGCCGATCATCGGAGCCACCCGCTACGACAACCTGTGGCTGAACGTCGGCCACGGACCGCTGGGGTTTACCTTTGCCTGCGGGACGGCTGCGGTGCTGGCCGACCTGGTGCAGGGGAAGGCGCCGCCATTCGGGCTGGATGGGTTGACGCTGCGTACGTAGGGTCGGCGGCTTCGCCGCCGACGCGGTGATTGTTATCGGCTCCGATGTCGTTCCGGATGATCTCGCTGCCAACCATCACCGCGTCGGCGGCAAGCCGCCAACCCTACTGTTGGCACATATTTAACGGATTGACAGCCATGCATCCCGCATGACCGGCAGTGGAAAAATCGCGGATAATTGCCGCCATGTCCACCCGCCCCACCTCTCCCTGCCCCTGCGGCGGTCCCGCGTACGAGCAATGCTGCGGCCCCTACCTGGCCGGCGCGGCCGTGCCGCCGAGCGCCGAGACCCTGATGCGCTCGCGCTATACCGCGTTCACGCTCAAGGACGAGCCTTATCTGGTTGCTACCTGGCATCCCAGCACCCGCCCGCAGGAAGCGATCATCGATGAGCCCGAGCCCATGCGCTGGCTCGGACTCGAGATAAAAACTGCTTTACGTTTACGTCAACGTAAAGCAGAATTGGTGAACGATCCAGGGCAAGACCCGAACCGCATCGATGAGGACAGCGTCGAATTCGTCGCCCGCTTCAAGGTAGGCGGCCGGGCGCACCGCCTGCACGAAGTCAGCCGCTTCGTGCGCGAGCCCGGTCCGGATGGCGTGCTTCGCTGGTTCTACCTGGACGGCAGTTTCCCTGACAAGAAGTAACCGCCGGGAGAGGCGGACGAAAGAAGAGGACGGCACATGCCCCAGATCGAGAGCAAACTGAACCCGCGCGGCGAGGACTTCAAGACCAATGCCGCGGCAATGCAGGCGATGGTGGACGACTTGCGCGCGCGCGTCGCACAGATGTCGCAGGGCGGCGGTGCGGAGGCTTGCGCCCGTCATCTGGCGCGCGGCAAGCTGCTGCCGCGCGAGCGCGTCGAACACCTGCTCGATCCGGGCACGCCCTTCCTTGAATTCTCCCAGCTGGCCGCCTATGAAATGTATGACGGCGCCGCCCCCAGCGCCGGCATCATCACCGGCATCGGCCGCGTATCGGGCCAGGAGTGCGTGATCGTCTGTAACGACGCCACCGTCAAGGGCGGCACCTATTATCCGATGACGGTGAAAAAACACCTGCGCGCGCAGGAGATCGCGGAGCAGAACAACCTGCCCTGCATCTACCTGGTCGACTCGGGCGGCGCCAACCTGCCGAACCAGGACGATGTGTTCCCCGACCGCGACCACTTCGGCCGCATCTTCTACAACCAGGCGAATCTCTCCGCCAAGGGCATCCCGCAGATCGCCGTGGTGATGGGCTCGTGCACCGCCGGCGGCGCCTATGTGCCGGCGATGAGCGACGAGTCGATCATCGTCAAGGAGCAAGGCACGATCTTCCTCGGCGGCCCGCCGTTGGTGAAAGCCGCGACCGGCGAAGTGGTCAGCGCCGAAGACCTGGGCGGCGGCGACGTCCACACCCGCCTGTCGGGCGTGGCCGACCACCTGGCCCAGAACGATACGCACGCGCTGGCGCTGGCGCGCACCATCGTGTCGAACCTGAACCGGGTCAAACCGGTGCAAGGCGCGCTACGCCCATCGTGCGAGCCTCGCTATGCGCCGGAAGAACTGTATGGCGTGATCCCGGTCGATACCCGCAAGCCGTTCGACGTGCGCGAAGTGATCGCGCGCGTGGTCGACGGCAGCGAGTTCGACGAGTTCAAGGCCCGCTATGGCACCACGCTGGTGTGCGGCTTCGCCCACATCTACGGCATGAAGGTCGGCATCGTCGCCAACAATGGCATCCTGTTCTCGGAGTCGGCGCTCAAGGGCGCCCACTTCATCGAGCTGTGCTGCCAGCGCAAGATCCCGCTCGTGTTCCTGCAGAACATCACCGGCTTCATGGTCGGCCGCAAGTACGAAAACGAAGGCATCGCCCGCAACGGCGCCAAGATGGTCACTGCGGTGGCCACCGCCTCGGTGCCGAAGTTCACCGTCATCATCGGCGGCTCCTTCGGCGCAGGCAACTACGGCATGTGCGGCCGCGCGTTCTCGCCGCGCTTGCTGTGGATGTGGCCGAACGCGCGCATCTCGGTGATGGGTGGCGACCAGGCGGCATCGGTCCTGGCCACGGTCAAGCGCGATGGGCTGGAAGCGAAAGGCGGCCAGTGGTCGCTGGACGAAGAAGCCGCGTTCAAGCAGCCGATCAAGGACCAGTACGAGCACCAGGGCCACCCTTATTACGCCAGCGCGCGCCTGTGGGACGACGGCGTGATCGACCCGGTCGACACGCGCATGGTGCTGGGCCTGGGCCTGTCGGCAGCGATGAACAAGCCGATCGAGGACACGAAGTTCGGCGTGTTCCGCATGTAAGGAGAACAGCATGGATTACCAGACCCTCGCCATCGCGATCGCCGGCAAGGTGGCCACCGTCACCCTGAACCGCCCCGAGCTGCGCAACGCCTTCAACGAGCACACGATCGCCGAACTGGCGCTGGCCTTCGATGCGCTGGGCCGGAACGACATGGTGCGCGCCATCGTGCTGGCTGCGAATGGTCCGGCCTTCTGCGCCGGCGCCGACCTGAACTGGATGAAGAAGATGGCCGCTTACTCGCATGAAGAAAACCAGGAAGACGCTCTGCGCCTGGCCGACATGCTGCGCACCATCTACCTGTGCCCGAAGCCCACCGTGGCCAGGGTGCAGGGCGACTGCTACGCCGGCGGCATGGGCCTGGTGGCCGCCTGCGACATCGTCGTCGCCGTCGACACCGCCGGTTTTTGCCTGTCCGAAGTGAAGCTCGGCCTGATTCCGGCTACCATCTCGCCTTACGTGATCAAGGCCATGGGCGAGCAGGCCGCGCGCCGCTACTTTTTGACCGCCGAGCGTTTCGATGCGCCTGAAGCGCGCCGCATCGGTTTCGTGCATGAAGTGGTGGCCGCCGACGCGCTCGACGCGACGGTCGCCGGCATCGCCCGCGCCCTGGTCGACAACAGCCCGAACGCCGTGAGGCAAGCCAAGACGCTGGTGCGCGACATCGTCGGCAAACCAGTCGACGATGCGCTGCTGCTGGATACCGCCGGCCGCATCGCCGCCATCCGCGCCTCATTGGAAGGACGGGAAGGCGTGGCTTCCTTCCTTGAAAAACGCAAGCCGGCATGGCTGCGCTTTGACTAGATACTTATAGATATATTGGAATCCTGAAGTGACTCAATCGACCTCCTCCGAGTGGATCGCGCGCAGCCTGCGCAGCGTATGGCATCCCTGCACCCAGATGCAGCACCACGAGGAGGTGCCGCTGATCGCGGTCAGCCACGGCAAGGGTCCGTGGCTCTATGACTATGACGGCAAGCGCTACCTGGACGGCATCAGCTCGTGGTGGGTGAACATGTTCGGCCACGCGAACCCGCGCATCAACGCCGCGCTGAAGGACCAGCTGGACAAGCTCGAACACGCGATGCTGGCCGGTTTCACGCATGCGCCGGTGGTCGAGCTGGCCGAACGCCTCTCGAGGCTCACCGGCCACGCGCTGGGCCACGCCACCTTCGCCTCGGACGGGGCCTCCGCGGTCGAGATCGCGATGAAGATGAGCTTCCACGCCTGGCGCAACGCCGGGCGGTCGGACAAGCAGGAATTCGTCTGCCTGCAGGGCAGCTATCACGGCGAGACCATCGGCGCGCTGTCGGTCACCGACGTTGCGCTGTTCAAGGATGCCTATGGCCCGCTGCTGCGTGCCTCCCACGTGGTAAGCGCGCCGGACGCGCGCAACGCGAGAGAAGGCGAAACGGCCCAGGACGTGGCGCGCCGCGCGATCCTGGAGGTAAAGGAACTGTTCGAGCAGCGTGGCGACAGGATCGCCGCCATCATCGTCGAGCCGCTGGTGCAGTGCGCGACCGGCATGGCGATGTACGACCCGCTCTACCTCAAGTTGTTGCGCGACCTGTGCGACCAGCACCACGTGCACCTGATCGCCGACGAGATCGCAGTCGGCTGCGGGCGCACCGGCACCTTCTTCGCCTGCGAACAGGCGTCGATCTGGCCGGACTTCATGTGCCTGTCGAAAGGCATCAGCGGCGGCTACCTGCCGCTGTCGCTGGTGCTCACCCGCGACGACATCTACCAGGCCTTCTACAGCGAAGACATCACGCGCGGCTTCCTTCACTCGCATTCGTATACCGGCAATCCGCTGGCCTGCCGCGCGGCGCTGGCCACGCTCGACATCTTCGAACAGGACGATGTCTTGAACCGCAATCGCGAGCTGGCGACCAGGATGACGGCCGCGCTGGCGCCGCTGGCCGAGCATGCGCGCACGCGCCACTTCCGCCAGCGCGGCATGATCTTCGCGTTCGACGCCATCGAACCGGACAAGGATCGCGCCTCGACCTTCTCGCGCCGCTTCTTCTCCACCGCGGTCGAGAACGAGCTGCTGCTGCGCCCGATCGGCCGCACCGTCTACCTGATGCCGCCCTACGTGCTGGACGACGAGGAGGTCGCCGGCCTGGCCGCGCGCACCCTCAAGACCTTCGAGTCGGTGATCGCGGGTTGATGCCATGGATTTAATCGCCACTATCGACCGCAAGCTCGACGCCCTCGCCGCCCACAGCCTGGTGCGCAGGCGCCGCGTGACCGACGGCGCCTGCGCGCCGCGCCAGATCGTCGATGGCCGCGAACTGCTGGCCTTCTGCAGCAACGACTACCTCGGCCTGGCGTCGCACCCGCTGGTGGTCGAAGCGCTGCGCGCAGGCGCCACTTTGTATGGCGCCGGCAGCGGCGCCTCGCACCTGGTGTCGGGCCACGGCCGCGCCCACCACGTGCTGGAAGAGCGCCTGGCCGAGTGGATGGCGCCGCACCTGGAACAGGCGCGCGCGCTCACGCTGTGCACTGGCTACATGGCCAACCTGGCGATCCTGACCGCGCTGGGGCTGGACGCCGACGCGATGATCTTTTCCGAGGAGCTGAACCACGCCTCGCTGATCGACGGCGCGCGCCTGGCCAAGGCCGGCGTCGCGGTCTACCCGCACGGCGACGTCGACGCGCTCGAAGCGCGGCTCGCGGCCAGCAGCGCCGCCACGAAAATCGTCGTCACCGACAGCGTCTTCAGCATGGACGGCAACCTGGCCCCGCTGCCGGCGCTGCTGGCCGCATGCGAGCGTCACGGCGCCTGGCTGGTGGTCGACGACGCCCACGGCTTCGGCGTGCTGGGGAACAACGGCCGCGGCGCGCTCGAACACTTTGGCCTCTGCTCGCCCAATCTGGTGTACATGGGCACGCTCGGCAAGGCGGCCGGCGTCGGCGGCGCCTTCGTCGCCGCGCACGCCAGCGTCATCGAATTGCTGGTGCAGCGCGCCCGTCCCTACATCTACACCACGGCCTGCCCGCCGGCCCTCGCGCACGCCCTGCTCGCCAGCCTTGATATCATTGGCGGCGCCGAAGGAAAAACACGACGCGCCCACCTGGCGGGATTGGTCAAGCAATTGCGCGAATCGCTGGATTTCCAGCGTTGGACACTGGCGGCATCGACCACCGCGATCCAGCCCGTCGTCATCGGCAGCAACGACGCTGCGCTGCGCGCCTCCGCCGCCCTGCATGAACAGGGCCTGTGGGTGCCGGCGATCCGCCCGCCGACCGTGGCGCCGGGCACGGCGCGCCTGCGCGTGACCCTGTCGGCCGCCCACGGCATCGACGACGTCGCGCAACTGGCGCAGGCGCTCAACAGACTGGAAAAGGCCGCACCATGAACAACCCGAACGATCCGAACAACCTGAACGACCATGACGACCCGATCGCCGCGCCGGCGGTCGCGCCCTCGCCCATGATGCCGCAGGCCGAGTTCGACGAGCCGGCCCTGGAGCCGGAACTCGAGGCGCGCGCCATCGACGGCCTGCCCTCGCGCTTCGCCTGCTTCGTCACCGGCACCGACACCGAGATCGGCAAGACCCTGGTCTCGAGCGCCATCCTGCACAAGCTCGCCGCCAGCGGCGTGCGCGCCTGCGGCATGAAGCCGGTGGCGGCCGGCGCCGAACTGCGCGATGGCGAACTGCACAACGACGACGCCGACATGCTGTCGGGCGCCGGCAACGTGCACCTGCCGGTGTCGATCACCACGCCGTACATGCTGCGCGAACCGGCGGCGCCGCACATCGCCGCCGCGCTGGAAAACGTCACCATCGAATCGGCGCCGATCATCGCCGCCTTCGCCGAGATCCAGGCCGCGTCCGATGCGGTGGTAGTCGAGGGCGTGGGGGGCTTTCGGGTGCCGTTCAACGACACCTTCGACAGCGCCGACCTCGCCGCGCAGCTGAACCTGCCGGTGATCCTGGTGGTCGGCATGCGCCTGGGCTGCATCAGCCACGCCCTGCTCACGGTCGAGGCGATCGTGGCGCGCGGCCTGGTGCTGGCCGGCTGGGTCGCCAACACGGTCGATCCCGATATGAGCTTCGAGCAAGAGAACATCAAGGCGCTGGCACAGCGCATCCCGGCGCCGCTGCTGGGTCATGTGCCGCGCCTGCAAACACCGACGGCCGCCGCGGCGGCCGAATTCATCGATCTCGCTGGACTGCCGGGATGGCCGTCCACGCGAGGCAAGTCCTGAAGGAACCACCATGTCCGATATGAATACCATCGCCCTGCACCGCCCTGCGGCCGCCATCAAACCTGCTGAAAACGCCACCTGGCCGCTGGCCGATGTGCTGGCGCTGTTCGAGCTGCCGTTTCCCGAACTGATGCACCGCGCCTCGACGCTGCACCGCGAACACTTCCCCGACGGCGACGTCGAACTGGCGACCCTGCTGTCGATCAAGACCGGCGGCTGCGAGGAAGACTGCGGCTACTGCCCGCAGGCGGCGCGCTACGACACCGGCGTCGAAGCCAAGAAGCTCCTCGACATCGACACCGTGCTCGACGCGGCGCGCGCGGCCAAGGCCAGCGGCGCGACCCGCTTCTGCATGGGCGCCGCCTGGCGCAGCCCGAAGGAGCGCGACATGGAAAAGGTCGAGACCATGGTGCGCGAAGTGAAGGCGCTGGGCATGGAGACCTGCGCCACCCTGGGGATGCTCGAAGCCGGCCAGGCCGAACAGCTGAAAAAAGCGGGCCTGGACTACTACAACCACAATATCGATACCGCGCCCGACTTCTACAACAACGTCATTTCGACCCGCGAATACCAGGACCGCCTGGACACGCTGGGCCGCGTGCGCGAAGCGGGCCTGAAGGTCTGCTGCGGCGGCATCGTCGGCATGGGCGAGACGCGCGAGCAGCGCGCCGGCCTGATCGCCCAGCTGGCCAACCTGAATCCGTATCCGGAATCGGTGCCGGTCAACCACCTGGTGCAGGTGGCAGGCACGCCGCTGCACGGCCTGGACAAGCTGGACCCGATCGAATTCGTGCGCACCATCGCGGTCGCGCGCATCACCATGCCGCAAGCGCGCGTGCGCCTGTCGGCGGGCCGCCGCGAGCTGGGCGAAGCGGTGCAGGCGATGTGCTTCATGGCCGGCGCCAACTCGATCTTCTACGGCGACAAGCTGCTCACCACCGACAATCCGGAAGCCGACGACGACCGCGTGCTGCTGGCCAAGCTGGGTCTCAAGACGCGCGCCGCCATGCTCGATTCGGTGCAGAAGGAAGCCTGCGGGTGTTAAGAAAACTTAGGTTCCCGCTTACGCGGGAATGACGTTTCTGCGGCCGGGGAGACACGGCCGCGCGCACGACTCGTCCGAACAACCATAAGCGAAAGATAAAGCGCATGTTCACCAAGATCCTCATCGCCAACCGGGGCGAAATCGCCTGCCGTGTCGCCGCCACCGCGCGCCGCATGGGTATTCGTACCGTCGCCGTGTATTCGGAAGCCGACGCCGGCGCCAAGCACGTCGCGGTGTGCGATGAGGCGGTCCTGATTGGCCCTGCGGCCGCCAGGGACAGCTATCTTCGTGGCAGCAAGATCATCGAGGTGGCCAGGGCCACCGGCGCCCAGGCGATCCATCCGGGCTACGGCTTCCTGTCAGAGAATGCGGAGTTCGCGGATGCGGTGCAGGCCGCCGGACTGGTGTTCATCGGCCCGCCGGCGTCCTCGATGCGCGCGATGGGTTCGAAGTCGGCCGCCAAGCAGCTGATGGAGGGCGCCAACGTGCCGCTGGTGCCGGGCTACCACGGCGACGAGCAGGACCCTGGTTTTCTCCGCCAGCAGGCCGACCGCATCGGTTACCCGGTGCTGCTCAAGGCCAGCGCCGGCGGCGGCGGCAAGGGCATGCGCGTGGTCGAGCGTTCGGAGGATTTCGAGGCCGCGCTGGCCTCGTGCCAGCGCGAAGCGATCAGTTCGTTCGGCGACGCCAAGGTGCTGGTCGAGAAGTACCTGATCCGCCCGCGCCACATCGAGATCCAGGTCTTCGCCGACCGCCTGGGCGCGTGCGTCTACCTGCACGAGCGCGACTGCTCGGTGCAGCGCCGCCACCAGAAGGTGCTGGAAGAAGCGCCCGCGCCGAACATGCCGGCGGACCGCCGCGCGGCCATGGGCGAAGCGGCGGTCAATGCCGCGCGCGCGGTCGGCTACGTCGGCGCCGGCACGGTGGAATTCATCGCCAACCAGGACGGTTCGTTCTACTTCATGGAGATGAACACCCGCCTGCAGGTCGAGCATCCGGTGACCGAGATGATCACCGGGACCGATCTGGTCGAATGGCAGTTGCGCGTCGCCTTTGGCGAGCCGCTGCCGAAGAAACAGCATGAACTCGGCATCCACGGCCACGCGATCGAGGCGCGCGTGTATGCCGAAAACCCCGACAAGGGCTTCCTGCCGTCGATCGGCACCCTGCGCCACATGGACGTGCCGCGCGCGGTGGCGTTCGAGCTCGGCGCGGATGGCGTGGCCGGGGCGACGACGCCGGCCGCCGTGCGCGTCGACTCCGGCGTGCGCGAGGGCGATGCGATTTCGCCATTCTACGATCCGATGATCGCCAAGCTGATCGTCTGGGGCGCGGACCGCACGCAGGCGCTGGCGCGCATGTCGCAGGCGCTGGGCGAGTTCCGCATCGTCGGCCTGGCCACCAATATCGCCTTCCTGAAACGCCTGGTCGACGGCGAAGCCTTCTCGCGCGCCGACCTGGATACGGGTTTGATCGAACGCAATCAATCCACCTTATTCCCGCCGCCGGCGCCGGCGCCGCTGGGCGCCCTGGCCCTGGCCGCGCTTGCGCTCGTCAATGGCGAGACCGCGCACGGCGCCGCCAACGACGCCGATCCATGGAGCCAGGCCCGTGGCTGGCGCATGAACGGCGACTACCGCCGCGTGCTTTCCTTTAACGATGAGCACGGCGATTACCGTGTCGGTCTGACCTATCGCAATAGTGGATGGGAGATTGACCTTGATAAGCAACATCAGCGCATCGAATTAGTGTCGCAGAACGATGCCGAGCTGGCGCTGCGGCTGGGCGAAACCGCCGTGCATGGCGCCGTGCGCCGCGATGGCGACACATTCCATGTGTTTAGCGGTGGCCACCATCACACGCTGACGTACAATGACCCGATGGCACATGCTGGCGAGACTGAATCTGCCGGAGGCCGCCTGACGGCGCCGATGCCGGGCAAGGTGGTCGCGGTACTGGCCCAGTCCGGCGAGACCGTGGCGAAGGGCGAGCCGCTGGTGATCATGGAAGCGATGAAGATGGAACACACGATTTCCGCGCCGAGCGACGGCCTGGTGGAAGAAGTGCTGTACCAGGTCGGCGACCAGGTGGCGGATGGCGCGCCGCTGCTGGCCTTCAAGGCGGCGTAAGCGAACATACAAGAACCACCCTGACAAAAAACGAGGGGGAGACATGCGCATTGTCCTGTACCGGGGCGATGGCGTCATCGAGCCATGGGAACGCGAGTTCTCGGCCGTGATGCCAGGCGTCGAGACGGTCACCTGGAAGGAGGGCCAGCTACTGCCTCCTTGCGATTACGCGGTATTGTGGAACCCGGCGCCCGGCCTGCTGGCGCAGCTCGGCGAGGTCAAGGCGATCTTCCTGATGGGCGCCGGCGTCGACGCCGTGCTCAAGTTCGGCGACGCGCTGCCGCGCGTGCCGCTGGTGCGCCTGGGCGACGCCGGCATGGGCGTGCAGATGGCCGAGTACGTGGCGCACGCCGTGCTGCGCTATTTCCGCCGCTTCGACGAATACGAACAGCAGGCCCGGCACGGCGCCTGGAATGCGCTGCCCCAGCATCCGAAAGAGTCGTTCACGATCGGCGTCATGGGACTGGGCAAGCTCGGCATGCCAGTGGTCGCGGCGATGCGCCATTTCGGCTTCCCGGTGCGCGGCTGGAGCCGCAGCCCGAAGGACATCCCCGGCGTGCCGACCTATGCCGGCATGGAGGGGCTTGACGACTTCCTGCATGGCACGCGGGTGCTGGTCTGCCTGCTGCCGCTCACCGCGGAGACGACCAACCTGCTCGACCGCCACCGGCTGGGCAAGCTGGCGCCCGGCGCCTACCTGATCAACGTCTCGCGCGGCGCCATCCTGGCCGAGCCGGACCTGATGACGCTGATCCGCTCGGGCCACATCGCCGGCGCCACGCTCGACGTGTTCCGCCACGAGCCGCTGCCGGCCCCGCATCCGTTCTGGAACGAGCCGCGCATCGCCCTCACCCCGCACATCTCGGCGCTCACCATGCGCACGGATGCCGTGCGCCAGATCGCCGCCAAGATCGGCGCCCTGGAAGACGGCCAACCGGTCGACGACCTGGTCGACCGCCAACGTGGATACTGACATGAACCAACAACCCGCCGCCTTGCCCACCTTACCCGCCAAGGTCAAGATCGTCGAAGTCGGCCCGCGCGACGGCCTGCAGAACGAGAAGGAAGCGCTGAGCGCCGACGTGAAAGTGGAACTGGTCGAGCGCCTGGCGCGCGCCGGCTTCGTCAACGTGGAAGCGGCCGCCTTCGTCTCGCCGAAATGGGTGCCGCAGATGGCGACCAGCGCCGAGGTGCTGGCGCGCATCGAGCGCCGTCCCGGGACCGTCTATTCGGCGCTGGTGCCGAACATGCAGGGCTTCGAGGCCGCCCTTGCCGGCGGCGCCGACGAGGTGGTCGTGTTCAGCGCGGCCTCCGAGGCCTTCTCGCAAAAGAACATCAACTGCTCGATCGCCCAGTCGATCGCCCGCTTCGAACCGGTGGCGCGCGCGGCGCAGCAATACGGCCTGCGCCTGCGCGGATCGATCAGCACGGCCTTCGGCTGCCCCTACCAGGGCGAGGTGCCGCTCGACGCCGTCGGCGACGTGGTGGCGCGCATGCGCGACCTGGGCTGCATCGAAATCGACATCGCCGACACCATCGGCGTCTCGACCGCGCGCAAGACGCAGGCCGTGATGCTGCGCGCGGCGCAGGAATTCCCGATCGCCCAGCTGGCAGGACACTTCCACGACACCTACGGCCAGGCGCTGGCCAACATCTATGCGGCGATGGAGGTCGGGGTGGCGATCTTCCACTCCTCGGTGGCCGGCCTGGGCGGCTGCCCGTATGCCAAGGGCGCGACCGGCAACGTGGCGACCGAGGACGTGCTGTACCTGATGCAGGGGCTGGGCATCGAGACCGGCATCGATCTCGACCAGGTGGTCGACGCCGGCCTGTTCATCTCGCAGCAACTGGGCCGCAAGAGCATCAGCCGCGCCGGCAACGCGATCGCGGCCAGGCGCGCCGGATAATTTTTCGCGCTCGGCGCGACCATCGTCACCACGCAGGGTGGACGGCTTTGCCGTCCACGCGCGGATCGCCAGCGCCAGCCAACGCCACAACGAAAAAAGCCGACAACTCGCGTTGTCGGCTTTTTTCTTGATACTGGTCGGAGTACAAGGATTCGAACCTTGGACCCCCTGGTCCCAAACCAGGTGCGCTACCGGGCTGCGCTACACTCCGAAGAAGCGAGATCATAGCGGTTTCGCGTGACCCGGTCAAGTTTTCGTTGCAAAATAGTGAGTTGGTAGTTTTCTAAAGTTAAGTTGAGGTAGGTATGTCATGCATATGGCTCTGAGCTACGGCGATCCTGCCAGCCTGCGTCACGGCAATCGCCGCGTCGTCGTCGGCATAGTGGTATCGATCGCGGTGCATGCATTGTTCCTGCTGGCGTACCGGCATACGACCTTCCGGACGATGGAGTCCGGGCCGGCCGAGCCGACGGTGCTCTCGGTCTGGATCGCCCCGCCGGCCCCGCCACCGCCACCGCCACCGCCAGCGCCACCGCCACCGCCGGAGCCGGACATCGTTCGTCCCCCTGCGCCGGCCCCGAACGCCACCGCACCGCGCACCACCCGACCGGCGCCGCCGCAAGCCGTGATCGCGGTCCCGGACAGCGCAAGCGCCGCACCCGATCCATTCGTCGTGCAACAGGAAGAAGCCGCGGAACCGGCGCCGAAGTTCGACATGAACGCCGCGCGCGCGGTGGCGCGCGCGAATGCCCACCTGCGCGATCCGTCGAAGGAAGGCACGGCGCTGGCGCAATTTCCCGAGCCGGCGCTGCAGACCGAATCCAAGCTGGCGCGCGGCATCCGCGCAGCCAAGCGGCCCGATTGCAAGGACGGCCTTCCGGGCGGGCTGCTGGCGCCGATTTATTTATTGATGGAGAAAAAGGATTCGGGGTGCAAGTGGTGACCCGTCATCCGCCCTTGATCTGCAGCGCGCGCTCGTACAGCGCATTCTTCTTGCGGCCCGTGATCTGCGCCGCCAGGTTGGCCGCCTGCTTCACGCTGCACTCGCTCAACAGGATCTGCAGCACGCGCTCGGCTTCGACGTCCTCGGCGTCGGTGGCGTCGACGGCGCCGGCCACCAGCACCACGAATTCGCCGCGCTCGCGGTGCTGGTCGGCCGCGATCCAGGCCAGCGCATCCTTCAGTTCACAGCGGTGCACTTCCTCGAACATCTTGCTCAGCTCGCGGGCAAACACCACCTGCCGGGTCGGCTCGAACGCCGCCGCCAGCGCCTCGACGCAATCATTGATGCGGTGCGGCGCCTCATAGAACACCAGGGTCGAGGTCTCGCGCGCCAGCGCGGCCAGCGCCGCCTCGCGGCCCTTGGCCTTGGCCGGCAGGAAGCCGACGAAGTGGAAGCGGTCGTTGACCAGGCCGCTGGCCGACAGCGCCGCGATCGCGGCCGAGGGGCCGGGCAGCGGCACCACGTTCAGGCCGGCACTACGCACCGCATCGACGATGCGCGCGCCAGGGTCGGACACGCCCGGCGTGCCGGCGTCGGACACCAGCGCCACGCGCTGGCCGGCGCGCAGGCGCTCGACGATCTTGTCGGCCACTTCGCGCTCGTTGTGCTGGTGTGCGGCGATGGTCGGCTGGGACAGGCCGAAGCGCTGCAGCAGCGCGCCGGTCTTGCGCGTATCCTCGCAGGCGACCACGTCGGCCAATGCCAGCAGGTGCAGCGCACGCAGGGTGATGTCGGTGACGTTGCCGATCGGAGTAGCCACGACATACAGCGTTGCGGTAGGATAGGACTGCTGGGCCGCCTCGCCCATGACGGGAAGTCGGGCGATGTCGATGGTCTGCTGATCTGTCATAAGGGTTCCGATGCTGAAGAAAAAAAATCTACCGGGCTTGCTCGCGGCCGCCGTACTTACCTCAGTTGCCACATTGCTCGCTGGCTGCGGCAGTACGCCATTGCCTCCCGATACCGGTTGCGGCATGCCGGGCGGCGCGTGCGGTCCCGCGACGCCGGTGACGAATGCGCCGCCGCCGGCGCCAGCTTACACGCCGCCGCCGCGTCCTGAAAGTGGCGTACAGACCAATCCGGTCGAACTGCCGCCGAGCGCCGACGGCAGCCCGCGCGCGGCAGCGCCGTCGTCGGTGCCATTCTCGGCGCCCTACAGCGGCCCGGCCGTGCGCGTGGCGCTGTTGCTGCCGCTCGATTCGGCGGCGCTGGCCCAGCCGGCCGAAGCGGTGCGCGCCGGCTTCATGGCCGCCCACGAACGGCAACCCGAAGGCGTCACCGTCAACCTGGTGCCCACCGGCGACTCGTCGCCGGCCGCGCTCGACGCCTATCGCGGCGCAGCCGGGCAGAACGATATCGTGGTCGGTCCGCTGGCGCGTTCCGCCGTGGCGGCCCTGGCCACCAGCGGCGCGGTCAACAAGCCGACCATCGCCCTGAACCACCCGCAAATCAATGCCCCGCTGCCGCGCCAGATGCTGGTGATCGGCCTGTCGCTCGAAGACGAAGCGCGCCAGGTGGCCGAGTGGGCCGCCGCCGAGCAGCCGGCCGGCCAGGCCCTGGTGCTCACCGGCCGCGCCGCCTGGCAGCAACGCCTGTCGGGCGCCTTCAGCCAGCGCTGGGCCGAACTGGGCCGCATGCACGCCACGGTCGAGCTGCCGGCCGAAGGCGGCTACGTCGACGGCAATGCGCTGGCCGAGCTGCGCGCCCGCTTGTCCGCCGAACCGCCGCAGCTGGTCTACGCCGCGCTCGACGCCAACGGCCTGCGCCAGGTACGCAGCGCGATCGGCACCTCGCTGCCGACCTATGGCGCCGCCTCCGTCAATCCCGGCCTCGACTTGTCCAGCGTACCGTCCGAACTGGTCGGCGTGCGCTTCCTCGACCTGCCCTGGACGGTGCAGCCCGACCATCCGGCGGTCGCCGGCTATCCGCGCTGGAACGGCGCCAGCCAGGGTCTCGACCCGCAGCGCCTGTACGCGCTCGGCATCGACGCCTACCGCATCGCGCGCGAGCTGGCGCAGCGCCCCACCGGTTCGTTCGAGCTCGACGGCGCCACCGGCCGCCTGTCGGTGAACATGGGGCAACCCGGTGGACCGAACCAGCGCGCCTTCCGCCGCGTCGAGACCGGCGTCGTGGTGCGCGACAACGCCCCGCTTGACAACATCCTCACCGACGATGCCGGCGGCAACAGTGTCCCGCCACCGCGCCGCGTGTTCGAACCGGTCGCGACCGGCCTGACCGGCCAATGAGATGTGGCCCCTGCGCCTGTCCCGACGCCAGGCCCAGGGCCGGGAATGGGAACGCACCGCCCGCGATTACCTGAAGCGCCATGCACTGTCCCCGGTCGAGGAAAATTTTCGCTGCAAGGGCGGCGAGATCGACCTGATCATGCGCGATGGCGCAACCCTGGTGTTCGTCGAGGTGCGCCAGCGCGCCGACCGCGAGCACGGCGGCGCCGCCGCCAGCATCACCCCTGCCAAGATGCGCCGCCTGGTCTGTGCGGCGCAAGTCTACCTATTGCGTTATCCCGTCACTCCTCCCTGCCGTTTCGACCTGGTCGCCATCGATAGCGGGCAGATTGAATGGTTGCGGAACATCATTGAAGTGTAAGCAATTTTTACTACGCTTGCTCAGGTGGGGTTGCCGCTGCACTATAATCCTCGGCTATGAATACTCAACGCATCCTCGCTCACTTCCAGGAGAGCGCCGACCTGAAGATGAAGTCGGCCGCCACCCTGGCTCCTTCCATTTCGGCGGCAGTAGAACTCATGTTCAGCGCCCTTTCCAACGGCAACAAGATCCTGGCCTGCGGCAACGGCGGTTCGGCCGCCGACTGCCAGCACTTCGCGGCCGAGCTGGTCGGCCGTTTCGAGCGCGAGCGCTTTCCGCTGCCGGCGATCGCCCTGACCACCGACACCTCGATCCTGACCGCGGTCGGCAACGACTACAGCTTCCGGGAGATCTTCTCGAAGCAGGTGCAGGCATTCGGCCAGGCGGGCGACATCCTGCTGGCGATTTCGACCTCGGGCAACTCGTCCAACGTGCTGGCCGCGGTCGAGGCGGCCCTGGAGCGCGAAATGCGCATCGTGGCCTTTACCGGCAAGGACGGCGGCCAACTGGCCAAGCTGCTGACCGACGCCGACGTGCACATCAACGTCCCGCATGCACGCACCGCGCGCATCCAGGAAGTTCACCTGTGCGCCATTCACTGCATCTGCGACGGCATCGACGTCGCGCTGTTCGGAGGAGACGAGAATGCGTAACACCCGCCGGCCCATGGCCGCGCTGCTGACCAAGATTATCCTGGGCACCACCCTGGCCGCTTCGCTGTCGGGCTGCTTCGGCCTCATCGTCGGCGCCGGCGTGGCCGGCGCCATGTCCACGGTCGACCGCCGCACGCTGGGCGCCCAGACCGAGGACAAGTCGATCACGGTCAAGGCCGAGCTGGAAATGCGCAAAATCACGGGCGGCGCCGGCAACGTCAACGTCACCAGCTTCAACCGCCGCGTGCTGCTCACCGGCGAAGTGCGCGACGAAGCGATGAAGCAGGCGGCCGAACGCGAAGTGCGCGCGATCGCCAACGTGGTCTCGGTCATCAACGAGCTGGCGGTTTCCGGTTCGTCGAGCTATACCTCGCGTTCGAACGACGCCCTGATCACCACCAAGGTCAAGACCAGCCTGGTCGACATGAAGACCGTGTCGGCAATCTCGTTCAAGGTCACCACCGAACGCGGCGTGGTCTACCTGATGGGCCTCGTCACGCCACGCGAAGGCAATATCGCCGCCGATGTCGCCAAGGGCGTCTCGGGCGTGACCCGCGTGGTGAAGATCTTTGAATACATCAATGAAGAGGATCCGCGCGTACGGCAGAACAGCCCGGCGCAGGTTTCGCTGAACTGACCACGGGCTTTACCGGCCCTGGGCAAGCGGCAGGACTATAATGGTCCTGCCGTTTTTTTATATCGACGACCATGACCGCTCCCACCTCTTCCCGTTCCTGGTTCAAGCCCGCCGCCATCGGCGCCGTGGTGCTCGCCCTGGCCGGCATCGGCTACGCCTCGTTCAGCAGCACTACGCAGGCGCCTGACGTCACCTTCATCAGCATCGCCGGCGAAAAGATCAGCACCCAATCCTTGCGCGGCAAGGTCGTGATGGTCAACTTCTGGGCCACTTCCTGCGTCACCTGCGTCAAGGAGATGCCGGACATGGTCGCGACGTACAACAAGTACAAGGACCAGGGCCTGGAATTCGTCGCGGTCGCGATGCAGTACGACCGCCCCGACTACGTGCTGAACTTCACCGAGCAGCGCAAGCTGCCGTTCAAGGTGGTGCTGGATTCGGCCGGCGATATCGCGCGCCAGTTCGGCGACGTCACCCTGACCCCGACCACCTTCCTGATCGACAAGGAGGGCCGCATCCTCAAGACCTACGTGGGCGAGCCCGATTTCGCGGCGGTCCACAAGCTGATCGAGAAGGAACTGGCGGGGTAGGCTGAATATCGGCTCCGCTTTCGTGCCGGATGACGCGGCTGCCAACGCTCACCGCGTCGGCGGCCAAGCCGCCAACCCTACGCCTTCGGGTAGAGGATCATCTGGGTGCAGCGGAACAGGGCGATGGTCTTGCCGCTGGCCGCATCGATGACGGTGGCGTCCCACACCTGCGTGGTGCGGCCCAGGTGCACGGCGGTGGCGGTGCAGGACAGCAGGCCTTCGCGCGCGGTGCCCAGGTGGTTCGATTTCAGTTCGATGGTGGTGAAGTTCTGCGCGCCTTCCGGCAGGTTGCTGATGCAGCCGTAGCCGGCGCAGGTGTCGGCCAGGGTGACCACGCTGCCGGCGTGCAGGTAGCCATTGGGCGCCAGCAGATGCGGCTCGACCTTCATCTCGGCGGACAGCTTGCCGGGGCTGACGTCAAGGATGCGGATGCCCAGGTGGCCGGGGAGGAAGGTGGCGCCGAATTCGTTGAAGGCTTGCGGGGTGTGCTTGGTATTCAATGGTGTCTCGATGTTATTGTAAAAAACGGCATCGTACACCGGGAGTGCGTGGTTGTTTCGGGTATCGCGTCTATTCCGAGTTCTGAGCTCAGCCATCACCGCCTACGCCCTTCCTGGCGCTTCCCCCCACCCGGCTTCCCGCCCTGTCTTTTGCGCGCCGCCGAATTCTGCTGCTGCAGCACCGCATCGACCCGCTCCGCCGCCTCGCGCGCCAGCGCCAAGGCCAGCTCGATGCTCGGGAAGTATTCCGGCTCGCGGTAGCCCAGCCAGGCATAGGCCGAATACAGGCGGCAGGTATCCTCGATCTCTTGCAGGTTCATAGTGAACAGGTGCTGCGGATTCGGGTTCGGCTGCAGCTTGACCACCTTTTTCTTGGCCAGCGACAGCGCCCAGTGTTCCCAGGCGCTTTGCAGCACCGGCACGCGGCTCGAGATCGGCACCAGCGACAGCATGAATTTTTCCGCCACCGACAGCGGCAGCGTGTCGAGCCATTCGGCGCGCTCGTTCTGTTCATCCTGGATGCGCGGGTAGAAGAAGCCGTCCGGCACGTCGATGTTGTGCACGAAGCGTTTCAGGAGCTTGACCAGCGAGGTCTCGCCGGTCACCGCCGCGATGCGGTGCAGCTGCTCGAGCGACGGCGCGACCGCGAAACCGGTGGCGGCCACCGGCGGGATCTTTTCCTTCATCAGCGCGCGCATCACCTGGTGGGTGTCGTCGTCGTAGCCGGCGACGAAGCCTTCCTCGTGCACGCCGTAGCGCCCTGCCCGGCCCGCGATCTGTTTGGCGAGCGCCGCGGGGATCTCTTCTTCCTCGTAGCCGTTGTACTTGACCGTGGTGGTCATCACGATGCGCGCGATCGGCATGTTCAGGCCCATCGCCAGCGCGTCGGTGCCGACCACGATGTCGGCCTGCCCTTCGCGGAAGCGCTCGGCCTGGGCCCGGCGCACCTCGGGCGACAGGTTGCCGTAGACCGTCGCCACCGACAGGCCCTTCTCGGTGATCATGTCGCGCCACATCAGGACCTCGCGCCGCGAGAAGCAGATCACGGCGTCGCCGCGGCGCAGGTTCGACAGCTTGCGCACGCTGGACGGCTCCATCGACAGCGGCCCCATGCGCTTGAGCACATGGACTTCGAGCGGCACTTCCAGGCGCTCGGCCAGCGCCTCGATCGCGCGCCGCGCTTCCGGCGCGCCGACCAGGTACACGACGTTCGCCGGCGCCCCCACCACGGCGGCGGTCCAGGCGGCGCCGCGGTCGCGGTCGGCCAGCATCTGGATCTCGTCGATCACGGCCACTTCCACCGGCGTCCTGGTGTCGAGCATCTCGACCGTGCTGGCGACATGGGTCGCGCCTTCCTCGAGGCGCCGTTCCTCGCCCGTGATCAGGCTGACCTTGAGCGCGTCGCCATGCGCGCCGTGCGGACGCGCGGCCTGCAGGCGCTCGTAGTTCTCCAGCGCCAGGAGGCGCAGCGGCGCGAGATAGACGCCGCTGGCGGCCTTTGCCAGCGCTTCCATCGCGCGGTGGGTCTTGCCCGAGTTGGTGGGCCCGAGCAGGGCGATGAACTTGCGCTGCATGCGGCTGGCCACCTCGAACGACTGCGGATACTCGGCCAGGTTGATGCTTTCCTTGGTGCGCGCCGCATGGCGCTCTTCCTCTTCGCGCTCGGCCGCGTGGGTCAGGCGCTGCGAGATGCGCTGGAACACGTACTCGGCCGGCTCGGAGGTCTCGAGCTCGTCGAGCACGTCGAGGAAGGTCATCGGATCCCAGCCGAATTCGTCGGCGTCTTCGGCGATGTCGCGCACGAATTCCTCGGTTTCGAGGTGCAGGCGCCGCAGATCTTCCTCGTGGGTGCGTTCCTCGATCAGCACGCGCCGCGCGAGCAAGTCCATCTTGCGCCACTTGCTCGGCTTGGCCAGCACGCCGCGCGCCGGCACCAGGCGGTAGGGCACGCGCAGGCCGTCGTACTGCACCTCGCCGGAAAAGCGCAGGAACACGCGGCCTTCCATCTTGACCAGTTCGACGCCGCGCGCGGCCAGGCCGAGTTCACGCTCGAGGAAGGCGTCGTCGTGCTCGAGGTTGTCGGAAGTAGGCAAATCTCGGTGGTCGCTCATGGATCGGTGCTGGATGTCTGGTTGTCGTCACTATATCGCGCTGGCGGCGCGGGCCTCGCGCCGATGCCTGGAAGCAAAAAGGGACGGCCAAGCCGTCCCTTCGATCGAACGCGGAATCGAATTACGCTGCGACGCCCGCCTCGTGCGCCTGCTGGTCGGCGTGGTACGACGAACGCACCATCGCGCCCACGGCGGCGTGCACGAAGCCCATCTCGTAGGCCTTTTCTTCGAACATCTTGAAGACATCAGGATGCACGTAGCGGCGCACCGGCAGGTGCGAGTTGGTCGGCGCCAGGTACTGGCCGATGGTGAGCATGTCGATGTCGTGCTCGCGCATGTCGCGCATCACTTCCAGGATCTCTTCGTCGGTCTCGCCCAGGCCGACCATCAGGCCCGACTTGGTGACCGCGCCCGGGTACATCTTCTTGAAGTCGCGCAGCAGCACCAGCGAGTGGGTGTAGTCGGCGCCCGGACGCGCTTCCTTGTACAGGCGCGGCACGGTTTCCAGGTTGTGGTTCATCACGTCCGGCAAGCCGTCGGCGAAGATGTTCAATGCTTTTTCGAGACGGCCGCGGAAGTCCGGCACCAGCACCTCGATCTTGGTGTTGGGCGACAGCGCGCGGGTCTTCTGGATGCACTCGACGAAGTGGCCGGCGCCGCCGTCGCGCAGGTCGTCGCGGTCGACCGAGGTGATCACGACGTAGGACAGGCGCAGGTCGGCGATGGTCTTGGCCAGGTTGCCCGGCTCGTTCACGTCCAGCGGATCCGGACGGCCGTGGCCGACGTCGCAGAACGGGCAGCGGCGGGTGCACTTGTCGCCCATGATCATGAAGGTCGCCGTGCCCTTGCCGAAGCATTCGCCGATGTTCGGGCAGCTGGCTTCCTCGCACACCGTCACCAGATTGTTGGCGCGCAGGATGTCCTTGATCTCGTAGAAGCGCGACGAAGCGGTGGCCGCCTTGACGCGGATCCAGTCCGGCTTTTTCAGGCGCTCGACGTCCGCGATCGGCACGATCTTGATCGGGATGCGCGACGTCTTGCTGGCGCCTTTCTGCTTTTCGCTGGCGTTGTAGGCGGATGCGGAGGCGATGCCGGTGTCGATTTCGGAAGTCATTTGGCTCGTTGCCCCAGAAGGGCGTCAGTTGGTTTGTTCGGTTCGGACTGGCCGGGGTCGACCTGCGTACTGGTCTGCTGTCCGAGATGCACGACCAGGGCCCGGGCCAGCGCCTGCTGGACATCGGCCAGCGGCGCCTCGACGCCCATGGTGCGCATGTCGACCGTGGCCAGTCCCGAATAGCCGCACGGGTTGATCCAGGAGAACGGGGCCAGGTCCATGCCCACGTTCAGCGATACGCCATGATAGGTGCAGCCGTTGCCGCGCACCTTGAGGCCGAGCGCGGCGATCTTGGCGCCCTTGCGCGGGCCTGCGGCGATATAGATGCCGGGCGCGCCGGCGATGCGCTCACCGGCCAGATTATACGCCCCTAATACATCGATCACCGCCTGTTCGATTTTTTCCACAAACTGGCGCGCATACAGCTTGCCGCCCGGCTTGTTGCGGCGCAAGTCCATCAACAGGTAGATCACGACCTGGCCCGGGCCGTGGTAGGTAACCTCGCCGCCGCGGTCGGTCTGGACCACCGGCACGCCGTGCGGCGCCAGCACGTGGCCCGGGTCGGCGCCCAGGCCCAGCGTGAACACGGGCGGGTGCTCGACGATCCACAGTTCGTCCCGGGTCTCGGGCGTGCGCGCGTCGGTGAAGGCGCGCATGGCGGCGAAGGTGGGTTCGTAGTCGGCCCGGCCGAGTTCACGGACGAGCGGCGCGGCGGGGTGGATCGAAGACATGGAATCGGGACGCGAATCAGCGCGCGAAAATCGGGCCATAGGATGGGACAGCCCCGTCATTATAAGCCAGCGCGATCGGATGTGCCTGCCAAACAGGCAGCCCGGCCCGCCGGTTATCGATATGGCAATGTGCCGTTACAGGACCATCTTGACCATCGGGTGGGTCGACAGGGTGCGGTACACCTCGTCCAGCATCTCGCGGCTGGTGGCGGTGATGGTGACGGTCAGGCCGGTGTAGTTGCCCTTGGCCGACGGACGGGTTTCCAGCTTGCCTTCATGGAAAGTCGGATCCAGCTGGGTCACCAGCGCGACGATGGTGGGAGCGAAATCGATATGGGTCGCGCCCATCACCTTGATCGGGAATTCGCTCGGGTATTCGATGAGGGATTCTTTCGGGTCCATGACTAATCCTGTGTAAATGCGCATTGTAGCCAATGCCGGCGTTTTCCTCAGCGTTCCTGTATCTGCTCGCCGCGCGCATTGGTATGGGCGCGCTGCTCGCCGCCGCCGCGCGGCGTGAAGGCGGGCGTGGAAGGTTGCGGGCGCGGCGCGGGCGGTGCCACCATCTGCGGCGGCGGGGAGACCACCATCTGCGGCGGCGGACGCATGTCGGGCCGCGGCATCGGGCGTGGCTCGGGACGAGACTCGGGACGCATGTCGGGACGCAAGTCGGGACGAGAAAACGCCGGCGCCGGATTGGTCGCCATGGCGGGCGGGCGCTGCTGCTGCTGCAGTTGCTGGCCGCGTTCGGCCCGCTCGCGCATGCGCTCGCGCTGCTCGCGTTCGCGCTCGGCGTGGCGCCCGAAGCCCATGCGGTCGGCCTGCATGCGGTTGTCCAGGTCGCGCTGCATGCGGTCGCGCTGTTCCTGCTGGCGCATGACGCGCTCCTGGTGCTGCAGGCGTTCGCGCGACAGGCGCTCGTTGCTCTCGCGCTGGCGCGCCATCGGATCCGGCGCGAAACGGCGATCCTGCACGAAGCCGTCGCGCGTCACCTGGCCGGTCTCCAGGCGCGCTCGCGCCTCGCGCCGCTCGAGCAGGTCGCGCCGCTCATCGGTCGCGCGGTTCCAGCCGGCGCGCGCCACCAGCGGCGGCGGCGGGGCGCTGCCCTGTCCGCGCGGCAGCGCGAAGTTCGGGCGGTCGGGGCGCGGCGCGCGCGGCACCACCACCGGACCACGGCCGCCGAAGTGTTCGCGCGGCACCACGGTCAGGCCGTGGTGCCCGGGCCGGTGCCGGTCCGCGCGGCGGCTGGCGTGACGCCAGTCGTTCAGGCGCCGCAGGCGCTCGCCGGACAGGCGGTAGCCGGGCACGTAGCGGTCGTAGGGGCTGAGCGGATACCAGCCATGCGCGTGCAGGTCGTGCGAGGCGAAGCCGACGCTCCAGTTGCCGCCGCCGACCCAGCCGACCAGCGCCGGCGACCACACCGGCCGCCGCTCGAGGCGGCCCGGGGCCCAGGCCCAGCGGTCGCGCACCTGCACCCAGCGGCCGTAATGGAAGGGCGCATAGCCCCATGGCGCGTTGTCGACCCAGGTCCAGCCCCACGGCGCGATGTAGCTCCACTGGCCGTCGCGGTAGGGCGTCCAGCCGGACGCCACCACGGTCGGCGTCCACAGGCTGCCGTAGTCGGCGTGGGTGCTCCAGCTGCCGTAGCGGTCGAGTTCTTCGTAACCGGTCATCTCGGTGCCGATGTGGCGCGAGGATTGCTCGGCCACCAGCGTCTGGTCGCGCGTGAGGGCCCAGTCGTCGAATTCGTCGCGCCGCGCCTGGCGCGTACTCACGTCTTCGTCGCGCACCTCGGCGCTGCGGCCGGCGCGCACGGTGAGGCTGGCGCCGGCGCCGTCGACCTGGGCCTCGCCGTCGAGCACGCTCACCAGGCTGGTGTCGGGCACGCGGTCGGCATCCACGCGCAGGCGGCCCGGCTCGGTCAGGCGCACGGTCGCCTGGGGCGTGCGCAGTTCGAACTCGGGCGCCACCTCGCTGTTCATGACGCGGATGCTGGCGCTGCCGAAGTGCAGGCGCAGACGCAGGCTGTCGTCGTCCAGTTCGGTGAACTCGAGCGAGCTGTCGCCGTCCAGCCGGATCGAGGTGGAGCCGATCCGGATCTCGGTGCGCGCGCCGGGCGAGGTCGTGACCAGGTTGCGCGTGGTGACCGGCCAGTTGACCACGGCGGCGCTGCTCTCGGCGCCAACGTCGCCGCCGATCTCGACCTGGCCCTGGACCAGGGAAACGCGGCCGACCCGGCCCGGCGGCTCGGTCTCCATGACACCGCTTCCTGCCACCTCGGCCTGGCCAGGCGGATCGGTCTGCAGCACGGTCTGCGCGGTCGCGCCTGTGGAGAACGCGGCCAGCGTTGCCACGGTCAGCAGGGCGGCGGAATAGGCGAGGCGATGGGTCATGAGATGCTCCAGGATGGAACGCGGACGGGGTGGCTCAGCCTCATTACAACGCTCGCACTCCCGCGTGGACAACGCGGGTTACACAAAGTTGCATCTGCCGGCATAGCGGAAATAGTCGCCGACAGGACAAAGCCTCAGGCAGGCTGGCGCTTGACGAAGAATAGCATCGAACCGATCAGCACCAGTACCGCGCCGAACACGCGGTTCTGCAGGCGCATGTGGCGCGGATCGCGCATGAAGCGCTGCATCGAGGCGGCCAGGGCGGCGTAGCCGTGCATCACGATCGAATCGATCGCCACCATGGTCACGCCCAGGATCGCCAGTTGGGTGAACAGCGGCGCATCCTTGGCGATGAATTGCGGCAGCACGGCGACCATGAAGATGATGCCCTTGGGGTTCGTGGTATTGGTGAAAAAACCGGTCAGCACGCGCTTGCCGAAGGACGGATGCGCTTCCAGGCCGGCGGTCGACGCCGTCGGGCCGGGCGCCGGGGCGGCGCGCCACTGGCTGACGCCGAGGTAGATCAGGTACAGCGCGCCGATCACCTTGACCGCCGTGAAGGCGACCGTGGACGCCAGCAGCAGCGAACCGACGCCAGCGCCGGCGATGACCAGCACCAGGATCAGGCCCAGCTGCAGGCCGAGGACGGTCGCGCTGGCTTTCCTGAGGCCGTAGGCCAGGCCATGCGACATCGACAGGACCGCGCCGGAACCGGGCGAAATGGCGATCAGCGAACCGGCGATGACGAAGGCGATCCAGGTGGCGAAGCTCATGGCGGTGAAAAAATGAATGGTGCTGCAGGAGGGGGAATACGGCTGCCGGAAAGGCAAGGAACGGCACATTCAGCCAGCGCGCGCGACCCGCGCACGGGCCGCGACGCGAGGCCGGGTACGGATTACTTCTTCTTGGTCGGGTTGACCGCTGCCTTCAGGGTCGCGCCAGCCGAGAAACGCGGGCTCTTCGATGCCGCGATCTTGATCACTTCGCCGGTGGCAGGGTTGCGGCCCTTGCGTGCGGCGCGCTTGGTCACCGAGAAGGTGCCAAAGCCGGTGATGCCCACCGTGTCGCCCTTTTTCAGGCGCTCGGTGATGATCGCGATGATGGTGTTCACGGCGTCGCCTGCGGCAGCGCCCGACATCTCGGTGCGCTTCGCGAATTCTGCGATCAGTTCGCCTTTTTTCATAAATCCCTCCGGGGTTAAAAGAGCGGGAAGATTAGCATAAATATTGCTATGTGTAATGCCGCTCCCCGGGGGAAATTTGAAAGGAAGCCTTATGCGACGCCAGATTCGATGACCGGACCACCCAAACGGTTGCGCAGCGCGGCGTTGATCAGGGTCTGGTAGCCGGTGCCGCAACGCTCGGACAGGTTGCGGAATTCCTTCAGCACCTCGTCGTCGAGATAGATCGTGATGCGGGTCTTGCGCTTCGGCGCGCGGGCGCGGCGGGCCGGAGCGGAAGTGGCAGCAGCAGCGGCAGCGGCAGCGGCAGGCTGGATCGAATCGGTGTTCATTGGATGATCTCCTTCGTTTGGGGGGACGAGGCTGCAGTACCGCAACCTTCAGTGTCGCACTATACGTATGCAGACAGCTGGTTACCCGGCAAAAGCGACGAGATGCAGATTTCCAGGCATGAAACGCAAAAAGCCGCGCCGAACGGCTCTGCGAACCGTGTAGCCAGCATTTGGCTGGCTCTGTTAATATTGTATTAACTTGACATGAAGGAGCAGAGCTATGGCTGGAGTCGGTTTACTTGCACTCCTGGACGACATCGCCACCATCCTCGACGATGTGGCCGCGATGAGCAAGATCGCGGCCAAGAAGACCGCGGGTGTGCTGGGCGACGACCTGGCGCTCAATGCGCAGCAGGTCACCGGCGTGAGGGCCGACCGCGAATTGCCGGTAGTGTGGGCGGTGGCCAAGGGATCGATGATCAACAAGGCGATCCTGGTGCCGGCCGCGCTGGCGATCTCGGTCTTCCTGCCCTGGCTGATCACGCCGCTCCTGATGATCGGCGGCGCCTTCCTGTGCTACGAGGGCTTCGAAAAGATCGCGCACAAATATCTGCACAGTGCGCAGGACGACGCCCAGCACAAGGCGCAGCTCGAGAAGGCCGTGGCCAACCCTGCGATCGACATCGTCCAGCTCGAAAAGGACAAGATCAAGGGCGCGGTGCGCACCGACTTCATCCTGTCGGCCGAGATCATCGTGATTTCGCTGGGCACCGTGGCCGGCGTGGCGCTCGGCCAGCAGGCGGCGGTGCTGGTCACCATCGCGGTGGCGATGACGATCGGCGTCTACGGCCTGGTGGCGGCCATCGTCAAGATGGATGACGCCGGCCTGCACCTGAGCAAGAGCCAGAACGGCGCCGCGCGCGGCCTGGGCAGGGGCTTGCTGGCGACTGCGCCGCGCCTGATGAAAGTGCTGTCGGTAGTCGGCACGGCCGCCATGTTCATGGTCGGCGGCGGCATCATCGCGCACGCGATCGAAGCCGTGCACCATTTCTCGCAAGGCGTCGCCGCCTCGCTCGCCGATACCCCGGCGGTCGGCCCGGTGCTGGCTTTCCTGGCGCCGATCGTGGTCGATGCCCTGGTCGGCGTGCTGGTCGGCGCCGTGGTGCTGGCGGTCGTGACCCTGGTACAGCGCATGCGCGGCAAGAAAGCGGCCGCGCACTGACGTTCTTCCTGGTGCGGGTACCCTACCCGCACCATCGCTCCACTTCAGCGCGGCGGCTGATCCTTCCGCGTCAGGACGGCCCCGATGGCCAGTCCGATCGCAAACCCCACATACACCACGCCCAGCGCATTGCGCGACAGGCGCTTTTCATACCCCGGCTGCAGCGGCCGCGGCGTCAGCTTGTAGTCGGTGAAGGCGGCGAATGCCGACGTTGCCGCCGAGGCGGCGGCGATGGCCATCGGATTCTTGGCGTCCATGACTCCTCCCAAAGCGCGCTCGAACACGAACGACCAGAAGGTCGCGCTGGCATGGTGGATCAGATACCCGGGAACCGTGTAACGCAGCGAGAAGCGGTCGCGGTAGCCCGCTTTACGGCCGTGAACATAGTGGCTGACGGCATTGGTTGGTGCATAAGCGCTGCCGGTCTGGATCTTGCCGACCAGGGACATCGCCACCGTCGACAGGATGCTCGAAGTTGCCCCAGAGATAAGTGCGCGCTGTAATGCCGTATTTTCCATACAATCCTCTTTTACTCGATGTGAAGGGAACAACGGATGCGGATTTTGCTGACGGGGGCGAGCGGTTTCATCGGGCAACATCTGCTGCAGGCGTTGCTCACCGAAGGCCACCACGTCGTGTGTGCGGTACGCTCGCCTGAAGCGGTGCTTCCGACAAGCCATGACCCGCGCCTGAGCACTATCCACGCTGATTTTTCCAAAGATACCGATAAAGCCACCTGGCTGGCGCGCCTGTCGCACGTCGACGCAGTGATCAACACGGTGGGGATCTTCCGCGAAAGCGGGCGCCAGGATTTCGCCCGCCTGCACCGCGACGCGCCGCGCGCGCTGTTCGCGGCCTGCGCCGAATCGCATGACGTGCAGATGGTGATCCAGCTGTCGGCGCTGGGCGCCGACCGCGATGCGGCAACGCCTTACCACCGGTCCAAGCGCGATGCCGACGACTACCTGGCCTCGCTGCCGCTGCGCTCCTACATCGTCCAGCCCTCGCTGGTGTACGGCCGCGACGGCGCCAGCGCCCGCACCTTCCGCACCCTGGCCAGCATGCCGTTCGCCGTGCGCTTCGGCGCAAAGCCCCAGCTGGTGCAGCCGATCCACGTCGACGACCTGGTGTCGGCCATCGTCGGCCTGCTCAAGCACCGCCTGCCGATGATGCCGGGAGCCGGCACCTCGATACGGGTGCCGCTGGTGGGGCCGCAGGCGATGCCGTTCACCGACTATCTCGGCCTGCTGCGCGCGCGCATGGGCATGGGGCGCCAGCGCGTGTTGACCCTGCCGGGGCCGGTGGCGCGGCTGGCGGCCGCCGTCCTGCCCGGTTCGCTCATCAGCCGCGACGCGCTGAGCATGCTGGACCGCGACAACACGGCCGACGTCGTGCAGACGGCGGTGCTGCTCGGGCATCTGCCGCGCTCACCGGACGACTTCATCGGCGACCCGGACGGCGAACGCGCGCGCGCCAAGCTCGGCTGGCTGCTGCCGATGCTCCGCTACAGCATCGCCGCGGTATGGATCCTGACCGCGATCGTCTCCTTCGGCCTGTATCCGGTCGAGGCCAGCTACGCGCTGCTGGCGCGCACCGGCATTCCCCCCGATCTGCAACCGCTGATGCTGTATGGCGCCGCCACCTTCGACCTGCTGCTGGGACTGGGCATCCTGTTCCTGGCGCGGCGGCGCTGGCTATGGCTGGCGCAACTGGCCCTGATCGGTATTTATACGATCGTGATCGCGTTCAAGCTGCCTGAATTCCTGCTGCATCCCTACGGCCCGCTGACCAAGAACCTGCCGATGCTGGCCGCGATCTGGCTGCTGTACCAGCTCGAGGAAAAATAATGGATTACGTGGTGCTGAAGTGGCTGCACATCGTCTCGTCGACGCTGCTGTTTGGCACCGGCATCGGGTCGGCCTGGTACATGCTGTTCGCGACCGTCAGCCGCGACGTGCGCGCGATCGCGGTGGTGACGAAATACGTCGTCGTCGCCGACTGGCTGTTCACCGCCACCACCGTCATCCTGCAGCCGGCCACCGGTTTCTACCTGATCCACCTGGCCGGCTATCCGCTGCACAGCAAGTGGATCATGTGGTCGATCATCCTGTACGTGGTCGCCGTCGCCTGCTGGCTGCCGGTGGTGTGGCTGCAGATCCGCATGCGCGACATGGCGGCAGAGGCGGCGCGGCGCGATACGCCATTGCCGGCGTTGTACTGGCGTTATTTCAGGATCTGGGTGGCCCTGGGCGTGCCGGCGTTCGCGGCGTTCATCGTGATTTTCTGGCTGATGGTGGCCAAGCCGGTGTAGCGGGATGCATCCTTCGTTTCAAAATATGTTTGCGCCATGGCCCACCCGGCCCGGACACCCATGCCAAAGGCGATCAGGCCGGCTACCACGAGGACTGCTTTAAGCACTTTCCAAGTTGCTTGATCATCCATTCTTCCCTCTATAAATTGCAACCAAGATTCCTAATTTATCATCAAAGCCGGTACCCGGACACGAAACTGGCGAGCGTCCCGCCCCCAGGCGCGCGCGTACAATGCCCGTTTACCGATCAACCACAAGGGGATTAGGCATGCGAGCTTATCAAATCATTCACGGGGCGAACATCGACGGCCTCCAGTGCATCGACTACCCGGAGCGCGACCTCGGCCTGGGCGAAGTGCGCATCCGCGTGCATGCGGTCTCGCTCAACTACCGCGACCTGATGGTCGCCGGCGGCAACTACCTGGTCTCGGTCGAGGATCCCATCATCCCGTGCTCGGACGGCGCCGGCGAAGTGCTGGCGGTCGGTCCCGGCGTGACGCGGGTGCAGGTCGGCGACCGCGTGGCCGCTTCGTTCTTCCCGCACTGGCTGGAAGGCGGGCCGACGCCGGAGAAGGTACGTCACGGCCTGGGCGGCGACATCGACGGCATGCTGGCCGAAGAAGTCATCCTGCACGAGGACGCGTTGGCCCTCATCCCGGCCGGCCTGTCCTTCATCGAGGCGTCCACCATGCCGTGCGCCGCCGTCACCGCCTGGAACGCGATCTTCGTCTCCAGCAATCACGTCAAGCCGGGCGATACCGTGCTCCTGCTGGGCACCGGCGGCGTCTCGATCCTCGGCCTGCAACTGGCGCGCGCGGCCGGCCTGCGCACCATCGTCACCTCGTCCAGCGACGACAAGCTGGCCCGGGCGGGCGCGCTGGGCGCCCACCACACGATCAACTACCAGGCGATTCCCGAGTGGCACGACGAAGTGCTGCACCTCACGCACGGCGCCGGCGCCCAGGTGGTGCTGGAAGTGGGCGGCAAGGGGACGGTCAACAAATCGGTCTCGAGCGCTGCAATGGGCGGGAGCGTCGCCATCATCGGCGGCGTCAGCGGCTTCGGCGGCGACGTCAATCCGGCCTCGCTGCTGGCCAGCGCCAAGCGCCTGGTGGGCATCTACGTCGGCAGCCGCGCCATGCTGGAAGACGTGATGCGCTTCGTGGACGTGAGCGGCGTCAAGCCGGTGATCGACCGTGTGTTCCCGTTCGGCCAGGCCCGGGAGGCGTATCGCCACATGGCGTCCGGCGCGCACTTCGGCAAGGTGGTGATCGACGTCACCGACCGCAGCTAGCTTCCCTGGCTCAGCGGCGCAATTTATTTGCGCAGCTTGGGCACCAGCTCGATCTCGAACACCTTGGGCCACAGCTTGCCGGTGACGAACAGGCGCTTGCCCTTGCCGTCCCAGGCGATGCCGTTGAGGACGGCGTCGACTTCGCTGGTGCCGCGCTGGTCCCGCGGCAGCAGGCCGGTGAGGTCGATCACCCCGAGCACCTTGCCGCTGCCGGGATCGATGCGGGCGATGAGTTCGCTGCCCCAGATGTTCGAATACAGCTCGCCGTCGACCATTTCCAGTTCGTTCAGGCGCTCGACCGGACGGCCCTCGGCCGTGACCTGCACCCGGCGCAGCTCCTTCATCGTCTTGGGGTCGAGAATGCGGATGAAGGAACTGCCGTCGCTCATGTACAGCTGCTTCGCATCGCTGGCCAGGCCCCAGCCCTCGCCCTCGTACTTGAAGCTCTGCTTGAGCTTGAAGGTCTTGAGGTCGAACACATAGCCGACCTGCGAGGTCCAGGTCAGGCCGATCAGGTTGTTGCCCACTGCTGTCGACCCTTCGCCAAACACCTCCTTCGGCAAGTCGGCCTTCTGCACCACCTTGCCGGTCTTGAGTTCCACCTTGCGGATCGTCGAGCGGCCATACTGGCCGGTGCTTTCGTACAGGTGGCCATCACGGTAGAACAGGCCTTGCGTGAAGGCCTGGGGATCGTGGGGGTAGGTATTCTTGACGACAAAACCATAGACCGGCAGCGCGGCCTGGGCGGCGCCGGCGCTCACACAGGCGATGGCGCAGGCGACGGCGAAGGTGGAGAACTGTTTGGGCATCGTGGTTGACTGAAAAAGCGGCAACAGACTGTAGCACGATCGCCGCCGGCTCGCCGTCGCCAGCCCATCAGACATACGCCAGCAGGCGTCCGCAGGCGATCACGGCGATCCAGAGCAGCAGCGACAGCACGGCATGCAGCCTGGCCCAGGCCGGCACTGCACCCATCCAGCGGGCCGCCCCGCGCCAGGGGCCGGCATGAAAGGCGAGGGCATTCGCGCCGGCCGCCACGATCAGCGCCAGCTTGAGCAGGAATACGTCGTTACTCAACAGCTCGGGCTGGGTCGAAAACATCAGCAACCCGCTCGGCACGATCAGCAGCAGGCCGAACCAGGACCATGGCAGCAGGTGGCGCGCCAATGCCTGCACCGGCAGGCTGCGGCCGAAGCCGAGCAGGCGCAGGTCGAACATCGCCGCCGCCCCCACCAGCACGGTGAAGCCGACGATGTGGACGATCTCGACGATCGGATACAGCCAGGCATCGTCGCGCAAGACCTGCGCCAGCGGCGTCGCGGCGGCCCAGGCGGCCGCATCCTGGACGAAGTCCGGAACGAAATTCAGCGCAGCTCCGTCACCTTGTCGCCGACGGTGATGCGCTCGGCGCGCAACTCATCGTCCTTGCTGCGGTTGGGATAGCCGTAGACGGTGACCTTGTTGCCGACGGCCAGCATGTTCTTTGCCAGGCCGCGATTTTCCATCCGCCCCGGCGGCGCCAGCACCACGAGCCAGGTCTTGTCGGCCGTCTTCAGGCGCACGAAGCCGTGCGGCTGCTGGTAACCGGATTCTTCGATGGTGCCGGTCAGCTGTTGGGGTTGCTTGGCATCGTATTCGCTCCACCCGTGGTGGGCAAAAGCGCTGGCCGCGGCGGACAGCAGGGTGGCCAGCACGAGTGTGCGCTTGAAAGGCAGATTCATTGGCTTACTCCAGAAGAAGAAATCCGTGACGAATGCAGCATCCCAGCATAACGCCGGGGGCAGACGACAGGCGCACGGCTGCTCTGCGGGAGTGCGCACCGGGGCAGTCGGCGCGGTATGAAACAGTTTGCCATTATCGGTGTTCACCCAGGACGGGGCGATTTCCTGCAGGGTCACCGACGGCGTGCAGTGCTGCAGGCCGTCGTTCTTGCCGCCCCCCCCCGGGCGGCGCGATCGAGCGATCAGATGAAGCTGAAGGTCGCTTCCTGCGTCAGGCGCGATTTCGGCAGGCCGGCGTTGAAATCGCTTTCCGACGAATAGCCGAAGCTCACCAGCACCAGGCTGCTCAAGCCTTTCGCGTTCAGGCCGAACTCCTCGTCCAGGATCTTGCGGTCGAAGCCTTCCATCGGGGTCGCGTTGATCTCGAGCGTGGCTGCGCCGAGCAGCGCGGTGCCCAGCGCCAGATAGACCTGCTTCTCGAGCCACTGCGCCACGTCCTTGTCGCCGAAGCGGTGCTGCTGCACATAGCCGCGGCGTCCCGCATCCTGGCCGGCGCGCGCGGCGGCGTCGCGGAAGCGGCCGTCGCGATGCTCCTGGTCCAGCAGGGCTTCCAGGTGCGCCTCGTCCATGTCGATGCGCGAGCACAGCACGATCACGTGCGACGCATCAAGGATCTTGGGCGCGTTGTAGGCAAAGCCGCCCTGCGCCGCCTTGGCGATGCGCGCACGACCTTCCGGCGTGTTGGCGACGATGAAGTGCCAGGGCTGCGAGTTGACCGACGACGGGCTGCAGCGCAGCAGGTCATACACTTGCTGCATCACTTCTTCAGGGATGCGGCGCTGCGCATCGTAGGCTTTGGCGGTGTGGCGTTTTTGTGCGGCCGACAGAATATTCATGAGTCTCCTTCTGATGATGAATCTGGCAATCTTAAGCGATCTGCGCCTTAGAAGTCTTCGAGGACGATTTTTCCGATCGCGCGGTTGCTCTCGATGAGGGCGTGGGCGCGGCGCAGGTTGGCGGCGTTGATCGTGCCGAAGTGCTGGCCCAGCGTGGTGGTCAGGGAACCGTCCTCGATCATTGCGGCCACCCGGTTCAGGAGCTCGTGCTGGCGCACCATGTCGGGGGTTTGGTACATCGAGCGGGTGAACATCAGCTCCCAGTGCAGCGACAGCGACTTGCTCTTGAGCGGCATCGCGTCGAGCGTGGCCGGATCGTCGATCACCGCCAGCTGGCCCTGCGGCGCCAGCGCCGCGATGATGTCCTGGTAGTGGCGGTCGGTATGGGTCAGGCTGATCACGATGTCGACGTTGGGCAGGCCCAGCTCGGCCAGCTGCGGCTGCATCGGACGGGTATGGTCGACCGTGTGGTGGGCGCCGAGTTTGGTGACCCATTCGCGGGTGGCGTCGCGCGAGGCGCTGCCGATCACGGTCAGCTGGGTGAGCTGGCGCGCGAGCTGGACCAGGATCGAGCCGACGCCGCCGCCGGCGCCGACGATCAGCACCGACTTGCCCTCGCCGCCGCCTTCCGGCACGTGCAGGCGGTCGAACAGGAGTTCCCAGGCCGTGATCGAGGTCAGGGGCAGGGCGGCCGCCTCGGCGAAGCCGAGGTTGCGCGGCTTGCGTCCCACGATGCGTTCGTCGACGACCTGGAACTGGCTGTTCGAGCCGGGACGGATAAGCGAGCCGGCATAGAAGACTTCGTCGCCCGGTGCGAACAGGGTCACGGCGGAGCCGACGGACCGCACCACGCCGGCGGCGTCCCAGCCCAGCACGGGTGGATCCGGCAGGGCGCCGCCCAGGTCGATGGCGCCCTGGCGGATCTTGGTGTCGACCGGATTGACCGACACTGCGCGCACTTCGACCAGCAGATCATGCGGGCCGGGCACCGGCATCGGCAGTTCGGTATCGACCAGGGCCTGCGGGTCATCGATGGGCAGGCCGGGTTGGGTATAGACTGTCGCTTTCATTTTCTTCTCCGAGCATAAAGTGAATCAAATAGTGGCGAAGATTCTAGAGGTGGGGCGGGCCGCGAAACAGTGTCGCGGGAGGGTTACACTTTCACTGTGGCAGAGAAAATGATCCGTCTCAACGACCTATCGCTGTTCGTGCGCGCCGCCGCCCTCGGCAGCTTTTCGCAGGCCGCGCGCGAAGTGAACCTGCTGCCCGGCCAGGCCAGCGCGGCAATCGGGCGGCTCGAACGCCAGCTCGACGTGCGCCTGTTCGCGCGTTCGACGCGCAGCCTGCGCCTGACCGACGAAGGCAAGCGCTACCTGCCCTTCGCCCAGGATGCGCTGCAGGCGCTGCGCGACGGCCATGACGGCATGCGCGGCGAGAATGCGTCCCTGTCCGGCACGCTGCAGGTGGCGGCGCCGTCCGACTTCGGCCGCAACGTGCTGCTGCCATGGATCGCGGAGTTCCGGCGCGCGCACCCGGGCCTGGACATTCAACTGCTGGTGTCGGATCAGGTGGCGGACGTGTTCCGCGATCCGGTCGACATCGCGCTGCGCTATGGTCATATCGACGACGCCAGCTTCATCGCGCTGCCGGTGGCGCCGCACAACCGGCGCGTGCTGATCGGGGCTCCCGCCTACCTCGAACGGCGCGGCCGCCCGCGGGCGCTGGCCGACCTGGTCTCGCACTGCTGCCTGGCCTACCGCCTGCGCGGGCGCATCTATGACCGCTGGTGCTTTCCGCTGCCTGAAGGAGACCAGATGGTGCAGGTCAAGGGCTCGCTGGTCAGCGACGACGCCGACGTGGTGCGGCGCTGGGCCGTCGCGGGCGAAGGCATCGCCTATAAATCCTGGCTCGACGTCTGCGAGGACGTGACGGCGGGAAGACTCGAGGTGGTCTTGCCGGACGTGCCCGGCGAAGCCACCCCGATGAGCCTGGTGTGCCCGCATCGCAAGCAGTTCTCGCCCGCGGTGAAGCTGCTGCATGCGCTCCTGAAGGAACGCTGCGCGCCAATGCTGGAGCGCCTGGACAGCCTTTAGAGTGCGCCGCCCTTGACGACGGCGCCGCCCTGGATCACGACCGTTGGCGCCTCCAGCAAGGTGACGTCCACGAGCGGGTCGCCCTTCACCGCCACCATGTCGGCGTAGCGGCCCGGCTCGACGACGCCGACGTCCTTGCGCGCCAGCGCCTCGGCCGCGTTCACGGTCGCGCTCTGGATCGCCTGCAGCGGCGTCATCCCGTACTGGACCATGACGGCGAACTGCTTGGCGTTGCCGCCGTGCGGGTGCACGCCGGCGTCGGTGCTGAACACCATCTTGACCCCGGCCGCATGGGCCTTCCTGAAATTCTGGCGCTGCAGCTCGGTCACTTCGCGGTCCTTGCGCAGATTATCTTCCAGCACGCCGTTCTTCTTGCCCTCGGCCGCGGTATAGGTGCCGTTGTAGATGTCCATCGCCAGCCAGGCGCCGTGCTTCCTGGCGAGAAGGATGCCTTCGTCGTCGATCAGGCTGGCATGCTCGATCGTGTTGACGCCGGCGCGGATCGCATCCTTGATGCCGGCTGCGCCGTGGGCGTGGGCCGCCACCTGCAGGCCCCACTGGTGCGCTTCCTCCACCGCGGCGCGCATTTCGGCCAGGTTCATCTGCTGCTGGCCCGGCTCGGTGTTACGCGAAAACACGCCGCCGGTGGCGCAGATCTTGATCACCTGGGCGCCGTACTTGCGCAGCTCGCGCACCGACTTGCGCACCTCGTCGGGGCTGTCGGCGTTGTACCGGTTCTTTTCTTCCATCGACGGCGGGAAGTAGGTGCTGTCGCAATGGCCGCCGGTGGCCCCGAACGACCAGGCGGCCGGGACGATGCGCGGGCCGCGCACCTTGCCGGCGGCGATGGCCTGGCCCAGGCCGACGTCGTTCCAGTCCGAGGCGCCCAGGTTGCGCACCGTGGTAAAGCCGGCGTCGAGCGTCTTGCCGGCATGGGCCACGGCCAGCGCCGACCAGAAGCGGTCGTTGTATTCGAGGCCCTTGTAGCCGCCATAGGTTGGATCGGCATCGAGATGCACATGCATGTCGATCAGGCCGGGCAGCAGGGTCATGCCGGGCAGGGCGATGCGGGTCGCGTCGCTGGCCGGCGGCGAGGCGGCATCGGGCTTGAGGCTGACGACCTTCCCGTCGCGCACCAGGATCTCGGGGTTCTGGATCATGCGGCCGCTCTTTACGTCGAGCAGGCGGTCGGCGCTGATGATTACATCCGCGGCATGGGCAGAAGACCAGCCGGCGGCGGCCAGGCACAGGGATACGACGTTCAGGGTCAAGCGGTTCAAGCAGCCTCCGGGCAATGGATGGGTAAATAGCAACTTTACACCGGACAACATCTTACCCATCCATTTTTTTTGCTTAGCTGTCTATCAGCAGCAACGCCGCCAGCACCAGCATCATCGCGCCGCTCAAGGCCTCGAACACGCGCCACACGCCAGGGCGCGCCAGCACTGGCGCGAAGCGCCGGGCGCCGACGCCGATCGCCGTGAACCACAGGATCGAGGCCGTGATGGCGCCCAGCGCGAAGGAACTGCGCTCTTCCAGCGCCAGGCTGCTGCCGACGGCGCCCAGCAGCACCACGGTGTCGAGATAGACGTGCGGGTTGAGCAGCGACAGCGCCAGCACGGTCGCCAGCGCCGCGCCGAGGGTCTGGGCCTGCGCCGACGGCTCGGCCGCCAGCGCAGCGCCGCCGCGCAGGCTGCTGTTCCAGCAGAAGAGGCCATACCAGAGCAGGAAGGCGGCGCCGCCATAGCGCGCCACCGACGTCAGGAGCGGCGAGGCCTCGATCAGCGCGCCCAGGCCGGCGGTGCCGGCGGCGATCAGGATCACGTCGACCACGATGCAGGTGAGCACCGTCGGCAGCACGTGGCGGCCGCGCACCGCCGTGCGCAGCACATGGGCGTTCTGGGCGCCGATTCCCATGATGAGGCCGGCGCCCAGGCCCAGGCCCTGCAGATACACCTGATGCGAGAACATGGCCGCCTCCTTGCGCTTTGCTGGTAAAGCGCCACTATCCCAGTGCGGCGGAGCTACTTCAATTATATTCATGATTATTCACGCTACTTAAGAGAATCTAATCCATGACGATCGATCCCCGCCGCAGCGCAGCCTTCCTGGCCGCCATCGATTGCGGCAGCCTGGAAGGCGCCGCCGCCCAGCTCAAGGTGACGCCGTCGGCGATCTCGCAACGCATCGCGGCGCTCGAGCAGGAGCTGGGCACGCCGCTGCTGGTGCGCAGCCGTCCCTGCCGCCCGACCGCGCCCGGCACGCGGCTGCTGCAGTATTTGCGCCGCTCGACCCTGCTCGAATCGGAATTCCTGGCGGAGATGGAGATCGATTCCGGCCCGACGCGGGTCGCGCTGGCGGTCAACAACGACACCCTCGCCACCTGGCTGCTGCCGGTGCTGGCGCCGATCCTCGATGCCGAAGGGCTGCTGGTCGAATTCGTCCTCGACAACCAGGGCCATACCTTCGCGCTGCTGGAAGCCGGCCAGGCGGTGGCCTGCATCTCGGGCGAGACCGAGCCGATGCGCGGCTGCCGCGCCAGCGCGCTCGGTGTGATGCGCTACCGGATGGTGGCCTCGCCCGCGTTCGCGCGGCGCTGGTTCCCGGATGGGATGACGCGCGAGACGGCCCAGCGCGCGCCGCTGGTGGTGTTCGACCGCAAGGATGCGATGCAGTCTTCGTTCCTGCTCACCCACTTCGGCCTGCCGGACGGCGCCTATCCGTTTCACTACGTGCCGGCCAGCGATCCCTTCGTGCACGCGGTGCGGCATGGCATGGGCTACGGCATGCTGCCGCAGGAGCAGTGCGGCGCCCTCCTGGAAACAGGCGAACTGGTCGACCTGGCCCCGGCCTTGTACCACGACGTGCCGCTGTACTGGCACGCCTGGCGCATTCAGCCGCCGCGGCTGGAGCGCATGGGCGCGGCGCTGGTGAAGGCGGCGCGCGGCGTGCTGCTGCCGCTCGCCTGAACGACCGGCCACCACTGCGCCACGCCCCACAGCAGCTCGGGGATCAGGAACAGCCACAGCACCGGCAGATCCGCCTCGAGCATCGCCCAGCCGATCCAGAACGCGAACAGCAGCCGTCCGAGGCCGTCGAAGCGGCCCAGGCGCAGGCTGGGTTCCTTCAGGCGCACGGCGCACCACAGCAGCACCAGCGTGCCGAGGAGCGTGGACAGCAACAGGTGCAGCGGCGCGAACGGCGGCAGCGGCGCGCCGCCCAGCCACACGTTCAGCGCCGACAGCTGCCCGAGCAGCAGGGCGAAGGTCCAGGGGGTGGCGAAGGGCAGGATCTGCACGACGTCGTAGGCGGCGCTGGCGCGCGCGAGGCGCAGGTAGGCCGATAGTGGCAGGACAGGCATGGAAGGCTCCCGGTTGGATGCTCCGGTCGATGCTGACACGGGCCGGACTGGCCCATCTTGCGCCCCATAAAGGGAAGGGCCGGCTGCTCGCGCAACCGGCCCGTTCGCGCCTTGCCGACGTGAGATTACGAACCGATGCGGCCGCCGTCGTTCCTGGTGATGACCAGTGTCGCCGAACGTGGACGCTTGCCGGCGCCGTAGCCCGCGTTCGCCGGCCACTGGCTGGTGTACTTGCCCGCGTCGCCGATGTGCGCAGCGGCCGTGTTCTCGCCCGGATGCTGGATGTTGACGAACAGCGCCTTGCCGTCCGGGGTCTCGGTGATGCCGGTCAGTTCGCAGCCGACCGGGCCGACCAGGAAGCGCTTGAGCGTGTCGGCGCTGGCGGCCTTGCCCACGAAGGTGTCGACGCTCAGGGTCGAGCCGTCGGTCTTCGGATAGCTCAGGGTGACCTTCTTGCCGTCGCCCACCTTGCCCGGCAGGCCGGCCACCATCATGCAGTTGGTGACGTCGGTGTAGGCGCCGTCGTCGGTCTGGAACCAGCAGATGCCGGTTGCATTGCTGAAGGCCAGGCCGTCCGGGCTCGAGAAGTCCTGGTCGTTGGTGAGACCGGACAGGTTGATGCGGGCGGCGTCGGCGGCGGCTTCGGCGCCGAACAGGTAAACGTCCCAGGCGAAGCCGGTGGCGGTCGAACCGGCGGCGTCTTCACGCACGCGGATGATGTGGCCGTTCGAGTTGCCCAGCTGTGAGGCTGAACCCTTCATGTCGGTGTACGAACGCGGGTTGGCCGCGTCCGGCGCCATCTGGCTCGCGCTGCCCGGCTCGACGCGGCGGTTGCTGTTGTTGGTCAGCGTGTAGTAGATCTCGCCGTTGGCCGGGTTTACCGCGCACCATTCCGGACGGTCCATCCGGGTTGCGCCGACGGCGTCGGCGGCCAGGCGCGCGTTGACCAGCACGTCGGCCTGGTCGGCGAACTGGTAGGCCGCGTAGTTGGCGATGACGGCGTTGGCGATGGTCAGCTCGATCCACTGGCCCTTGCCGTCGGCGCTGAACTTCGCGACGTACAGCTTGCCGCTGTCGAGGTATTTGTCGCCGCTGGCGATGCGGTCGGCGGCGACGGCGTCGGCCGGGTTCCACGGTGCGGTGGAGACGAATTTATAGATGTATTCGCCGCGCGAATCGTCGCCCATGTACACGGCCAGCGGCTTGCCGGCTTCCAGGCGGCCGAACGCGGCGCTTTCGTGGGCGAAGCGGCCCAGCGCGGTGCGCTTCTTGATCGCGCGCGTCTTGTCGTAGGCGTCCATCTCGACGATGTAGCCTTCGCCGTTCAGTTCATTGCGGTAGTCGTCGCTGCCGTCAAGCGACGTGCCCTTCTTGCTGATGTCCCAGCGCTGGTACTTGTCGTCCACGCCGCCGGTTTCCCAGCCATGGCGCGAGGCCGCGCCCTGCGCCAGGCCGTAGCGGTTGAGCGAAGCGACGCTCTTGTCGCCGCGCGCGGCATTGTCGGCGCTTGACCGGGTGAAGTAGCCGGCCCAGTTTTCCTCGCCCGACAGATAGGTGTTCCATGGGGTGCGGCCGGTGCCGCAGTTGTTGAGGGTGCCGCGGAATCGGGTGCCGTCCGGCGAATACCTGGTCTTGACCAGGGCGTTGCCGCGCACCGGACCCGAGATCTGGACTTCGGTCTGCTGGTGCACGCGGCGGTTGAAGGTCGATCCCTTCAGGTATTCCCACTTGCCGTTGTTGCTGCGTACTTCGACAACCGACAGACCGTGCAGCGCCATTTCCTTGTCCACTTCCGCGCCTGGCCTGGGCAGCGCATTGGTGCCGCCGTTGTCATGCACGAAGAATGACGCCAGGCCTTCGTTGGTGGTGGCCTCGTGGTTCATCGCCAGCAGGCCGCGGGTGGCGCCGGTGGTCGAGACGCCGCCGGTGTCGGACAGCGAGAAGAACTCCATGCCGTCGTGGTGGTCGCCCGCACGGTTTTCGAAATCCAGGTCGGTGCCGTCGTTCTTGTAGGCCGGGGTGCTGCCGGTGAGCGGATCGCCCAGCGCATACAGGACGGTGGCGGTATAGCCGGCCGGGACCACGACGGCGTCGGCCAGGCTCTTGCCCACGGCGGTGAAGCCGAGCAGTTTTTCGACCGGCGCCGGCGGCGGCGTGGCGCCGGTCGGCGGCGCAGCGACGGGATCGTCGTTGGAACCGCCGCAGGCGGTCAGGCCGAAGCTGCCGAGCAGGGCGGTCGCGGCCGTCGCAGCGCCGCCGCGCAGCATGTTGCGGCGGCTCAGGCGGGTCTGGAGAATGGTGCTGAAGTGTTCGTTCGACGAAACGTTCGAATCGATGTCATCGTGGTCGACAGGCATGCGGGCGAAATCGGTCGGCTTGTTCACGGAAGTGGATCCTGTTGTCTGTTGTGGGAAAGGAAAGCCACTGCATGGTAGTCAGGCAGCATGACGTCTCTGTGACGGTTTGATCACAGTTTGATGACACTGCGGCGGCTTGCCTGTGCGTTTTTCGGCGGCGCCTTCAAGATTTGCGCGTCATTCACCGGACGCGGCCACCCAGGCCCTGGCTGCTGTGGTATAGATGACGTTTTACCGGGACCAGACAGATGCAGGAACAGCGCGCCACCATGCAGCAGCAGGACACGATCACCCTGGGATGGGCGCTCTTCGAAGCGATTCCCGACTGCGTGCATCTGCTCGACATGGACGGCATGGTGGTGGCGATCAACCGCAACGGCCTGCGCTCGATGGAGATCGACGACGCCGAGGCGGTGCGCGGCACGCCGTGGACGGCATCCTGGCCGCCGTCGTCGCGCGCGGCCATCGACGCGGCCCTGGATGCGGCGCGCGCCGGCGGCGCCGGGCATTTCCGCGCCGCCGGGCCGGCCGCGCGCGGCGCGCCCAGGTGGTGGGACGTGATCGTCACCCGCACCGCCGCGACCGGCGGCCAGCAGGCGCGCCTGCTGGCGATCGCGCGCGACATCACCGAGCAGGTGCGGCTTGATGCCGAACGCAAGCAAGCCGAGCGCGCGCTGCACGCCAGCCGCGAGCGCTTCGAGAAGATCGTCAGCCAGGCCGCCACCGGCGTGGTGCAGCTGGACACTGCGGGCCGCATCGTGCTGGCCAACCAGAAGTTTTGCGCGATGGTGGGGCGCAGCGAGGCCGAGCTGCTCGGCATGAGCGTGATCGAGGTCACCGCGCCGCAGTCGCGCGCCCAGACCCAGTCCGCGCTCGAGCGCCTGGCGGCCGGCGCCGCCGGCTTGGCGCTCGACAAGTGTTACCTGCACAAGGACGGCTCGCTGGTCTCGTCCACCAGCAGCGTCAATGCGCTGCGCGGGCCCGACGGCGAGTTCGAGGGCCTGGTCGCGATCGTGCTCGACACCACCGGGAGCAGGCAGGTCCAGGAGCAGCTGCGCGCCAGCGAGGAACGCTATCGCACCCTGTTCGAGTCGGTCGACCAGGGCTTCTGCATCTTCGAGATGATCTTCGACGCGGCCGGCAAGGCGGTCGACTACCGCTTCCTCGAGATGAACCCGATGTTCGAGCGCCACACCGGCCTGACGAATGCGGCCGGCCGCACCGCGCGCGAGCTGATCCCCGGCCTGGACGAGTTCTGGTTCGAGACCTATGGGAGGGTGGCGCTGACCGGCATCCCGGCGCGCTTCGAGAACGAGGCGCCGGCCATGGGCCGCTGGTTCGACGTGTATGTCAACCGCATCGGCGGCCCGGACAGCCGCAAGGTGGCGCTGCTGTTTTCCGACGTCTCGGCGCGCAAGCGCTCCGAGGAAGAGCTGCGCCGGCTGGCCGACGACCTGGCCGAGGCCGACCGCCGCAAGACCGAGTTCCTGGCCACGCTGGCGCACGAGCTGCGCAACCCCCTGGCGCCGATCCGCAACGGCCTGTCGGTGATGCGCCTGGGCGGCGACAAGCCGGCGGCGGTCGGCAAGGTCAGGGAGATGATGGAACGCCAGGTTGGCCACATGGTGCACCTGATCGACGACCTGCTCGACGTGGCCCGCATCAGCGGCGGCAAGCTCGAACTCAAGCGCCAGCGCGCCGACCTGCACGCGATCCTGGCCAGCGCGGTCGAGACCAGCCTGCCGCTGATCGAGGCCGGCCAGCACGCGTTCGAGGTGGACGTGCCCGACGTGCCGCTGCCGGTGTTCGCCGACGCCACCCGCATCGCCCAGGTGGTGGCCAACCTGCTCAACAACGCCGCCAAGTACACGCCGGCGCTCGGGCAACTCCGGCTGGCGGTGCGGCGCGATGGGCGCGATGCAGTCATCGCCGTCAGCGACACCGGCGTCGGGATCGCCGCCGACGCCCTGGCCGGCGTGTTCGACATGTTCAGCCAGATCGGCCGCACCGTCGACCGCTCGCAGGGCGGGCTGGGCATCGGCCTGTCGCTGGTGCGGCGCCTGGTCGAGATGCACGGAGGCAGCGTGGTGGCCGCGAGCGGCGGCGCGAATGCCGGCAGCGTGTTCACGGTGCGCCTGCCGCTGGCCGAGCCGTCCGACGACCGGGACGCCCACGCGCCGGGCGCGAGCGAGCCGGCCCGCGACGGCGGCGCCGGTCTGAAAGTGCTGGTGGTGGACGACAACGTCGATGCCGCCCTGACGCTGTCGATGATCCTGGAAGCGTCGGGCCACGTCACCCGGGTGACGCACGACGGCCACGGGGCGCTGGAGGCGGCGCGCGACTTTCGCCCGCACGTCGCCTTCCTCGACATCGGCATGCCGGGCATGAGCGGCTACGACACGGCGCGCGCGATGCGCGCCCTGGAGGAGCTGGATGGAATCGTGCTGGTGGCCCTGACCGGCTGGGGCGCCGAGAGCGACCGCCGGCGCTCGAGCGAGGCCGGCTTCGACCACCATCTCACCAAGCCGGTGCAGCTGGCGGTGGTGGTGGAGTTGCTGGCAGGGTTGGCGGCTGCGCCGCCGACGCGGTGATTGTTGTCGGCGCCGATACCTTGCCGGATGATTTTGCTGCCAACCATCACCGCGTCGGCAGCGAAGCTGCCGACCCTACGTCCTTCTCAGTTCATCTTCCAGGTCGCCGATCAGCTGGACCACGCTCGGCGTGATGCCCTTGTCGCCCGGGGTATAGAACACGCCCGGCAAGACCCGGTCTTCCTCCAGCTGCGGCAGCAGTTCGTCGATCAGCTCCTCGAGCGAGAACGCCTGGGCGTCATAACCGTCCCATTCGTATTCGGCGCACAGGCTGGCGTAGTCGCTCGCCGGCCACATCGGAAACACCAGGGTGCCGTCGTCGGTCTTGGCCAGGGCCCAGCCGTCCTGGTACAGCCCCCACACCTCGCGCGCGTCGGCGACGCGCTTGATGAAGTACTCGTAGCGTTCCGGCCCCGGCAGCGTGACCACGGCGGCCAGCTGCTGGCCGCCCAGCTTGATCGCCGAGATGATACGTTCGCTCATCACCATTCCCGTTCATTGAGGCGCAAAGCCTGACGGCATCAGGATACGCCATCGGGAGCCGGTGGGTGCGTTCGACAGGACCGCAAGGGGATCAGGATGCCTGCCCGGCCGCGTGCGCGGTAAGGTGCAGCCCATAGCGCACGTCGTGGCGGTCGCCCGGCGGGGCGTCCAGCACCAGGAAGGCGTCCCAGCCGAGGCGGCCGGGATGCCGGTCGTCCAGCGTGGTGTTGTGGACGTCGGCGGCGCGCAGCACCACCTCGACCTCGTATTCGAGCGCGACGCCGGTGAACAGCGCCAGCACGCTCCCCAGGGCCCGCGCCGCCAGGCCGCCCGGCAAGAAGCCCTGGAAGCTGGCATGCGCCAGCGGTCCCACGACCAGGCGCAGGCGCAGGCTGCGCTGCCAGACGCGGGCGCCGGCGATCGCGCGCGTGCCGAGGACGGCGCTGTCCTGGCCCAGCGTGGTCTGCTGCGCCAGCGGCACGTCGTACCAGGATCCGACGAACTGCTCGGCCTCGACCTGCTCGCCGAAGTATTCCGACAGCACCCGCGCCAGCTGCACGGCGGACACCGGGCGGTGCCGGATCGCGGCCGCGAAATACCCGATCGATTCGTCCAGCACGGCGCCGTCGTCCGCCCCGGCCAGGCGCCGGCGCAGCGCGGCGTCGCCCAGGCCGGCCAGGGACAGGAGCAGGGGCAGGAAGGCGTCCTGGCCGTCCAGCTGGTACTTGAACGGCAACCGGTACTTGCGCCAGGCTTCGTAGAACAGCGCCAGCGAGCGGTTCGAGAACACGTCCAGGAAGGCGCGCGGGCCCTGGTCTTCGTCTTCGTTCCTGTGGCGCGCCGCGTGCTCGGCGATGCGCTCGGTGTAGTGGGCCGGCAGCACGCCGTGCCCGCCCAAGAGGCCCATGAAGGCGGGGGTCAGGTGCACGCGGCGCAAGGTGCCTTCGCGCACCGCCTCGCCCAGCGCGGCGGCGTCGTTCGGCAGGTCGAACGGCATGCCGATCTCGAGGTCGCGCAGCTCGGGCTCGATGGCTTCCAGCTGGCTGGCCGGGAAACCCAGGGAGAGGGTGTTCCGGAACCGCAGCATGTCGGCCACCAGGCCGTGCGGGTCCCGGCCGCGGCGCTTGAGCCACAGCTCCAGCACGCGCACCGCCTGGAAGAACTCGAAGCGCCACGGCTCGCGCAGCAGGCGCTCGATCACAGGAGACTCAGTTCTCCGCTTCTCGGCCCGCATCGCAGCAGCTCCTCTCCGGATTGGTGGGACACGATCACCAGCTGGGTGAAGCTGTTGGCGTGCACGTACAGCGCCAGGAAGCGCTCGACGATGTGGGCAAAGGCATGGATGCCGCTCCCCACGAACGCTTCCTCGTCGATCGTGATCCTGACCTCGACCCCGCGCACCAGGCAGTTGAAGGGGTTCCCGGACAGCCAGGCGCTGGTGGGCACGTAGGCGATCGCATTGATGCCGCCGACCTGGCGCGTCGAGGCGGCCGAACGCGGCAAGTCGTGCAGCGCCAGCATCTCGCGGAAGGCGTCGACGCCGCCGTCGGCCAGCGACAGGTGGTTGAGCGAGAGCAGCGAGATCAGGCGCCAGTGCGCGCTGCGTCCGCGCGCGAAGCGCCAGGTGGGGCTGGGTTTGCGCAGGAAGGAAATCTCGCGCACGCTGGAACCGCCTTCGAGGAACAGGTCGCCGCCCGGCTGGCCGTAGCTCAGCAACTGTGGCAGGTCGCGGTTGGTGCAGGTCAGCTCCAGGTTCAGGGTCGTGGTCTCGACGTCGGCCGGGTCGAAGTCGATGTCGACGATCGAGATCTGGGTTTCGAAGCCCGGGCTGCGCTCGGCCATCGTGTCGTCGCGGCGCATGGCCCAGTAATGCCCGTTCTGCTCGGGCGTCTGCGCATGCTTGAGCGAATAAAAGGGCTGGAACCGCACCACCGTCTCGCCCTGCGGCGTCTGGCGCACCAGGTTGACCTCGTCGATCGCGTTGACCTCGTAGGCATAGGCGCGGCGCGCGTCGGCCAGCACCGGATAGCTGGCCGTGGCATGGGTCAGGCGGATCGGTTCGCCGCGCTGGGCGAACAGGTTGATCACCGGCGTGCAGCCGGCCACCAGGTTGTTGGTCGACAGGGTGGACAGCATGCGCGCCAGGTTCGAGTCGCTGCGGATCCCGCTCAAGGCCAGGTGCACGGTGACGCGGCGCGTGCCCGCCGGCAGGCTGCGCGCCAGCAGCGCCAGGTCGAGGTCGACGAAGTTGAACTTCTCGGGAAAGCAGAAGTATTCGGTCAGCAGGCGGTAGGCGGTGTGGGAACGCGCCGGGAAGTCGATCAGCGCGTCGCCCTCGACGAAACCGGCGGCGCGCACCGGCAGCGCCGGCAGGGCGATCCAGTGGCCGCCCTCGGGCTGCGCATAGGCGGCGACCGTGCGCGCCAGCAGCGCGTCGCGCAGGGCCGCGCAGAACGAGGGTTCGCCATCGAGGAACAGGCGCAGCGCCGCCAGGTCGATCGCCTCGAGGCCGCCCCCTTCGCAGCCAACGCTCAGGGACAGGCTGATGCTCGCGCTGGCGCCGGGCGGCAGGCGCACCGCGTCCGGCGCGTGGATGATCGGCGAGAACACCGCGCGGCTCAGGGCCAGCGGCGCCATCGCGACCGGGTACACGGTGCGGAAGATGCACGTCACGCCGCGCACCGGGCGCGTGGTCAGCTTGGTGCCGCGCGGGATGGTGCTCACCGCGGTCTGCTGCTTGGCCGCGGCGGCGATGTCCAGGCGCGCGATCGAGCACGATGGAAAGGGCCGCAGGTAATGCGGATACAGCACGTCGAACAGCGCCTCGGTGAACTCGGGATAGTCGTCGTCCAGGCGCTTGGCGATGCGCGCGTTGAGAAAGGCGAACGACTCGATCATGCGCTCGGTATGCGGGTCTTCGCATACTTCGCCGCTGATCGACAGGCGGCCGGCGATGCGCGGATAGCGTTCGGCGAATTCGCGCAGGTTGCGCCGCAGGTAGGCCAGTTCGCTTTCGTAATAGGGCAGCAGGCGGTCCAACTCAGGCTCCCGCCGCCGATGGCGATGCCGCCGCGCCGGCGGCATTGGCCGAGCCCGCGCGGCCGGCCTTGCGGATGCTGTACTGGAGCGTGGACGGCTGCAGCACGGCGTCGAAGTTGACCGGTTCCTGCGACATGCTCCCCATCAGCACCGCCGTGATCGAGAAACTCAGGCGGTTGACCGAAGGCGCGCCGCCATCGCCCTGCATCTCGAGCAGCGCCTTCACGTTCTGCAGCCGCGGTTCATGGCGCGCGATGGTGTTTTCGATGCAGGCGCAGATGTGCGCACGGTCGGCAGGACTGGACAGCGAGCGGTCGGCGAAGTCGCACAGCCCATAGCCGACCATCGACCGGACGCATTCGGGAAAGGCGGCCAGCGCGCCGTCCTGGATGGTCGAGCGCGTGTTGAGCAGCGCTTCGAGGTCGCGCGCCACCGCATCCTTCAGTTCCTCGACGTTCAGGCGCGCGACCGCCACGCCATTGCGCTGCGGCTGGCCGAGCAGGCGGTCGAACAGGTCCGGCGTGAATCCTTTCATCGATCCCCCTCGTTTGGCACACGCTGGTGTTGCAGACTGAAAACCAATCGCATGTTGCCACGGCGTTCAGCGTCAACCTTTGATCAAGTTCACATGCGCAACAGCATCTCGTCGTTATCGTTTCTTTTCGCACAGAACAAGGTGAAGGAACGACAACCATGACCAGCAAAGTCCTCTGGGGCGAAGGCCTGCTGCTACGCCCGCAGCATTTCCAGCGCCAGGACGCCTACCACGAGCATTGCCTGTACAAGGGCGTCAAGGCGGCGCACCCGTATGCATGGGGGGTCGAGCAGTTCGAGATCGACCGTGAGGCGCTGGCGAGCGGCATGCTGCGCGTGCTGGCGCTGTCGCTGCGCTTCCAGGACGGCGAGCTGTACGAGGCGCCCGGCCTCGACGAACTGCCCGGCACAGTCGACCTGAGCGGCCTGCCGCAGTCGGTGCAGGCCGTGACGTATTACGCGGCGCTGCCGGGACTGAAGCCCTTCAATGCCAATTTCGTCCAGCCGGGGCAGGCAGCGAACACGACGCGCTTCATGCAGGCCAACGAGGAGACGCCCGACCTCTACACGCAGGCGGCACCGGTGCAGCTGGCCTACCTGAAGCGCGCGCTGCGCCTGGTGTCCGAATTCGAGCCGCGCGACGCCTACATCCATTTTCCCTTGCTGCGCGTGCGTCGAAGCGCCACCGGCGGCTTCGAGCCCGATCCGGCGCTGGTGCCGCCGTCGATGTCGCTGGGCGCCGCCCCGGCCCTGTTCCAGCAGCTGCGCCGGCTGCTCGACGCGCTGCAGGCCAAGGTCGGCGCGCTGTACGGCCACCACCGCGAGCCGACCCGCAACGTCATCGAATTCCGCTCGGGCGACATGTCGTCGTTCTGGCTGCTGCACACGGCCAGTTCGGCCTATGCGGCGCTGTCGCACCACTTCAACCACCCGGCGCTGCACCCCGAGCGCCTGTTCGAGGCGCTGCTGGACGTGGCCGGCGGCCTGATGACCTTTTCCAAGAACTGGACCCTGTCCGACCTGCCGTCCTACCAGCACCACGACCCCGGCCCCGCCTTCGCCAAGCTGCACCAGATCATCCGCGAGCTGCTCGACACCGTCATCTCGGCCAAGTACTTCGGCATCTCCCTGAACGAAGTGCGGCCGTGCTACCACATCGGCATGCTCGACTCGGGCAAGATCGACGACGACACCACCCTCTACATCGCCGTCTCGGCCGACATCCCGGCGGTGGAACTGGTCGACGTGGCGCCGCTGCGCTTCAAGGTCGGCGCCCCGGACGACGTCGAGAAATTCGTGCTCTCGGCCCTGCCCGGCGTGCGCCTACAATACACGCCGCAGCCGCCGGCGGCCATCCCCGTGCGGCCCGACACCTGCTACTTCATCCTCGAGGCGAAAGGACCGATGTACGAGCGCATGCTCAAGGCGCAGTCGATCTCGATCTATGTCCCGGCCGGCATGAAGGAGCTCAAGCTCGAGCTGCTGGCGGTGATGTCCTGACCGATGTTCTGAAAAAAGGAGTGCAACCATGGCAGGAGCACTGATCAGACTCGGCGACAAGACCTCGCACGGCGGCGTCGTGCTCGAAGCCTCGCCCAACAGCGACATCGACGGCGTCGGCATCGCCCGCATGGGCGACCGGACGAGTTGTCCCAAGCACGGCCCCGGACCGATCATCGAAGGCGATGCGACCCTGATCGTCGACGGCAAGGCGGCCGCGCGGCACGGCGACAAGACCGCCTGCGGCGCGACCCTGATCGCCGGCCAGCAAACCACCATCGACCAGGTCTGACCCATGTCCACCATCACTTCGCCTCCTTCCCCAGGCTGGCTCGGCCGCATCGGCGGCAGGCTGATCGCGCGCCAGCCTGTCACGCAGGCAGCCGCCGCGCCGGCAGTGCAAAAGGACGCCGTCCCGGCACGCCGTTGCCCGACCTTGGCCATCCTGGCCGGCGCGCTGCGCACGCCTCACGGCGCATCCGCAGAGGAGCTGGGCGCCGCGCTGGCCGCCAACAAGGTCGATGCCGACCTTGACCGCGAACTGGTCGACGACGATGGCTTTCCGGTCATGAGCGCACGCTGCGAACCGGCCGGCGACGAAGCGGTGCGCGACGAGATCGCCGACTGGCTGGAGACCTGCGCCACGCCGGCGCCGCATCTCGGCGAGGAACAGTGGCGTGCACTCGTCCTTGGCACGGCGGTCCTGCGCGAACTCGCCGACCAGGCGGCCGGGCTGCCGGTCCCGGACGACGGCGCGCCTTTCGCGCTGCAACTGGCCCTGGTGCTGCCGGACGACTGGCAGGTGGAACCACGGCAGGCGGCGTCGATGTGGTGCAGGCAGGTGCTGGCGCAATCCGGCTGGCCCGCGGCGCGCATCGATGTGACCGAACAGGCAGCCCCGGCGCCGCTCCTTGCCCGGATGGCGCAGCAGGCGGAAAAAAGCACGACGCCCGCAGCAGCGATCCTGCTCGCGTTCTGCTCCCACATCGGCCAGGAGACGGTCGACCGCTGGTCGGCCGACGGCACGTTGTTCACCCCCTCTCACCCGCGCGGCCGCATCCCCGGCGAGGGCGCGGCCGGCCTGCTGCTGGCGCCGGCCGTGGACGGCGCCGGCATGGCCCACGTCAGCCTGGAAGCCGAGGCCTGCGATCCGGCATCCGTCGGCCTCAGGCGCCTGTCGCCGCAGCGCCTGAACACGCTCGCCGGGCGCCTGCTGGAAGATGCGGCGATCGCGCCGGCCGCCATCGCCATGATCGTCGCCGACGCCGGCGCCGACACGCGCCACGCGCTCGAACTGATGGAGTTTGGCGGCGCCACCGCGCCCCACCTCGACAATGCCAGCGACATCGTGCGCCTCGGCCCGGCCTGCGGCGCATGCGGCGCCGTGCCCTTCGTCGCCACGCTGGCGCTGGCCGCGCACGCCGCGCTCGAACGCGATGCGCCGCTGCTCTGCGTGAGCAACGACACGCCGGACGTGCGCGCGCTGGCCCTGGTCCGCCCCGCTCCTTTGTTACAGGAACAGGACACGCCGTGAGCTCACCCTATTACGTGCCGTCGGGCCGCCTGCCGGCGCCGGCGTTCGTCTGGACGGCGGCCTGCGCGGCGTTCGTCGTCATCCCGGCCTGGCTGTATGCCTGGCTGACGACCCACTCGCCGCTCGTCCTGCTCGACTGGGTTGCCATGTGCGTCTTTGCGGGCGTGATGGGCGTGGCCGCGCGCCAGGTGGCGCGCCGGGCCAAGGCGCGCAACCCCCTGTGGATGGGCGGATTGGGCCTGGCGATCGGCGTCGCGGGCTGGTATGCCCACTGGGCCGCCTGGCTTGCCATCGCCGACGCGGGCAGCTTCTCCTCTCTGCTCGGCGCGCCCCAGGACATGTGGCGCTTCGGGATGATGCTGGCGGAGCACGACGTGCGCCACGTCGCGGGGATGCGGATCGAGGGCAGCGCGCTGGTCGCCGGCTGGATCGCCGAATGCATCCTGTTGACCACCTTGCCCCGGTCGCTGGCGCGCAGCGCGGCCGAAGAACCGTTCTGCGAGCTCACCAACAGCTGGGCGACGCCGGTCGCGCTGCCGCGCAAGTTCGCGTGGATCGAGGAACCCGACGTCGTCGTGCACCGGCTCGAAACCGCGCCCACCGAACTGCTGTCGATCCTCGGCGCCGGCGTCGCAACGGACGCCGTGCGCTACGGCGCGGTGACGCTGTACCGCACCGCGGGCGACCCGTTCGTCTCGATCGACAACGTGAAGGTCGAGCGCGACGCAAAAAAGGAAAACAAGGAGCAAAAAAAGACCACGCGATCGGTCATCGCCTACCTGCGCCTGCCGGGCATGGACGCCGACCGGATCATCGAGGCATGCAGCGCAGCGAGCGCAACCCAAAACACAACAAACACCGGACAGGCCCAGGCCGACCCGCCGGAACTGGCCGAGGCCATCGACCATCTCGGCGCCGGCCGCCTGGAACAAGCGCTGGCCGGCGCCGTGCCCCATGTCGCGGCCACGCAGGACGGCGTGCGCATCGATGCGATCCGCCTGTGCGCGATGGCCAGCGCGCGCCTGGGCCGCTGGGCCGAATCGCTGCTTTATTGGCATGCCTTGTGCGACGAGGAGCCGAACGCCTTCAATGCCCTGCAAACCGGATGCTGCTGCGCCATGACGGGCGACCCGGCGCGCGGCGAAGAGTGGATCGCCTGGGCACGCGCACGCAATGCCGCCTCGCAAGAGATGCCGGACCCGCAGATCGTGACCAGCTTCATCTCGGCCCTCACCCAGTCCGGCCAGGCGGCGCGGGCGATGCCGTATCTGGAGCAGATGCGCGCGATCTATACGGACCTGGGCTGCACCGACGCCACCTTGCTGTTCGTGCGCCGGGCGCCGCTCTTCGGCGCTTTCCTGCAGGACAGTCTGCCCATCGTCCGCGCCGTGCTGGACCAGGAGGAGGGACGCGCCTGGTATGCCGCGATGCTGCCGCATCTCGACGGGCCGGCGAACGAGACATTGAACGCCTGGCTGGACGAGAATTTTGCCAACATGGCATCGGTCACGCCGGCCTCGGCCTGAGATAGCGGCAAATCCGCGACACTTGGCGTGATTGCCTGATGCTTTTGAGCAACCAAACCATCGTCTAGCGTATGATGGACAGCCCTACAACGAACATCCTGACGCGGTATGAAAACGGATATGGCACACCTGGACGTGACGCTCGACGACGTCATCGGGGCGGCCGACACCCTCCAGAACGACAAGCAGCAGGTCACGATCGAGGCGGTGCGCGCCCTGATCGGCGCCGGCTCGACCAAGACCATCCACCAGCACCTGGCCACCTGGCGCGCCAGCCACGCGAAACCGGTGGAGGCGCCGAAGGCCGAGATGCCGCCCGAGCTGCTCGCCGAACTGAGCCGCTGGGCGCAGCAGTATGCGCAGGATGCCGGCGCCGGCATGCGCGACGCGCTGTCGCGCGCCGAGAGCGACATGGATGCGCTGCTCGCGGCGGGGAATGAACTCGAAGCCGAGCGTGACGGCCTGAACGCCGAACTGGGCGACGCACGGATCGCGCGCGAACAGGCCCAGCTGATCTCGGACGAGCGCAACGAAGAGATCGAGCGCCTGACGGCCGAGCTGCGCAATGCGCGCCAGATCGCGGCCGACGCGCTGGTCGGCAAGGCCAAGGATCAGTTGGCGATCGACGGCAAGGATGCCCAGCTGGCCGACCTGCGCCAGCAGCTCGAGCGCAACGTGGCGGCCACCGCGGCCGAGTCGGATGAGCGCCTGCGCGCCCAGATGGAGCTGGTCGGCGTCACGACCGAACGCGACAACCTGGTGGCCGAGGTCAAGGAATTGCGCACCATGCTCGACAACTCGCGCAACGAACGCAGCAATCTGCGCGCCGAACTCGAAACCCTGCGCGCGCGCAAGTAAGCGTGTCTACGATGAAATAAAAAAAGCCTCGGTTCAAACGAACCGAGGCTTTTTTAATGCTTGAATCATTGCTGATTGAATCGCTGCGGCAGCGCCGCAGTCCTTCTTTACAGCATTACTCCTGCGTTGCCGCCTGCACGTCCAGCGTAACCGCCTTCAGGCCCAGCGCAGCGCTGCTCTGCTGGCGGATCTGGTTGGCGAAGGCCGGATCGTCGTTCAGCGTGCGGCCGTACGACGGAATCATCTCGTGCATCTTGGCTTGCCATGCTGGCGTTTCCAGCTTGTCGCGGAAGGCCGATGCCTTGAGCACCTTGAGCATGATCGGCGCGGCGGTCGAGGCGCCCGGCGAAGCGCCCAGCAGGGCGGTGACGGTGCCGTCGCTCGATGCCACGACTTCGGTACCGAACTGCAGCAGGCCACCCTTCTTCGGGTCATCCTTGACGATCTGGACGCGCTGGCCGGCGTTGACCAGTTCCCAGTCTTCCATCTTCGCTTCCGGGAAGTATTCACGCAGGGTCGCCACGCGGTCTTCCTGCGAGTTCATCACCTGCTCGACCAGGTACTTGGTCAGCGGGATGTTGTCGATGCCGGCTTGCACCATCGGACGCACGTTGCCGGTGCCGATCGAGGCCGGCAGGTCGACCCACGAACCGTTCTTGAGGAACTTGGTCGAGAAGGTCGCGAACGGGCCGAACAGCAGGGCTTTCTTGCCGTCGATGATGCGGGTGTCGAGGTGCGGCACCGACATCGGCGGCGAACCGACCGAGGCCTTGCCGTACACCTTGGCGTGGTGCGCTTCGATCAGCGCCTGGTTGGTGGTCACCAGCCATTGGCCGCCGACCGGGACGCCGCCGTAGCCCTTGGCTTCGGGAATGCCGGTCTTTTCCAGCAGCGGCAGCGCGCCGCCGCCGGCGCCGATGAACACGAACTTCGCGCTCACGGTCTTGAGCTGGTTGTCCGCCAGGTTCTTGACGGTCACGTTCCACAGGCCATCCTTGCCGCGCTTGATGTCTTCGACCTGGCTGCGCAGGTTCAGGGTCATGCCGTGGGTGCCGGTCAGGTGCTTGACCATGCTGCGGGTCAGGGTGCCGTAGTTGACGTCGGTGCCGATGTCCATGCGGGTCGCGGCCACTTTCTGGTTCGCGTCGCGGCCATTCATGACCAGCGGCGCCCACTTGCGGATGGTCTCGTGGTCTTCGGTGTACAGCATGCCCTTGAACAGGTTTTCCTTTTGCAGCGCGGCGTAGCGCTTGCGCAGGTAGCTGATGTTATCGTCACCCCAGACAAAGGCCATGTGCGGCACATTGGTGATGAAGGTGTTCGGCTCTCCCAGATATTGCTTCTTGACCTGGTAGGCCCAGAACTGCTTCGAGATCTCGAACTGTTCGTTGATGTCGACAGCCTTCTTGGTGTCGATGGTGCCGTCCGGCATTTCGGGCGTGTAGTTCAGTTCGGCGAAACCGGAGTGACCGGTGCCGGCGTTGTTCATGGCGTCCGAGCTTTCGGCCGAGACCGAATCCATGCGCTCGAACATCTCGATCGTCAATTCGGGATCGAGTTCCTTGAGCATGGTGCCAAGGGTGGCGCTCATGACGCCGGCGCCGATCAGGACGACGTCGACCGGTTTGTCATTGGAAGGAGCGGGGGCTTTGCTGCACGATGCGACGATGAAGCAAGAAAGGACAACGAGAAGCGAGGTGCGCATACGAAGTATCACCTGAAAAATGGTTGCGATGGCCTGGCATGCAATCAGATTTAAAAAGTTCAACGGCTCGGTAAAGGAACGTTTCCACACCGCCTGCTGGCGGTATCGAAGCACCGATAAGGAACGGGCTGGCGAGACATGTCGCGATCCGTGAGGACAGCAACAACACTCGGCAACCGACGCATAGCGAAGGCAAGGCAACGGCGCGCCGATGACGGTCGGGCCGGCCTTGCAAGCAACACGGATATGACGCGCTGACACGGGTTGTCAGGCGGGCCAGTCGATATCCCTGGCGTCCATTGAGCGGGAAGTCCTATAGAGGACTGAATGGAGTATAGCCCAAACGAATCAGGCTTGTGCGGGCCGCTGTCGGTATTCCCGGCCCTCTCAGTATTCGAGCTGTGGCGGCCTAGGTAGTATTACTTAGACCACGCGCCGGCGGGCCTGCGGCCCGGGTTCAGTCGTCGTCGGCCCCAGGTTTCGGGGCGCTCAGCCCCATGACTTCGAAGATATGGATGCGGCCATCGCGGCGCAGGAACAACTCCTGGTACAGGTCGGCCGCGCCCAGTTGCCCCCACTCGGCCGCCCGCCGCAGCAGGTAGGGCACCGGACTGTGTGGCTCGGCCCGTTGCAGGAAACCCGCCACCTGCTCCAGCAATGCGTAGGCTTCGGCGCGGTCGCGGATGCCGCCATCGCCGGCGCCGGGCGCCGTGTTGGCGGCAGCAGCAGGGGCAGCAGCAGCGGCGGGCAGTGCGCGGTCGGCGGCGCACACCGCCGGTTCCGCGACCGGCACAGCCGCCGCAGGAGTCGCGATGGGCGCCGCAGCCGCAGGCGCAGTCGCGATGGGCGCCGGATCGGCATGCCGGGCCAGGCCGCGCCGCCGCAGTTCGGCCTCGACCAGGCCATGCACCTGCTCCAGCGTGGCCTTGAAGGCGCCGAACCCTGGCGCCTCTCCGCCCAGATGGCGCACCAGCAGGGCGGCCAGGCGCGCCAGCATCGCCAGGGAGTCGGCCAGGTCGCGTTCCAGCGCGACCTGGACCTCGTCGGCGGTGGCGGCGAGCGCAGCGGCCAGCTCGGCGAAGCCCGGGCCTTCCAGCGCGCGTCCCGGCGCGGCCTGGGCCAGGCGCTCGAGGTGGTGCGCGCGATCCCAGTCGGCCAGCGCATAGGTGCGCTCCTGGCCGGCAGTGAGCGGCACGCCGCGCAACAGCGGCGACAGCGAGCGGTCGATCCAGCCGAAGATGGTGATGCGCTGGCCATGATCGCCATCCGCGCCGCGGGGATGGAGATCGTCCCAGTAATCCTCGCACAGCCGCGTCAGCAGGTGCAGGCCGCCGGCGATCGTGGCGAAACCGCGCTGGTGGATCTGCGCCTCCAGCAGCCAGGCCGCCACCTGCAGGTCCTTGCCCTCGTTGGCCAGGGCCGAAGCCGCGATGTGGACGGCCTTGCCCCAGTCGGCGCGCTTGAGATCGCGCTGCCAGACGCCCATCGGCAGGCTGGCGTCGTCGGCCTCGCGCGCGCCGCGCAGCGCCGCGGCCGCGCGCCCATGGCGGGCGGCAGTGCCGGCGCGCTCAGGCCCATCGATCGGCGCCAGCAATTGCGCGAACGGCATGCCGACAGCGTCGGAAAGGGCGTGCTCCGCACGCGCGATGACAGCCGCGTGCATCTCAGCGCTCCGATCCGGTTGGAATGATCTGGTTCATGCTTGTTTTCCTTTCGTGGACGTGCGCACGCACGGTGTCGTCTTCGAGCGGCGCCCGGCTGACACGGTCCGCACCCGCGCCCCGCGCCGTCCGGGAATGCTGGCGTGGCGTCTACCCGGTACGTCATCGCGGATAGTTCCTGGAAGGATACAGGAGATGCAGCTCCTGGGGACGGGCAGACCTCGCTTCGAGAACCGGCGCCAGCAAGGACTTGACATGACCCGCCGATGCGCTTCGAATCGTCATGGACGCTTGTCGAGCGGTATATGTTCGCTGACGAAGTCGATGAAGGCGCGTAATTTGGGGGTGATGTGCTTGCTGGCAGGCCATAGCAGACGGAACGTGTTCTGTTCCAGCGTGTAGTCCTTCAGCACCCGTACCAGCGCGCCGCTTCGCAGCGCCTCGCCGACGGCGAAATGCGGCATGTACGCGATACCGATCCCCTCGAGCGCGAAACAGCGGCGGGCCTCATCGGTATTGCAGGTGATGCGGCGGCCCAGCAGCGGCTCCGGTTCGCCGACGCCCAGTTGCAGTTGCCAGGCCTGCAAGCGGCCGGTATTGGGCATGCGGAACTGGATGCAGTCGTGATCCTGCAGGTCACGCGGATGCAGCGGTGTGCCGCGGCGCGCGAAGTAATCGGGCGCACCCACCAGCCACATCTGAAACGTGCCGAGCGTGCGCGAGGTCAGCCGGGAGTCGTCGATACTTCCGCTACGAATCACGACGTCGTACCCCTCGTCGATGACGTCGACATGGCGATTATCGAAATCCAGATCCAGCTCCACTTCCGGATAACGCTGCTGAAATGCAGCCAGCGTCAACACGAACGGTTCGCTGATCATCGGTAATCCAATGCGCAGGCGGCCGCGCGGCGTACTCATGGTTTGCGACAGCTCCGCCTGCGCCGCATTGAATTCGTCGAGAATGCGCCTGGCGCGCTCCAGGAACATTTCTCCTTCCGCGGTCAACGTCACGCTGCGGGTGCTGCGGTGGAACAGGCGCACGCCCAGGCTTTGTTCGAGTCGGGCGATGCTTTTGCCGATGCCCGACGCCGAGACGCCGACTGCCCGGCCGGCGGCGACGAAACTGCGCGTGTCAGCCACGTGCACAAATATACTGATGGCAAAACTATCCATATGACTTCCCTTGCGCGGACAGTTTGTCCTGTATATACGGAAGTCTAACCTACTTAATCAAAAGCAATATATAGGTTATCTTGAACCTGTCGGCAGGCGATCGTCGCCCGACGCGCATTCAGCGTTGACGAACGCGATTATGGAGGGAATGTCCATGGCCGGGAATCGGCCGTGATGACAGGCGGGAATCTATCCCGGCGCCTCCAACGAACCCTGCGCGACACATGGTTTAAGCAGGAGCATTTTTTAAACCGCCAACCCCGACCTCGTGGCGCGAACAACACGTGCCGATCGCGAGGAAGCGGAATCATCAGCTGAGAAATTCCAAGGCAGCTTTTGCCTTGAGGAGCTTGACATCCGGCGAACGAACGGTCCACGCTAGGCCTTTTTGTTTGCGCGGATTGCCACCCTTTTTCATTCGTCGTAGCTGTGCAAGCAGCATACGCTTGCATGCGAGTAAAGCCGCAGGCAAGCACACCAGCCGACAGGCGCCGGCAGACGGCGGCGCCCCCGGCGTTACAGGAGAAACAAGCATGACTACATTCCAACGCATCGTGCTGGCCTCGCGTCCCACGGGCGAGGCCACACCAGAAAACTTCCGGCTCGAAACGGTCGAGGTTCCCGTACTGAAGGACGGCGAAGTGCTGGTCCGCAACGAGTACATGACGGTCGACCCGTACATGCGCTCACTGATGAACGAGGGCAAAAGCTACATGCCGCCGGTGGAGCTGAACGCCACCATGGCCGGCGGCACGGTGGGCGAAGTGGTCGCGTCAAAGAACCCCAAATTCGTCGTCGGCGACAAGGTGGTCGACAATCTGGGCTGGGCCGAAATGGGCGTCTCGGACGGCAGCCAGATGCGCAAGGTCGACACCAGCGAAGTTCCGCTGCAGGCCTATCTGGGCGTGGTGGGCATGCCGGGCATGACCGCCTGGTACGGCCTGAACCAGATCATGGCCCCGAAACCCGGTGAAACCGTGGTGGTGTCGGCCGCCAGCGGTGCGGTAGGCAGCGCCGCCGGCCAGTTGGCCAAGCTGAAGGGCTGCCGCGTGGTCGGCATCGCAGGGGGCAAGGAAAAGTGCGATTACGTGGTCAATGAACTCGGCTTCGATGCATGCGTCGACTACAAGGCCGGCAACCTCGTGGCCGACCTTGCCGCTGCCACCCCGGACGGGATCGACGCGGTGTTCGAAAACGTCGGCGGCGAAGTGCTGGACGCCTCGCTCGCGCGCATGAATCCCTACGGCCGGATTGCCGTCTGCGGCCTGATCGCCGGGTATAACGGCGAGTCGCTCCCGGTCAATAATTTCAAGGCGGTGCTGGTCATGCGCCTGACCATGCGCGGCTTCGTCGTCGGCGAGCACATGGAGTTCTGGCCCCAGGGCCTGAACGAGCTGGCCATGCTCGTCGCCTGCGGCAAGCTCAAGTACCGCGAAACGATCGCGCAAGACCTGGCCAGCGCTCCCGAGGCCTTCCTGGGTCTGCTCAAGGGCAAGAACTTCGGCAAGCAGCTCGTCAAGCTGACCCGATAACGGGCCTGCGATAGCCAGCCGGAAGGGCTCCCCGCCGAGCCTGTTTTGCGCGCCCGGTGGTAGAGCAAGACCGAGCGGCGTGGACTCCCGGCTGTCTGACAGCGTCGGCAGTCACGAGGCGGGCGCGTCACCCATGATCAACGAGCCCGGACATTGCTGTCCGGGCTTTTTATTATTCTTGGCAACTCGGTATTGCCCATGCTCATTCCAGGTCATCAGAGTGCATCCGGCACGCGGAGCTCAGCGCTTGCGCATTGATTTTGGGCTATGTGCGGTAAGCCACAGAAGGCAAGCTTCGAAACGCGGATAACGGTGTCAGCAAGAAAAAACGTGTTTCGTACAAGCGGTTAAAAAAGAAATAGAACACGCCCCCATGGGCCGCTCCGTGTCTCCCCAGCTTCACATCCCACAAGGAATTATCATGAACATGCCCGTCAATAGCGCTTCGAAGAGTCGTGCCCATCCGATGCTGATCGTTGCCAGCAGCGCCGTCGCGCTGGTCTGCCTGACCGGGACCGCCGCCCTCATGGGATGGCTTCCGAGTTCAGTGGGCGCCAACGCCGATGCTGCTACGTCGGCGCTGGCGCAACCCGTGATCGCTGCGGCGCCTGCGAACCCTGCCCCGCAGGCGATCCATGCAGCGCCTCGGCATGTTGCGCCCAAGCCGGTTGCCCAGGCCCCATCCCGTGCCGAGCCGGTGCGCCGGGTCCAAACGCTGGTTTGCCAGAATTGCGGCACCGTCGAATCGATCCGTACGATTACCACCGGCGGGGACGGTAGCGGGCTAGGCGCTGCGGGGGGCGCCGTTGTTGGCGGCCTGTTGGGCAACCAGGTCGGCGGCGGCCACGGCAAGCAGGCGATGACCGTCGTCGGCGCGATCGGTGGTGCCCTCGCCGGAAACCAGATCGAAAAGAAGGCAAGAGCCACGCAGAGCTATGAAACCACGGTCCACATGAACAATGGCTCGACGCGCACTGTCGCACAGGCAACGCAACCTGAATGGCGTAACGGTGACCAGGTCAAGATTGTCGACGGCGTCGTGCAGATGAACGGCTGAACCGTATGACAAGCCGCAGCGCGCCTGGTGCAAGCCAGGGCGCTGCGGTTTCCGACCACCGGCTGCCGCGTGCCCTTGAGTGCCCGCCGCGGCCGTTTTTTTGTCTGGACGCCAGGCGCATCGACCAGCGCATGGATCAAACCGTACCACCATGTCGATACGAAGTATCCGTGCCACCGCGGACGCACATCCATCATCGCCGTGCCGTCGTTGCGCGAGCGTCCCACATGAAACGGTCGCACATCATGCTCGAGCTCGACACGGCGATCACTACAATAACCAGTCGATTGGCAATATCGACATCAACGAGACGCCTGCACGCTCGCCCAAGCTGGTGCCCGGCTCAACGTCATGCCGCAAAACCGTTCCCCCGCGGCGCTCCAGCCAATACAGCTGCCCTTCGGGGGACAGGCGCACTTCGTAGGCCTCCGTCGGCATTCTTTCATCAAACGCGGCAAAGATGCGTCGAGCCAATAGCGGGCTTTCGATAACAAAACCCATCTCGGTGTTGAGCCTGGCCGAGCGCGGGTCGAAATTGAAGGAGCCGACGAAAACGCGGGAACGATCAACCGAGAAGGTCTTGCTGTGCAGGCTCGAAGCCGAACTGCCCCGCAGGCCCAACACTCTCCTGCGCGCAGAAGCCTGGGTCAGGCGCCGAAGTTCGTAGAGCGACACTCCGGCTTCGAGCAGCGTCTTGCGGTGCTTTGCGTAACCTGCATGCACCGCCGCCACGTCGGTCGCTTCCAGAGAATTGGTCAGTATCGTGACCTTGACACCGCTTTTGACCAACGCCACGAATGTATCGGTTCCGGCCTCCATGGGCACGAAATAAGGCGATACCAGATTCAGTTCGGAAACCGGTTCGCCCATCCTCTTCCTGAGCTTGTTGACGACAAGGCTGCGGGGTTCTTCCAGCCCCAGTCCCTTGGCAGGATCGTCGCTGATCATGCGCGTCGTGGTCCATTCAAAGACCAGGCGGTGTTCCAGCAGGTCGCTGGCAAACGTGGAGCCGCGCAAGGCGCGCAGGTAAATCAGGGCACGCGGGCTGCGTTCAATATCTGACGCGGCTGCCGCCAGTGCATCGAGCGCGATGCGGTCCACGGCGGGCAGCCACCCACCTACAGGATACGATGAGTTGCTGTTCCAGTAGCGATCGAAGTCTTTTGACACCTCGGTGACGACCGGTCCGATTGCCATGATGTCGAGGTCCGCAAACAAGACGTCGTCGGCAGCGCCAAAGTAGGCGTCTCCCACATTCCGGCCGCCTACGATCGTCACCTGATTGTCCACAGTAAAGGACTTGTTGTGCATGCGGCGGTTGGCGCGGCTGAAGTCGGTGAGATAGCCGAAAGCACGCACGCTTCGAATAACAAATGGATTGAAAAGGCGCACTTCGATGCTGGAATGTGCATCGAGTGCTGCGAGCAAGGGATCCAGCCCGGAGGTATTCTGGTCGTCGAGCAGCAGCCGGACCCTCACGCCGCGGTCGGCAGCCTGGCGCAAGGCGGCAAACAGCAAGGTGCCGGTCATGTCGTTGTGCCAGATGTAATACTGGATATCGAGGGTGCGCTCGGCGGCCTGCGCCAGGAGTGCTCGCGCAGCAAAGGCGTTGCGGCCATCGGCAAGGGGATACACACCGGATTTGCCCGGATGCGCGCTCACCCCTGCCGCGATTGCTCGCCCGAGCTGAGTGGCGCCTGTATCCAGGTCGGCCGCGGAGCCAGGCCGGCTCGCCAGCGGCGGCAAGGCAGAGCAACCGGTGATCAAAAATGACAGCACGCACAGCGCAAATGCGGACGCCGGGCCGTAGCGATACCGACGCGCGTTCACATCCTGGCCGGCCGTTCCGCCGCTATCCGCAACGCGCTTGGACACGCCCGTTTCGTCCCGCCTCATCCTCGGCACTTCCCCATCCCACAGTGCAGCTTGTAACCTGCGGCCAATGGCCTGCCCAGGGCCGGGCACGGGCATCGGGTTGCCTGGGCGGACACGCGATGCCAGATCAGCCATGCAGCAGGAAGGTCCAGAGCATGGCCACGACTTTGGTCGCCGCGAGCGCCGCAACGGGCGAGGTGAGCGGACCCAACCAATTGGCCGAGCGGATCATCACGCTCGTGTAGTCCTGGACTACGTTCATGTTGTTGCTTTCTTATTGAGTACACCCTGCTCAGCAGGGGGCGGGCTGTGAAAGGCCGGCAGCGCGCCGGTCCCCGCCTCCACGCAGCACTATTACCCCATCCGATAGCCGGCTCCGTTCGGTACCACGCAAAGAAAAGACATAGATACCAAACACAATATTTCTTGGTTTTATGAAATTCGCATGCTAGGCTCCTGTGACATCAACGAAATCACCACGAAACAACTCACCCAGCGTGCTGTGTATGCAAGACCCAAACCAGAACCATCTTCTCGCAGCCCTGCTGGACGCCGAGTTCGAACGCCTTTCGCCTCACCTTGAATCCCTGCCGTTGCGCCTTGGCGACGTATTATGCGAGTCGGGCGATACGCTCGACTATGTGTACTTCCCGACGACGGCGATCATCTCCCTGCACTACCTGCTGGAAAACGGCGGCTCGTCTGAAATCGCCGGGGTCGGCAATGAAGGGATGCTGGGGGTATCGCTCTTCATGGGTGGCGGCAGCACCCCGAGCCGGGCCGTCATCCAGACCGGCGGCCATGGTTATCGCTTGCCCGTGCGGATCCTGATGGAAGAATTCAACCGGGCTGGCCCGGTGATGCGCCTGTTCCTGCGGTATACCCAGGCATTGCTCACCCATATGTCGCAGACCGCGGTCTGCAACCGCCACCATACCGTGGAGCAGCAACTGTGCCGCTGGCTGCTGCTGACGCTCGATCGCCTGGGCGCCGGCGAACTGACGATGACGCAGGAACTCATTTCCAACATGCTGGGAGTGCGCCGCGAAGGCGTGACCGAAGCGGCCGGTCGGCTGCAGGGACGCGGCCACATCAGTTATCGGCGCGGCCACATCACCGTGCTCGATCGCGCCGGCCTCGAAGGGCATGTGTGCGAATGCTACGGCGTCGTCAAAAAAGAATTCGGCCGGCTGTTGTCGGACGTACGCCACCACCAACCTGCGGGTTTGTCCCGGCGCGCTGCCTGACAGCGCGTGTCGCCACCACCTGCCGGACTTGACCTGCGCTCATGAGCCGGACACCGGATTGCACTATGCAACACATCAAACATTTTTTTGGCAAACGCCTGATGACGATTGGTTTCGCCACGACACTCGTCGCATTATTGCTGACTACAGCCATCGCGCTCGAGCAATTAAGCGGGGGCACGGCGGCGACACGTATCCAACTGATCATTGCACTGCTGCTATGTTTCCTCGGAGGCTTGCTGGTGCTGGCAAAGCGCCAGTCCCGCTTGCAACGCGCAACGCAGGCGAAGTTGCTCTCGGCTCCCTTGCTGAAAGCAGGCGCCCTGCAGGACGCCATTTTCAACAGCGCAAACTTTTCGAGTATCGCCACCGATGCCGACGGCGTCATCCAGATCTTCAACGTGGGCGCGCAACGCATGCTTGGCTACGCGCCCGAGGATGTGGTGAACAAACTGACGCCGGCAAGCATATCGGATGCGCAGGAGTTGATCGAGCGCTCGGCATTGCTCAGTAGTGAGTTCGGTACCGTGATCCGTCCCGGTTTTGACGCGCTCGTCTACAAAGCGTTGCGGGGCATCGAAGACAGTTACGAGCTTACCTATATCCGCGCGGACGGCTCGCGCTTCCAGGCGCTCATGTCGGTTACTGCCCTGCGTGGTGCCGAGGACAAGATCATTGGTTTTCTGCTGATCGGAACCGACAATACGGCCCGTAAGCAAGTCGAGGCCGAACAGGCCCTGCTCGACCAGCGCCTGCGCGACCAGCATTTCTATACGCGCTCGCTCATCGAATCGAATATCGATCCGCTGATCACGACGGACTTGCGCGGCATGATCAGCGACGTCAACCACCAGATGGAAATGCTGACCGGCCGCACCCGGGATGAGCTGATCGGCGCACCTTTCACCGGCTGTTTCACCGAGCCGCAGCGTGCCGCGGAGGCGATCACCCGGGTCCTTCAGGAAAGCAAAGTCACCAATTATGAATTGACCGCGCTGGCGCGCGACGGCACCAAGACGGTGGTGTCGTTCAACGCAACCACCTTCCACGACCGGGACCGCAATTTGAAGGGAGTGTTTGCCGCGGCGCGCGACGTCACCGAGCGCAAGCACTTCGAGGACGCCCTGCAAGAGACCAACGTCGCGTTGCAGCTTGCCAGGGAAGCGGCCGAAAAAGCCAACCGCGCGAAATCCGAATTCTTGTCGAGCATGAGCCACGAACTGCGTACCCCACTCAATGCGGTGCTCGGCTTTGCCCAGCTGATGGCCTCGGAAGTGCCGCCCCCTAGCCCGCGCCAGCAGCGTTCGATCGACCAGATACTGAAGGGAGGCTGGTACCTGCTGCGCCTCATTAACGAGATTCTCGACCTTTCCATGATCGAGGCAGGCAAGGTGACGATGTCGCAGGAATCGATGTCGATCAACGATGTGCTGCAGGACTGCAAGGGAATGATCGAACCGCAGGCAACGAAGCGCGGCATCGCCATGACCTTCCCCGAGCTCGACAACGTCTTCTACGTACATGCCGATCGCACCCGGATCAAGCAGGTGATGATCAATCTATTGTCGAATGCGATCAAATACAACGGTGCCGGTGGCACGGTGATCGTCGAGTGCGCCAAGCGTAGCGACGGCCGTGTACGCATCAGCGTGAAGGACACCGGCGCCGGTTTGCCTGCGGATCAGCTGGCACAGTTGTTCCAGCCCTTCAACCGCTTGGGCCAGCACGACAGTGTCGAAGAAGGTACAGGCATCGGCCTGGTCGTGACCAAGCAGCTGGTCGAGCTGATGGGCGGCCAGATCGGTGTCGAAAGCGTGGTCGGCACGGGAACGGTGTTCTGGGTTGAGTTTGCGGCATCGACCCCACCTGTCCTGGCACTCGACAACATCGACGAGATGTCGCTCGAGCGCCGGCAGGCCGCGGCGCTCGAGTCCGGCGACCAGCCGACGCTCTTGTATGTAGAGGACAACCCCGCCAATCTCGCCCTGGTCGAGCAGCTGATCGCGCGCCGCGGCGACTTGAAGCTGCTCACCGCGATCGACGGCCATCTCGGCATTGAATTGGCGCGCGCTTACCTGCCGGACGTGATCCTGATGGACATCAACCTGCCCGGCATCAGTGGTTATGGCGCACTCAAATGCCTGCGCGACGACCCCGCCACCGCGCACATCCCGGTCCTGGCACTGTCGGCGAATGCCGTTCCCCGGGACATCGAGAAGGGACTGGAAGCCGGTTTCTTCCGTTACCTTACCAAGCCGATCCGCGTTCACGAATTCATGGATGCGCTCGACGTAGCCTTGCTGCATTCAGCCAGCCTGGTTCAGCCGGCCGAACACGGCCAATAACGACATGTCGATGCAAATTCTGAGGAAGTGCCATGCTTGAATCCGCCGAAATCCTGAACGCGAGCATCCTGATCGTCGATGACCAGGAAGCGAACGTGATGCTACTCGAGCAAATGTTGCTCAATGAGGGCTATCAAAACATCACCACCACCCAATCGCCTCATGCAGTCTACGGACTGCACAAACAACACCGCTTCGACCTGATCCTGCTCGACCTGCAGATGCCGGAGATGGATGGTTTCGAGGTGATCGAAGAACTCAAGAAGATCGAGCAGGGCAGCTATCTGCCCGTGCTGGTCATCACCGCCCAGCCGGCCCATAAACTGCGTGCCCTGAAGGCGGGGGCGAAAGACTTTGTCAGCAAGCCTTTCGATTTCGTCGAGGTTCAGACGCGCATCCACAATATGCTGGAGGTACGCCTTCTATATCGCAAGCTGGATGACCACAACCGTCTGCTCGAACAGACCGTATGCGAGCGTACCGCCGAGTTGCGCGAAAGCGAAGCACGTTTCCAGCGTTTCACGGAACTCTCATCGGACTGGTATTGGGAACAGGACGCGACCGGCAGACTGACGCAATTCTCCGGCCCGGTCGAGGAAGTCCTCGGTCTCGGCGCCAGCACAAGCACCGAAGAACTGGCGGCAGCAGGCTGGAATATGCTGGAGCGGGCAACGCTTGAGGAAAAAATCGCCAACCGCCAGCCCTTCCTCGATTTTATTTACAGCAGGACCTTGCCGAACGCGCGCGTCCAGTATCTCCAGGTCAGCGGTGAGCCGATGTTTGACGCCGCCAGCGCGTTTTCCGGCTACCGGGGGATAGGACTGGACGTCAGCGAACGCATGCAACGGGCCTGAGGCGGCTTCACATCCGCGCAATTCCTCTTTTTCCGGGCGTCGTGGCGAAGTGTTGCCACCGTACTGAGAACCTATCCCGGTAGGTGGGAGGAAGTTCATGTCGATGCCTGGAGGGGCGTGAGCAAGGCGCGAGGAGGCAGCATGGCATGGGGTGCCATGCTACACAGCACCTGCCTGCCAGGCGCTCTCGGCCCGACGCTCACCTACCGGGATAGGTTCTCAGGCCCATCTCAGCCAGGCTTCAGCTGGTTTCGCGGGCAATGCTGGCACGCCGGGCCGGGCGTCGCATGGCCAGCGTGCATAGCCCAAGCGCGAACAGTGCCCGCGTAGCCGGTTCCGGAACATCACCGGACGGCCAATACCGGCGGAAAGTACTCAGTGTTCGGTTCCGAACGGAACTCGGCCTAACGGCAGAGCACAATCGGTCCACTCTTCGATCACGCCCCGCCTGCGCTCCACCCGACCAAGGCATCTGCGCGCACCGATAGTCTCCCGCCACGCAGGACTTGTGCACGATGCCGTCGAGCCGTTCCGCCCAAAGCGCCATACTGCCCCACCTAAGGATTCACCATGAAATATGCCCTGATCTTGCTCGCCTTCGCTGCGAGCGTTGTCCTGTCCGCTTGCCTGCCGGAGGACACGCCACCGATTGTGCAAGTGATTGCCGGTCCTGCCGGCGCCTCTGGCGCTACCGGTGCAACGGGCGCCCGGGCAGTAGCGGGCGCCACGGGCGACGATGGCGCAAAGGGCGACGCAGGACGGCCTGGGGACACGGTCGCTGTCCTTCCGCAGCGCCAAGCACGGAATTGCGACCATGCCGCATAAGAACGGACAGTCGATGCGCACCGTTAAACGTGCGCTCATCTGATGGCTTTTTGCAGGACAGCGCCAAATGCGCGCCTTGGGAAACAAGGGCATTCGGCGCACAAGGAGATAACAATGATTCTAATCGCAGATGATGATTCCGATTTCGCCGAGAACTGCTCGATGGTGCTGGAGTCCCATGGCTATGACGTTAGCGTCGTACTCAGTGGAACGGACGCCCTCGCACAAATTTCGCATCAACAACCGGACCTGCTCATCTCCGATTGTTGCATGCCTGGTATCGGCGGGCCGGAGCTGAGTGAACAATTAAAAGCCAGGCCACTCACTCAACAGTTTCCGGTCTTGTTGATGAGCGGTTCCTTGCGATGCGAGGTTGCCCCCGGAAACAGTTATGACGCTTTCCTGCGCAAGCCATTCCTGGCCGAGGACTTGTTGCTTGCGGTGAGAAAACTGCTGCAGGACAGCGCCGGAGCCGCTTACCGCTGTGAAGGACACCAATGAAATTATCCAGCTTTATTCTGGCCCACCTAGAAAACATACTGCAGGAGTGGGAGGATTTCGCCTCGACGCTGGAACCACTCGTTAATGCCAACAAAAAAGAATTAAGGGATCATGCGGTCGCCGTCCTGAAAGTGATTGCAGCCGACTTGGATACCCCGCAGGGTGAACACGAGAGTATTGCCAAGTCCAAGGGACTCGGACCGCAATCGAACGACGATACCGCCGCCGAGATCCACGCGGCCGACCGCGTGGCGGCCGGCTTCACCGGTGAGCAGGTCATGGCTGAATACCGGGCGCTTCGCTCGAGTGTGCTGCGCCTGTGGGCGTCTCAGGTTGACGTAACGACCGCTGGCGACATACAGGACATGGTTCGCTTCAACGAGGCGATCGACCAGGCCCAGACAGAATCGATGTCCCGCTATGCAAAAATGCTGCGCGAAGCCCAGCACCTCTTTCTGGCCATTCTCGGCCATGACGTTCGAACGCCGCTCGGTGCAATCAGCATGGGCGCCCAGGTGCTGCTTCAAGACCAGACCTTGCCGTCGAAAGCGCTGAAGGTGGGTCTCAGAATCTTTAACAGTTCGAAAAGAATGGATGCGATTGTACGGGACCTGCTTGATTTCTCGACGTCGCACCTGGGCGACGGCATACCGGTGGACCCTTACACCGTCGACCTTGCAGAGATATGTCATGCTGTAGTCGAAGAAGCCAGGACCTTCCATCCGGACCGTAAAATCGACCTCGTCATTGAAGGTGATTTGACAGGGGCCTGGGACGGCGCAAGGGTGGCCCAGGTATTTTCCAACCTGATTTCAAACGCCATCCAGCACGGCAAGCCAGAGAGCCTGATCAAGGTATCGATGCGGGGGCTTCCGGGCGAAGTGATATATGAAGTGCGAAACGAGGCCGAGTTGATTCCGCCGGCGAAGCTGCGGACACTGTTTGATCCTGTAAAACGTTTTGCAATACGTCCTGCAAGCGAGCGTGTTGCGTCAAGGACGCAAAACCTGGGCTTGGGCCTCTACGTCGTCAAGCAGATCGTCACTGCACACGAGGGGAAGGTTTCCGTGAGCTCCAGCGAGGATGACGGCGTCGTTTTTTCTGCGCGCCTGCCCAGGGTGATACCCCATCGCCGGAATGACGACCAGCAGTCCGACCTGGCGCAGCAGATGTAAGACGACATACTTGCCTACTGCACGATCACATTGAGATACTGCTCGCCACCGGCGCCTTTGTGGCGCGATCGGCGCTACCGTGGCGATTCATTGAGATATCGGTAACGTGCTTGCGTGCCCAGGGGGCCAGCCTTGATAGACAGAACGTGCCGTCGAAACCGCCACCGTCGATATCGGCCAGAACCGCGCACCCCTAGTTTGCTTGTGGTGACAATAGCGGAAGCAACACGGTAAACCTGCTGCCCATGTTCGTACCTGCACTTTCAACATGAACGGTTCCGCCATGAAGCTCTACCAGACTTTTCACGATTGGCAAGCCCATCCCTATACCGGAAGCCTTGCGGTCTCCGGACGCCTGGCCCTGGGAATACATATCGAACAGCGTCGCCATCAGTCCAGCCGACATGCCCTGGCCATCGTCGCACACCTGCAGTTTGACTGACTCCTTCTCGATCTCGATCGAGAGGCGAATCCCGGAATGCGCGGGGGAGTACCGTGAGGCATTTCCGACAAGATTCCCCAGCACTTGCGCCAATCTCACCCGGTCGCCACGGATCCGAGCAGGTTTGTCCGCAATGTGCTTCTGCAGCGTCTGATTTTTCTTGGCCAGTGCCGGACCAAGCTGCTCAACGAGGTCGCCGACACTGTCACGCAGATCGAACTCCTCGAATTTCATCGTGACCTGTCCCCGCGTGATCCGCGACACATCGAGCAAATCTTCGGCCAAGCGGCTCATATGGCCGACCTGACGCTGAATCAGTTCACTCACCTGCGCGACCTGTGGTGTGCTGGCGTGAAACTTTTCAAGCACTTTCGCTGCCATGGCCAGAGCGGAAAGCGGATTACGCAGTTCGTGAGAGAGTGCTGCCAGGAAGGCATCTTTCTGTTCATTCGCCTCTTCCAGCGCTTTCTTGGTACGCACCAGCTCCGTGACATCACGCGACACAACGAGCAATTCACTCACGCCGGAGGTTGGGCCCGCGACAGGGGTGACCACCACGTCCCACCATTTCGGTGTACGTTTCGCGGTTGGACAAAACGCCAGAAACTGGGTACGCCGGCCTTCGCGTCCTTCAACGACCGCCTGGTCGACACGCGCCTGCTCGCTGCCAGGCCAGAGACCAGGCCAGTAGGCGCCGTCGAGCTGGTTCAGGGTATCGAGTTCGAGGGCGACCTGGCCGCCAGTGCTCAACCGTTTGACGGTCCCGTCGAGTTTCAGGATTTTGATGCAGTCGGGGCTGCTTGCGAAGAGCTCTTTGCTAACTGAAGCAGGCAGTTCGTCGGAGTGACGCAAATCAGAAGAAGGAGGCATACAGAGAACAAATTCTGAGGATTGAGTCGTAGACAGACACATAGAAGCAGCCATCGACTATCGACCACGAAAACGCGTGCCTTGTCCTCCAATTATGACAGATATCTACGCCATATCATTTTTATAGCTTTAAGAATCAATACATAGACAATTTCACCACAGTTCGGATTTCACGGATTGCGTCATCAGGTACCAGCACTTTCTTGTCCCGGCACCGGGAAAGGACAGCTTCGGCTGTCAAGCGCCATCCAATATGGCGGTTTCGCGATTCGTCCGAGGCCCCACGTGCTCCATCCTTCGACACCGTCATGCGTGGTCCACGTTACGCCAGTATTGGCAAATCGATAAATGGTCGGACGTCGACCGGAATATCAATAATGAAAGCCGTTCCGCGTTCAAGACTACTGTCGACGGCGATGCTACCCGAATGGCTTTCCGCCACCGCGTTCACGTAGGCAGGCCGATTTCCCATCCCTGCCTGATGCCGTTATTGGCAACATCTGCTCGTTGATAAATCGCGAAAATGGCGTCCCTGTTCTTTTGGCGGAATCGGGCTCTATTCCGGCGCGGCGCATTGAAAAAGGAAGTGTTTCAGCAGTTGCGACGTACCCGGAATATGCGGCGGTCGCGTCATCACACGCAAAAGACAGGTAACCATTTACTGCCACCGTCTCGATCAACGAGCGTCCTGCTACTGTCGACGATCGCGCGAAACCTGAGCATTGGGAACAGTCAGAGTGCTACGCTCGTCGAGCGCCAGACCCCGTTATGTGATGCTGGTGAAGGCAGGCGGCAAAGACACCGGGGCGGTGGTCAATGCACTCATCATGAATGCGCGAAAGCTTCCTCAGGAGCTCTATAAATCACTGACATAGGATCGAGGCAATGTATTGCGAGCACTGATGGAATGCGCAGCCGATAGCGGACGGTCGGTATAGTTCAGTGCACGGCGTTGTTGCTACCCCCGGGAGCCAGCCGACTATGGCTGTTGTGGCAGACTTTATTGTTGGTGGCGCACTTTCTTAGTGCGCCACACAAATGCAACTTGCCCCGCCTGCCTTTACTCGACCGTCACCGACTTCGCCAGATTACGCGGCTTGTCCACGTCGGTCCCACGCGCCAGCGCCGTGTGATACGCCAGCAGCTGCAGCGCCGCCACGTGCAGGATCGGCGACAGCAGGCCGTAGTGTTCCGGCAGGCGGATCACATGCAGCCCGTCGCCCGAGGTGATGCGCGAATCGACGTCGGCAAACACGTACAGCTGGCCGCCGCGCGCGCGCACTTCCTGCATGTTCGATTTCAGCTTTTCCAGCAGCGCATCGTTCGGCGCGATCGTTACCACCGGCATCTCTTCGGTCACCAGCGCCAGCGGGCCGTGCTTGAGTTCGCCGGCCGGGTAGGCTTCGGCGTGGATGTACGAGATTTCCTTGAGCTTCAGCGCGCCTTCCAGGGCGATCGGGTAGTGGATGCCGCGGCCCAGGAACAGGGCGTTCTCCTTGCGCGCGAATTCCTCGGCCCAGGCGATGATCTGCGGCTCGAGCGCCAGTACCGACGACAGCGCGACCGGCAGGTGACGCATCATCTTGAGGTGCTCGGCTTCCTCGGCATCGGTCAGGCGGCCGTTTACTTGCGCCAGGGTCAGCGTCAGCAGGAACAGCGCGGCCAGCTGGGTCGTGAACGCCTTGGTCGAGGCCACGCCGACTTCGACGCCGGCGCGGGTGATGTAGGCGAGCTGGCACTCGCGCACCATGGCGCTGGTCGAGACGTTGCAGATGGTCAGCGTGTGGTGCATGCCGAGGCTGCGTGCGTGCTTGAGCGCGGCCAGGGTGTCGGCCGTCTCGCCGCTCTGCGAGATGGTCACCACCAGGGTGTCCGGGTGCGGCACGCTGTCGCGGTAGCGGTATTCGCTGGCGATCTCGACGTTCACCGGCACCTTGGCCACCGATTCGATCCAGTACTTGGCGGTCAGACCCGCGTAATAGCTGGTGCCGCAGGCCAGGATCAGCACGCGGTCGACCTTCTTGAACACGGCGAAGGCGCCGTCGCCGAACAGTTCCGGCATCACGCCGGTCACGCCCTCGAGGGTGTCGCCGATCACGCGCGGCTGCTCGAAGATCTCTTTCTGCATGTAGTGACGGTAGGGGCCGAGCTCGGCCGCGCCGGTGTGGGCGTGCACGGTTTTCACGTCGCGCTCGACCGGGCGGCCATCGACGTCGACGATCCAGTAGCGCGCCAGTTGCAGGTCGACCACGTCGCCTTCTTCGAGATAGATGATCTGGTCGGTGGTGCCGGCCAGCGCCATCGCGTCGGAGGCGACGAAATTCTCCTCCTTGCCCACGCCGACGATCAGCGGCGAACCCTGGCGCGCGGCGATCACGCGGTGCGGTTCCTCGCGGCAGAACACGGCGATGGCGTAGGCGCCGTGCAGGCGCTTGACGGCCTGCTGCACGGTCTCGAACAGGTCGCCCGTGTACAGGTGGTCGACCAGGTGGGCGATGACTTCGGTGTCGGTCTGGCTCGTGAACTTGTAGCCCAGGCCCGTGAGTTCGGCACGCAGCTCGTCGTGGTTCTCGATGATGCCGTTGTGGACAAGGGCGATGCGCGCATTGTCTTCGGTGGGCGAGAAGTGCGGGTGGGCATTGTGCGAGGCCGGGGCGCCGTGCGTGGCCCAGCGCGTGTGGGCGATGCCGGTGAAGCCGTCGAGGCGTGCTTCCTTGACTTGCGATTCGAGGTCGGCCACGCGCGAGGTGGAGCGCGAGCGGGTCAGGCGGCCATCGAGGTGGACGGCCACGCCGCAGGAGTCATAACCCCGGTACTCAAGGCGTTTGAGGCCTTCGATCAGGATGGGGGTGATATTGCGTTTGGCGACTGCTCCGACGATACCGCACATGGCTAACCTCTCATTGAAAACTGTTGAGTATTATCGTAGAGCAATCTGTGTGAAATAAGCTTACAGTGCGCGCCTATTTTTGTTAGATTATTTCATGCATCAGGCAGAAAGAAATAATGTTTCATATTATTTATTAAATTTACCGAATATTTCACGCCAATGACCGCGCCACCCGCTCTCGACGATCTAGATCGTCGCATTCTGAATATTTTGCAAACTGACGCATCGCATACGAACGCTGAACTGGCGGCGCTGGTGCATGTGTCGCCACCCACTTGCCTGCGCCGGGTGAAGCAGCTGACCGACAGCGGCGTCATCGAGCGCCAGGTGGCGATCGTGGCGCCCGACAAGGTGGGCAGCCGCCTGTCCGCCATCGTCGAGATCACGCTCGACGTGCAGGCCGCCGAGCGCATGCAGGAATTCGAGCATCTGGCCGCCAGGGAAGCGGCCGTGCTGCAGTGCTACCGGGTGTCGCCAGGACCCGATTTCGTGCTGGTCGTGCAGGTCGCCGACATGCCGGCCTACCATGCGCTGGCGCACCGGCTGTTCACGGCGCACGCCAACGTGCGCAACGTGAAAGCCTATTTTTCGACCCACCGCAGCAAGTTCGACACCCGGATCGCCGTCTAGATCAGGGGCCGCGGCCTGTGGATAATATTGTGGAGAACCAAGTGGATGGACAGGGGGTAACCACGGTAAAACCTTGTGTTTATCTTGTTCCTTTCCTGTGATTATCCTGTCGACAGCCGGTGGATTACTTCTTCACTTTCACCGGGCGCTTCCATCCTTCGATGGTCATTTGCTTGGGCCGCGAGATGGTCAGCTTGCCGGCCGGCGCATCCTTGGTGAGCGTGGTGCCGGCGCCAATGGTGGCGCCCTTGCCGATCGTCACCGGCGCCACCAGCTGGCTGTCGCTGCCCACGAACACCTCGTCCTCGATCACGGTACGGAACTTGTTGGCCCCGTCGTAGTTGCAGGTAATGACGCCGGCGCCGATGTTTACGCGCGAGCCCACTGTGGCGTCGCCGATATAGGCCAGGTGGTTGGCCTTGCTGTGCGCCGCCACGGTGCTGTTCTTGACCTCGACAAAGTTACCCACATGGACGTCCTCGCCCAGCTCGGTGCCCGGGCGCAGGCGCGCATACGGTCCGATCTGCGAAGCCGCGCCGATGACGGCGTCTTCGATATGGCAGAACGGCTTGATGTTGGCGCCGGCGCCGACCGTGGCGCCGACCAGCACGCAGTTGGCGCCGACCTTCACGCCGTCGGCCAGTTCAACCCTGCCTTCGAACACGCAACCGACGTCGATCACGACATCGCGGCCGCAAATCAGTTCGCCGCGCACATCGATGCGCGCCGGATCCATCAAGGTCACGCCTTGTTCCAGCAGCGCATGGGCGATATTCAGTTGGTGACGACGCTCGAGCTCGGCCAACTGCACCTTGCTGTTGACGCCAGCCACTTCCCATTCGCCCGACGGTTGCGCCGACACGACCTGCACGCCGTCCGCCACGGCCTGGGCCACGATATCGGTGAGGTAGTACTCGCCCTGGGCATTGTTGTTGGACAGCGCCGCCAGCCACTTCTTGAGGTGGCGGGTCGGGACCGCCATGATGCCGCTATTGATTTCGCGGATCGCGCGCTCGGCCTCGCTGGCATCCTTTTCTTCGACGATGCGCACGATATGGCCGTTCTCGCGCACGATGCGGCCCAGGCCGAAGGGGTTGGCCTGTTCGACGGTCAGGATGCCCAGCTTGTCGCTACCTGCGGCCTCGACCAGGCGGCGCAGCGTGTCCGCCGTGGTCAGCGGCACGTCACCGTACAGCACCAGGGTGGCGGCGCCATCGTCCAGTTGCGGCACGGCCTGCATCACCGCGTGGCCGGTGCCCAGCTGCGGCTGCTGCAGGGCGGTATCGATCGTGGCGCCGGTTTCCTGGGCCAGTACGGACACCATCTCGGGCACCGCTGCGCCGCCGTGACCGTAAATCACACATAATTTATGCGGACTCAGGCTACGTGCAGTATCGATGACGTGGCGCAATAACGGCTTACCAGCCAATGGATGCAGGACTTTCGGCAGGGCGGACTGCATGCGCTTACCCATGCCGGCGGCGAGGATCACTACGTTCATAAGCCGTTCTCAAAAAGTTGAAAATATGAAAAATTCTAGCATGCGAGATACCTTGTTCCGACGCACCCTTGCACTATTCGCGATCGCCCTGATGGCGCTGGCGGCCGGTTGCAGCACCATTCGCTTCTCGTACAACCAGGGCGACACCTTACTGTACTGGTGGATGAATTCCTATGTCGACCTCGAAGGACAACAGGCCGACATCGCCAAGCGCGACATCAATGGATTGTTCCAATGGCATCGCCAGACCCAGTTGCGCGACTATGCTGCCTTATTAGGCAGTTTCCAGCAAAAACTGGCTGGCAACCCGAGCCAGGCCGACCTGCTCCAGGCCTACCGCGAGATCCGCGTGCGCGGCGAGCGCCTGTCCCAGCGCGCCGTGCCGGAACTGACGACGCTGGCGATGTCGATCACGCCCGCGCAAATTGCCAATATCGACGAGAAATTCAAGGACAAGAACGAAGACTACCGCCGCAAGTTCATCAACGGCAGCGCCGACAAGCGCCAGCGCGCGCGCTTCAAGAAATCGATGGAGCAAATGGAACTGTGGTTCGGCCGTTTCAGCAGCGAGCAGGAAGCCGCCCTGCGCCGCGCTTCCGACCTGCGCCCGCTCGACCACCAGCAATGGCTGGAGGAGCGCCAGTACCGCCAGCGCCGCATCCTCGCGCTGCTGCAAGAGGTGCAGCAGAAAAAGCTCAACCGCGAGCAGACCACGGCCAAGGTGCAAGGCCTGATGCGCGAGTTGTTCACGCGCATGGAGTCGCCCGAGCGCAAGGCCTTCTATGACGCCAGCATCGACTACACGACGAAATATATCCTGACCGCGATCAAACTGGCGACGCCACAGCAAAAGGCCCATGCGCAGCAGCGCATGCAGGGCTGGATCAATGATTTCGAGGCGCTGGCGGCAGGCAAATAAGCAGTACAGGGCGGCCGCCGCGGGTCGTAAACCTGCATGCTATAGTGCCGCCCATGCAAAGAAAGTCCATCAAATCAAGGCCCCAGGCCGCCAAACCCCACGCCGCGCCGCGCATGGCCCAGCACCAGGTGCGCATCATCGGCGGCGCCTGGAAACGCACCCTGCTGCCGGTGGTCGACGCCCTCGGCCTGCGTCCCACCCCGGACCGCGTGCGCGAAACCGTGTTCAACTGGATCAACCACCAGCTCGGCGGCGACTGGGACCAGGCCAGCGTTCTCGACCTGTACGCGGGTTCCGGCGTGCTCGGCTTCGAGGCCGCCAGCCGCGGCGCGGCGAAGGTGACCATGGTCGACAACCATAGCCCGGCCGTGCGCCAGCTCGAAGCCAACCGCGACAAGCTCAAGGCCGACAACGTCACCATCCTGCGCGCCGATGCCCTGAGCCTGGCGCGTGACCTGGCCACCCGCGGCCAGCGCTACGACGTGATCTTCCTCGACCCGCCTTATCAACAGGAATTGCTGGCCACGACCCTGCCGCTGTGCGCGGCGCTGCTGCTGGAAGGCGGCATGGTGTATGCAGAAGCCGAGGCGCCGTTGCCGACCGAAGGCGACGACGTTCCCGACTGGCTGGACGGATGGGAAGTGGTGCGCGCCGATAAGGCGGGGATGGTCTATTATCATTTGCTCAAGCTGCAGGAAAAGGCGGCTTGAGTCTCGCAAAGGCCTGGAAACCGCACAACCATTGGGCAAACCGTGCCCCGGCCTGGGGCGGATGCCATGTTTTCAGGCATAATGCGCCTTCCAATAGGGTGTTCATTTTCAGGGAGCCGCAATGGTTGTAGCCGTTTATCCAGGTACGTTCGATCCGCTGACCCGCGGCCACGAGGATTTGGTACGCCGCGCATCCGGGCTGTTCGACCGACTGGTGGTCGGCGTCGCCGACAGCCGCAACAAACGTCCGTTCTTCACGCTCGAAGAACGCCTGGAAATCGCCAATGAGGTGCTTGGCCATTACCCGAATGTGCAGGTCGAGAGCTTCTCGGGCCTGCTCAAGGACTTCGTGCGCAAGCACGACGCCCGCGTGATCGTGCGTGGCCTGCGCGCGGTATCCGATTTCGAATACGAGTTCCAGATGGCGGGCATGAACCGCTACCTGCTGCCCGACGTCGAAACCATGTTCCTGACCCCGTCCGACCAGTACCAGTTCATTTCGGGCACCATCGTGCGCGAGATCGCCATGCTGGGCGGCGACGTGTCCAAATTTGTTTTCCCCTCGGTCGACCGCTGGCTGCAGCAGAAAATCGCCAGCATGGCGCAAGCGCCGAAGGCCTGACTCTCCAGGACGTATCATGGCTTTATTGATTACCGACGACTGCATCAACTGCGACGTCTGCGAACCTGAATGCCCCAACGATGCCATTTCGATGGGCGAAGAGTATTACCAGATCGATCCGCACAAGTGCACCGAGTGCGTCGGCCATTTCGATGAACCGCAGTGCGTGCAACTGTGCCCGGTTGCCTGCATTCCGCTCAATCCGGAATGGCGCGAATCGCGCGAAGAACTCCTCATCAAGTACGAGCGCCTGACGGCCGACAAGGCCACGGCCTGATCCCCTCCCAAAGCCGGCAACTCTGCCGGCTTTTTTATTTCCCGCCCGAGTTTTTCTGACCGCATACCGGCTCAACCGGCATGCGGCGTTCGCACGTCCGTGAACATCCTTTTCCTCTTCCAGCACTTTCGCTCGTCCTGAAAGTTACTGCCGGTCACGCTCCACCAACGCTTTTTCGCGCTTGTTGGTCTGCTGCTTTCGCTAGGACGGCACGATACCCTAAGTATTTTTTTATGATCGTTAGAATGTGAACTTTGTTTAACGCCCACCATGTGTCAACCATCATGGGAAGATATAACGCTAAACCATCGACATCTTCTCAAAAGATTGCCGGAAATTATAGCAAGGCATTGTTCTGCTATCCTCTCGCAAAATTGTTCTAAGCTACAGTTAAATATGCACATCAGTACGATAAGTTGGCGTATCCTGCCTGTCTTTATAAATCTCTTGTTTAACTCTTTGTGAATTTTGTTAAATTCAATGGCCGAGAAAAGTTGGGTGACGCAAAGTCACCGGGCGTGAAGCGACATCCGGGCGTTATTCGGGAGAGAGAAAGGGAGTTCACCGCCGTCACTGCGTGCGGAGAGCAGGGACGAAAAAAAACGCGGTGTCCGTTGCCGGAGACCGCGTCAGGGGAAGTCGGTAATCATCAGTGGCGGATGCCCATCGCGCGCACTTCGGCGGCGTCCACCGGATCCAGGCTGGTCAGCTTGCGCTTGAGCGCCAGCGCGTCGTCCAGCGCCAGGCGGGCGGCCAGCTCGGCCTTGCTGCGGCGCGGACGCACGGTCAGGTACAGGGCACGGCCGATGCCCACCAGCAGAGGGCGGAAGAACAGGACAACCCCAGCCAGCAAGGCAAGAAATACGGTGGTGCTGAATACCTGGCCGTAAGATACGGCGGCGGCGGCTTGGACTAGGGTGGCGGTGGAAGACATGATAGGCTCGTTCTGTTATTGATGAGAACTATAGTGCGTCGCAACATATAAATCTAATTTTGTTCCCTGATGGCGCTTATATTGTTTGTGAATGATTTGGAGTACACTACTCGTACACCTGCCTTCACAACAGTTTTCTCCAGAATCCCATGAGCTTTCTGACGCTTGACCTGAATCTGCTGCGCGTATTCGACGCGGTGATGACCGAGCAAAACCTGACCCGCGCCGCCGGCCACCTGGCGATGACCCAGCCCGCGGTGTCGAATGCGATCAAGCGACTACGAGAAAGCCTGGGCGACGAGCTTTTGATCCGCACCGCCTATGGCGTCAAGCCGACCCCGCGCGCCGAAGCCCTGTGGCCGGCCGTGCGCCAGGCCCTGGCGGCGCTGGAAGCGGCGGTGATGCCCGAGACCTTCGACGTCTCCAAGGCCCAGGCGACCTTCCGCATGGCGATGGCCGACGCCACCGCCGCGCTGTGGCTGCCATCCCTGATGCGCTCGATCGAAAGCGAGGCGCCGGGCGTGAACATCCGCATGGTGCCGCTGACCACGCGCGAACCGCGTCCGATGTTATTGCGCGGAGACATCGACCTGGCGGTCGGCTTCTTCCCCGGCGTCGCGGCCCAGCTGTCGTACGAAACCGGCTCACCAATCCGCCACGAGCGCCTGTACTCCGGCGTCTATGTGTGCGTGATGCGCAAGGACCATCCGCTGGCCAAGGAAAAGCTCGATCTCGACACCTATTGCAAGGCCAATCACTTGCTGGTGAGCTTCTCCGGCCGTGCCCATGGCCTGGTCGACGAGGCGCTGGCCCAGGTCGGCCGCGAACGCCGCATCCTCTTGACAGTGAACCAGTTCTTCACGGCGGGCAGGGTGGTGGCGAACTCGGACCTGATCACCGTGCTGCCAAAGCACTTACTGGTGTCGACCGGCATGACCGATCTGCTGATCTGGAAAGAACTGCCGTTCCAGCTGCCGGCGGTCCACCTCGACATGCTGTGGCACGAACGCGACGGCCGCAGCCCGGCCCACCGCTGGTTGCGCAAGAACCTGGAAGGGTCGGCGGAAAGCGCCACCAAAGCCGGCATCCGCAAGATCGTCTGACAACGCCAGCTACAGTATCTGTACCGGTGAATTGTTTCACGTGAAACAAAACGGCCAGGCAAATGCCTGGCCGTTTTACATTGCCACACTGCCTGATGATCAGCGGATCGGCAGCTTGGTCGTATTCTTGACTTCTTCCATCACCGCATACGTGTGCGTCTCGCGCACGCCCTTTTGCAGCAGCGTCTTGCCCAGGAATTCGCGGTAGGCCGCCATGTCCTTCACGCGCGCCTTGACCAGATAGTCGAAGCCGCCGGCCACCATATGACATTCCAGCACCTCGGGAATCATCTGCACGCTCTGCTTGAACGCATCGAAGACCTCGGGCGTGGTGCGGTCGAGCACGACCTCGATGAAGACCAGCAGCGACACGTCGAGCAGTTGCGGATTGAGCTGGGCCGTGTAGCCCATGATGTAACCCGATTCATGCAGCTTGCGCACGCGCTCGAGGCAGGCAGCCGGCGACAGGTTGACCCGCGCCGCCAGCTCCACATTGCTGATGCGGCCATCATTCTGCAGCTCGGCGAGGATCTTCTTGCTGATCTTGTCCAACATCGGGAGTCTCCCGTTAATTTTATTCGGTCAGATTGTCGCATCAAAAACTATCTATTGCTAGTCTGGATTAAAAACAGAATAAATCCAGAAGAAATCCTTCTACAATCGAATCATTTCCACCGACGTTCAAACCGCGCCGACCACCATCCGTGGGACGGCGCTTTTGCTGTGCGGTGCCCTCCGTTGTGACATTTTCTTTTGACTAGATAGCCATGCAGATCGCTGCTTCCCCGGCCTCCACCTTCGTTCCCTTCGACGCCCTCCACGCTGAAATCAGGGGCGTGCAGTCGCCCCTGCGCGCCGCCATCACCGCCGCCTACCGCCGCGATGAAGCCGAGGCCGTGCAGTGGTTGCTGGCCCAGGGCGCCACGCCCGGCGCCGACGCCCAGCCGCTGGCGCATCGCCTGGTGTCGAGCGTGCGCGAAAAGCGCACCCGCGCCTCGGGCGTCGACGCGCTGATGCACGAATTCTCGCTGTCGTCGGAAGAAGGCGTGGCCCTGATGTGCCTGGCCGAAGCGCTGCTGCGCATCCCGGACAGCGAAACCGCCGACCGCCTGATCGCCGACAAGATCAGCCGTGGCGACTGGCGCAAGCACCTGGGCGAATCGCCGTCGCTGTTCGTCAATGCCGCGACCTGGGGCCTGCTCATCACCGGCAAGCTGGTCTCGACCAATAGCGAGCAGGGTCTCGGTTCGGCGCTCACGCGCATGATCGCGAAGGGCGGCGAACCGCTGATCCGCAAGGGCGTCGACATGGCGATGCGCATGCTGGGCAACCAGTTCGTCACCGGCCAGACCATCGACGAGGCGCTGACGAACAGCCGCGACAACGAAACGCGCGGCTATCGCTATTCGTACGACATGCTGGGCGAGGCGGCGCTGACCGAAAGCGACGCGAAGAACTACTACGCCGCGTACGAAGCCGCCATCCACGCGATCGGCAAGGCCTCCAATGGCCGCGGCATCAAGGAAGGCCCGGGCATTTCGATCAAGCTGTCGGCGCTGCATCCGCGCTACAGCCGCGCGCAATACGCGCGCGTGATGGGCGAGCTGCTGCCGCGCGTGCGCAGCCTGGTCCTGCTGGCCAAGCGCTACGACATCGGCATCAACATCGACGCCGAGGAAGCCGACCGTCTCGAGATCTCGCTCGACATGCTTGAGGCGCTGGCTTTCGACCCCGAGCTGGCCGGCTTCGAAGGCATCGGCCTGGTGGTTCAGGCTTACCAGAAGCGCTGCCCGTTCGTGATCGACTATCTGGTCGACCTGGCCAGGCGCAGCAGCCGCAAGTTCATGGTGCGCCTGGTGAAGGGCGCCTACTGGGACGCCGAGATCAAGCGCGCCCAGGTCGACGGCATGCCCGGCTATCCGGTCTATACGCGCAAGGTCTACACCGACGTGTCCTATCTCACCTGCGCGCGCAAGCTCCTGGCGGCGGCCGACGTGCTGTATCCGCAATTTGCCACCCACAACGCCCACACGCTGTCGGTGATCTACACCTGGGCCAGGCAAGACAACGTCAGCAACTACGAGTTCCAGTGCCTGCACGGCATGGGCGAGACGCTGTACGACCAGGTCGTGGGCAGCAAGAACCTGGGCAAGGCATGCCGCATCTATGCGCCGGTCGGCTCGCACGAAACCCTGCTGGCCTACCTGGTGCGCCGCCTGCTGGAAAACGGCGCCAACTCTTCGTTCGTGAACCAGATCGTCGACGAGAACGTGGCGATCGAGACGCTGCTCACCGATCCGTTCGACGTCGCGCGCGCCAGCGGCGGCAAGCCCCATCCGGCGATCGCGCTGCCGCTCGACCTGTTCGGCGCCGAGCGCAAGAATTCGGCGGGCATCGACCTGGTCAACGAAGACGTGCTGGCCAGGCTCGCCACTGGCCTCGCCCAGCAGCGCGAGTACCTCGCCGGCCCGCTGATCGCCGGCTCGAGCGACGCCGGCGCGCCCGCCAACGTGGTCAACCCCGCGGTGTCGAGCGATATCGTCGGCCAGGTGAGCGAAGCGTCGCGCAGCGACGTCGAAACCGCCCTGGGCGCCGCCAGCGCCTTCGCCGGCGAATGGGCCGCCACCGCCACCCATGAACGCGCCGCCATCCTCGATCGCACCGCCGATCTGTTCGAGCAGCACGGCGTCGAGCTGATGGCCCTGGCGGTGCGCGAAGCCGGTAAATCGCTGCCGAACGCGATCGCCGAACTGCGCGAAGCGGTCGACTTCCTGCGCTACTACGCGGTGCAGATCCGTGGTTCGGCCAAGGCCGAAGCGCTCGGTCCGGTCAGCTGCATCAGCCCCTGGAACTTCCCGCTGGCGATCTTCACCGGCCAGGTGGCGGCTGCCCTCGCGGCCGGCAACGTGGTGCTGGCCAAGCCGGCCGAGCAGACCCCGTTGATCGCCTACCGCGCGGTGCAACTGTTCCTCGAGGCGGGCACCCCGCGCGCCGCGCTGCAGCTGCTGCCGGGCCGCGGCGAAGTGGTCGGCGCCGCCCTGACGGCGGACGGCCGCATCAAGGGCGTGATCTTCACCGGTTCGACCGAGGTCGCCCAGCTGATCAACCGCACCCTGGCCAAGCGCGCCGAGAAGGAAGGCATCGACATCCCGCTGGTGGCCGAAACCGGCGGCCAGAACGCGCTGATCGTCGACTCTTCGGCGCTGCCGGAGCAGGTGGTGCAGGACGTCCTCTCCTCGGCGTTCGACTCGGCCGGCCAGCGCTGCTCGGCGCTGCGCGTGCTGTTCCTGCAGGAAGACATCGCCGACAAGACCATCAAGATGCTCGAGGGCGCGATGCAGGAGCTGCGCGTGGGCAGCCCGGACCGCCTGGCGACCGACATCGGCCCGGTGATCGACGCCGAGGCCCAGCGCAACCTGCTGGCCCACATCGAGCGCACCAAAGCCACCGCGCGCAGCCACTTCGCGCTCGCGCTGCCGGCGTCGGTGCTTGGTGCCGGCACCTTCGTGCCGCCGACCGTGCTCGAAATCGGGTCGCTGGCCGAACTCAAGCAGGAAGTCTTCGGCCCGGTGCTGCACATCGTGCGCTACCGCCGCGCCGAGCTGCCCTCGGTGATCGATGCGATCAACGCCACCGGCTATGGCCTGACCCTGGGCGTGCATTCGCGCATCGATGAAACCATCGACACCATCGTCAGCCGCGCCCACGTCGGCAATATCTACGTCAACCGCAACATCGTCGGCGCGGTGGTCGGCGTGCAGCCGTTCGGCGGCGAAGGCAAGTCGGGCACCGGTCCCAAGGCCGGCGGCCCGCTCTACCTGAAACGCCTGCAGCGCGGCGCGGCGCCCCTGATGGAGCACGTGCGCCAGCCTGACGCGGCATTGGCAGCCCTGATCGGCTGGCTGCGCGCCAATGGCCAGCAGCCGGTGGCCGCGCTGGCCGAACGTTACGCGCGCACCTCGCTCAATGGCGTGTCGATGGACCTGCCCGGCCCGACCGGCGAAAGCAACCGCCTGTCGTTCACGCCGCGCGGCGCCGTGCTGTGCGCGCCCGCCACCTCGGCGGGCCTGCTCAATCAGCTGGCGGCGGCGCTGGCCACCGGCAACCGCGCGCTGGTGCTGGCGCCGACGCCGGACGCGATTCCAGCCAACCTGCCGGCGGCGGTGAAGGAACGCGTGCGCTTCGTGGGCAAGGAAGAAATCGACGCGGCCGACGTCGCGATCGCGCTGGTCGAAACGGGCCTGGCCGGCCTGCTGCGCACCCAGCTGGCGGCGCGGCCGGGCGCGATCGTGGGCATCGTCGACACCGACGCCCTGGTTCCGGTGGACCTGTGGCGCCTGGTCGCCGAGCGCGCGGTCTGCGTCAACACGACGGCGGCTGGCGGCAACGCAAGCCTGATGACCCTGGGCCTGTAAGAATCGTCATCATGTGGGTGGGCGGTTTTTCCGCCCATGCATCCAACGGTAGGGTCGGCGGCTTCGCCGCCGACGCGTTCAACGAACAGAAAATCAGCACGAGAATCAGCAGGAGAACCACCAGCAAGAACCACCCACAACAGGAGACAACCATGCTTGTAGGCGTTCCGAAGGAAATCAAGAACCACGAATACCGGGTAGGCCTCACGCCCGCATCGGTGCACGAACTGGTGGCGCGCGGCCATCAGGTGATCGTCCAGCAAGGCGCGGGCCGTGACATCGGCCTCGACGACGCGCACTACACCGCGGCCGGCGCCGCCATCGCCGACAGCGCCAGTGAAGTCTTCGCGCGCGCCGACATGATCGTCAAGGTCAAGGAACCGCAGCCGGCCGAATGCGCGATGCTGCGCGAAGGCCAGATACTCTATACCTACCTCCACCTGGCTCCGGATCCGGAGCAAACCGCAGCCCTGGTCAAGTCGGGCGCCGTCTGCATTGCCTATGAAACGATCACCGGCCCGGGCGGCGGCTTGCCCCTGCTGGCGCCGATGAGCGAAGTCGCGGGACGCATGTCGATCCAGGCCGGCGCCGCCCATCTCGAGAAATCGCGGGGCGGCATGGGCCTGCTGCTGGGCGGCGTGCCTGGCGTGGCGGCCGGCCACGTCGTCATCATCGGCGCCGGCGTCGTCGGCGCCAATGCGCTGCAGATGGCGGTCGGCACGGGCGCGCGCGTCACGGTGCTCGACAAGAACGTCGACCGGCTGCGCCAGCTCGACCTGGTGTTCGGCAACCGCATCTCGACCCTGTATTCGAACACCCATGCGCTCGAGGAAGCGGTCCTTGGCGCCGACCTGGTGATCGGCGGCGTGCTGGTGCCGGGCGCCGCGGCGCCGAAGCTGGTCACGCGCGACATGGTGGCGCGCATGAAGAAGGGCGCGGTGGTCGTCGACGTGGCGATCGACCAGGGCGGCTGTTTCGAGACCTCGCGCCCGACGACGCACGCCGATCCGACCTTCCTGGTCGATGGCGTGGTCCACTACTGCGTCGCGAACATGCCGGGCGCCGTGGCGCGCACCTCGACGTTCGCCCTGAACAACGCCACCATCGGCCATGCCCTGGCGCTGGCGAACAAGGGCTGGCGGCGCGCGCTGGCGGACGACGTCCATCTGCGCCATGGCCTGAACGTCTGCCAGGGCAAGGTGACCTTCGAGGCCGTCGCCCAGGCGCTCGGCTACGACTACATCCCGGCCGAGTCGCTCCTGGGCTGAAGCGGCGCTTCCACGAACTGCCGGCAAAGGCGCCGGGTGATGTGGAAAGCATATTGCGCGGCCACCGACTTCACGAAGCGCATGAAGTCGTGGGCCGCGTTTTCATTGGCATCGTCCGATACCGCGCGGATGACGGCGAACGGCACGTCCAGTTCGTGACACACCTGAGCCACCGCGGCGCCTTCCATTTCCACCGCCACCAGCCCGGGCAGGGCGCTGTTCAACGCATCGATGCGCAGGCGGTCATTGACGAACTGGTCGCCGCTGGCAATCAGGCCGCGATGCACGCGCGGCTGCACCAGGCCGAACGCCTGTCGCTCGGTCTCGGAGATCGTCTGCAGGAAGTCGCATTCCAGGAAGGCATGGGCGGCGCCCGACAGTCGCAACGACAGCTGCTGATCTGGCTGGAAATGCGTCCGGCCCGTGAGCGGCACCTCGAAGCGCGGGAACAGGGGGCTCGCGTCCATGTCGTGCTGGACCAGCGATTCGGCCACCACGATGTCGCCGACACGGATCGTCTTGTCCCCGGCGCCGGCCACGCCCGTGAAGAGGATGTGCGTAACTCCGAACTTTTCCACAAGCGTTGTCGCCGTCATGGCAGCGGCAACCTTGCCAATACGCGATAAAACGCACACAGCGTCGATTTCCCACAGTCGCCCGACCCAGAACGCGCGCTCGCCGTGGATGAGCTTGGCGGGCCCTTCCATGGCTTCCACGAGCCCTGCCTGTTCTTCGTGCAAGGCGCTGATGATCCCTAGACGCATGTTTTCTTGATAAGTAGATGGGGAGAGACGTTGTGCAGCTTACAGGCCATTCAGATCGGCAACTGTGCATAAGGGACGGATTGTACACAGCTTCCATCGCTTTCAGTCCTTCAATTGCAACGATATTGGTTCTTGCTGGACGAGGTGAATGGCCTGTCCTGGAAGACGCTTTTTTTTGCCTGCGCTGTGTTTGCTTATTTAATTAAGAGATATGTATACAAGGTTGATAGTAGTAGGTAAACGTGACGTTCTCTGTGGATAAGACAGGTTTACTCCACAGTATCAACGGTTTACGGCGTCGTATACAGGATGGACAAGGCTTGCGTGTGGCTTGCACGGTTTTGGGACAACAAATCGGCAATCGCAAATATGGCCTGTTCTGCACATCTGATGCTGTGGATATGCAGCGGCTTTTCCACAGCCCGGATCCTGTTTTTACGGTTCTGCAGGCTTGGCGGTGGTCTTGCTGCCTGGACTGCGGCGGCAGGCACCGGTGCGTTCACGGTGACCAGGTGCGCGTGCATACCGATTTTTTTGCATGCATTGGGTCGCGTGCGGCAACGAGGGGCGGCTGGAAGCGCTGAAGGCGCGACTTTTCTATATTGTTGTATCTAAAGGCTTGTATACAAAATGATAGTAGTAGTAAACGCACGCCTCTCTGTGGATAAGAACAATTCTTTCCACAACATCAGTGGTTTACGGTCGAGTAAAGCGGTGGGAAAACACTTGTGCTGGCGCTGTAGGAAAGTTGGATAGAAATTGCTTGTCTGCATAAGACAGGGGTTTCTGCACATTCCATCCTGTGGATATGCCTGCGGTTTTCCACAGCGGCCAGATGATTGAAGACGGTTGTCAGTCTGCGAGCTGCGCGCGGAGCGCACTGTCGAGATGGCTGGCAGCGTCGGTAGGCAGAATCGCTCTTCGCGGATTTACCACGATCGGGCAAAATTTTTTTTTAAAAAAGCTCGTCAGGTTTACAACCAAGATCTGTATACAAGAATGATAGTAGTAGTTAACGGTGGCAGGTCTCTGTGGATAAGCCGATTAATGATCGATAAATCAGGGGTGTAGATCAAGGATAAGCCCGTGCACTGGTGAGAAAACTGCTTGGTGGCAAATCTGGACAAGATTTTTGCCTGTGCAAAAAAGAGGAGTTTTGCACAAACGATACCTGTGGATATCAAGTAGCTTATCCACAGATGGGCTCTGGACAGGCGTTTACGTTCTGGTAAGCTGCTTCACATCGAGTCGGGCATCGAACCGTGCATCGACAGAGATGCGGCGAAACGAGGCACGTCGTATCGCTGTCCCAGGGTCACTGGCTCGAGACATGCATGACATCACTGCCGGTGTGGGCCCGGCAGCCGTGTTCCTCCATGGCGTTCCGGAATGCCGATGCGGTTTGGTGTGAGATCTCTGCCCTGGCCGCGGTGGGTGGTTCGCGTCGCCGCTCCCGACCTGCGCGGCACCGGCGAGACCGGGATGCCGCACGACGTCAGCGCTGGCGCCGTCAACTGCGTGCTCGCTTGTGTACTGCAGCGCCTGGATGCGCAGTCCCAGCCGCCTCGCCATTGAGCGCAATTCATTGGGCGTGCGTTCGAAGGCAGCGGTTTCGCCGGTATGACTCGCGCCGGAAAAGAGCTCGAGCGGCAAGGGCTGAACGGGAAGGGCTGAGCCGCGCTGGACGAGCTTGCTTGCCGTAAAATATTGGCTCTGCACTTCGCCCGAAAGTCTCCCATGATCGATGTAGTGTGGCTCGGCGGCGCCGCCTTTGCCGCCGGCCTGGTCGATGCCGTTGTCGGTGGCGGCGGCCTGATCCAGCTTCCTGCCATGTTCTCCCTGTTGCCGAGAGAAGCGCCGGCAACCATCCTGGGCACCAACAAGCTCGCAGCGATTTTCGGCACCGGTTCGGCCGCCGCCAGTTACGCGCGCCGGGTGCGGGTCGCGTGGAGCACCGCGGCGCCGGCAGCCATCGCCGCGTTTGCCCTGTCCTTCGCCGGCGCCTGGACCGTGACCCGGGTGCCGGCCGATTTCGTGCGCGCACTGCTGCCGTTCGTGCTGGTGGCAGTCGCCGTGTATACGTTCATGAAGAAGGATCTCGGCGCGGTGCACGCGCCGATGCATAGCGGCATGGCCGAGCGCTACTGGGCGATCGGCATCGGCGCCGCCATCGGTTTTTACGATGGTTTTTTCGGACCGGGCACCGGCAGCTTCTTGCTGTTCCTGTTCGTCCGCTTCTTCGGCTTCGATTTCCTGAGCGCGTCAGCTGCGGCCAAGGTCGTCAATGTCGCCTGCAATCTGTCGGCGCTGATGTGGTTCGGCTACAGCGGCCATCTGTTGTGGCAACTGGGTCTGCTGATGGCGGGATGCCAGATCGCCGGTTCCCTGATCGGCACCAGGCTGGCCTTGAAGCATGGAAGCGGTTTTGTGCGCAAGCTGTTCCTGCTCGTGGTGTCGGCGCTGATTGTAAAGACAGCCTACGATTCGTTCACAAAGTTGGGTTGGTAAGACTGTTCCACGTGGAACATCCAAGCCGGGGTCTGCCCCGGTTTTTTTTGCCGTGTTCCACGTGAAACACATTGGCAAGAACTACCGGCCAAGGTTTCACGTGAAACAAAATCTGTCGTTTTCAGACCCATGCAGAGTCCAGCAAGAAAAAAGAATCTATAATCGCGCATCGTCTCCTCGCTCCACACCCCATCATGCTATTTCCTACTGAATTCGACGTCATCGTCGTCGGCGGCGGCCATGCCGGCACCGAGGCGGCACTCGCGTCCGCACGCACCGGTCAAAAGACCCTGCTGCTGACCCACAATATCGAAACCCTTGGCGCCATGTCGTGCAATCCGTCGATCGGCGGTATCGGCAAGGGTCACCTGGTCAAGGAAGTCGACGCCCTCGGCGGCGCCATGGCCATCGCGACCGACGAGGCGGGCATCCAGTTCCGCATCCTGAACTCGTCCAAGGGCCCGGCCGTGCGCGCCACCCGCGCCCAGGCCGACCGCGTGCTGTACAAGGCGGCGATCCGCTCGCGCCTGGAAAACCAGCCGAACCTGTGGCTATTCCAGCAGGCGGTGGACGACCTGATGGTGGAGGGTGACCGCGTGGTCGGCGCCGTCACCCAGGTGGGCGTCAAGTTCCGTGCCCGCGCCGTGGTGCTCACCGCCGGCACGTTCCTGGACGGGAAGATCCACGTCGGCTTGCAGAACTACTCGGGCGGCCGTGCGGGCGACCCGCCGGCGATGTCGCTCTCCGCGCGCCTGAAGGAACTCAAGCTGCCGCAGGGGCGCCTCAAGACGGGCACGCCGCCGCGCATCGACGGCCGCAGCATCGACTTCTCGGTGCTGACCGAACAGCCGGGCGACCTTGATCCGGTTCCGGTGTTCTCCTATATGGGCAATGTGGCGATGCATCCGCGCCAGGTGCCGTGCTGGGTGACGCATACCAACGAGCGTACCCACGACATCATCCGCGCTGGCCTGGACCGCAGCCCGATGTACACCGGCGTCATCGAAGGCGTCGGCCCGCGCTACTGCCCGTCGATCGAGGACAAGATCCACCGCTTCGCCTCGAAAGAGTCGCACCAGATCTTCCTCGAGCCGGAAGGCTTGACCACCAACGAGTTCTACCCCAACGGGATCTCGACCAGCCTGCCGTTCGACGTACAGCTGGCGCTGGTGCGCTCGATGCGCGGCATGGAGAACGCCTTCATCCTGCGTCCCGGCTATGCGATCGAATACGACTACTTCGACCCGCGCGGCCTGAAGGCGTCGCTCGAGACGAAGGCGATCAAGGGCCTGTTCTTCGCCGGCCAGATCAACGGCACCACCGGCTACGAAGAAGCCGCCGCCCAGGGTCTGCTGGCGGGCCTGAACGCCGCGCTGCAGACCCAGGGAAAGGATGCCTGGACGCCGGGCCGCTCCGAAGCCTACCTGGGCGTGCTGGTCGACGACCTCACCACGCAGGGCGTCGCCGAGCCCTATCGCATGTTCACCAGCCGCGCCGAATACCGCCTGTCGCTGCGCGAGGACAATGCCGACATGCGCCTGACCGAGATCGGCCGCCAGCTGGGCATCGTCGACGACGCGCGCTGGCAGGCGTTCGAGATCAAGCGCGAATCCGTCGCCCGTGAACTGGAACGCCTGAAAGCAACTTGGGTCAACCCGCGCATCCTGGCCGCGGCCGAATCGGAACGCGTGGTGGGGCAGGCGCTCGAACGCGAGTACAACCTGGCCGACCTGCTGAGAAGGCCGGGCGTCGCGTACGACACCCTGATGACGATGCAGGGCAGCGAGGGCCAGCCGCTGGCCGGCCCCGGCGTCGCGGATCCGGCCGTGAAGGAACAGGTGGAGATCCAGCTCAAGTATTCGGGCTACATCGATCGCCAGGCACGTGAAGTCGAGCGGCACGACCACTACGAAAACCTGAAGCTGCCCGAAAACCTGAATTACCTCGAGATTGCGGCCCTGTCGTTCGAGGTGCGCCAGAAGCTCGACAAGCAGCGGCCCGAAACCCTGGGCCAGGCGTCGCGCATCTCGGGCGTCACCCCGGCGGCGATCTCGCTGCTGCTGGTGCACCTGAAGAAACGCGGCGCCAAGGGTTTTGCGCCGACCACGTCGGAGGCGGCGCAATGAGGTATGCGTTCGACCGCGATGCACTGGCCAGGGTGCTGGCCGACGGCGTCGCCGAGATGGGCCTGGACGTGACGCCAGAACAGCAGGGCAGGCTGATGGCCTACCTGCAGCTGATGCACAAATGGAATGCGGTGTACAACCTGACGTCGCTGCGCGACCCGGCGCAGATGGTGACCCACCACCTGCTCGACTCGCTGGCCGCGCTGCCGGCATTCAAACACGCGCACAACGTGCTGGACGTGGGCGCGGGGGGCGGATTGCCGGGCATCGTGCTGGCCATCACGCGGCCCGCCATGAAAGTGGCGATGATCGACACCGTGCACAAGAAAACCGCCTTCCTCACGCAAGTGAAGGCCGAACTGGGCCTGGCCAACGTGACGGTGCACACGATGAAGGTGCAAGACCTGGTCGTGAGCGATAAATTCGATGTCATCACCTCGCGCGCCTTCGCCGACCTGTCCGATTTCGTCAATTGGTCGGGACACCTGCTGGCACAGGGCGGCAAATTCATCGCCCTGAAAGGCGTAGCGCCGAGCGAGGAACGCGAACGGCTGCCGCGCGACTGGAAAGTGAGCGATTTGCAGCCACTGAACGTGCCAAGGCTGGGGGCGGAGCGCCATCTCGTGTTCATCGAGCGAACTGCTTAAACGATAGTAATCGTAGTAACCGTATAAACCGTATAAATCGTTTATATCGTTTATTCAGTATGAATCATTCAAATGGTTTGTACGGTATGAACGGTATGGCGTCTTGTAGCCGCTTTCAGGAAAGAGAATAGATGGCGAAGATTTTTTGCGTTGCGAACCAGAAGGGTGGGGTAGGCAAGACCACCACCTCCGTCAACCTGTCGGCAGGCCTGGCAAAACTGGACCAGCGCGTGCTGCTGGTCGACCTCGACCCGCAGGGCAATGCGACCATGGGCGCCGGCATCAACAAGGCGGCGCTCGAATCGTCGATCTATCAGGTGCTGCTGGGCGAGTCGGACGTGCCTGGCGCCCGCGTGCGCTCCGAGGCGGGGCGCTTCGACGTGCTGCCCGCCAACCGCGAGCTGGCCGGCGCCGAAGTCGAGATGGTGTCGCTCGAGAACCGCGAGCGGCGCCTCAAGGACGCGCTGGCCGCGGTCGACGCCGACTACGACTTCATCCTGATCGATTGCCCGCCCGCGCTGTCGCTGCTCACGCTCAATGGCCTGTGCGCCGCGCATGGCGTGATCATCCCGATGCAGTGCGAATACTACGCGCTCGAGGGCCTGTCGGACCTGGTCAACACGATCAAGAAGGTGCACGCCAACCTGAACACCGACCTCAAGATCATCGGCCTGTTGCGGGTGATGTTCGACCCGCGCATGACCCTGTCGCAGCAGGTGTCGAGCCAGCTCGAGCAACACTTCGGCGACAAAGTGTTCAAGACCATTATCCCGCGCAACGTCCGCCTGGCCGAAGCGCCGTCCTACGGCATCCCCGGCGTGACCTTCGATCCCGCGTCGAAAGGCGCGCAGGCCTACATCGCCTTCGGCGCAGAAATGGTCCAGCGCATCAAGACCATGTAATCATCAAGAGAGCTGACACAACAATGGCAACCAAAAAACTCAAGGGACTGGGCCGAGGGCTCGACGCCCTGCTCGGCGGCGACATGGATGCCGCGCCCGCCGCAAGCAACCTGCCTTCGGTCCTGGCGGTCACCCAGATCCAGGCCGGCAAGTATCAGCCGCGCACCCGCATGGACGAGGTGAGCCTGTCCGAGCTGGCCGCCTCGATCAAGACCCAGGGCATCATGCAGCCGGTGCTGGTGCGTCCGCTGCAACAGGGGAGCACCGCGGGTGGCGGCGCGCCGTACGAGATCATCGCCGGCGAGCGACGCTTCCGCGCGGCGCAGATGGCGGGCCTGGAAGAGATCCCGGTGCTGGTGCGCGACGTCGACGACCAGGCCGCGGCCGCCATGGCCCTGATCGAAAACATGCAGCGCGAAGACCTGAACCCGCTCGAGGAGGCGCAGGGCATCCAGCGCCTGATCTCGGACTTCAATTTCACGCACGAGCAGGCGGCCGGGGCGGTTGGCCGCTCGCGCAGCGCGGTGTCGAACCTGCTGCGCCTGATTAACCTCGCACAGCCGGTGCAGACCATGCTGATGGCGGGGGATATCGACATGGGTCATGCCAGGGCCTTGCTGGCGGTCGATAGCGCGCACCAGATCGCGCTGGCCAATCACGTCATCGCCCGGCGCCTGTCGGTACGCGAGACCGAGAAGCTGGTGGCGCGCGCGCTCGAGGAACAACAGGCGCCGGCCCAGTCTTCGCGCGCGAAGGACAAGCCGGGCGACATCGTACGCCTCGAAGAAGAATTGTCCGACAAGCTGGCGACGCCGGTGCTGTTCAAGATGGGCGCGAAAGGCAGGGGCCAGATGATCATCGACTTCGCCGACCTGGATATCCTGGAAGGGGTGCTCGCGCGTCTGCGCGCGTAAAAGGTGCTCGCGCGTCTGCGCGCGTAAAAGGTGCTCGCGCGTCTGCGCGCGTTAAAACAGGGACGCCACCTGTTCGCATGGGGTGGCGTCACCAGGCGGCCGGTTATCTGGCGGGCCGCCTGACGCGCATTAGCGCGCGTGAATTCGCGTGAATTCGCGTTAGCGCTATCAACTCGCGCAGCGGCCGGCGCGGCCTGCGCGCTACGTAAAACCGCGCAATTGTCACATACCCCTCTATACACGATCTGAGCTTAAGTAGCTGAAAATATTGTGCTATCCGTCGGCATCGTGTCACATTTTCGCCAACTATTCGTCCCAGTTATAAGTGTGGAATCGTTTGACTCACGTCCGTATAACCACTTATAATTCCGGCGATTCTTGTAATTATCACCTCGTAGTACGTCCAAAATGCGCTAGCGCAAGAGCTAAAAAAATATGCTACGCATCGTTTCCCTGCAGTTGATAGCAACGGTAGTCGTCGGCCTGATCGCCGCACTACTGGGGGGATGGGCTGCGATGTTTTCGGCAGTACTAGGCGGTTTGTGTTGTGTCGTACCCAACGGGATCATGGCAGTGCGCTTGTTCGCCGCGTCCGCGTCTGGAACGGCTACTCCCGCGACATTTTTCATCTGGGAATTTGTAAAGATTGCATTAACGCTGGCGCTTTTAGGCGCAACTGCGTGGCTGTATCACGATCTAAACTGGCTAGCACTGGTGGCTGGAATCATCGTGGCACTAAAAAGTTACATCATCTTATTATTTAGGCAATGACGACATGGCGACTCCAGTAGACGGCGCAGCGCACGCGCCCACCGCATCCGAATATATCATTCACCACCTGGGCCACCTGAAGAACCAGTACCAGGTGGGTCCGGTCGATTTTTCGGTGATCCACTACGACACCCTGTTCTGGTCGATCGCCATGGGCCTGACCGGCTGCCTGTTGATGTGGGCCGCCGCGCGCAAGGCGACGTCGGGCGTTCCTGGCCGTTTCCAGGCATTCGTCGAAATGATGTTCGAAATGGTCGACGACCAGGCCAAGACCATCGTGCACGGCGACCGCAGCTTCATCGCCCCGCTGGCATTGACCGTGTTCGTCTGGATCGTCCTGATGAACGCGCTGGACTTGCTGCCGGTCGACATGTGGGCCTGGCTGTTCGCCGCCTTCGGCGTCGAGCACATCTTCCCGTATCACCGTGTGGTCCCGACCGCCGACCTGAACGCGCCGATCGGCATGTCGCTGGGCGTGCTGCTGCTGATGATCTACTACGGCATCAAGATCAAGGGCTTCGGCGGCTGGCTCCACGAGCTGTTCTCGGCACCGTTCGGCATCTGGATGGCGCCGTTCAACCTGCTCCTGAACGTCATTGAATACGCAGCAAAAATGGTGTCGCTCGGTATGCGACTGTTCGGCAACATGTTTGCCGGCGAGCTGCTGTTCCTCTTGATCGCACTGCTGGGCGGAACCGCAACGATGTTCGGTTTCATCGGCCACGTGATTGCCGGTTCCATCTGGGCGATCTTCCACATCCTGATCGTGGTCCTGCAGGCATTCATCTTCATGATGCTGACGCTGGTTTACCTCGGTCAGGCTCACGAAGGCCACTGATCGAAGCCGCAAGCATCGAGTGAATGTGGTTGTAAAGAAGTTGTAGTTTTTAATCTAGTTTTTAATTTTAACTTTTGGAGTTTTTCATGACTGACCTTTCTTTTGTTGCACTGGCTTGCGGTTTGATCATCGGTCTGGGCGCAATCGGCGCTTGTATCGGTATCGCTCTGATGGGCGGTAAATACCTGGAAGCTTCTGCACGTCAGCCAGAACTGATGAACACCCTGCAGACCAAGATGTTCCTGCTGGCTGGTCTGATCGACGCGGCGTTCCTGATCGGTGTTGGTATCGCAATGCTGTTCGCATTCGCCAACCCATTCGTTCCGCCAGTCGCCTAAGACTCGCTCTCGAAGTCTTGAAGGGCCGAACCAGATTCTGGTTCGGCATCCGTGTTTCTGTAAGAAGGATAAACCCGTGAACCTTAATTTCACCTTGGTTGCACAGCTGGTGGTGTTCTTCATCCTGGCGCTGTTCACGATGAAATTCGTGTGGCCGCCGCTGATGAAGGCGCTCGACGAGCGCGCCGCAAAGATCGCAAGTGGCCTGGCCGCTGCCGATCGCGGCAAGGCCGACCTGGCTGCCGCCGAAAAGCGCGTCCAGACCGAACTGGCCGGCGCCCGTGACGAAGTACAGAAGCGTATCGCCGACGCCGAAAAGCGCGCTGCAGCGATTATCGAAGAAGCGAAGAAAACCGCTGCCGAAGAAGGCGCACGCATCATCGCTGCCGCCAAGGCCGACGCCGAGCAGCAAGTGACCCGCGCGCGCGAAGAACTGCGTGGCCAGGTTGCAACCCTCGCGGTTGCCGGCGCCGAGCAGATCCTCAAGCGCGAAGTCAACCCAGCGGTCCACGCCGACCTGCTGTCGCAACTGTCGACCGAGCTCTGATCATGGCTGAACTCGCAACCGTCGCCCGCCCTTACGCCGAAGCGCTGTTCCGTGTCGCCCAATCCGGCGACATGAATGCGTGGTCGGCGATCGCGTCGGAACTGGGCCAGATCGGCGCCAATCCCGATGTGCAAGCCTTCGCCAGCAACCCGAACGTCACGCATGCACAACTGGCGGACACGATTGCGTCGCTGGTCAAGGCTCCTTTGACTCCTGAAGCGAAGAACTTTATCGCGATGCTGGCCGAAAACGGCCGCATCAACCTGCTGCCCGAGATCAGCGCCCAGTTCGCGATCCTGAAGAACGCGAACGAAGGCGCAGCCGACGCGACGATTTTCAGCGCGTTCGAGATGTCGGCCGACCAACTGAACGGGCTGGTCGCCACGCTGGAAAAGAAATTTGGCCGCAAGCTGAACCCAACGGTGACAGTGGATCCCTCGCTGATCGGTGGTGTGCGCGTGGTCGTCGGCGACGAAGTGCTCGATACCTCGGTACGCGCCAAGCTGCAACGGATGCACGTTGCACTGGCTTCGTGATCGATAGTGTGCACTCGCATCGGCCGACGTCCCGCCCTTGCCCTACGCATCAAGAAACTATAATTGGAGTTAGCAAGCATGCAACTTAACCCATCTGAAATCAGCGAGCTGATCAAGAGCCGGATCCAGGGCCTGGAAGGCTCTGCAGACGTCCGCAACCAGGGCACCGTGATCTCGGTCGCCGACGGTATCTGCCGCATCCACGGTCTGTCGGACGTGATGCAGGGCGAGATGCTGGAATTCCCAGGCAACACCTTCGGCCTGGCGATGAACCTCGAGCGCGACTCGGTCGGCGCCGTCATCCTGGGTGCTTACGAGCACATCTCGGAAGGCGACATCGTCAAGACCACCGGCCGTATCCTGGAAGTGCCGATCGGTCCTGAACTGCGTGGCCGCGTGGTCAACGCGCTGGGCCAGCCGATCGACGGCAAGGGTCCGATCGCCACCACCCTGACCGCCCCGATCGAAAAGATCGCGCCAGGCGTCATCGCGCGTGAATCGGTGTCGCAGCCTATGCAGACCGGCATCAAGTCGATCGACGCGATGGTGCCGATCGGCCGTGGCCAGCGTGAGCTGATCATCGGCGACCGCCAGACCGGCAAGTCGGCCGTGGCGGTGGATGCGATCATCAACCAGAAAGGTCAAGGCGTCACCTGCGTGTACGTCGCGATCGGCCAGAAGGCGTCGACCATCAAGAACATCGTGCGTTCGCTGGAACAGCACGGCGCGATGGAGTACACCATCGTCGTGGCCGCATCGGCGTCGGAATCGGCCGCCATGCAGTACATCTCGGCCTACTCGGGCTGCGCGATGGGCGAATACTTCCGCGACCGCGGCGAAGACGCGCTGATCGTGTACGACGACCTGTCGAAGCAGGCCGTCGCCTACCGTCAGATTTCGCTGCTGCTGCGCCGTCCGCCAGGCCGCGAAGCTTACCCAGGCGACGTGTTCTACCTGCACAGCCGTCTGCTCGAGCGCGCAGCCCGCGTGAACGCCGACTACGTCGAGAAGTTCACCAACGGCGCCGTCACCGGCAAGACCGGTTCGCTGACCGCACTGCCGATCATCGAAACCCAGGCCGGCGACGTCTCGGCCTTCGTGCCGACCAACGTGATTTCGATTACCGACGGCCAGATCTTCCTGGAGACCTCGCTGTTCAACGCTGGTATCCGTCCTGCGATCAACGCCGGTATCTCGGTGTCGCGCGTCGGTGGCGCCGCCCAGACCAAGGTCATCAAGGGCCTGTCGGGCGGTATCCGTACCGACCTGGCGCAGTACCGTGAACTGGCTGCGTTCGCGCAGTTCGCATCGGACCTGGACGAATCGACCCGCAAGCAGCTGGACCGCGGCGCGCGCGTGACCGAGCTGCTCAAGCAGCCGCAGTTCTCGCCGCTGTCGACCTCGCTGATGGCCGCGTCGCTGTTCGCCGTCAACAAGGGCTACCTGGACGATATCGAAGTCAAGAAAGTGCTGCCGTTCGAGCACGGTCTGCATGCTTTCCTGAAGTCGGGTCACGCGTCCCTGCTGTCGAAGATCGACGAAACCAAGCAACTGGACAAGGACAGCGAAGCACTGCTCGCCGCCGCCATTGCTGATTTCAAGAAATCCGGCGCATATTAATTGATGGACCGGCGCCGCCTGCGGGCGGCGCCGGTGCCCGGAAGGAGTGAGGACTCATGGCAGCAGGCAAAGAGATTCGTGGCAAGATCAAGAGCGTAGAGAATACGAAGAAGATCACCAAGGCGATGGAAATGGTCGCCGCATCGAAAATGCGCAAAGCGCAGGATCGCATGCGCGCCGCCCGTCCCTACAGTGACAAGGTTCGTAACATCACCGCCAATCTGGCGGGCGCAAACCCGGAGTACACGCACGCATTCATGGCGCAAGCCAAGGGCGTGTCGGCAAAGGCAGTGGGTTTCATCGTCATCACGACCGACAAGGGTCTGTGCGGCGGCATGAACACCAACATCCTGCGCCAGGTAACGCAGAAGGCGCGTGAGCAGGAGCAACTGGGCAACCGTGTCGAGGCAGTCGCCATCGGCAACAAGGGCCTGGGCTTCCTGAACCGCGTCGGCATGAAGCTGGTCTCGCAAGCGACCCAGCTGGGCGATGCACCGCAACTGGACAAGCTGATCGGACCGGTCAAAGTGATGCTGGACGCGTACCAGGAAGGCAAGCTCGATGCCGTCTACCTGTGCTACACCAAGTTCATCAACACGATGAAGCAGGAAACGATGGTCGAGCAACTGCTCCCGCTGCCGGCGAAAGCGCTGGTGGCCGATGCAGGCGCCCACGGCTGGGACTACATCTACGAACCGGAAGCGCAAGTCGTCATCGACGAGCTGCTGGTGCGTTATGTGGAAGCGCTGGTGTACCAGGCAGTGGCGGAAAACCTGGCGTCCGAGCAATCGGCGCGCATGGTCGCGATGAAGGCCGCGAGCGATAACGCCGGCAGCGTCATCAGCGACCTGAAGCTGGTCTACAACAAGACCCGCCAGGCTGCGATTACCAAAGAACTCTCCGAGATCGTGTCGGGCGCAGCAGCCGTCTAACGGTTGCTCCCGCGATCAAGCATAAGAATCTAACTATATATATCTGAAGGAACGAACATGGCTGATGGCAAAATCGTTCAGTGTATCGGCGCCGTGGTTGACGTGGAATTTCCGCGTAACGCTATGCCGAAAGTGTACGACGCACTGAAAATGGCAGGCTCCGAACTGACCCTGGAAGTCCAGCAGCAGCTGGGCGACGGCGTGGTCCGTACCATTGCTCTGGGCAGCTCGGAAGGCCTGCGTCGCGGCATGATGATCCAGAACACCGGCAAGCCGATCATGGTTCCCGTCGGCGTGCCGACCCTGGGCCGTATCATGGACGTGCTGGGCAACCCGATCGACGAATGCGGTCCAGTCAGCCACGAGCGCATGGCATCGATCCACCGCGATGCGCCGGCCTACGACGAACTGTCGCCGTCGACCGACCTGCTGGAAACCGGCATCAAGGTCATCGACCTGGTCTGCCCGTTCGCCAAGGGCGGCAAGGTCGGCCTGTTCGGCGGCGCCGGCGTCGGCAAGACCGTCAACATGATGGAACTGATCAACAACATCGCCAAGGCACACTCGGGTCTGTCCGTGTTCGCCGGCGTGGGTGAGCGTACCCGTGAAGGTAACGACTTCTACCACGAGATGGCCGATGCAAAGGTCGTCGACCTGGAAAACCCGGCCAACTCGAAAGTGGCGATGGTCTACGGTCAGATGAACGAACCACCAGGCAACCGTCTGCGCGTCGCGCTGACCGGCCTGACCATGGCGGAAGCGTTCCGTGACGAAGGCAAGGACGTTCTGTTCTTCGTCGACAACATCTACCGTTACACCCTGGCCGGTACCGAAGTCTCGGCACTGCTGGGCCGTATGCCGTCGGCGGTGGGCTACCAGCCGACCCTGGCCGAAGAGATGGGCCGCCTGCAAGAGCGCATCACCTCGACCAAGACCGGTTCGATCACCTCGATCCAGGCCGTCTACGTCCCTGCGGATGACTTGACCGACCCGTCGCCTGCCACCACCTTCGCCCACCTGGACTCGACCGTCGTTCTGTCGCGTGACATCGCTTCGCTGGGTATCTACCCTGCGGTCGACCCGCTCGATTCGACCTCGCGCCAGCTGGACCCGCTGGTCGTCGGCGAAGAGCACTACGCAACCGCGCGCGCCGTGCAGGGCACCCTGCAGCGCTACAAGGAACTGCGTGACATCATCGCGATTCTGGGCATGGACGAACTGGCGCCGGAAGACAAGCTGGTCGTCGCACGCGCTCGCAAGATGCAGCGTTTCCTGTCGCAGCCGTTCCACGTCGCCGAAGTCTTCACCGGCGCCCCAGGCAAGTACGTTTCGCTGAAAGACACGATCAAGGGCTTCAAGATGATCGCATCGGGCGAACTGGATCACCTGCCGGAGCAAGCGTTCTACATGGTCGGCACGATCGAAGAGGCAATCGAGAAAGCCAAGAAACTGGCTGCCTAAGTCGGTTCCACTAAAGGACACACATGGCAAACACATTTCTCGTTGACGTAGTCTCGGCCGAAGAGCAGATCTTCTCCGGCCAGGCCGAATTCGTCGCGTTGCCGGGTGAAGCGGGTGAGCTGGGTATCTACCCGAAGCACACCCCCTTGATCACGCGCATCCGCCCGGGCGCCGTGCGCATCCAGGTGGCCGGCGGCGGCGAAGAGTTCGTCTTCGTCGCCGGCGGTATCCTCGAAGTGCAGCCGAACGGCGTGACCGTGCTGGCCGACACCGCGATCCGCGGCGCCGACCTGGACGAAGCGAAAGCGACCGAGGCCAAGAAGCAGGCCGAAGAGCTGATGCTGAACAAGGAATCGACCATCGATTACGCGAAAGCCCAGGCCGAGATGGCCGCCGCGATCGCGCAGCTGGCGGCGATCCAGAAACTGCGGTCGCGAGGCCGTTGAGCTCAATAAGCTCGGCATCGAAAGGGGCAGCCTGCGGGCTGCCTTTTTTTATATCCCGTCTTTTACCCAGTTCATCGGGCCGGATGAATCGTTCGTCGCATTTTTCACCGCTACCCATAAGGCAGAGTTACAGTATCAAGAATACAACTCGCCAGGAAGGGTAGTCGACCATGCTGAAACTCTCCGCCGCCGCCGTTGCTGTCGTCCTGTTGTCCAATCCCGTGCTCGCGCAAGCGCAACAGCCGGCTACCAAGACCGTCCCGGCGCAATCCCTGTCCGGCAAGCTCGACGCGCTGTTCAAGCCCCAGTACAAGGCGGAAGATCCCGGCGCCACCGTCATCGTGGTCAAGGACGGCAAGACGGTGTTCCGAAAAGCCTATGGCGCCGCCGATGTGGCCGCCAGGACGCCGCTGACGCCCGGCACCGTGCTGCGCCTGGGCTCGATCACCAAGCAGTTCACGGCGGTGGCGATCCTGATGCTGGCCGAGGAGGGCAAGCTGGCCCTGAACGATCCCATCACGCGCTTCTTTCCCGACTATCCGACCCAGGGCAAGGTCATTACCGTCGAGCACCTGCTGACCCACACCTCGGGCATCGTCAGCTATACCAGCAAGCCGGATTACGTGTCGACCATGGCGCAAGACTTCACCGTGGCCCGGATGATCGACGGCTTCAGGAACGATCCGCTCGAGTTCGAGCCGGGCACGACGTTCAGCTACAACAACAGCGGTTATTTCCTGCTCGGCGCGATCATCGAGAAGGTCTCGGGCATGACTTACGCCGGCTTCCTGGAACGGCGCATCTTCACGCCGCTGGGCATGAAAGACACCGCGTATGAAGGCGTCGAGCGTTCGAACGCACCGCGCGCGGCCGGCTACAGCGCGCAGGAGAAAGGGTTCGCGCCGGCGCAGCCCCTGTCGATGAGCCAGCCCTATGCGGCCGGCGCGCTGGTCTCCACCGTGGACGACCTGGCGACATGGGATACCGCCATCGCATCCGGCAAGCTCCTCACACCGGCAAGCTGGAAGCTGGCCTTCACGCCCTACAAGCTGAGCCCGGAGAAGTCGACCGGCTACGGTTATGGCTGGAGCGTGGGCACGCTTCAGGGCACGCCGATGGTCGACCATGGCGGCGGCATCAATGGTTTCCGCACCCATGCGCTGCGCCTGCCGGAGCAGAAGATCTTCGTGGCGGTGCTGAGCAATGCCGACAGCGGCAATGCCGATCCGGAGGTGCTGGCCAAGCGGGCGTCGGCGCTGGCGATGGGCAAGCCGTTCATGGAGCCGAAGGCATTCGAGCTCGATGCCGGGGCCCTGGATGCGTTCACCGGCGTGTATGAGATCGACGCCCAGGAAAAGCGTACCTTCACCAGCCGCGACGGCAAGCTCATGATGGCGCGCGGCGAGCGGTCGCCGCGCACCCTGACGCCGTATTCGAAGAACGGCTTCTTCCTGCCGGGAACGCTGGCGCGCTTCGAGTTCGGACGCGATGCGCGGGGCAAAGTCACCCATGTCACGGTCGACAACGCAGGCGAGCGGGTGCGCAATGAGCGCGTTGGCGACGCGCCCGCCGAACGGCAGGCGGTCAAGATCGACAACGCCGGCTTCGATGCGCGCGCCGGCGCCTACCAGCTCGCGCCGCAGTTCACGATCACGGTCAGCCGCGCGGGCGAACGCTATTACGCGCAGGCGACCGGACAGCGGCAGGTCGAGATCTTCCCGGCCAGCGAGAACGTGTTCTTCTCGCGCGACGTGAATGCGGAACTCCGGTTCGAGCAAGCCGCCGATGGCGCGCCAGTGGTCGTCTTGCACCAGAACGGCCAGGTCACGCGCGGCGCGCGCGTGCAGTAAGCGCTCACTGAGCAGGCCGGGCGCTTAGTTCGCGGCCTGCGCCTGCGCCAGTCGCAAGGCCACCTGGTGCCTGAAGTAATCATCCTTCACGTAGCGGTACAGGTGTTCGCCCGGGCACACGGTCTTGTCCGAATAATCGCGGTGGCTCCCGATAGCGTCCAGCGGGACCCGGTGCTTCGCGGCCAGCATCGCCATCAGGCGCACCACCGCATCGAGCTGCTGCTGGTTCGGCTCCACCTCCTCGAAATTGCCGACCACCTCGATCAACGCGTGGCCCTTCGGGTCGTAGTCGGTATTGGTGTCGCCGGCATAGGCGATGTCGCGCGCGCCGTAGATGCGGCCATCGAGGTCGATCACGTAGTGGTAGGGGATGTCGAGCCAGCCTTTATCAAGCCGCGACCAGGCCTGCAGGCGGCGCAGGTAGGCGTGCGGATCGGTGCCCGGCTTGAACGGTTCGCCCTGGTGGTGCAAGGTGATGTGGGTGATCTGGTGGCGGCGCGCCTTGGTCGCATCGGCCGCCGTGCCGCCCCAGCCGGCCACCGGCACGATGGCGCGTTCGACGTCCGGCAGGGAGCCGGCGCCGTGCGCGCCGGCGATCGAGAGGGCCAGCGCAACCAGGGCGCCGATACGCGAAACAGGTCCGAAGCGCATGTTGAAGGCATTCAGGATGGATGAGCCGCCATCTTTCCACGTTTGACCGTGCAGCGCCAGTGCATACAAACTGATAAGCTGGCTGCAACGACAACAACATCATGAGGCAGCATGAGAACGATCGCCCAGATCCTCCGCGACAGCAAGACTGTCGCCATCGTCGGCATGTCGAACAAGGAAGACCGCGCCAGCAACGAAGTGGGCGCCTACTTGCAGCGCAACGGTTACCGCATCCTGCCCGTCAACCCGAGCTACGCCGGCCAGGCCATCCACGGCGAGACCGTCTACGCCACCTTGCAGGAGGCGGCCGACTCGCTCGCGGCCAGCGGCCAGCAGATCGACATCGTCGACTGCTTCCGCAAATCCGAGGACATCGGCCCGATCGCGCGCGAGGCGATCGCCGTGCGCGCCGGCTGCCTGTGGATGCAGCTCGACATCGAGAACCAGGCCGCCGCCGACCTGGCGCGCGCCGCCGGGCTGGACGTGGTCATGAACCACTGCATCAAGATCGAGCACCGCGGCCTGGAAGGGTGAGAAAAGCGTTGGCCGCCGGGGTTGCCGCTTGCGCTACAATCGACGCACCTCAACCCCGTCAAGGGCACCTCGAAAAACCTGCTGCGCGTTGCATTTTCGGTCTGCGATGCTCGCTGTACTCTAGTACAGCTGCGCTTCTCGACCGAAACTGCTGCCGCTCGCGACGGTTTTTCGAGGTGCCCTCAATACCACGCCATGATCAAGACCATCGCCCTGCTGCTCGCCGCCACGGCCGCCGCCAGCGTCACCCAGCCGGCACGGGCGCAGGCCGCGCCGGTCGCCACTCTGACCAAGAGCCCGGCCGCCTGCCCGGCCGTACTCAAGCACAGCTTCAAGCGCCTGCAGGACGAGGCGCCGCAAGACCTCTGCCAGTACGCCGGCAAGGTGGTGCTGGTGGTGAACACGGCCAGCTACTGCGGCTTCACCAAGCAGTACGAAGGGCTGGAAAAGATCTATGCCAAGTATGGCGGCCGCGGCTTCGTGATCCTGGGTTTCCCGTCGAACGATTTCGGCCAGCAGGAACCGGGCAGCGCCAAGGAAATCGCCGACCTGTGCTTCAACACCTATGGCGTCAAGTTCCCGATGTTCGCCAAGAGCTCGGTGAAAGGTCCGCAAGCCAATCCGCTGCATGCGCAGCTGATCAAGACCACCGGCCAGGAACCGAAGTGGAACTTCACCAAATACCTGATCGGCCGTGACGGCAAGGTGCTCGATTATTTCCCGAGCAAGGTCACGCCGGAAGATCCCAAGCTGACCGGCAAGATCGAAGCGGCCCTGTAAGGGCATGCTCGGGCGATCAAGGATATCAAGCGCGAAACAGGCGTTTTAAATCAAGGGCTTACGCTGCCAGCACGGCGCGCAGCGGCCCGCGCAGGGCGTTGCAGACGACGATGTCGTCGGCCTGCGCCAGCATCGCGCGGGTGATCACGGCTTCGCGCGCATGCCATGCGGGCGCGGCCAGCATCACGCCGCGCATCACGCCCGGCAGCACGCCGGACGATAGCGGCGGCGTGAGCCATTCTTCGCCGAAGCGCAGGAACACGCTGCTGCGTCCCCCTTCGGTCAATTCTCCGCGTTCGTTGAAGAACAGCATGTCGAAGGCGCCTTGCGCTTCGGCCGCCTTCCACGCCGCGTCGTAGCGGCCGCGGATGCTGGTCTTGTGGCGCAGGAAGACGTCGCCGCTGTGCGTCGGCTCCTGGGCCAGGAGCACGGTCACCGGCTCGTGCACCGGCGCCAACTCGCCGGAGTTCAGCGTCAGCGCGCCGGTGTGGGAGACCGCCAGGCGCAGGCGGTGCAGCGCGTCGGAGGGCAGGGCCTGGCTGGCCTCCACCAGCGCGGCGTGCGCCGCGCCGCGGTCGAACGCAAAGCCGAAATAGGCGCACGATGCTTGCACGCGGTCCAGATGCTGTTCCAGGTGGCGGCAGCCATGCTCGCGCGAAGCGCGGATGGTCTCGAAGAGTTCGAACTCGTTGGCCAAGCCCGTGAGAAAACCCGCCTTCAGCCGGCACTCGGCGTATTCGGAGGGCGCATCGCTGTCGTAGACGATGCCGGCGCCGACGCCCAGTTCGCCAGAGCGCAGACCTCCCGGCACGCCGTCCCTGGGCGCGCCCAGCGCCAGTGTCCGGATCGGCACCGACAGGCAGAAGTCGCCGAAGGCGCGGCCCGCGGGCGCCGGATCGAACCAGCCGATCGCGCCGGTATAGATGCCGCGCGCATCGGGTTCGAGTTCGTGGATGATTTCCATCGTGCGCCGCTTCGGCGCGCCGGTAATCGAGCCGCACGGGTACAAGGCCTTGAAGATATCTTCCAGATCCGCATCCGGGCGCAGGCGCGCCTGTACGGTCGACGTCATCTGCAGCACGGCGCCGTAGCGCTGCACCTCGAACAGGGCCGGCGCCTCGACGCTGCCGGTCTGCGCCACGCGGCCCAGGTCGTTGCGCAGCAGGTCGACGATCATCAGGTTTTCGGCGCGGTTCTTGGTGTCCTGCGCCAGCGCCAGGGCGCGCGCGGCGTCGGTCTCGGGGTCGCCGCTGGCCGGCGCCGTGCCCTTCATGGGCCGCGCCACCAGCATGCCCGCGTCGTGGCGCACGAACAACTCGGGCGAGAACGACAGCACGGCGCCGCCGCCAGGTAGCGTCACCAGCGCGCCGTACGGCACCGGCTGGCGCGCGCGCAGGCGCGTGTACAAGGCGAGCAGCGAACCGAAGGCGTCGAAGCGCAGCCGCCAGGTGTAGTTGACCTGGTAGGTGTCGCCGGCCGCGATGTAGTCATGGATGCGGTCGATCGCCGCGGTGAACTGCGCTTCGTCGACATTGGCGCTGATGCCGGCGACGCCGGCCAGGCCGGGGTCCATGCTGCGCGTCGCCAGCCACGACGCCACCTGCTCGCCGGTCATGGTCTCGCAGTGGGTGAACAGCAGCACCTGCGCCAGCGGGCCGGCCAGTGGCCGGGCCGGCAGGCCCGCAAGGTGCGCCCCCAGTTCATAGCTCAGCAGCGGCACGGCGTGCCGGCCGTCCTGCAATGCCTGCGACAGCGCCGCCAGCAGTGGCGGCCAGCCGGCCGCGTCCTCGCACGTCAGCGTGCCCGCATGCCCGCTGTACAGGCGCGAGCGTGCTTCCCGGGCGGCGCGGGCATCGTCCAGCAGCGCGAAGACTTCGCCGGTATCCATGTCCTCGATTCTACGCTGCCAGCAGCAGGGACAGCTGGAGCGCCGTGCCTTCGGTCGGATTGAGCTTGAAGCCCGTCTTTGCGAAGCGGTGCCAGCGGCCGGTGACGTAGTTCACCAGCAGGCTGGCGCGCGCGGCGACGTCGGCTTCCTGGCCGTGTCCCTGCGTGACGGCCAGGCGCAGCGCTCCCTTGAAGGCCAGTTCGACCTTGTCGTAGAACCCGTTCATGCGCAGTTGCAGGCGCTCGTCTTCACCCACCAGCGCATCGCCGATCAGCACGCGCGTCATGCCCGGGTTGTTGGCCGCGAAGCCGAGCAGCATCTGCAGCATCGCGTGCGCCTGCGCCAGGCCGCGCTCTTCTTTCTCGGTGATCTGGTTGATCACGCCGAACACCGACGATTCGATGAACTCGATCAGTCCCTCGTACATCTGCGCCTTGCTGGCGAAGTGGCGGTACAGCGCCGCCTCGGACACCGACAGGCGCGCCGCGAGCGCGGCGGTGGTGATTTTCTCGCCCTTGGGCTGCTCGAGCATCGAGGCCAGGGCCTGGAGGATTTGCAGCTTGCGCTGGCCTGGCTTCGTGCTTGCCATGGGATCCCTAGGAGTTGTTATTGGAGCGGCGCAGCCCGGAGAGCCGCGTCGGAAGTTGCCGCACGGATTTTACTTTGACATTGACGTAACCGGGGCATTTCAGGGTCCGCGGCAGGGGCGCCTTGCCGATCGGATCGTTCATTCGCGCCGTGTGACGCAGATACTGGGTGACCCAGACGGTGCGCAGGCCCAGCTGGCGCGCGCTGCGCAGGTTGGCCAGCGTGTCTTCGACCAGGATGCAGCGCTGGGCCGCGACGCCGTGCTTGCGCAGCAGGCGGCGCAGCATCAGCTTCGACGGTTTCGGCCGCAACTGCCCGTGCACGTGCATGTGCTCGATCGCCACGTGGTGCGAAAAATGGTTGTGCAGCTTCAGGCGGCGCACGATCTCGGTCGAATAACTGTTCGGCGCATTGGTCAGCAAGATCTTGCGGCCAGGCAGGCGACGCAACAGGCGCGCCAGGCCGCGCTCGGCGCGCAGCAAGGCGTCGAGCGGGCCGATGTCGTGGGTCTGGTGCAGGAAATCTTTTGCGCACACCTGGTGGTGGCGCATCATGCCGAGCAGGGTAGCGCCGTAGCGCTTCCAGTAGCCCAGGCGCGCGGCATCGACCATCTCTTGCGTGGCCGGCACGCCATCGATGCTCAGCACGCGCGCGATATACGTGTTCATATTGGCGCTGATCGCCGGGAAGATCGCGTGCGAGGCGTCGTGCAGGGTGTTATCGAGGTCGAACAGCCAGACCGGGGCTTGGATGGATGAGGTGGACACGGGTAATCGGATCGCAAGGGTTGCAACACGCGATTATGCCAGCGGCGCATGACGACGTCATGGAGCGGGGTAAAACAGGGGGAGGGAAGTGGTGCCCTTGACGTGGATTGAACACGTGGCCTCTCCCTTACCAAGGGAGTGCTCTACCACTGAGCTACAAGGGCGGGTAGATGCGGTGGGCAATGCCCACCGTAACGACATTTTCTTGTGGGGGGTTTCCCCGTCACAAAAAAATTAGTGAGACCGGATCATAGTGCCAAAAGCCTGTTCGGTCAAGACCTCCAGCAACAAGGAGTGCTCGATGCGGCCATCGATGATGTGCACGGTGTTCACGCCCGACTTCGCGGCGTCCAGCGCCGACGAGATCTTCGGCAGCATGCCGCCCGAAATCGTGCCGTCCGCGAACATCTCGTCGATCTCGCGCGCCGACAGATCGGTCACCAGATTGCCCGCCTTATCCTGCACGCCGGCGATATTGGTCATCATGATCAGCTTTTCGGCTTTCAGGATTTCCGCGATCTTGCCGGCGACCACGTCGGCATTGATGTTGTAGGCCTGGCCGTCCTGGCCGAAACCGATCGGCGAGATGATCGGGATGAAGGCGTCGTCCTGCAGCGCTTTCACGACGGCCGGGTTGATCGCCTCGATCTCGCCGACGAAGCCGATGTCGAGGAACTCGCCCGGTTTTTCCTTGTCGGGCATCGCCATGCGGCGGGCGCGGATCAAGCCGCCGTCCTTGCCGGTCAGGCCGACTGCCTGGCCACCGTAGTGGTTAATCAGCATCACGATGTCTTGCTGAACTTCGCCGCCCAGCACCCACTCCACCACTTCCATGGTCTCTTCGTCGGTAATGCGCATGCCCTGCACGAAGGTTCCCTGCTTGCCGATCTTTTTCAGCGCATTGTCGATCTGCGGGCCGCCGCCGTGGACCACGACCGGGTTCATGCCCACCAGCTTGAGCAGGATGACGTCGCGCGCGAAGCCGTGTTTCAGGCGTTCCTCGGTCATGGCGTTGCCGCCGTATTTGATGACGATGGTCTTGCCGTGGAAGTTGCGGATGTAGGGAAGCGCTTCGGCCAGGATCTGCGCCTTCAGCGCCGTCGACACGGCAGTCAAGTCGTCAGGTTGGTCGTCGGTCTTCAGGCTGGTCACTTGAGCGTTCATGGAGGGTCCGAAATAAATGTCGCGAGATTTTACAGGCAAACGCCTTCAAAACAGCGTAAACCTTGTGGGGGAAGGGTGGTGTCCTGTTGTATTTTATGGCAGCTATCGGTACTTTATCAGTTATGAGTATTTGCACACGCTGCGGCAACGAATTCAGGTGCGCAATGGCCGACGGCGCCACCGAATCTTGCTGGTGCATGGCCTTGCCGCCGGCGGTGGCCGTGCCCCAGGAGGCGGCCGGCTGCTGGTGTCCAGCCTGCCTGCATGCGCATATTGCCGCGCATCCCATGCCGCCGGCGCCCGACTGACGGCTCAGCGCCGCGTGCGGAAGAAGCGCATCATCTCGCGGCTCGCATCCGGTCCCTTGCCGTCCGTATAGCTGCCGCGCGCATTGCCGCCGAACCAGGCGTGGCCGGCGCCATGCACCAGCCAGTGTTCGGCCTGCACCATGCCGTCCTCGTCCGGATACAGGGTGCGCGTGTAGGCATGGCCGTCCGGCACCCGGCCCGGCTCGGCGGTGCCCGGCTGCACCAAGTGGCGCGCGCCTTGCGCGACCACTTCCTCGCCGTTGGCCGGATGCACGGTGGTGTCGCGGTCGCCATGGAAAACGATGATCGGCAAGGGCTGTCCGCTCGTCGTGCTGCGCCGGAAATCGCCCTTCATCGCCGCCAGCGCCGACGACAGGCTGTTGGCCGAGGCAAAGGGCAGGCCGGAATGCACGCCCACCGCCGCGTACAGGTCGGGATAGAGCGTGCCCATGATGATCGCCATCGCGCCGCCGGCGGACAGGCCGGCCACATACACCTGGTTCGGGTCCACCGCATGGCTGGCCATGATTGCCTGCGTCATGCCGGCGATGATCGACGGCTCGCCCTCGTCGCGGCGCTGGTCGACCGCATTGAACCAGTTCCAGCAGCGCGACATGTTCGCGCCCTTGCTCTGGGCCGGATACAGCACCAGGCAGCCGATCTCCTCGGCCAGCACGTTCATCTGGGTGCCGGTGGCGAAATCTTCCGGGTCCTGGGTGCACCCGTGCAGCATGACCACCAGCGGCGCCGGCGTGCCGGTATAGCTGCCAGGCACATACAGTTTGTACTCGCGGCGGCCGGCGGCGTTCATGTGATGGCCGTCCTCGAACCTGCCGGACAATGGCGCGCGCGCCGACGGCGCAGGTGCGCCAGCTGGAGCTGGAGCAGGAGCAGGAGCAGGAGCAGGAGCGGGAGCGGGGGCGGGTGCGACGAAGTCGCGCATCTGGCGCTCTGCCGCGCGCTGCATGACCGCCGCGTTCTTGATGGCCTGCTGCACGGCGGCGCCGGGCGTTGCCGGTCCCGATCGCAACAGCGATCGGACGGCGCCGTTGACTTGCCTCATCAGTAGTCGGTTGAGTTTCATGGCATTCCTTTTGTGCACTGCACCAATTTCATGCCCCCGAGCTTACACCAACCTGTCGAGCGTTGCTGATTCGCCTCCGCTGCCGTATTTCTCCGACTGTTTTACCCGCACATCTCCACGTAATCGACCGCCGGCTTCAGGCCCGCCCGCATGGTCGTCAGTTTTCCCTTGCTGGATTCAAAGATCAGCGCCTTGTCCTCCCCTTGCGCCAGGATCAGGTACTGGCCCTGCTCGTCGTATTTATGGCGTTCGCTGCGCATCCCCGGCGCCTGGCGCAGGGCGTCGCTGGCCGACATGCGCTCCGTGATGCCGGCGCTGTTGCGCACCACGGTCCTGGCGTCGGCGCGCACGATCATGCCGTGCTCGACCATGAAGCTGACCTGTGGATAACGTTGGAAGCGGACGATGGAGCAGGACGGATCGAGCGGCCGCGGCGTCGCGCGCTGGCCGAGCGTGCGCTCCACCTGGTCGAGCCGCTGGCCGAACCGGATCTTGCCGTAGCCGTCGGGCGACAGCACCTGGCTTGACGCCGTGGCGGACACGCCCAGCAGGGCGGTTACGACGATGAAACGCAGGTTCATGGGTCACCTCGTGCAGCCAATGAATCAATGACACTGTTCCGACGACAGTGCGTATTGACGAGTATACTGACTCACAGGCAAAAACGGCGCTAGGGAAGCGCTGATTTATTCTGGCGGATGGGATTGGCGACGGAAAAAGGCGCCCGGCAAGGCGTAAACCACAGCCATACCGCGTGGTATGGCGAGGATTTACAACGCAGCAGGGCGTCTTTTTCCGCGCCAAGACCGCCGCCATGAATAAATCAGCGCTTCCCTAGCATGCCGGACGCGCGATAATGCCGCCTTCGACCCCTCTCCGCTCAGGCTTTCCGGCAATGGCTCCAGAACTGCAAACCCCCGTCCCTTCGCCCTGCATCAACGTCTGCAAGATGGTGCCCGCAACCGGCTTGTGCGAGGGCTGCATGCGCACGATCGACGAGATCCGCGCCTGGCGCAATGCCAGCGAGGACGAGAAGCGCGCGATCTGGGCCGACATCCGGCGCCGCCAAGCCGCGCTGTCCGGAGAATGAGGCCGCGCCGTGGACCTGCGTTTGCCATCGTCGGTTCATGTGCTCGAGCGCAACTGGCTGTCGTCGAATAATGTCCTCTTGATCGGGCCTGACGACACGGCCCTGATCGACAGCGGCTACGTCAGCCACGCGCCGCAGACGCTGGCGCTGGTGCGCCACCTGCTGCGCGATCGTCCGCTCGACCGCCTGCTCAACACCCATTTGCATTCCGACCATTGCGGGGGCAATGCGGCCCTGCAGGCGGCCTACGGCTGCCACACCGCGATTCCCGCGCTGGAAGCCGACAAGGTGGCGCGCTGGGACGAAGCGGCGCTGAGCTTTCGCGCCACCGGCCAGCAATGTCCGCGCTTCGGCTTCGACGGCGTGCTGGCGCCGGGCGACGTCCTGCTGCTGGGCGGCCTGCGCTGGCAGGTATTGGCCGCGCCCGGCCATGACCCGCATGCGCTGCTCATCTTTTGTGCAGACGAAGGCGTGCTGGTGTCGGGCGACGCGCTGTGGCAGGACGGCTTCGGCGTGATCTTTCCCGAACTGGCCGGTGAACCCGGCTTCGACGAGGTCGGCGCCACGCTCGACCTGATCGGCAGCCTGGCGCCGCGCGTGGTCATCCCCGGGCATGGGCCGGTGTTCGGCGACGCCGACGCCGCCCTGGCGCGGGCCAGGGCGCGCCTCGACTACCTGGCCGCCGATCCCGCGCGCAATGCGCGCAACGCGGTCAAGGTGCTGCTCAAATTCCTGTTGCTCGAGCGTGGGCGGATTGCCCTGGCGGGGCTGCCGGGCCTGCTTGCCTCGATCCCGCTGGTCGAGCGGGTGCGGCCGGCCATGCTGGATCTGGATGCCGACGAATTGGCGCAATGGGCCGCCGCTGCGCTGGTGCGCGCCGGCGCGGCCCGCATCGAAGGACAGATGTTGCTCGATCTTTAGAGGAAGGCGTCTACCACCAACGATCTAGCACGATCGTTCTTTTTTCGGGGCTATAATGATCCACCAACCAACCACCGAGAGTCCGCCCATGACGATGCCCGCCGCGTTGCAAGACCTGTCCCTTCCCGTCATCGCTTCGCCGATGTTCATCGCCAGCGGTCCCGCCCTGGTGGCGGCCCAGTGCAAGGCCGGCATCGTCGGCTCCTTCCCGGCCCTGAACGCCCGTCCGGCCGAGCTGCTCGACACCTGGCTGACCGACCTGCAGCACGAGCTGGCCGGGTACGCGGCCGCCAATCCGGGCGTCAGGGTCGGTCCGATCGCGGTCAACCAGATCGTCCATCAATCGAACGACCGCCTGGCGCACGACGTCGAGGTGTGCGTGAAGCACCAGGTGCCGATCATCATCTCGTCGCTGCGCGCGCCGCCGCGCGAGATGATGGATGCCGTGCATGCGTATGGCGGCATCGTGCTGCACGACGTGGTCTCGATCCGGCACGCCGAGAAGGCGCTGGAGGCGGGCGTGGATGGCCTGATCCTGGTGGCGGCCGGCGCCGGCGGCCATGCCGGCGCGCTGTCGCCGTTCGCGCTGGTGGGCGAGGTGCGCAGGTTCTTCAAGGGGCCGATCGCCCTGTCCGGATCGATCGCGACCGGCGACGCGATCCTGGCGGCGCAGGCGATGGGCGCCGATTTCGCCTACATCGGCTCGCGCTGGCTGGCCACGAAGGAATCGAACGTCAGCGACGGCTACCGCGACGCGATCGTCGAAGCGCGCGCGGCGGACGTGGTGTACACGAACCTGTTCACCGGCGTGCACGGCAACTACCTGAAAAAATCGATCGTGGCGGCCGGGCTGGATCCGGACAACCTGCCGCAATCGGACAAGAGCAAGATGAGCTTCGGCGCGGGCGCGGCCAAGGCCTGGCGCGACATCTGGGGCGCGGGGCAGGGCGTGGGCCTGATGGACGACGTGCCGACGGTGGCCGAGATGGTCGAGCGGCTCAAGCGCGAGTACGCCGCCGCGCGGGCGCGGCTTGCGCTGTAGGAGCGTGGCTGCGAGCCTGGTTTGAACGCGTCGGCGGCAAAGCCGCCGACCCTACGCCTGCTTCAAATCCTCGGGCCGAATGGTCCACAGGCCCGGCAGGTTGCGCCAGTAGCCGTACACGTCCATGCCGAAGCCGACCACGAACTTGTTGGGCAGGCTCAAGCCCACCAGGTCGGCCTGGATCGGCTTGGCGCGGCCCAGGTCCTTGTCGGCGAATACCACCACGATCACTTCGGCGGCGCCCATGTCGAGCAGGCGCTGCTTGACGTGGGCCAGGGTCTCGCCCTCGTCCAGGATATCGTCCACCACCACGATCTTGCGGCCGACGACGTTCTGGCGCGGGATGACCTTCCACACGATCTCGCCGCCGCGGTCTTCGTCGCCATAGCGGCTGACGTGGATGTAGTCAAAGTCGAGCGGGAAAGTCAGCTGCGGCAACAGGTGGCCGGTAAATACCACCGCGCCGCCCATCACGCCCAGCACCAGCGGGAATTCGGCGGCGCCCTCGGCGTTGAAACGGGCATTGAGCGCATCGGCGACACGCCGCACGGCGGCATTCACTTCGGCGGGTTCGACGATCTGGGTGGCATTCGCCAGTAGCGTGCGGGCGCGCTCGTGGTGGAAATCGTGCATGGTCATCATGGTCAATTAAACGCCGGGCCATTATGCGTCATCCCGGCGCAGAGGGTGGTTCCTGTTGGCATGCATGGCTTGGGAATGCCATTCGGGGGCATTGCGGCGTATGATATATGGCTTGGAAAACCAGACCGACGCACTATCCATGTCCCATCACGAAATCCAGGCCGCACGTGCAGGCCGCCTCGCGCAACTGCGCGCCGTCATGGCGCGCCACGGCATCGACGCCTGCATCGTCCCGTCGAGCGATCCGCATCTGTCGGAATACCTGCCCGGCCACTGGAAGGGCCGCGAATGGCTGTCCGGCTTCACCGGCTCGGTCGGCACCTTCATCGCCACCGCCGATTTCGCCGGCGTCTGGACCGATGGCCGCTACTTCACGCAGGCCGAAACCGAGTTGGCGGGATCAAGCATTGCGCTGATGAAGATCCCGGGCGCCGCGAGCCAGCTGCACGTCGACTGGCTGGCCGCCAACCTGACCGCGGGCCAGACCGTCGCCGTCGATGCGCGCGTGCTGGGCCTGGCCGGCGCGCGCCTGTTGAAAGACGCCCTGGCCGCGAAAGGCGTGAACCTGCGTCTCGACGCCGACCTGCTCGACGAGGTGTGGGGCGAGCGTCCGTCGCTGCCGCTCGAACCCGTGTTCGAGCACGTCGCGCCCTTTGCGACCGTCAGCCGCGCCGACAAGCTGCACGCCACGCGCGCCGCGATGGAGGCGCACGGCGCGGGCTTTCATTTCATCTCGACGCTGGACGACATCGCCTACCTGTTCAACCTGCGCGGCGCCGACGTCAGCTTCAACCCGGTGTTCCTGGCCCATGCGCTGATCGGCCGCGGCGACGCGACCCTGTTCATCCTCGAGGGCAAGGTGCCGGACGACGTGCGCGCGCGCCTGGAAGCCGACGACGTGCACCTGGCGCCGTACGCCAACGCCGCGCACGCGCTCGAAGCGCTGCCGGAAGGCGCGACCCTGCTGCTCGACCCGCGCCGCGTCACCGCCGGCATGCGCGCCGCCGTGGCGCCGGGCGTGAACGTGGTCGAGGCGATCAACCCGACCACCTTCGCCAAGTCGCGCAAGCTCGAAAGCGAGGCGGTGAACGTGCGCGCCACGATGGAACAGGATGGCGCGGCGCTGTGCGAATTCTTCGCCGCGCTCGAGCCGCTGCTGGCGGACCCGCGCCGCTCCCCCATCAACGAAGTCGACATCGACACCCGCATCACCGCCGCCCGCGCACGCCGTCCTCATTTTGTGAGCGCCAGCTTCTCGACCATCGCCGGCTTCAACAGCAACGGCGCGATCATGCACTACCGCGCCGAGCGCGCCACCTGCGCCGTCATCGAAGGCGACGGCCTGCTGCTGATCGATTCGGGCGGCCAGTACCTGGGCGGCACCACCGACATCACGCGCGTGATCCCGGTCGGCACGCCAGGCAGCGCGCAGAAGCGCGACTACACGCTGGTGCTGAAAGGCCTGATCAACCTGTCGGCCGCGCGCTTCCCGCGCGGCACCCGCGCGCCGCTGCTGGACGCGATCGCGCGCGCCCCGCTCTGGGCCGCCGGCATCGACTACGGCCACGGCACCGGCCACGGCGTCGGCTACTTCCTCAACGTGCACGAAGGCCCGCAGACGATTTCGCCGGCGGTGCCGCCGGAGCCGCATACCGCGATGGAGCCGGGCATGATCACCTCGATCGAGCCGGGCATCTATCGCCCGGGTCGGTGGGGCATCCGCATCGAGAACCTGGTGCTCAACGAGCACGTCGAGACGTCCGAGTTCGGCGAGTATCTCGGCTTCGAGACCCTGACCCTGTGCCCGATCGATACGCGCCCCATCGACCGCAGCCTGCTGCGGCCGGACGAAGTCGCGTGGCTGAACGACTACCACGCGACCGTGCGCGCGCGCCTGACGCCGTACGTCGAAGGCCCGGCATTCGAGTGGCTGATGCTGCGCACGGAGGCGATCTGATGGCCAGCTCACGCTCCACCCGCGCCAGCACCGCCGTCGAGCGCCTGAAGCAGCGCACCGGGAACGACCTGTATTCGATGGCGCGCACCGGCGACGGCCATTTCTACCTGTCCGAGGCGCCCGGCAGCCCGCCGCTGTGCCCGCCGATGGAGCTCGACGACTTCGTCCTCTTCGTCAAGGGCCTGGGCCCGCAGGAGCAGCCGCGCATCAGCAAGAACGACCTGGCGTTCGAGAAGCAGCTGGTCAAGAAGAAGCCTTGAATCGCCGCCCCGGTGTCAACCGCAGTGTCAACCTAAGACGCGCATGACCGAAGCCAACCTGTTCGCGGCCTACTGGTCCAAGAACGAGCTGTTCACCAATGGCCTGATCCTGTTGCACCTGGCCGGGGCCCTGCTGCTCGGCCTGCTGGTCGGCTACGAGCGCGCCTACCACGGGCGCGCCGCCGGCATGCGCACCTATGGCCTGGTGTGCATGGCCTCGGCCGGGCTGACGATCCTGGCCGGCTATCCGGACCTGTGGTACGGCGGCCACGCGGGCATCCTGGCGCCGATCGATCCGACCCGCATCATCCAGGGCGTGGTCACCGGCATCGGCTTTCTCGGCGCCGGCGTCATCATGCGCGACGGCTTCAATATCAGTGGCCTGACCACGGCGGCCTCGATCTGGGCCTCGTCCGCGATCGGCATCCTGGTCGGCGTCGGCTTCTACCTGGCCGCGATGGGCCTGGCCTTCCTGTCGGCGATGATCATGATCTACCTGAACCGCCTGGAGACTTTCCTTCCTTCGCGCCATGCGGTGGCGGTGCGGATGCGCTTCCGGCCCGCATTCATGCCGCGCGAAGACGCGATCCGCAAGGTGGCGCTCGAGCGCGGCTACGAGATCGCCGGCAGCTCGCTGACCATCAGCAGCGACGAAGGCCGCCAGGAATGGCGCTTCGTGGCGCTGGCGCTGTCGAGCAAGACCGGCGCGCCGCTGTCCGAACTGGCGCGCGAACTGGCGGCCTTCGACGGCGTCGATTCGTTCCAGCTGTCGCACGCGCGCAATTGATGCGCTGCGTGAGGCAGCGCGTGACGCAGCGCGCATCTTCAGGGCCACACCAATAACAAATTCCAAACGGGGTTTTCCAATGGACGCACAAGAAGTTCTCGATTTCTGGTTCCTGCCGCCTTCCGATCCAGGCCACGGCAAGCAGCGCGCCGCATGGTTCCAGAAGGATGACGCCTTCGACGCCGCGATCCGCGAGCGCTTCGGCGCGGCGATCAGCCACGCGGTCGCCGGCGGCCTGCGCGAATGGGACGAACAGGGTCCGCGCGGCGTGCTTGCGCGCATCCTGGTGCTGGACCAGTTCACCCGCAACGCCTACCGCGGCACGCCGGAATCCTTCGCCGGCGACACCCTGGCGCTGAGCGCCGCGCGCCAGCTGGTGGACTCAAGCGACCACCTGGCCTTGAGCCCTTGGGAGCGTTCCTTCGCCTACATGCCGTTCGAGCACGCGGAAGACGCGTGCACCCAGGAGCAGTCGGTCGAGCTGTTCACCGAGCTGGCCGCCAGCCATGAAGGCTTCGGTGAGTCGCTCGACTATGCGCACCGGCACCGCGGCGTGATCGCCCGCTTCGGCCGCTTCCCGCACCGCAACCCGATCCTGGGCCGCGCCTCGGCGCCCGAGGAACTCGACTACCTGGCTAAGCCGGGTGCGGGTTTCTGACGTGGCGCCGACCCTGAACCTGGTCGGCGCCGGCCATGTCGGCAAGGTGCTGGGGCGCCTGCTGTCGGCCAGCGGCGCCTGCGTGGTGCAGGACGTGCTGACCCGGTCGCCGGCCAGCGCCCGGGCGGCGTGCGACTTCATCGGCGCCGGCCGCGCCTGCGCCGGCCCCGACCTTGCTGCGCTGCGTCCGGCCGACATCTGGCTGCTGGCCGTGAACGACGACCAGATCGCGCCGATGGCCGCGGCGCTGGCGCAGGCGCATGAGGTCCGCGGCGCGGTCGTGTTCCACTGCAGCGGCGCCAAGGCCTCGGGCGAATTGCAGGCGCTCGCTGACAAGGGGGCGCTGGCGGCCAGCGTGCATCCGATCCGCAGCTTCGCCGATCCCGACGCCGTGGCGCGCGACTTCGCCGGCACCTTCTGCGGCATCGAGGGCGAGGCGCCGGCGCTGGCGCGGCTGGCGCCGGCGTTCGAGGCGATCGGCGCGCGTCTGGTGAGCATCGATGCCGCGGCCAAGACGGTCTACCATGCGGCGGCGGTGTTCGCGTCGAATTACCTGACCACGGTGCTCGACGCCGCCCTGCGCGCCTGGCAGGCGGCCGGCGTGCCGGAGCCGATAGCGCGTGAACTGGCGCGCCCGCTGGCCAGCGAGACCATGGCCAACGTGTTCCGCCTCGGCCCGGCGGCGGCCCTGAGCGGGCCGGTGGCGCGCGGCGACCATGCGACCGTGGCGCGCCAGCAGCAGGCCCTGCTCGACTGGGACGAGGCGACCGGCAGGCTGTACGAGGCGCTGCTGCCGCTGACGGCGGACCTGGCGCGGCGCAAGCAGGCGGCGGCGCCAGCCGCCACTTCTTCCTGACTTCAAGACAACAAGGAAAACGCGATGTTCTATACCGCCTGGACTACCCTGGCCGTCCTCGGGGTGTATTTCTGGACCTGGGGCGTCGCCGGCTACGCCCGCGTGCGCTACAAGGTGCCGGCGCCATCGATGGACGGTCCCGAGCCATTCCAGCGCGCCCACCGTGTCCAGATGAACACCCTCGAGATGCTGCCCCTGGTGCTGGCGCCGTTGTGGCTGTGCGCCACCTTCGTGGGCGACCTGTGGGCGGCGGCCGGCGGATTGCTGTGGTGCCTGGGCCGCATCATGTATGCGATCGGCTATTACCGCGACCCGGCCAAGCGCGAAGCGGGCTTCATTTTGGGCATGCTGGCTTGCGCTGCGTTAATCGGCGCCACAGTTTTTGGCTTATTAATGCGCTAAAGCGAAAAAGATGAATACAAAGATCGACAAAGTTCCCGTATGGAAATATGCTTGAGTACTGACTAACTAATTAGCATCGCGCGTCCTGTCCTGATGGTCACTGGCGCGCCAGGAGAACTATATGTTGTTTCTGAAGAGCACAAGTGTGACCAAGGCGCCCGGGATCTATGAGGTTGACATCGCAGCCAAGCCGCCAGGCAAGACGTTTGGCGTCTTCCTGGCGACCGACCCGGAAAATCCGCCGCATACCGTGCTTGCCGGCCTGGCCGAACTGGGTTTCCAGAACGTCCATCAGCAGAACTATATTCACCGCGACAAAGGCAAGGTGCTCGACCTGCATTTCCAGAAGGACGGCACCGATATGTTCAAGGGCTGGAAGGCGGAGGAATGCAGCGCCAACCTGGCCGCCATCGACGCCCTGTTCGGCAACGTCGGCATCAAGGTGGCGCCGCGCGTGATGAGCCTGGCGGAAGCCTACGCCTGAGGCCTGCGGCCTGATGCCCGGGCGTGCAACCCGGACCTGATCAGGCCATCACTTCCAGGTGATACAGGGCCCAAGGGCAGGCGCCGAAGCGCTGCGCCACCGGGAGCGCCGCCATTTCCGGCACCCGGTCGGCGTCATACACGGCCCATAGCGGCCCCAACCCACCCAACGGCATCGGCTTGCCATCCAGATGGGTGGCGACAATGACATTCCACGCTCGCAACTGTCGCATGTCCAGCACGGCGGCATAGCCGTCGACCGCCCGCATCAGCACCTTGGCGGCGTCGCGCGGCATCGCGCCGGCCACGGCCAGCACCTCGCGCAGCAGCGGTCCGCGCAGCGTATGCGGCTTGCCGTCGTACTCCAGGGTCGGGCGGATGGTGCGGGCCGGCAGGGCGGCCAGGGCCGCGAAATCGAGCGCATAGGCGCGCTCGAACGCCAGCTTCTGCTTGGCCATCATCTGGTCGAGCGCCGGATCGAGGGCGCCGCGGTTGCTGTGCGCGATCGCGCCGGTGATGGTCAGCAGCGTGGGCCCCGCGGTCGAACCCGCGGCCATGCCCGCGCCGCGGCTGGCGAAGGCCGGCGTTGCGCCAGCCAATACCGCCGCGCCGAGGAAGTGGCGTTTGTCCATGCGAGAATGGGGTGTGGTGAAAAGTTCACCATCATAACCGTGAATGTTTTGCGTATGGATTGACGATGGATTTATTCGCCACCGACTCCGCGCCGCGTCCGATCCCGCTCGACGACGGCGCGCTTGCCTGGATGCCTCAGCTGCTGCTGCCCTGGACCAATGCCGAGGTCATGGCGCGCCTGCTGCGCGAGACCGACTGGCGCGAAGAATCGGTCGTGGTGTATGGCAAACGCCACCTGCAGCCGCGCCTGAGCGCCTGGTATGGCGACGCGGCGTACACCTATTCCGGCCTGCGCCTGCGGCCGGCGCCGTTCACGCCGCTGCTCGACACCTTGCGCCAAGCCGTCGAAGCGGCAAGTGGACACCGTTTCAACAGCGTCCTGCTCAATCTCTACCGTGACGGGCGCGACAGCATGGGCATGCACAGCGACGACGAGCCGGAACTGGGACCGCAACCGGTCATTGCCTCGCTCAGCCTGGGCGCTGCCCGCACCTTTATCTTGAAGCATAAATACAACAAACAGACTGTCCGATTGGAATTGACTGACGGCAGCCTGTTGCTGATGCACGGTGAAACCCAGAAATATTGGTTGCATGGCATCAATAAAACGACACGCGCGTTACAACCGCGGATCAACTTAACTTTCAGGAAAATCGTTTAAGCCATATGTAACTGCGTTGATCCACGTGGAAATATTAATAACCGAGCGGTCATTAAGTTACACTTGCTTACAGTTCTTACGGAATCGGCACGGACTTGCTGTTTCGTCAGTGTTATCTTGGTCATATCGCGATTCGTTGGGAATCGCGAGCCAGATGAACAAGAAGAGGAATTGAGATGAAAAAGCTGATCGTTGCACTGCTCGCTACCACCGCCGCTGTCTCGGCTGTCCAGGCACAAGAATTCACCCCACGCGCCTACGTCGGCGCCGGTGTGGTGGCCACTGACTATGAATCCCGCGTCCCGGGCGCCACCAGTGCCGACATCGATACCATCAAGGCATCGGCCAAGCTGTTCGGCGGCTATGAGTTCACCCCGAACTGGGCAGTCGAAGTCGGCCACACCGACTACCGCAGCGCCGACATCTACTACACCCTGGGTCCTGTGAACGCCAGCGGCGTCGTCGATGGCCGTTCGACCTACGTCGCCGCCAAGTTCAGCACGCCGCTGACCGAGAAGCTGGTCGGCTACGCCAAGCTGGGCATGTCGCATGACGTGAACGAACTGGCGGCAGTCAACGCGTCGCTGAACCGTCGCGACAGCGACAACAACGCCTACGGCGCCCTGGGTGTGCAGTACAACATCAACCAGGACGTGGCAGTGATCGCCGAATACGAACGCTTTGGCGGCACCCGCGACTTCGGCGTGCGTCCGAACGCACTGACCATCGGCGCGAAATACTCGTTCTAAGCCGAGCGTGTAGTGAACGACAAAAGGCCCTGCGGGGCCTTTTGTCGTTAAATTAGCTGCTGAGCTAGCCGTCAAATACGTCGTCCCCGCGCAGGCGGGGACCCAAGTTCTGCAAATGTCGTCGAAACGCTTGCGAGATTGGGTCCCCACCTGCGTGGGGACGACGTTTTTACGCTAACTCAAGAAGACTTTCGCCTTAACTTAACGTCATTGCCCTGCGGGCTTTTTTTGTTGTCAGCGCAAAACGCGCAAGGCCTGCGGATCAGCGTCGATTCAGAGCCGCGCCAGCGCCTGGCCCTGTGGCCGGGTCACCCACGGCGGCACGATGATCGACGGCGCGGGCGCCGCGTGTCCGGCCGAGATGAAACGGTGCAGCGACGACCATGGCCAGTCGCGCGGTGCGAGGCAGTGGCCATGGCGGACAGCGTCGGTGTGGACATAGTCGACCAGGGCCGCGTAATCGTCGTCCAGGCCGACCCGGTAGTGGCGGTAATGGCGTTCCCAGACCGCGCCGTCGTCGACCCCGGGCTGGCCGGTCTTGCGCAGCGCCTTCGAAAAGGCGATCTTCACGGCCCGCCAGCGGCTGGAACAGTCGTGGTCGCCCGGTGGCAGGGTCCAGATCGCATGGGCGTGATCGGGCAGGACCGCCCAGGCGTCGACATGGAAAGGCCGGCGCGCACGCGCCAGCCGCATGGCTTGGCCGAATGCGGAAATATGCTCGGTCAACAGGTGACTGCCGCGGTCGAGCAGGCGCACCGTGAAGAAGAAGGTGCCGCCGGGAACGCGGTTATCGCGGTAATGGCGGCAGTGATTGCGGTGATGATCAGGGTAATCAAGCATGGCCTGGCCGGCGCCGCGAGCATGGAGCGGCTGCGGTCGACGCGCTTTCTGGTAGTCCTCATCGCAAAGAGTTTTACACATTTTGCATTCTGACCCCGTTCCATTTCCGCTAGTAAAAAGCCCGCCAAATGGCGGGCTTTCTATTACGAAACAAACGCTGGCATTCTGTCCAGCATTCAGGTGGTCAGCGGCTTGTAGCGGATACGCTTCGGCTTGGCGCCTTCTTCGCCCAGGCGTTTCTTCTTGTCGGCTTCGTATTCCTGGTAGTTGCCATCGAAGAAGGTGACTTGGGAGTCGCCTTCGAAGGCGAGGATGTGGGTCGCGATGCGGTCCAGGAACCAGCGATCGTGGGAGATCACCATCACGCTGCCGGCGAATTCGAGCAGCGCATCTTCGAGTGCGCGCAGGGTTTCGACGTCCAGGTCGTTCGACGGTTCATCCAGCAGCAGGACGTTGCCGCCTTGCAGCAGGGTCTTGGCCAGGTGCAGGCGGCCGCGTTCACCGCCCGACAGGTTGCCCACGACCTTTTGCTGGTCAGAGCCCTTGAAGTTGAAGCGGCCCAGGTAGGCGCGCGACGGCATTTCGAAGCGGCCGACGCTGAGCATGTCGGCGCCGCCGGAGACGTCTTCGAACACGGTCTTGGCATTGGCCAATTCGTCGCGGTGCTGGTCCACCAGCGACACGTGGGCGGTCTTGCCGATCGCGACTTCGCCGCTGTCCGGCTGCTCTTTACCGGCGATCATCTTGAACAGGGTCGACTTGCCGGCGCCGTTGGGGCCGATGATGCCGACGATGGCGCCTGGCGGGACGGTGAACGACAAATTATCGATCAGGAGGCGATCGCCGAAGGCTTTCGAGACGTTCTTGAATTCGATGACTTCATTGCCCAGGCGCTCGGCCACGGGAATGAAGATCTCTTGCGTCTCGTTGCGCTTCTGGTATTCGAACTCGGACAGCTCGTTGAAGCGGGCCAGGCGGGCTTTCGACTTGGCCTGGCGCGCCTTCGGATTCTGGCGCGACCATTCCAGCTCTTTCTGCAGCGCTTTCTGACGCGCCGATTCGGTCGATTCTTCCTGCTTCAGGCGCGCCTGCTTCTGGTCGAGCCACGACGAATAGTTGCCCTTCCATGGGATGCCATGGCCGCGGTCCAGTTCCAGGATCCATTCGGCGGCATTGTCGAGGAAGTAGCGGTCGTGGGTGATGCCGACCACGGTGCCCGGGAAGCGCAGCAGGAATTGCTCCAGCCACTCGACCGATTCGGCGTCCAGGTGGTTGGTCGGTTCGTCGAGCAGCAGCATGTCGGGTTTCGACAGCAACAGCTTGCACAGCGCCACGCGGCGCTTCTCGCCGCCCGACAGCACGCCGATCCTGGCGTCCCATGGCGGCAGGCGCAGCGCGTCGGCGGCCATTTCCAGCTGCAGGTTCAGGTTGCCGCCGTCGGACGACGAGATGATCGCTTCCAGGCGTTCCTGCTCCTTGGCCAGGGCGTCGAAGTCGGCGTTCTCGTCCGCATAGGCGGCGTACACGGCTTCCAGCTTGGCTTGCGCCTCGAAGGCTTCGCCCAGGCCGGATTCGACTTCCTGGCGGACGGTTTTTTCCGGGTCGAGCTGCGGCTCCTGCGGCAGGTAGCCGATGTTCAGGCCCGGCATCGGGCGCGCTTCGCCCTGGATGTCGGTGTCGATGCCGGCCATGATCTTGAGCAGGGTCGACTTGCCCGAGCCGTTCAGGCCCAGCACGCCGATCTTGGCGCCCGGGAAGAAGGACAGCGAGATATCCTTGAGAATTTGACGCTTCGGCGGGACGATCTTGCCCACGCGGTTCATCGTATAGACGTAATTGGCCATGCTTTGACTTTGGTGTTGTTTAAGGTGCACAGGATACGACAGAACCCCGTGCCCGACACAGGATTTCTTGGCGGATGCCGGTGAAATCCCGTGTGTGCTGCGCAGAATCAGTTCTTGGCGGAAGCCGGCGACCGGCGCAGCAGGCCTTCGCCGGCGAACAGGATCAGCGCGCTCCAGATCAGCACGAAGCCGACCAGGCGGTCGGCGGTGAACGCTTCCTTGAACAGCAGCACGCCGAGCAGGAATTGCATGGTCGGCGACAGGTATTGCAGCAGTCCCAGGATCGACAGCGGGATCTTGCGCGCGCCGGTGGCGAACAGCAGCAGCGGGATCGCGGTGAGCGGACCGGCCATCACCAGCAGCACGCGCGTGGTGTCGGAGTCGGTGTTGATGAACACGTTCTGGCCTTCCAGGGTCAGCCAGATGACGTAGGCCGCCGCCAGCGGGAACAGCACGATGGTCTCGAACGACAGTCCCTCGAGCGCGCCGAGCGCCGCCGTCTTGCGCAGCAGGCCGTAGCCGCCGAAGGAGAACGCCAGGAACAGGGCGATCCAGGGCACGGTGCCGGTCTGCCAGGTCAGCCAGGCCACGCCCAGCGCGGCAATCGCGATCGCCACCCACTGGACGGTGCGCAGGCGCTCCTTCAGGATCAGGTAGCCCAGCATGATATTGACCAGCGGATTGATGAAATAGCCGAGGCTGGCTTCGATCACATGGTGGTTGCTGACCGACCAGATGTACACCAGCCAGTTGGCGCTGAGCAGCAGGGCCGACAGCACGAAGCTGAAGAACACCCGCGGTTGGCGCACCACGTTCAGCCATTTCCACTGGCGCCGCAGCAGCAGCACGATCAGCAGGAAACCGAGCGACCACAGCATGCGGTGCGCCAGGATCTGCAGCGGCGGCACGCCGTCGAGCGCGTGAAAATAAATGGGGAACAGGCCCCAGCAGAGAAAGGCCAGGGCCGCGTAGATAATGCCGGAACGCATGGGAATGGGGACTGGATTGCAGGGACGACATTATCCCTGAATGCGTCCACGGTTGCTGGGGGCATGCCTCTTTTTGCACGGGTGTATGATGCACCACGAAATATTCTTGCTTTTTTTCCGCCACTATTTTATGGTGCGCCGCACCAATGCAAACGTGATGGTGTAATCTTGACAGCAGATAATAAGAAGAGCAGCCTGGCCGCCCTGACCCTGGCCGCGGTCGGCATCGTCTACGGCGACATCGGCACCAGCCCCCTCTACACGCTGCGCGCGGTGTTCGACGACACCCACGGCCTGCCCCTGAATACACCCAACATCCTCGGCGTCATTTCCCTGATCTTCTGGGCGCTGACGGTCATCGTCTCGCTCAAGTACGTGACCCTGGTGCTGCGGGCGCACAACCGCGGCGAGGGCGGCATCATGGCCCTGATGGCGCTGGCCACCAATTCGGTGCCGCGCCACTCGCGCTGGGGCTTCCCGCTGCTGGCCATGGGCGTCATCGGCGCCACCATGTTCTACGGCGACAGCGTGATCACGCCGGCGATTTCGGTGCTCGGCGCGATCGAGGGTCTCGAGGTGGCGGCGCCCGGCATGTCGCACTACGTGGTGCCGCTGGCGGTGGTGGTGCTGGTGGTCCTGTACAGCGTGCAGCGCCATGGCACGGCCGGCATCGGCCGCTTCTTCGGCCCCGTGATGCTGGTGTGGTTCCTGGCCCTGGCCGCGATGGGCATCGTCAACATCGTCGCGTCGCCGGTCATCCTCAACGCGCTGAACCCGTATCACGCCCTCCACTTCATGCTGGACAACAAATTGCTGGCCTTTATCGCGCTGGGGGCGGTGGTGCTGGCGATCACCGGCGCCGAGGCCCTGTATGCCGACATGGGCCACTTCGGCGCCAAGCCGATCCGCATGGCCTGGTTCCTGATCGCGTATCCGGCGCTGAGCCTGAACTACCTGGGCCAGGGCGGGCTGCTGATCGCCCAGCCCGAGGCGGTGGAAAACCCGTTCTACCACCAGCTCGGCACCTGGAGCGTGATCCCGCTGGTGATCCTGTCGACCATGGCGGCGGTGATCGCCTCGCAGGCCACGATCAGCGGCACGTATTCGATGACCAAGCAGGCGATCGCGCTCGGCCTGCTGCCGCGCATGCGCATCCTGCACACCTCGGAAAGCGAGATCGGCCAGATCTATATCCCGGCCGTCAACTGGCTGCAGCTGGCGGTGGTGCTGATCGCCGTGGTCGGCTTCGGCTCGTCGGACGAGCTGGCCGGCGCCTACGGCATCGCCGTCACGGCGACCATGATGATGACCACCGTGCTGACCTTCTTCGTGACCCGCTATCGCTGGCGCCTGCCGCTATGGGTCTGCCTGGGCGCGACCGGCTTCTTCCTGACGATCGATATCATGTTGTTCGCGGCCACCACGACCAAGCTCTTCCACGGCGGCTGGTTCCCGCTGCTGATGGGCGGTGTGCTGCTGACCCTGATGCTGACCTGGAAGCGCGGGCGCGCGCTGGTGTTCGAAAACCTGCAAAAGCATGCGATTCCGCTGGAAGCCTTCATGGAATCGCTGTTCGTGGCGCCGCCGACGCGGGTGCCGGGCACCGCCATCTTCCTGCGCGGCGAAAGCGACGGCGTGCCGCACGCGATGTTGCACAACCTGTCGCACAACAAGGTGCTGCACGAGCGGGTGGTGTTCCTGACCGTGCACATGCGCGAGGAGCCCTGGGTGGCGCGCGAAGAACAGATCGACATCGTCGGCCTGGGCCACAACTGCTACCAGCTGAACATCCACTATGGCTTCAAGGACGAGCCCGACATTCCGGACATCCTGGACCGCTGCGGTCCGCTCGGCCTGCCGTTCGAGATGATGGAAACCTCGTTCTTCATCGCGCGCCAGACCGTGATCTCGGCCCCAGGCGGCGGCATGGCGCCATGGCGCGAGCACCTGTACGTGGCGATGTCGCGCAATGCGCGCAGCGCGGCCGACTATTACCAGATCCGCAGCAACCGGGTGATCGAGCTGGGCACGCAGATCGAGATCTGAGCCGCCGTTCGCGCCGACCCGCGCACGGTAGAAGTGCATTACGGAAATTTCAGCAAATTATCTTATAATCAGGAACTATTGATTAATAGGCAATTTCAGAGCACCACCGCACGGGCAGGACGTCCGAACCGATCATTCCATTCCATTGGCGAGACATGAAGCTTTACTACTATCGAGGCAATAATTTCGGCGACAAACTCAATCCCGTGATCTGGGATGCGCTGATCCCCGAGCTCGTGGACGAGGACGATTCCACGCTCCTGGTAGGAATGGGCACCCTGATCAATTCGCGGGTGCCGGCCGAACCGCGCAAACTCGTGTTCGGATCGGGCGTCGGCTACAACAAGGCGGCGCAGGTGGACGACAAATGGAAATTCTACTGCGTGCGCGGGCCGCTGACCGCCGCCGCGCTGGGGCTGGACAAGCAGGTGGCGATCACCGATCCCGCGCTGCTGCTGACCCGGGTCGTCAACCAGCCGGTGGCGCCGACCGGCGAGGTCGTGTTCATGCCGCACCATTCGAGCATGCTCAATGCCGACTGGGCGCCGTTCTGCGCCAAGGCGGGTATCACCTTCCTCGACCCCGAGGCCGACATGCACGAAGTGCTGACGAAGATCCGCGGCGCGAAACTGGTCATCGCCGAGGCCATGCATGCGGCGATCGTGGCGGACGCCTACCGGGTTCCCTGGATTCCGGTGCAATGCTACGAACACATCCTGGGATTCAAGTGGGAAGACTGGTGCCAGTCGATGTCGGTGCCTTACCGGCCCCAGACCCTGCCGAGCGTATGGGACATCGACAAGACGCTCGGCCCGCGCGACCGCCTGGCGGCGAACGTCAAGCGCGGCCTGCGCGGCGTGGGCATCTGGAAAGGCGACTGGACCCCGCCGCCGCCGGCGAAGAACGTGCGCCAGGTCGAGGATGCCGTCGTCGGCGCGTTGTCGCGGCTGGCCGCCAGCGGCGAGTCCTACCTGACCGACGAGCGTGTGCAGAGCGTGGCGCTGGAGCGCCTGCTGGCGCAGATCGACCAGTTGAAACGGGATTACGCGGTCGTGGCCGCCTGACGCGGTTGCGGCGTCGACGCGTCGCTCCGCCTTGTTACCCAGCATTGCTGAACTACAATTATCAGACAAATGACGGACAGTTTCATGGGACTGATTCGATAAGGTACGGGGGTTCGTTACACACCCCCCGTTTGCCTTTTCCAGTCGAGGATACCCGATGAAACTGACGTTTCCCCTGATCGCGGCCTTTGCCGCCATGCTCGCCCTGACCGCCTGCGGCGGCGGCAGCGACGACAACAAGCCGGTCGCCAGCAGTCCGGCGACGCTGACGAAGACCGACATCACGGTCGGCACCGGCGCCGAGGCGATTACCGGCAAGCGCGTCACCACCCAGTACGTCCTGTGGCTGTACAACGACAAGGCGGCCGACTTCAAGGGCGCGCGCCTGGAAGCGGGCGAACTGACTCCCTACGTCATCGGCAGCGGCCGCGTCATTCCCGGCTACGACCAGGGCGTGATCGGCATGAAGGTCGGCGGCAAGCGCCTGGTCCTGATCCCATCCAACCAGGCCTACGGGCCCTCCGGCCACGGTCCGATTCCAGCGAACGCGGGCCTGGTGTACGAAATCACCCTGACCAGGGTGGAATAAGAGCCAGCGGCGCGAGACCGGGGCGGCGCCCCTAATGCCGTTAAGTTAAGCTAGCTGAGCTAGCCGTCGAATACGTCGTCCCCGCGCAGGCGGGGACCCAAGTTCTGCAAACGTCGTCGAAACGCGTGCAAGATTGGGTCCCCACCTGCGTGGGGACGACGCTTTTACGCTAACTCAAGAAGACTTTCGCCTTCACTTAACGTCATCAGGGCACTGCCTCGGTTTTTGCGCGCACTGCTGACTTCGCGCACGACCCGCAGGACGGTGGCGGGCGATGCTCGGGGCTTTTCAGGCCGAGCCGATCATGCGTTCCTCTTTCCAGTTTGCCGTCTGCCTGCTGCCCATCTGCCCCGCCGCCGCGACCACCGTGTCCGCCGAGGCCGCCGCGTCCGCGCCGGCGCGGACTTTTTCCGCCTGCGTCGTCGTCGATCCCGTTCTCGCCGCCGACCCGCCCGCCTGGCTGCTGCTGGCGGCCGCGGTGGTGCTGCTCGGGGCCGGCCGCCTGGCCGCCTCGTGACCGGCACGCGGCTGCGCTGGCGCAGAACGGCCCCACGGTGTTTGCGACATCGTCGAGATTCCCGGTCACCGGAAGGATCGATGATGTCCCTGCGCAGACATTTCTTAAATAAATTGTTGCTGGTCTTATTGGTCTGGCCGGGCTTGGCCATGGCGTCGCCGCTGTACCGCGTGACCTGGCTGCCGTCCGATTTCACCGCCGCCGGCCTCGACGGAGCAGGGCGGGTGGTCGGCACCGCGCGGGGCGGGGCGGCCGTGTGGTCGCCGGGCGGCGCCACCTACCTGGGGACGCTATTGCCCGGCAGCGAAGGCCTGGCCATCAACGCCGGCGGCGCCATCGTCGGCTGGTCCGGGCTCGAGGACAACGTCAGCGAACGGCCCGTCCTGTTCTCGCCCGTTGACAACCGCATGATCGATCTCGGCACGCTGGGCGGCGTGTCCGGGCGCGCCAATGCGCTCAACAACACCGGGGTGGCGGTGGGACTGTCCGGCGTCGGCAGCGCGGGCGGCTTCGACTACCACGCCTTCGTGTACGGGCATGACGGCATGCTCGACCTCAACGCGCTGGTGGACGAGCGTGGCGACTGGCAGCTGGTGAATGCGCTCGACGTCAATGGCGCCGGCCAGATCCTGGCCCAGGCCTGCAACGGGCCGGGCGACTGCCGTGCGGTGCGGCTCGACCTGGTCACGGCGGTGCCCGAGCCGGGCAGCTGGTCGATGCTGGGGGCCGGGCTGGCGCTGCTGGCATGGCGCGCGCGCCGGCCCCTGAGCGGGCCGTGGCGCCGCATCGCGCCGGCGCTCCTGATCGCGCTCCTGATCGCGCCGCTGGCCGCGCCGCCGGCATCGGCCACGCTGCCGGCCGCATCGAGCGGTTCCGCCGCGATCAACCGCCACGGCGCGGTGACCGGCACCGCGCCGGTCACCGCGTCGGTCACCTGGGACGCGCTCCCGGCGCCGCACCACCTCGCCTATGTGTACCGCGACCAGATCATGCGCAGCCTGGGGACGCTGGGCGGCAAGGACAGCAGCGCCTTCGACGCGAACAGCTATCTATGGCAACCGTATTCGGGCGGCGTGATGTATGGCCTGGGAGCGCTCGGCGGCTTCGGCGATGGCGCTGCCAATGGCCTTAACAACGCCGGCTCGGTGGTGGGTTCGTCGAGCGCCGACACGCCCGATGGCCCGGCGGCGCGCGCCTTCCTCTACGAGCGGGGCGCGATGCGCGACCTGAACGCGCTGAGCGCGATGCCCGCGGGCTGGACGCTGGTGGATGCGACCGACATCAACGATGCGCGCCAGACCCTGGCCCTGGCCTGTCATCTCGAAGACTGCCGGCATGTGCGGCTCGATCCTGTCCGGCGCGATCCGCCGCGGTGATGCGGTTGATGAAGCGCGTGCCGGCGGTGGCCGCGCGCGCAGGGCCGTTCAGCGCAACATGTCGATGTGCATGATGCCGTCTTCGTCATAGGGTTCCGAAACGGTCTGGAAGCCGAAGCTGGCGTAGAAGCGCTCCAGGTATTGCTGGGCGCCGATGCGGATGCGGTGGCCCGGATACAGCGCCTCGGCCTGGCGGATGCCCTCGCCGAGCAGGGCGCGGCCGGCGCCGGTGCCGCGCGCGGCCGGGGTGGTAATCACGCGGCCGATCGACATCTCGTCGTACTTGGCGCCCGGGGCCAGCACGCGCAGGTAGGCGGCCAGGCTGCGCTTGCCATCGACGCTGTGCCAGCCCAGCAGGTGGTGGGCGCTCGTGTCGTGGCCGTCGATGTCGGGATACAGGCAGGCCTGCTCGAGGATGAAGACATTCTGGCGCTGGGCCAGCACTTCGTGGAGGTCGAACGGGGTGAGGTCGGCGAAGCGCGAGAATTGCCAGTCAAGAGGGCTAGGGGTGGTCATGAAATACGCAGCGATGGTGGCGGGATGGGGCGGTCATTCGGCGGCGGTTTCGAAACCTTCCAGCACGTTGACCGTATGGATGCCAAGCTCGGGGCCGGCATTGCCGCCCTCGAACACGAAGGCAGTCGGCAGGCCGAGGTGGGCGATGCGTTCGCCGATGCGCAGGAAGTCGCCGCCCTGCAGGCCGAAGCGCGGATCGGCGCCCAGCGCCGCGGTATCGACGCCGAGCGAGACCACCAGCGCCTGCGGCCGGGTCATCGAAATCCTGAGGCAGGCCGTTTCCAGCGCCGCGAACCAGGCGTTGCTGCCGCAACCGGGCGCCAGCGGGATATTCATGGTGTAGCCGAGGCCGGCGGCGGCGCCGGTCTCGTCGGCGTGACCCAGGTAGAACGGATATTCCAGGCGCGGGTCGGCGTGGATCGAGACAAACAGCACGTCGTTGCGGTCATAGAAGATGCCCTGGGTGCCGTTGCCGTGGTGGTAGTCGAGGTCCAGGATGGCGACCCGTTCCAGGCCGTCGTCCAGCAGGTGCTGGGCCGCCAGCGCGGCATTGTTCAGGAAGCAGGAGCCGCCGAAGAAATCGCTACCGGCATGGTGGCCGGGCGGGCGCGTGAGCGCGAAGGTACCGCGCTCGCCACGCCGCAGGGCATGCGCCGCGTTGACGGCGCAGTCGGCGCCGGTCTTGGCCGCGATCCAGGTGCCGCTGGTGAGCGGGGTGCCGGCGTCCATCGAATACAAGCCGAGGCGGGCGCAGAAATTCTCGGGTTCGACGTCGTCGCGCAGCGTGCGCACCGGCCACACCGCCGGGAAGGCATCCTTGCCGGCATTACGGGCGTCGAGACCGATCCACTCGCTCCAGGCATTGCGCAAGAAATGCAGGTAGCGCGGGCGGTGCACCCGCTCGAGCGTCATGAGCGGCACGCCGTGCGGCGTGACGATGGCGCCCAGGCCGCGCCGCTCGCACTCCTTCAGGACGATGGCGGCGCGCTCGGGTTTTTCCGAACAGGGCACCAGCTCGCCGCGATAGATTTCGACGCGGCCGTCATGCTGGGCATGGTGTTCGTTGTAAAACGTGAGCAAGTGGTCCTCGCGGCTGCGGATTCGGTCGGGCGCCGCGATTGGCGGCTCAGTTATTGGAGCATAGCTTACTGCTGTTGTACGCCGCAACAAAGTCGTCGAAGCTGCCGCTGTCCGTCTGCTCGATGCGCGCCTGCTCGGCGTGCGAGCTGGCCGCCATCTCGTCGAACAGCGCTTCCTCGGCCGGCATCAGGGGGCTGTCGCGGAAGGTGGCCGCATGCAGGCGGCTCTGCTGCAGGCCGAAGGCCGTGGCCGAGCCGAGCGCGCGCACTTCTTCCAGCACCCGCGCCGACGGGGTGAGCGCCGGATCCTCGACCTTCGCCTTCTGCCTGGCCAGCGAAGCCTGGTGCACGTCGCCCTCGTTGTGCCCGTCGTCCAGCAGCTGCGCCACCGGGCGGATGCGCTCGATCAGCTCCAGCGCCCACTCCGTCAAAGGCACCTCGACGCCGTCGCGGGTCAGGGTCAGGTCGGGGCGGCGGCCTTCCTTGACCGTGCGCGCGAAGTTGCGCGCGTGTAGCTGGCTGTCATGGGCGCTGATCAGCGGGCTTTCTTCGAGCGCGCAGAACAGCAGGAAGGCGTCCAGGAAGCGCCCGGTCTCGAGGGCGATGCCCACCGGCTCGAACGGATCGACGTCGAGGCAGCGCACCTCGATGTATTGCACGCCGCGGTTGCACAAGGCCTGCACCGGACGCTCGCCGGTGCGGATCACGCGCTTGGGGCGGATGGTCGAGTAATACTCGTTCTCGATCTGCAGCACATTGGTCGACAACTGGATCCACTCGCCGTCCTTCTTCGTACCCAGCCTGGCGTAGGGTTCGTAGGGACGGTTGACCGCATCCATCAGGCTCGTGACGTAGCTTTCCAGGCTGTTCTCGTGCGGACGCAGGCCAGACTGGGCGTCGTTCTGGTAACCCAGGTCGCTCATGCGCAGGCTGGTCGCGTACGGCAGGTACAGGGTGTCGCTCGACAAGGTCTCGAGCTGGTGTTCACGGCCGCGCAGGAAGCTGGTGCTCAGGACAGGCGTCGCGCCGAACAGATACATCAGCAGCCAGGAATAGCGGCGGAAGTTGCGGATCATCGCGATATAGCTTTCCGACTGGAAGTCGCGCAGCGCATGGCGGCGTTCCTCGGTGATCCCTTCCTGTTGCGCGAACAGCTGCCACAATTGTTCCGGCAGCGAATAGTTGTAGTGGATGCCGGCGATGCATTGCATGGCCTTGCCATAGCGCAGCGCCAGGCCGCGCCGGTACACGTGCTTGAGCATGCCGATGTTCGATTTGCCGTACCAGGCGATGTCGATCTCTTCCTCGGGCGGCAGCTCGCCCGGCATCGACACGCTCCACAGCATCTCGTCGCCCATCCGGGCATGGGCGTAGCGGTGGATCGCATCGAGGCGGTGCAGCGCCAGCGCGATGTCGTGCTCGGCCGGCGTGATGAATTCCAGCAGCGCCTCGGCATAGTCGGTCGTGATGTGCGGGTGCGTCAGGGCCGAACCGAGTGCCGGAGCGTGCGGGGTGCGCGCCAGCCGGCCCGCCGCGTCCACCCGCAGGGTTTCGCGCTCGATGCCGCGCAGGCCCTGGCCCAGCAGGGCGCGGTGTTCGTCGTCGTCGAGCAGGGTCAGGCGGCGGTTGAATTGGTTCGACACGGGTGTTTCCTTTCTTGTACTGCCAGTTCGGTTGGTGCAGAGATTAACCGAAAAACGGACTGCGCGTTCGGGCGCCCCTCATTCAAGCCAGGGCGCAAACCAGGGCGGCGCGCGGAAGGACTTGCTGGCCGGCGCCGGCGCCGGGGGAGCCGGCGGCGCGAAATCGGGCGCCGGGCCAGGGTCATGGCCGGGCGGGAGTTCGCCGTCGAGCATGAAGTCGAATTCGAAGGTGGGTTCCCAGCCCGGCGCCGGTTCGGATTCGGCGTTGAACTCGGCGTCGGCGTTGGTGTTCGCGCCGGCCGCGGCCGGCGGCGCAGCGGCGCGCGTCGCCGGATCCTTCTCGGCCGCGATCCAGCGGCCGATGCGGCGCTCCAGCTCGGCCAGCGGCAGCGCGCCGCCGCCGAGCAGGGCGTCGTGGAAGCGACGCGGGTCGAACAGCTTGCCGAGCGCGGCGCGCGCCTGGGTGCGCAGCGCCAGGATGCGCAGCTGGCCGATCTTGTAGCCCAGCGCCTGGCCCGGGCGCGCGATATAGCGGTCGACCTCGGCCTCGTTGTCCGGCGCCGGGTTGGCGGTATGCGCGTTCAGGTAGTCGATCGCCTGCTGGCGCGTCCAGCCGAGCGAATGGATGCCGGTGTCGACCACCAGGCGCGCGGCGCGGAACATCTCTTCGTTCAGGTGGCCGAACAGCGAGAACGGATCCTGGAACAGGCCGAGCTCGGGACCCAGGCTCTCGGCATAGGTGGCCCAGCCTTCGCCGTAGGCGTCGTACCAGCCGTGGCGCCGGAACGCCGGCAGCGCGAGCTCCTGGGCGCGCGCCACCTGCAGGTGGTGGCCGGGCACCGCCTCGTGCAGGGCCACCGTGTCGACCTGCCAGATCGGGCGCGCGGTAAGGCGCGCCGTGTCGACCACCAGCGCGGCGCTGCGCGCCGCGTTGCCGGCCTCGTAATAGGCGGCCGGCTGGCCGCTGCTTTCGCTTGCGCCGCCCATCGGCTTGACGACGATGCCGGCCGCCGGGATCACCGTCGCTACGCGGCCCAGCCGCGCCTGCGCCAGCGCCAGCGTGCGCCGGTAGCGGTCGAGCAGCGCCGCCGCGTCGACGAAGAACAGGCGCCGGTCGCTGCGCGCGAAGGCGATGAATTCGGCGAAGCCGCCGCGAAAGCCGGTGCGCGGGATCAGGCGCTCGATCCCGGCGCGCAGGCGCGCCACCTCCTGCAGGCCGAGCGCATGCACCTGGGAAGGCGTCATCGCGGTGGTGGTGCTGTCCCGCACCAGCTGGGCGTACCACGCCGGGCCGCCCGGCAGCGCCGCGGCGCCGATGCTGTCGCGCGCGCCGGGCACGTAGTCCTGGCGCAGGAAGTCCTCGAGCTTGCGCAGGGCGGGCGCCGCCTGCTGTTCCAGCGCCGCCTTGCCGGCCGCGCGCAACTGCGCGCGCACCTCGGGGTCGATGGTCGCCGGGATGCGCTGGAACGGCGCGCCGAGCGGACCATCGGCGAGTTGTTCGCGCAGCGCCCGCAACCCATCCGGCACCGGCGCGATGGCGGGCTTCGGGATCGTCCAGCCGGCCTGTCTGCCGGCGCGCAGCTGCTCGATCAGGCCGTCGACGTGGGCCGGCAGCGCCTGCAGGCGCGCCAGATAGGCCAGGTAGTCGGCGTCGTTCGCGAACGGCATCTGCGCGACCAGGCGCGGCAGGCGCACCTGCAGGCCGTCGTAGGCGGTGATCGGGAGCGGATCGAACGGCGTCAGCGCGCCGGCGGCGATCAGGCGCTCCTTGTCGGCCACGAACAGGTCGTACGACACCTGGTCTTCGCCGCGCAGCTGCGCGCGGTCGATCTTCTGCGCCGCCGCCAGCATGGCGCGCTCGTGCTCGAGCGCGGCCGCGCGTCCCGCCAGCGAGGTGTCGGACAGCCAGGCGTTGTAACGATGCTCGCCCAGGGCGGTGGCCTTCTCGGGCGCATGGCGCAGCTGCCACTGCCAGTCGCGCTCGTAGAGCCGGGCGGCCAGCCTTGCCGGCTGCTCGGCCGGCGCATCCTGGGTGAGGGCGGGCGGCGCGGATGGCATTGGCGGCATGGGCGGCGTGGGCGGCACGAATGCAACGGCGGCGGCGCCATGCAGCGGCGCGAGCAGGGCGAGAGAGGCGAACAGGATGCGCATGCATGCTCCGGAATCAGAACTGGTCATTTTAACAAGTCTATCCCGCGGGGTGCGCACCGCGGCGGCCTCCGCTGACCCGCTCGATGCCGGCCAGGTCGCGCCAGCTCTGCACCTCGCCGTAGCCGCGCGCGCTCAAGAGGCCGCGCACGGCCCCGGCCTGGTCGTAGCCATGCTCGAGCAGCAGCCAGCCGCCGGGTTCCAGGTGCGCGGCAGCGCCAGCGGCGATGGTGCGAAGGTCGGACAGGCCGTCGGCATGGTCGGTGAGGGCGTCGATCGGCTCGAAACGCAGGTCGCCTTCAATCAGGTGGCGGTCGCCGGCCACGATATACGGCGGGTTCGAGACGATCAGGTGGAAGCGCTCGGCGCCCAGCCCTGCGAACCAGTCGCTGCGCAGGAAGCGCACGCGCGCTTCGTTGGCGGCGCCATTGGCGCGCGCGACGGCCAGCGCTTCCTCGCTCACGTCGAGCGCCGTGACGTCGGCGTCTGGCCGCGTATGGGCGACGGCGACGGCGATCGCGCCGCTGCCGGTGCCCATGTCGAGCACGCGCTGGCGCGGCGCCAGCCGCTCCAGCGCGAGTTCGACGATCAATTCGGTATCCGGACGCGGGATCAGCACCGCCGGCGTCACCTTGAACGGCAGCCCGAAGAATTCGCGCTCGCCGACGATGTAGGCGATCGGTTCGCCGTCCAGGCGGCGCCGCACCAGCGCCGCCAGGAGCGCCGCTTCTTCGGGGGTGAGCACGCGTTCCGACTGCGTGATCAGGGCCACGCGCGGCAGGCGCAGCGCATGGCACAGCAGGATGCGGTTTTCCAGCGGATCGAGCGGCAGCGACAGCCGCACCTGCCCGAGGGTGGCGCCGGCTTCGATCATGCCCGCTTGGCGCGCAGGTCGCGCAGCAGCACCCAGCCGAGCAGCACGGTGAGCACCACGAACCAGACCGCCGACCATTGCGGGATGGACAGGCCCAGGATGGCGTCGGTCGCGCCTTCGCACAGGCCGTCGGCGCGGAACAGCCACGGCAGGTACTCGGCGGTGGGAATCTTGTTGAGCAGGGTTTCCATCGGATCGATGCCGCACGAGAAGCCGGGATTGGCGATCACGTACAGGTGCTTGCCGACCGTGTACAGGCCGCCGAAGGCCGCCAGCAGGGCGAGCGTGGCGCCCGCGCGCACCTTGCCGCTGATGGCCGCGACCAGCGCGAATACGCCGACGGCGAGGAACAGGTAGCGCTGGATCACGCACAGCGGGCAGGGCCGCATCTCCATGATGTGCTGCAGATAGAGGGCGACGGCGATCAGCGCGAACGAGATCGACGAGATGGCGAACAGGACCTGGCGGTTGGTGGGCATGGATTTTTTCTCGATGTGGACCGGTGCGGATGCGTTCCAGTTATCTTTGGAGCCGTCGTTCCCGCGCAGGCGGGAACCCAAGTTTGCCTGAATGACCACTAGCGCTCGCCGACAGTGCAGCGCAAATGACTTGGGTCCCCGCCTGCGCGGGGACGACGTGCTTGTGCCAACAAAAAGAGTTGGCGCTAACGGGCTGGCAGATCGCGCTTATTTTCGCATAAACGTTGCAAACGACGCTTTGCCATTTTCAATCTGGCAACTTAACGATGACTTAAGCTACTCAGTTGCCCCGTTCAGTCGCCCAGCGCCGCCAGCAATTCGGCCTGGTGTTCCTGGGCCAGCGCATCGGTCAGCTCCTTCAGGTCGCCGTCCATGATGAAATCGAGCTTGTACAGGGTCAGGTTGATGCGGTGGTCGGTCAGGCGGCCCTGCGGGAAGTTGTAGGTGCGGATGCGCTCGCTGCGGTCGCCCGAGCCGATCAGGCTCTTGCGGGTGGCCGCTTCCTGCGACTGCTGCGCGCGCAGCTGGGCGTCCTTCAGGCGCGCCGCCAGCACCTTCATGGCCGAAGCCTTGTTCTTGTGCTGGCTGCGGTCGTCCTGGCATTCCACCACCAGGCCGGTCGGCAGGTGGGTGATGCGCACCGCGGAGTCGGTCTTGTTGATGTGCTGGCCGCCGGCGCCGGAGGCGCGGTAGGTGTCGATGCGCAGGTCGGCCGGGTTGATGTCGACGTCCTCGACTTCATCGGCCTCGGGCATCACCGCCACCGTGCAGGCCGAGGTGTGGATGCGGCCCTGCGTTTCGGTGGCCGGCACCCGCTGCACGCGGTGGCCGCCCGATTCGAACTTGAGCTTCGAATAGGCGCCGTGGCCGACCACGCGCACGATCACTTCGCGGTAGCCGCCCAGGTCGGACGGCGACTCGGACACCATCTCGACCTGCCAGCGGTTGCGCTCGGCGAAACGGGTGTACATGCGCAGCAGGTCGCCCGCGAACAGCGCCGACTCGTCGCCTCCGGTGCCGGCGCGGATCTCGAGGAAGATGTTGCGCTCGTCGTTGGCGTCCTTCGGCAGCAGCATTGTCTGCAGCTCGAGCGCCAGGCCCGCCATGCGCTGTTTCGCGCCCTCGATTTCTTCCTGGGCGAACTCCTTCATCTCGGGATCCTGCAGCAGCTCCTCGGCGGCGGCGGTGTCTTCCAGCGCGCCCTGGTACTGGCGGTACACGGCCACCAGCGGCGACAGCTCGGCGTGCTCGCGCGTCATCTTGCGGTAGCTGTCCATGTTCGCGGTGGCGCCTTCGCTCATCAAAAGTTCATCCAGCTCGACGAGGCGGTTGGCGAGTTGGTCCAGCTTGAACAGCATGGAAGGTTTCATGGGCAGTCTCGGTATGAAGATGGTCGGGAGGCCGCAGGGAAGGGCCGGGGTGCGCGAACGGCGCATGGCGGGCGCGGCCGCCGTGAGAATCGGGCGCTAACGGCGCCCGCGGAACAGCTGCGGCAGCAGGGTGGCCAGGCGCGCGCGGTCGTCGCCCTGGGCCTGGTGCAGGGCCTGTTGCGGGCCGTGCAGGAACTTGGCGGTGAGGCCTTTCGACAGCGCTTCGAGCACGGCTTCGGCATCGTCGCCGCGCGCCAGCATCCTGCGCGCGCGTTCCAGCTCGGCCTGGCGCAATGCCTCGCCCGATTCGTGCAGGTCGCGGATCACCGGCACCACGGCGCGGTCGCCCACCCAGTGCATGAAGGACTGGACCCGGGTCTCGATGATGGCTTCGGCCTGGCGCACGGCGGCCTGGCGGCTTTCCATGCCGGTCTGCACCACCTGGGCCAGGTCGTCGACCGTATACAGGAACACGTCGTCCAGGCGCGCGACCTCGGGTTCGATATCGCGCGGCACGGCCAGGTCGACCATGAACATCGGGCGGTGGCGGCGCGCCTTGACGGCGCGCTCGACCAGGCCCAGGCCGATCAGCGGCAGGGTCGAGGCGGTGCAGGAGATGACGATGTCGAATCCCTGCAGGCTGTCGGGCAGGTCGGCCAGGCGGATCGCGCGGCCATTGTAGCGGGCGGCCAGCGCCTCGCCGCGCTCCATGGTGCGGTTGGCGATGGTGACCGATTTCGGGTTCTGGGCCGCGAAGTGGGCCGCGCACAGCTCGATCATCTCACCGGCGCCGATGAACAGCACGTGCTGGTCGGCGATGCGGTCGAAAATGCGGTGCGCCAGGCGCACTGCGGCGGCGGCCATCGACACGCTGTGGGCGCCGATCTCGGTGGTGGTGCGCACTTCCTTCGCCACCGCGAAGGTGCGCTGGAACATCTGGTGCAGATAGGTGCCCAGGCCGCCGGCGGCATCGGCCGTGCGCACCGCATCCTTCATCTGGCCCAGGATCTGCGGCTCGCCCAGCACCATCGAATCGAGGCCCGATGCGACGCGGAAGGCGTGGCGCACGGCGTCGTCCTGCGGCAGCAGGTAGAGGTGCGGCCGCAGTTCGGCGTAGTTGAGCGCGTGATAATGCGCCAGGAACTGGGCGGAAGCGTCCAGCGGGTCGGGCAGCCTGGTCGCCGCGTACATCTCGGTGCGGTTGCAGGTCGACAGGATCGCCGCCTCTTCGCCGCCAGTCGACCCGTGGCGCGCGAACCAGCCGCGCGCCGACTGCACCGCCGTGCCGATCTGGTCGGGGGCGAGCGCCAGTTGCTCGCGCAGCGAGACCGGTGCAGTGGTGTGGTTCAGGCCGACGGCAAGCAGTTGCATTTCGGAGGGAGGGCAAGGGTCAATGTACTGAGGCCATTATACGCGCTTGCCGTCAGGGTTTCAGGCGGGGGTCTAGGCGCCGAGCTTTTCCAGCCGGTAGCCATAGCTGTAGACCGGCACGAGGCGAAAACCGTTCTCCGGCCGCAGATGGAGTTTATTGCGCACGCGCGAAACGTGGGTGTCCATGGTGCGCGACGGCACGTCGTTTTCGCGGACCCACACCGATTCATGGATATAGGCGCGCGACAGCGGGCGGCCAATATTGCGGAAGAACAGCAGCGCCAGCGAAAACTCTTTTTGGGTCACGTCGATCACCGAGCCGTCCTTGAGCAGCCGTCCGGGACGGGTCTCGAAGGTATACGGGCCGAACTGCAACTGCTCGGCGCTGTTCTGCGACGGGTAGGCGCGGCGCAGCAGGGCCGAAACGCGCGACACCAGCTCGCCGCGGCGCAGCGGCCTGACCAGGTAGTCGTCGGCGCCGGCGGTGACGCCGGCAATGATGTCGTCCTCGGCGTTATTCCCGACCAGGAACATCGTCGGCGCGGCGGACGGCAGTTTTTCCTTCGCGCGGCGCAGCACTTCGGCGCCTTCCATGTCGGGCACATTCCAGTCCATCACCAGCATGTCGGTGCTGTCCTTGCGTAACTGCCCCAGCAGCTCCCTGGCGCTGTCAAACGATTGACAGCTGTGGCCAGCAGCACTGAGGACCTGGCAAATCAGGTCAGCTTGGGGGCGGTCTTGCTCCAGTACGGCGATCTTCATGACGGGCGAAATGTTGTAGGGTTGCCTATGTAGGAAGATTCCTACAAAGTTAAACCAAATATATCAGACTTTCACAAAGCGATGCTACTGATAAACATGGCACAGGTATCAAAAGGTGACATTTGTCCTATGCGACTGTTGTGTTAAGGGGACCACGCAGAAAATCCCACTACAGGCGTAGACTCGATTTTATATGTCATTCAGATAATGTATAGGGGTAAATTATGTTATTTAAACGCAAAAAATTGTCTGTGCCCGACGACCGCGTCCCCGTCAGCGGCGCCGCCATCGAAACCACCCGTATCCGGTGCCTGGCCCTGGTCAAGAAACGCGCCGTCATGTCGGCCGCGGTGGCTGCGGTGCCGGTGCCCGGCCTCGACCTGCTGGCCGATATCACGGGCTTTGCCGCCCTGGTCGACCAGATCAATGCCGAGTTCGGCCTGACCCAGCAGCAGATCGAGCGCCTGAACCCGCGCCTGCGCGTGATCGCCTACAAGGCGGCGGCGTCGGTGGGCGGCATGCTGGTCGGCAAACTGGTGACGCGCGGGGCGGTAGCGCGCCTGTTCCGGCTCGTGGCCGGCCGGATGGCGGTCAAGACCACGGCCAAGATGGTGCCGCTGGCGGGCCAGATCGCGTCGGCGGCGATCGGCTACACGCTGTTCAAGCGGATGGGGACGCAGCACGTGGACGCCTGCGTCAAGGTGGTCCAGGAGCTGGAGCGGGCCGATGCCGCGGGTGAGGCGCCGCAACCGGTGGAGGAGGACGCCGCTGCTACCCAGGTCAATGGCGGCGCGGTCAGCGGACCGGCCAAGGAACCGGTGCTGGTGATGTGAACCGGGGTTGCCGGAATGCGGGAGCCGGCCGGGCCTCGAAACAATGCCGGCGATAAAAAATGCCGGCGACAGAACATGCCGGATACAAAAGACAATGCCCGCTCGGGGCGGGCATCGTCGGGTGAAGGGTGGCGCCGGTCAGGTGTCCGGCAGCACCACGTTCACGTCCAGCACTTCCAGGTTGCCCTGGCGGTCGACCGAGACCTTGATGTCGTCAGGGTTGACCTTGACGTACTTCGAGATCACGGCCAGCAGCTCCTGGTGCAGGGCCGGCAGGAAATCCGGACCGGCGCGGTTGGTCCGTTCGCGTGCGATGATGATCTGCAGGCGTTCCTTGGCGGCTGTCGCGCTCTTCTTTTTTTCGGGGAAGAGGAATGAAAGCAATGCCATCTCACTTGGCTCCGAAAATGCGCTGGAATATGCCCGGCTTTTCGTAACTGGTAAAGCGCAGCGGGCGCTCTTCGCCCAGGAAGCGCGCGACGACGTCCTCGTAGGCATCGGCCACGTCGGTACCCTTGAAGTGGATCGCCGGATTGCCCTGGTTCGAGGCGTGCAGCACCGATTCCGATTCCGGAATGATGCCGATCAGGGGGATGCGCAGGATTTCCTGCACGTCCTGGTAAGACAGCATTTCGTCCGCCTCGACGCGCTTCGGCGAGTAGCGGGTGATGAGCAGGTGTTCCTTGACCGGCTCGCTGCCGCTCTGGGCGCGGCGCGACTTGGCTTGCAGGATGCCCAGGATGCGGTCCGAGTCGCGCACCGACGAGACTTCCGGATTGGTGACCACGATCGCTTCGTCGGCGAAGGTCAGCGCCATCAGCGCGCCGTGCTCGATGCCGGCCGGCGAATCGCAGATGATGAACTCGAAGTCCATCTTGACCAGGTCGTTGATCACGCGCTCCACGCCTTCTTCGGACAGCGCGTCCTTGTCGCGCGTCTGCGAAGCCGGCAGGATGAACAGGTTCTCGCAGTGCTTGTCCTTGATCAGCGCCTGGTTCAGGGTCGCTTCGCCATTGACGACGTTGATCAGGTCGTAGACCACGCGGCGTTCGCAGCCCATGATCAGATCGAGGTTGCGCAGGCCGACGTCGAAGTCGATCACCGCCGTCTTGTGGCCGCGCATGGCCAGCCCGGTGGAGAAGCTGGCGCTCGAGGTCGTTTTGCCCACACCGCCCTTGCCGGACGTCACAACAATAATTCTTGCCACAAAAAAGTCCTTTACAGTATCTGTTCAGTTCGGGGATCAGGCGCGGTGTGCCGGAGCCAGCGATTGGATGTCGATCCGGTCACCCACCAGCCGGATCTGCGTTGGCTGGCGCGACAGGTCGGACGGGAAACCTTCGTCGAACGTGCGGTACACGCCGGCGATCGAGACCAGCTCCGGCTGCATCGACAGCGCGAAGATGCGCGCATCCGGATTGCCGGAGGCGCCCGCCAGTGCGCGGCCATTGAGCGGCGCATACACGTGGATGCTGCCGTCGGCGATCAGCTCCGCGCCATTGTTGACCACGGCGGTGACGATCAAATCGGTGCCGCGCGCATAGATGCGCTGGCCGGCGCGCACCGGGGTGTCGATGACCAGGGGCAGGGCGGCCGGCGCCTGGGCGGCGGCCGGTTCCGGGGCAGCCGCCGCGGGGGCTGCCGCCGGGGGCGCAGCCGGGGCAGTCGCCGGGGAAACCGCCGATTCCGGCGCGGCAGGGGCGGCAGGGGCGGGCGGCGCCGGGGCGTGACCGCTGGCGCGCACGCCGCTCGAGCCGTCGTCCAGCGCCAGGCCCTGGGCCCGGATCGCGTCGATCATCGCCGGGCTGGCGCCGCGCACGGCGACCGCGTTCAGGCGGTATTTCTTGAGCAGGGCGACCAGCGCCGCCCAGTCGAGCCTCGGCGCTTCGGGCGCGATCGCGGCCACGTCGATCACCGCGAACTCGTCCTCGAAGAAGTCCGACACGCCCCCGGTCATCTGCTCCAAGGCGGAATCGATGGCGTTCGGGTCGGCCGAGTGCAGGATCGTGGAGATCGCAACGACCGTGGAAATCTTGATTTCGATGGGAAGCGTGGTTTTAGGCATAAAACGGTGTAGTTGGCGTTGCGCTCGTGCATTCTACTGTGAAATTTGTGGAAAAGGGCAGAAGCGCGCATATCATTCCTAACAGAAATTGAACCTTTGTCAGCAACCAGAAATTAAGTCATGCGCTAGATCAAACCCACACGATTGGCATGTTGTTTTTAATGAATAAACTGCTAAGATTGCTGATGCTTAAATAGCAGCATGGGTTCCTGGTTGCGGTAGTTGTGGTTTTATCGATCCCATGCACAGAGGCCGCCAACGCAGAATAGCGCGCCGAGTCCGAGGGAATTCTGAATATTGCCGGCCGCGGCCGGCTGAACGGAGATTGAACATGGAAGACGTAGTCATCGTCGCCGCCGGTCGTACGGCCGTCGGCAAATTCGGCGGCACCCTCGCCAAGATTCCCGCCGCCGAGCTCGGCGCGCAAGTGATCAAGCATCTGCTGGCCAAGACCGGCATCGCTCCCGAATCCGTCAGCGAAGTCATCCTGGGCCAGGTGCTCACCGCCGGCGTGGGCCAGAACCCGGCGCGCCAGGCCGTCATCAAGGCCGGCCTGCCCGACATGGTGCCCGGCTATACCATCAACAAGGTCTGCGGCAGCGGCCTCAAGGCCACTCACCTGGCAACCCAGGCGATCCGTTGCGGCGACGCCGAGATCGTCATCGCCGGCGGGCAAGAGAACATGAGCGCCTCGCCGCACGTGCTGCCCGGCTCGCGCGACGGCTTCCGCATGGGCGACGCCAAGCTCACCGACACCATGATCGTCGACGGCCTGTGGGACGTCTACAACCAGTACCACATGGGCGTCACCGCCGAGAACGTCGCCAAGAAATACGAGATTTCGCGCGCCGAGCAGGACCAGTTCGCGCTGCAGTCGCAGCTGAAGGCCGAGGCAGCCCAGAAAGAAGGCAGGTTCAAGGACGAGATCATCCCGATCGAGATCGCGACCAAGAAGGGCACGACCGTCTTCGACACCGACGAGTATCCAAAACATGGCAGCACCCTCGAGGCGCTGGCCAGCCTGCGTCCGGCGTTCAACAAGGAGGGATCGGTCACCGCCGGCAATGCGTCGGGCATCAACGACGGCGCCGCCGCCGTGATCATGATGAGCGCCTCGAAAGCGAAAGAACTGGGCTTGACCCCGATGGCGCGCATCAAGGCCTATTCGTCGTCCGGCGTCGATCCGTCGATCATGGGCATGGGCCCGGTGTCGGCCTCGCAGCTGTGCCTCAAGAAGGCCGGCTGGACCCACGAAGACGTCGACCTGATGGAAATCAACGAAGCTTTCGCCGCCCAGGCCATCGCCGTCAACAAGCAGATGGGCTGGGACACGTCCAAGATCAACGTCAACGGCGGCGCGATCGCCCTGGGCCATCCGATCGGCGCCTCCGGCGCGCGCGTGCTGGTCACCCTGCTGCACGAAATGATCCGCCGCGACGCCAAGCGCGGCCTGGCGAGCCTGTGCATCGGCGGCGGCATGGGCGTGGCGCTGGCGGTCGAGCGCGACTGAGCGAGACCAGGCACGACAGAGCACGATCCGACGACAGACAGCGACGGCCCGCTTGCCGCGGCGCCGTCGGTTTCAAGCGGTATAACGTGACACAATATAAAATTGGAGAAGACAATGGCTCGAGTAGCATTAGTAACCGGCGGCATGGGCGGCCTGGGCGAAGCGGTGTGCATCAAGCTGGCCGCATTGGGATATCAGGTCGTCACTACTTTTTCACCGGGCAATACCAAGGTCGACGCTTGGCTCAACGCCATGAAAGAGCAGGGCTATGACTTCAAGGCCTATGCCTGCGACGTGGCCGACTATGACGCCGCCCAGGAATGCGTGCGCCAGGTGATCGCCGATGTCGGCCCGATCGACGTGCTGGTCAATAACGCCGGCATCACCCGCGACATGACCTTCAAAAAGATGGACAAGGTCAATTGGGACGCCGTGATCAAGACCAACCTCGATTCCGTGTTCAATATGACCAAGCCGGTCTGCGACGGCATGGTCGAGCGCGGCTGGGGCCGCATCATCAATATCTCGTCGGTGAACGGCCAGAAAGGCGCCTTCGGCCAGACCAACTACTCGGCGGCCAAGGCCGGCATGCACGGTTTCACCAAGGCGCTGGCGCTGGAAGTGGCGCGCAAGGGCGTGACCGTCAACACCATCTCGCCGGGCTATATCGGCACCAAGATGGTGATGGACATCCCGAGCGAAGTGCTGGAAACCAAGATCATTCCGCAAATTCCGATGGGCCGCCTGGGCAAGCCCGAAGAAGTGGCGGGCCTGGTGGCGTACCTGTCGTCGGACGAGGCGGCATTTGTTACCGGCGCCAATATCGCCATCAATGGCGGGCAGCATATGTCCTGATTCGTCAGGGCAGCATCTTCAGTTCGTTAGCTCGAGCACGTCGTCCCCGCGTTTGCGGGGACGACGTTTTGCGTTAACAATCCATCATAAAATACCAATCGACCGATCTTCACGGAGCAACCCATGCACACCTTGCCCCATGGCGGCCTCGCCCTGTCCAGCCTCGACGAACAGCTGCTGCTCCCCGGCGTCAAGGGCTTGCCGCTGCGCGCACCGTTGCGCCAGGGCGCGATCGCTGTGCAGGGGTGGAATGTGCTGCGCGGCGACACCAGCTATCCGGTCGCCGTGCTCAGGGAATCCAGCCTGCGCCACAACCTGGCCTGGATGCGCGCCTTTTGCGAGCGCCACGGCGTCACCCTGGCGCCGCACGGCAAGACCACGATGAGCCCGCAGCTGTTCGGCGCGCAACTGGCCAATGGCGCCTGGGGCATCACCCTCGCCACCGCGATCCAGGTCCAGGTGGCGCATCGCTTCGGCGTGCGCCGCGTGTTGCTGGCCAACCAGCTGGTGGCGCGCAGCGACATCGACGCCGTGCTGGCCCTGCTGCATGGCGATCCGGATTTCGAGTGCATCGTGCTGGCCGATTCGCACGCCGGCGTGGCGCGCCTGGCGGGGGCGGTCGCGGCGCACAAGCTGGCCCGTCCGTTGCCGGTGCTGGTCGAGCTGGGCCTGGCCGGCAAGCGCGCCGGTTGCCGCACGCCACAGGAAGCGATGGAGGTGGCGCGCGCCATCGCGCTGGCCGACGGCCTGGCGCTGGCCGGCTTCGAGGGGTACGAAGGCCTGCTGGTGAGCGACGATCACGCCGGCGACCTGGGCCAGGTCGACGATTTCCTGTCCCGGCTGATGGCGCTGGTGCGCGACGCCGATGCCGCGGGCCTGTTCGCGACATCCGAGATCGTGGTCTCGGCCGGCGGCTCGTCCTATTTCGACCTGGTGGCGCGCGGCGTCACGCGGGGCGACGGCCTGTCGCGTCCGCTGCGCGCCATCCTGCGCAGCGGCTGCTACCTGACGAGCGACCACGGCATGGTTCGGCGCCACATCGATGCGCTGAACGCGCGCGAAGGCCGTCAGGAAGAGGGCCTGCGGCCCGCGCTCGAAGTCTGGAGCACCGTGCAATCGCGCCCCGAACCGACCCTGGCCATCGTCACCATGGGCAAGCGCGATGCGTCGTACGACGCCGACCTGCCGATTCCGCTGTATGCGGCGCGTCCCGATGGCGATGCGGCGCCGGCCACGCTGCCGCCCGGCTGCACGATCTTCAAGATGAACGACCAGCACGCCTACCTGAGGCTGCCGGAAGGCGACCCCGTGTGCAACGGCCTGGCGGTCGGCGACCTGGTCGGCTGCGGCATCTCGCATCCCTGCACCACCTTCGACAAGTGGCCGCTGCTGCTGGTCGTGGACGACGCCTACGCGGTGCGCTACGCGCTCAATACCTTCTTCTAAAAGCGACTGTCGGTACGCTACAATCGGCTTCTTGAATCACCGCCAACAAGAGCCGCCATGCCCGTCACGCCGCCGTCGCTGTTCCCGCCGATCCAGCCCATCCGCCACGGCATGCTGGCGGTCGACGAGATGCACACGATCTACTGGGAAGAAGTCGGCAATCCGGACGGCATCCCCGTGCTGTTCCTGCACGGCGGCCCCGGCGCCGGCCTGTCGCCCCAGCACCGTCGCTTCTTCGATCCGCACGCCTACCGCGTGATCCTGTTCGACCAGCGCGGCGCCGGCAAGTCGACGCCGCTGGGCGAGTGGCGCAACAACACGACCCAGCTCCTGATCGAGGACATCGAGCGCCTGCGTGCGCTGTTCGGCATCGAACAGTGGCTGGTGTTCGGCGGCTCCTGGGGCTCGACCCTGGCGCTGGCCTATGGCCAGGCCCATCCCGCACGCTGCCTGGGCTTCGTGCTGCGCGGGATCTTCCTGTGCACGCGCGCCGAGGTGGACTGGTTCATCAACGAGGTGCGCTGGTTCTATCCCGAGCTGTACGAGGAATTCGTGGCCCCGATTCCGCAGGAGGAGCGGCGCGACCTGCTCAAAGCCTACGCGCGCCGCCTGTTGTGCCACGACCCGGACGTGTATTGGCCGGCCGCGCGCGCCTGGAGCCGGTTCGAGGGCCGGCGCGTGTTCCTGCTGCCGCAGCCCGAGGAAGTGGCGAACGATACGCTCGACCTGGGCGTCGGCCGGCTCGAGTCGCATTACATGCTCAACGGCGCCTTCCTGGACGAAGACCAGCTGCTGCGCGACCTGGCGCGCATCGCCCACCTGCCGGCGCTGATCGTGCAGGGCCGCTACGACGTGATCTGCCCGCCGCTGTCGGCCTGGCGCCTGCACACGGCGTGGCCAGGGTCGAAGCTGGAGATGATCGCCGACGCCGGCCATGGCGCGCTGGAGGCGGGGATCGCGCGCGCGCTGGTGGCGGCGACCGAGCAGTTCAAGCGGCTTCGCCGGTTCGAGTGAGGTTGGGTGACGGTGCTAATGGCTGCTACACTATGCGCATGCAGGTTGAACGCGTCGGCGGCAAAGCCGCCAACCCTACGCACATGCAGGTTGAACGCGTCGGTGGCAAAGCCGCCAACCCTACGTACATGCAGGTTGAACGCGTCGGCGGCATAGCCGCCAACCCTACGCGCATGTGGTTGAACACGCGTCACCAGCAGAGCCGCCAGCCCGACGTACCAGGCACATGACAACAATTCGAAACGTGTTCCCATGAATATCCAGATCAGCGATATCGGCCATGTCATCCAGCTGGCGATCGCGCCGGTTTTTTTGCTTACTGGCGTGGCCACCAAGCTGACCGTGCTGACCAACCGGCTGGCGCGCATCATCGACCGCACGCGCGTGCTCGAGGACCGGCTCAAGGTCAGTCCCAACGCCGAGTTTTCGAGCGAACTCGAGCTGCTCTACCAGCGCTCGCACCTGATCAACTTCGCGATCGCCTCCAGCACCGCCTGCGGCCTGCTGGTGTGCGTGGTCATCGCGATGCTGTTCGCGGGCGATACCACCGGCATTCCGCTCGACCAGTACATCGCCGCCTGCTTCGTGTTCGCGATGATCGCCCTGATCAGCAGCTTCGTCTATTTCTTGCGCGAGATCTTCATCGCGTCGAAGTTCATGCGCATGCAGCACCAGGCCATCATGATGCTGCAATCGCCGCCGCCGCCACCACCATCGCCAACCTCGCAGCCTTGAATGCGGCAAGAAAGAATCTTATGCACGACTACCAACGCCCTCCGACCCTGCACCGCTACGCCCTGCGCGCCGAACTCGAAAACGCGCTCAAGAACGGCCAGTTCCGCCTCGAACCCAGTGGCGGCTTCCTGCAAGTGTCGTTTTCCACCGTCTGGGACAAGCGCCTGTTCGACGTCATCACGCCGAGCGACGCCTGCCTGGTGATCCACAATACCGAGGAGTTCGGCGAGCGCCTGCATCGCGCGGTGCAGCGCCTGCTGCCCAACTGGGCCGGCATCGACGGCGCCATCGAGTACGGCAACCGTTCGCCGCTGGGCGCGGCCTTCACCAAGAGCCTGGGCCAGGCGCGCGAAAAAGAGTGGCAGTTCGCCTGGCGCCCGATGTCGGCCGGCGCCAGCCTGAACCCGGTGGTGGTCAGCATCGGCAGCATCGAAAGCTTTGCCGAACTGCGCGACCGCGAAAGCCACCTGGCTTGATGCGTCTTCCAGTCGTTTAGACGCACGACTCCAGAAAATCGCGGTGTAATGCCGCGATGACTACCTATCCCAATCTGCTGGCGCCGCTCGACCTGGGTTTCACCACCCTGAAGAACCGCGTGATCATGGGCTCGATGCACACCGGGCTCGAAGACCGCTTCTACAACTACGGCAAGCTGGCCGCCTTCTACCGCGAACGCGCGCGCGGCGGCGTGGGCCTGATCGTCACCGGCGGCATCTCGCCCAATCGCCAGGGCTGGCTGCTGCCGTTTGGCGGGACCCTGAACTCCCTCTTCGACGTGCCCAACCACCGGCGCGTCACGCGCGCGGTGCACGAGGAGGGCGGCAAGATCCTGATGCAGATCCTGCACGCGGGCCGCTACGGCTACCAGCCCTTCGTGGTGTCGGCGTCAAGCGTCAAGTCGCCGATCTCGCGCTTCAAGCCGAAGGCGCTCACCGAGGCCGGCATCGAAGCGACGATCCGCGCCTACGTGCGCTGCGCCAGGCTGGCGCGCACGGCCGGCTACGACGGCGTCGAGATCATGGGCAGCGAAGGCTATCTGCTGAACCAGTTCCTGTGCGCGCGCGCCAACCGCCGCACCGACCGCTGGGGCGGGCCGATCGAAAACCGCATGCGCCTGGCGGTCGAGGTGGTGCGCCGCATCCGCGCCGCGGTTGGGCCGGACTTCATTCTGATGCACCGCCATTCGGTGCTCGACCTGGTCGAAGGCGGCAACACCTGGGACGAGATCGTGCTGTCCGCCCGGGCGCTGGAAGCCGCCGGCGCCACGATCCTGAACACCGGCTATGGCTGGCACGAGGCGCGCATCCCGACCATCGTCACCTCGGTGCCGCGCGCCGCCTTCGCCGGGATCGCGGGACGGCTGCGCAAGGAAGTCGGCATTCCCGTGGTGGCCTCGAACCGCATCAATATGCCGGGCGAGGCAGAAAGCATCCTGGCGCGCGGAGACGCCGACCTGGTGTCGATGGCGCGGCCCTTCCTGGCCGACGCCGATTTCGTCGCCAAGGCCGCCGCCGGCCGCAGCGACGAGATCAACACCTGCATCGCCTGTAACCAGGCCTGCCTGGACCATACGTTCTCCAACCGGCGCGCGACCTGCCTGGTGAACCCGCGCGCCTGCCACGAGACCGAACTCGTGTTTCGCAAGGCCGCCACGGCGCGCCGCATCGCGGTGGTCGGCGCCGGCCCGGCCGGCCTGTCGGCGGCGACGGTCGCCGCCGAGCGCGGGCACCGCGTGACGCTGTTCGACGCCCAGGACCGCATCGGCGGCCAGTTCAATATCGCGATGAGGATTCCAGGCAAGGAGGAATTCGCGGAGACGATCCGCTACTTCGGCCGCCGGCTCGAACTGCTGGGCGTCGACACGCGCTTGAATTGCCTGGTGACGCGCGAGCAATTGCTGGCCCAGGGCTTCGACGACGTGATCGTGGCGACCGGCATCCGCATGCGCAAACCGGCGATTCCCGGCATCGACCATCCGAAGGTCCTGAGTTATCTCGACGTGCTCAAGGGCGGCCGCCCGGTCGGGCAACGGGTGGCGATCATCGGCGCCGGCGGCATCGGCTTCGATACCGGCGAATTCCTGGTGCACGATCCGCGGGTAGCGCTGCCGGTGCCGGCCGCGCACTGGATGAAGGAGTGGGGCGTCGACCCGCTGGTGGCGACGCCGGGCGGACTGGCGCCGCCGGAGGCGCCGCATCCGCCGCGCCAGGTCTGGCTCCTGCAGCGCAAGACCACGCGGCCGGGCGCCGGCCTGGGCAAGACGTCGGGCTGGGTGCACCGCGCCACGCTCGCGCGAAATGGCGTGACCATGCTGGCCGGCGTGGGGTACGAGCGCATCGACGACGCTGGCGTCTACATCACGGTGGGGGGCCAAGCGCGCCTGCTGGAGGTGGACAATGTGGTGATCTGCGCCGGCCAGGAAAGCCTGGCGGAACTGATGCCGGTCGAGGCAAACAGCGGCGGACCGCGCTTTTACAAGATCGGCGGCGCGGCGCTGGCGACGGAGCTCGATGCCAAGCGCGCGATCCGCGAAGGGGCGGAGCTGGCGGCGCGGCTTTGATGCTGCTGGTGCGTGCATCCTGGCTTGGGTCCCCGCCTGCGCGGGGACGACGTTGTTCAACGTTGCGAACAATGGCCAGCTAACGCTTTAGCCAATCACGCCAGAACGTCATCCCCGCGCAGGCGGGGATCCAGGTCAGCCCACAGAACCGATCGTCTCCCGCGACTGCGAGCCCATGATTTACTTCTTGCGCACCACCACGCAACCGATCGAATAACCGGCGCCGAACGAGCAGATGACGCCGTTGGCGCCTGCCGGCAGGTCGTCCTGGTAGCGGTGGAAGGCGATGATCGAGCCGGCCGACGAGGTGTTGGCATAGCTGTCCAGGATCACCGGCGCTTCGTCGGCTGTCGCGTCGCGGCCCAGCAGGGTGCGCACGATCAGCAGGTTCATGTTCAGGTTGGCCTGGTGCAGCCAGTAGCGCGCGACGTCCTTCGTTTCGAGCTTGGCCGCCGCGAGCGTGTCGGCGATGGTCTGGGCCGCCATCGGGCAGACCTCCTTGAACACCTTGCGGCCCTGCTGGCGGAACAGCTTGTCCGGCTGGCCGACGCCCGCTTCGTCGAAGCGGTTCATGAAGCCGAAGTTGTTGCGGATATTGTTCGAGAAACTGGTCTTGAGGCGGCTGTCGAGGATGTCCCACTGGTGCGCGCCGGTTGCCGTCTCCGCGGCCTCGATCACGATCGCGGTGCAGGCGTCGCCGAAGATGAAATGGCTGTCGCGGTCGCGGAAGTTCAGGTGGCCGCTGGTGATTTCCGGGTTGAGCACCAGCACCGCGCGTGCACGGCCGCCCCGCACCGCGTCGACCGCGGTGGCGATGCCGAAGGTGGCCGAGGAGCAGGCCACGTTCATGTCGAAACCGAAGCCGTCGATGCCCAGCGCCTCTTGCACCTCGACCGCCATCGCCGGATAGGCGCGCTGCATATTGCTGCAGGCGACCAGCACCATGTCAATGTCCTGCGGCTCTTTGCCGGCGCGCGTCAACGCTTCGCGCGCGGCGGCCACGCACATCTCGGCCTGCAGCGAGATCTCGTCGTCGGCCCGTTCCGGGATGCGCGCCGTCATGCGGGCCGGGTCGAGGATGCCGCTCTTTTCCATCACGTAGCGCGACTTGATGCCCGACGCCTTCTCGATGAAGGCGCTGCTCGACGGTTCCAGCGCCGTCACCTCGCCGGCTGCGATTTGCGCAGCATGTTCCTGGTTGTGCAGTTCGACATAGGCGTTGAAGGCTGCCACCAGCTCGTCGTTCGAGATGGAATGCGGCGGGGTAAACAGGCCAGTGCCGCTGATGACGACAGGTTTCATATTCAGCAAACTTTCAGGGAAAATAAGCGGGGTTGCCCGCAAGATGCGCCGATTCTACACGCTCGACGCATGCCTGGGAATCGGCTGCCGCAGGGACTGTTCAGTCGCGCTTAGAGCCTACCGGGATAGGCTCTTATTCGTCCTTGTGCCCGTGCTGGGCCAGCGTGGTGGCGGGCTCGGCGCGCTTGGACAGCACCACTTCCTGGCCCTTGAGGTGGCGCAGGGCCTGGGCCAGCTGGAAGTCGTCGGTGCTGCCGTAATCGAGCGGCTTGCGGGTGCGCGCCTCGGCGAGCAGGCGCATCTGTTCCTCGATGTCGTCCTCGCGCGTGGCCGCTTCCGGCCCCGCGCCGTTCGACAGGTGGTGCTGCAGGTCGGCCTCGCGCATGCGCAGCGCATTCAGGCCGTCGCCTTCCAGCGTTTCGTCCACGGGCAGGTCGGGCACGATGCCGCGCGCCTGGATCGAGCGCCCGGCCGGGGTGTAGTAGCGCGCCGTGGTCAGCTTGACCGCGGCGTCGCGCCCAATCGGGCGGATGGTCTGCACCGAGCCCTTGCCGAAGGTCTGGGTGCCCAGGATGGTGGCGCGCTTGTAGTCCTGCAAGGCGCCGGCCACGATCTCGGAGGCCGAGGCCGAGCCGGTATTGACCAGCACGACCATCGGCAAGTCCTTGAACGCCGGCGGCAGGGTGGCCAGCGGGTCGGCGCCGCTGCGCAGCATGTAGAACTCGGGCCGCGCGTAGAAGCGCTGGCGGGAATCGGCCAGTTGGCCGTTGGTCGAGACGACTTCGGCGTTCTTCGGCAGGAAAGCGGCGGCGACGCCGATCGCGCCCTGCAGCAGGCCGCCCGGATCGTTGCGCAGGTCGAGCACCAGGCCCTTCAGGTCCGGGTCTTCGCGGTACAGCGCCTGCAGCCTGGCCGCCATGTCGTCCACGGTCGGCTCCTGGAATTGCGCGATACGCAGCCACGCGTAGCCCGGTTCCACCATCTTTGCCTTGACGCTTTTTTGCATGATCTCGCGCCGCTCGATGGTGAAATCGAGCGGTTCCGGCGCGTCCCTGCGCGCGACCGTGAGCGTCACGCGCGTGCCCGGCTCGCCGCGCATGCGCTTGATGGCGTCGTCGATCGGCGTGCCCTGGACCGGATGGCCGTCGATGCGGGTGATCAGGTCGCCCTCCTTGATGCCGGCGTGGTAGGCCGGCGAGTCTTCCATCGGGCTGACGATCTCGATGTAGCCGTCTTCGCTCACGGCGATCTCGATGCCGACGCCGACGAAGCGGCCCTCGGTGCCCTCGCGCAGCTCACGGTAGGCGCGCGGATCGAGGTAGGCCGAATGCGGGTCGAGCGAGGCGACCATGCCGGCGATCGCCTCGGACAGCAGGGCCTTGTCTTCGACCGGCTCGACATAGGTGGACTTGATGACGCCGTAGACGGCGGCCAGCTGGCGCAGCTCGGCGATCGGCATGCTGGCCTCGACCGGCGGCTTGAAGGCGAGGGCGGAGAATTGCATGGTCAGGCCGACCCCGGCGATCACGCCCAGGCCGACGAGGCAGGAATTCTTGAAGGTGGAACCCATGGTGGTTGATCCGTTGAGGCACGTTGCGCACGGAACTGCAGGCGCGAACTTATGCCTGAGGTAACGCAAAGCCAGTATAAACCGGTTCGCGCGCCGCTGCGGGCGCCGCCGCAAAAGCGATCGACCTGCAGACAAGGAGGGGGTAAGCCGGATGGGGGAGGTTGTTGCGCCGATCCTACGATGGTAAGCAATTGTAAGAGTCGACGAGTGTGCAGATGAGGCAGCCTATAGTTGCACCAGTTTTTCTCTCTCTCCACTCTTGAAGTGGTCTTTGCCCGCGGCCTCCACCGCGGGCTTTTTTCTTCCTGGTTGCGTTTTCGCACGCTGTGCGATCTCGCAGGCTGCCTCTGCGGAGATTGTACATTCCTCGCCGCCGCCGACGGGGCGCGCCCGCCATTGCGCCTGTCATCTTGTTGTCATCTCCCAACACATGCATATGCGAAAACACATGTGTGCCGTGTATCGAAAAGTAAAAAATCGTACTCTGCCAGCGAGGTTTATTGCCTAACCGCTAGAATGATTTTTTGCCGACCGTCCGGCCGGAACCGATTCACCCCCTGCAATCGCACTGCAAGTAAGGATTCTTCCCGTGAAGCGACACCTCCTGAGCACCCTGACCCTGTCCCTGCTGGCCGCCGCGGCCGTCAATACCGCGCCGGCCATGGCCGCCGCCGCCGCCGATACTGCGCCGGCTGCCGCCACCGCAGCCACCGCCGCCGCGCCGGTCGGCGCCATCTCGGGCATCGACACCCAGTACATCGACACCAGCGTGCGTCCGCAGGACGACTTCTTCACCTACCTGAACGGCAAGTGGCTGAAGGACACCGAGATCCCGAGCGACCGCTCGAGCTGGGGCACCTTCATGAAGCTGCGCGAAGACACGACCCCGCAGCTGCTGGCGATCATCGAGGCGGCGCAGAAGGACGGTAGCGCCAAGGCCGGCACCGAGGCCAGGAAAATCGGCGACCTGTACGCCAGCTTCATGGACGCCGAGCGCCGCGAAACCCTGGGCTACAAGCCGCTGAGCGGCGAGCTGTCGCGGATTCGCGCGCTGAAGGACAAGAAAGGCATTCCGGCCCTGGCCGCCCACCTGGCGAAGATCGGCGTCTCGAGCCCGTACGGCATCTACGTCGGCCAGGACATGCGCGACTCGACCCGGTACGCCACCTACATCAGCCAGAGCGGCCTGGGGATGCCCGACCGCGACTACTACCTGAAGCAGGACGACGCCAAGCTGGCGGAGATCCGCGCCAAGTACCAGCAGCACGTCGAGAAGACGCTCCTGCTTGCCGGCGAGAAGAACGCCGCGGCCCAGGCCCGGGCCATCGTCGACTTCGAGACCGCGCTGGCCAGGGTGCAGTGGACCAAGGTCGAGAACCGCGACCCGGTCAAGCGCTACAACAAGATGAGTGTGCCTGAACTGTCCAAGCTGGCGCCGGGCTACGACTGGAAGGCGGCCCTGGGCGCCGCCGGTGTGGGCAACAAGCTCGACACCATCATCGTCAACCAGCCGAGCTACTTCACGGGCCTGACCGAGCTGCTGGGCAAGACCGAGCTGGCGACCCTGAAGTCGTACTTCGAATGGCAGCTGCTGCGCGAATACGCGCCTTACCTGTCCAAGCCCTTCGTGGACGAAAACTTCGCCTTCTACGGCACCGCGCTGACCGGCGTGACCGAGCAGCGTCCGGAATGGAAGAAGGGCGTGGCCACCGTCGAAGGCGCGCTGGGCGAGGCGCTGGGCAAGCTGTACGTGAAAGAGCATTTCCCGGCCGAGCGCAAGGCGCGCATGGAACAGCTGGTGAAGAACCTGATCATCGCCTACGGCCAGTCGATCGACAACCTGGAGTGGATGAGCCCGGCGACCAAGAAGGAAGCGCGCGCCAAGCTGGCCAAGTTCACGCCCAAGATCGGCTATCCGGACAAGTGGCGCGACTACGCTCGCTTGACCATCAAGCGCGACGACCTGGTCGGCAACGCGATGCGCGCCTCGACCTTCGAGTACGAGCGCAACATCGGCAAGCTGGGTAAGCCAATCGACCACACCGAGTGGGGCATGACGCCGCAGACCGTGAACGCGTACTACCGCAGCACGATGAACGAGATCGTGTTCCCGGCCGCGATCCTGCAGCCGCCGTTCTTCGACATGCGCGCCGACGACGCGGTCAACTATGGCGCGATCGGCGCCGTGATCGGCCACGAGATCGGCCACGGCTTCGACGACAAGGGCAGCCAGTCGGACGGCGACGGCAACCTGCGCAACTGGTGGAGCGCCGAGGACAAGACCGCGTTCAAGGCCCGCACCGACAAGCTGGTCAACCAGTTCAACGGCTACAGCCCGCTGCCGGGCTATAACGTGAACGGCGAGCTGACCCTGGGCGAGAACATCGGCGACAACGCCGGCCTGGCGATCGGCTACAAGGCCTACCAGATCTCGCTGCAGGGCAAGCCGGCGCCGGTGATCGACGGCCTCACGGGCGACCAGCGCTTCTTCATGGGCTGGGGCCAGGTGTGGCGCTCGAAGATGCGCGAAGCGCAGCAGATCAACCAGGTCAAGACCGACCCGCACTCGCCGGGCCAGTTCCGCGCCAACGGCGCCGTGCGCAATATGGCCGAGTTCTACAAGGCCTTCGACGTGAAGCCGGGCGACAAGATGTACCTGCCGCCTGAAGAACGCGTCATCATCTGGTAATCTGGTTCAAGGACGGGCCGGCGGATTGAAGCGCCGGCCCGTTTTGCATTGCACTCACAACAAAGAGAGAGAACATGAAACGACATCTGTTCAGCGCTGCCGCGCTCGTGCTGGTAGCTTCGTTCGCGCACGCCGGATCCGGCGCCGTTCCTGCTGCCGCCGATCCTGCCGCCGCCGCCAAGGCAGGCGCTTCGTCCGGCATCGCCACCCAGTACATCGATGCCGGCGTGCGTGCGCAGGACGATTTCTTCGAACACCTGAACGGCAAGTGGCTCAAGAGCGTCGAGATCCCGGCCGACAAGTCGACCTGGGGCGCCTTCCACCAGCTGCGCGACGACACCCTGCCGCAGTTGCGCGCGATCATCGAGAAGGCGGCCATGGAGCGCAGCGCGGCCAATGGCACTGAAGCGCGCAAGATCGGCGACTTCTACGCCAGCTACATGGACGAGGCGCGCCTGGAACAGCTGGGCGCCAAGCCGCTGGCCGGTGAACTGGGCAAGATCGCCGCCTTGAAGAACAAGAACGAACTGCCGGCGATGTTCGCCCACCTGGGCCGCATCGGCGTCAACGTGCCGTTCGTGTTCTTCATCCACCAGGACGCCAAGGATTCGACCAGGTACGTGGCCGACCTGTACCAGGCCGGCCTGGGCATGCCCGACCGCGACTACTACCTTAAAACCGACGACGCCAAGTTGGCGGACACCCGCACCAAATACCAGCAGCATGTCGAGAAGATCCTCGCGCTGGCCGGCGGCAAGAACGCGGCGAGAGACGCGCAAGCCATCGTCGCGCTGGAAACCGAGCTGGCCAGGGCGCAGTGGACCAAGGTCGAGAACCGCGACCCGATCAAGACCTACAACAAGGTCGAGCTCCCGAAACTGGCCGCGCTGGCGCCGGGCTACGACTGGACGCAGTGGCTGAAGGCTTCCGGCCTGCAGGGCAAGGCCGACTACCTGATCGTCAGCCAGCCGACCTACCTGAAGGGCTTCGCCGACGTTCTCGATCGTGTTCCGCTGGAGACCTGGAAAGCCTATCTGCAGTTCCATGCCGTGAACGGCTACGCCAACTACCTGTCGAAGGCCTTCGTCGACCAGCGTTTCGCCTTCCACGGCACCACCCTGGCCGGCATCCCGCAACTGGAACCGCGCTGGAAGCGCGGCGTCTCGACCCTGGAATCGAGCCTGGGCGATGCGGTCGGCAAGCTGTACGTGGCGAAGCACTTCCCGGCCGAGCGCAAGGCGCACATGGAAGTCCTGGTCAACAACCTGCTGGCCGCCTACAAGGAGTCGATCGACACCCTGGACTGGATGAGCCCCGCGACCAAGAAGGAAGCGCAGGCCAAGCTGGCCAAGTTCACGCCGAAGATCGGCTATCCGAACAAGTGGAAGGAATACACCGCGCTCACCGTCAAGCGCGATGACCTGGTCGGCAACGTGATGCGTTCGCGCGAAGTGGAGTACAACCGCGAGCTGAACAAGCTCGGCAAGCCGATCGACCGCGACGAGTGGGGCATGACGCCGCAGACCGTCAACGCCTACTACAACCCGGAACTGAACGAGATCGTGTTCCCGGCCGCGATCCTGCAGCCGCCGTTCTTCGACGCCAATGCCGACGACGCGGTCAACTACGGCGGCATCGGCGCCGTGATCGGCCACGAGATCAGCCACGGCTTCGACGACCAGGGTTCGCAGTACGACGGCGACGGCAATATGCGCAACTGGTGGACCAAAGAAGACGGCGAGCGTTTCGGCGAGAAGACCCGCGCACTGATCGCGCAATATGCCGCCTTCAGCCCACTGGAGGGCTACCACGTCAACGGCGAATTGACCCTGGGCGAAAACATCGGCGACAACTCGGGCCTGGCGATCGCCCATAAAGCCTACAAGATCTCGCTGAAGGGCAAACCGGCGCCCGTCGTCGACGGTCTCACCGGCGACCAGCGCTTCTACATGGGCTGGGGCCAGGTATGGCGCACCAAGATGCGCGAGCCGGCCCAGATCGCCCAGATCAAGACCGATCCGCACTCGCCGGCGCAGTACCGCGCCAACGGCACCCTGAAGAACCAGCCGGGCTTTTACGAGGCGTTCGGGGTCAAGGCGGGCGACAAGATGTACCTGGCGCCGAAGGACCGCGTGATCATCTGGTAAGCATGGCGGGAACCGGCTGCCGGACAGGTCCGGGAAACGGCGCGGCCGAACCGAGCGTTTGGCCGTGCCGTTTTTCGGTGGCAACTGGATCGCTATTTACTATTGCCAACGTTGCGATTAATCTGTTGGCAACTTAATCAATAATCAATAACGTGCAAGCTGCCCTTACCTTTGTCATCCCTGTCCGGCACCCAGACAACGCGCGCGACTGGAACGAGTTGAAGCGCAATCTGGCTGTCACGCTCGGTTCGCTCGCCAACCAGGCGGAGCCGGGATGGCGCGCCGTGGTGGTCGCCAATCGCGGGTCGGACTTGCCGGCGCTGCCCGAGGGCGTGCAGGTCAAATGGGTCGACTTCGCACCCAACCCGCTGCACGAGCAGGGGTCGTCCGACCGCGAGGTGTTCCATGAGGCGGTGCGCCTGGATAAGGGACGTCGCATCCTGGCCGGCATGCTGGACGTCGGACCGACCGCTTACTTCATGGTGGTCGACGATGACGACCTGATCAGCGATAAGCTGACCGGCTTCGTCAAGCAGCACCATGGCCAGAACGGCTGGTATGTCTACCACGGCTACGTCTGGTCTCCCGACAAGACGCTGATGTACCGTTATCCGAATTTCTCGATGCTTTGCGGCACCTCGCACATCATCCGTGCCGATCTGTTCGGGCTGCCGGCCAGCGTGGAAGTGGCGGACGAAGCCTATATCAAGAAGATGCTGGGTAGCCATGTGTTCATCGGAAAATACCTTGCGGAGCAGGGCACGCCGCTCGCCGCACTGCCGTTTCCAGGAGCGATCTACCGCACTGGCCATGCCGGCTCGCACAGCCGCTCGAAGGACATCCTGTCGACCTATCTGCTGCATCGCTCGCTGCTGAAGCGCCCGATGGAGCTGAGCCGGCGCCTTGGCCGCCTGCGTCTGCTGGGCGGCGGGCTACGGCGCGAGTTCTTCGGTCCGGGCTGATCCGCCGGGTCGCCATATGGAAAAAACGGCCGCATGCGGCCGTTTTTCATTGGACTGACAGCGAGGCACGACGATCCACCGGGTGCCGCTGGAGCCGCGTGCCGGGCGGGACAGGGCCGGTCGGCACGCCGACCGGCCCTGTCCCGATTGCTGCTATTCAGATCATTGCGCCAGGTTCGAGTAATGGCATTTTTTGGCAACACCGGGGATGGGGTTGCCAAATACCGCGCTGTTGCAGACCGTCTTGCGGGTCAGGACCTTGTAATTGTAGGCGCCTGGCGCACCGTAGCGGACCTTGCGGGTGCCGGTGAAGGAGCAACTGTTGGCTTCGGTGGAGCAGAACGTCCAGGTCTCCGGAGTTCCAGGCGCCGGTCCCGGTCCCGGTCCCGGTGCCGGGCCTGGCCCTGGCGCCGGCGCCGTGCCTGCCGTTTCATAGGCGCCGATGTCCAGCGTGCCGGAGGCCGGGCGGGATTCGGCGCCCGCCACATGCCTGTATTGCGCGTTCGGGCTCAGGTCCACACCCGAAGCCGACTTGCCGGGCGCCGTGCCGGCATCGATCACGAGCGGGTTGGCGGTCGGATGCAGGTCGAACGACGCGCGGTTCACGAAGCCCGGGGCGACCGAACGGAAGTTGGTTTTCTGGATGGCGCTGGCCTGGCCGGTGACGGTGCCCGTGCCGCCAAAGATATTATTCTGCAGCAGAGCAGGCTTGGTGACGCGGCGGTCGATCAGCACGAAGGTGCCGCGCGAACTGTCGTCGTTCAGGAAAGTATTGTTGATGACGTACAGGTCCTGGCCCGGATTGGTCGGACCTTCCAGGCCATAGGCCACCATGGCCGGGTTATCGTGGCTGGCGGGCTGGTGGATCACGTTGCCGATCACGTACGACGTTCCGCCATTGGGCAGGTCGATCTCGTAGCTTGGCTTGCCGGTCGTGCTCGAAAAGCGGTTGTAGCTGATGGTATTGAGCTTGGCGCGCGATTTCAGGTTGTGGCCGATCTTGGCATCGTGCGAATAGTTGTAGCGGAAGGTCAGGCTGGCGACGACGCCGATATACAAGTTATGGGTCTTGCCCTCCCCACGGCCATTGAAGCCGAACTCGTTGTTCTCGATCACGATATGGCTGTTGGCATTAACGCCGCTCAGGATGCCGTTCTCGTTATCGTGCAGATAAGACGAGCGCAGGGTGAAGTTGGTGCCTTCCAGACGCAGTGCGGCGCCGTTCTTGTCCGGGACCTTGGCGCCATACATCTCGACATTCTCGATCGTGACGTCATTGCCCTTGACGACCCACGTGCCCTTGCCCTGGGCATTCTTGCCAGCGGCATTGATCTTCGGACGACCGTTGACGCCGCGGATAGTGAGGTCGTTGACGTTGATGGCGCAGACGTCGCCACTATAGGTCTTGGTGCCGTCGATCTCGACGACGTCGCCAGCCTTGGCCTTGGCGAAAGCGGCGCATGGGGCGGCATACGTCTTGCCAGGACCGACCGACAGCGTGGCAGCCGAAGCGCCGCCGACGGCGGCGAGGGAAACGATCAGTGCGGCATTCAGACGAAGCGCGGCGTGTTGAACAGATAAATCGGTTCGGAATAGTTGCATGATAATCCTCTAAGTAATTCCCATTGGAATTTATTCCTAATGGAAATTTTTTTAAGGATACGATATTTACTACAAACAGTTTGTAACCAATTGTGACAGTTCATTTTTGCAATATTTATCAATTTCTAACATTGGAGTATAGGAAGAAACTATTTTGTAAATAATGAACTGATTCTTCTGGATAATTATCCATTATTTCCTTGCAAAAACCTTTGAATCGAACCCTCATGAAGACGGTCAAGGGCTTTCATTATGACGATAGCTGCGGCGCAGTGAATACCACATGCCACTACTGAAAAGTAACCGTGGTGGGATGTGTGCCAGATCAGCAAACAGTGCAAAAGTCGTGCGGCGGTGTCGAAATTATTGACAGCCTGGGTCGGAAAGGATGAAGAACATTTTTAATGTATTGTTTTTACGCGGAATCTTTTTTGGCATGAAACTTGCATAAAATGTTAAGAATTAAAATATGTAGGGGGAAATATGCACAAGTTTCTTGCTTCTATGACATTTTGCGTCGCGACGCTTGGTCTGGGCGCTCAAGCAGTCGCTGCACCATTCGTTCAGACCGGTTCGACGTATTCGCTCTACCTGGGCGAAGCCAGCGCTTCCGATCCGCTGTTCGTAGTCCCGGTCTTCGACGGCGCTCCCGAAGGGGGAAGCTGGAATGGCTTGAACCTGACGTTCACCGAATCGGAAACCGCATTGGATGATGGCCGGGCACTCATCAGTATTCAAATCAGGTCGAATGGCGAGATGTTCCCGGCGTCGGATGGGACGGCTGTCTATGGCATCGGGATTTTCGGCGACGCACTGGATTTTTTGCGCGAAGTAACGTTGTTCGATGCGCGGGTTTCCTTTTTTAATTCAAGTAATAAACTAGTTTCTGGAACCGATAATCTGGCCGGCGATGTCGAACAAAATCGTCCATGGGATGGATTGTTCCCCGCTTCGGACAATCTGTTTGGTTCGGAGGAGATCGGGGGGCTGGGTATTACAGGAATAAATTTTGATTTTTATATTGGTGAGGACATTGCTGAAGTCCCGGCGCCGGCAGGAATGTGGCTTTATGGGATTGGCCTGACAGCAGTGCTTGCCATGCAGCGCCGCCGGCAAAAAATATTTTCTCTGCAGAATTGATAAGTTGTCTGAAAACAACGTTAATGATTTTTGGTTAAGAGAACAGTTAACTGACGTGGCTGGGTTCGCCGCGCTTCCGGCCCGTTCGTCCGGAATACAAGGCGGAGCGTCGGGGGCCGCAGACCAGGCAAAATCAATCGTGCTGCAACGGAACTGGCGCCGCCTCGCCTGTCGAGCCTGCTTTGCCTGCGCTTTGCTTGCATGCAGGAGCAGGCTCGGCATCCTGTGAAACACGTCAACCAGCACGACGATGACTTTCTTGTCATCCGTTTCTTTGTACCGCCGCCGGCGAGTAGCCCGCAGTAGCCGGGCAACTTCCATCAATCCGACCGCCAGCGTTTCGTGCATTGTTCGCTCCGGTACGAGCCTGAGGGCGGCCGTGCTTCCACGGCAACAAAAAATATAATTTTTTCAATAAATTTATTTACTGACAACAATTGCTGGCGTATTCTTGTACGCGATGTCATCAAGATGTCATGTGAATACACCCAATAAAAATGCTTCGGGGAAATTATTGCGGCCAAGCGAATAAGGAGTAGAACAATGCCGTCCTATCAGTTATCCATTCGGCCACAGGCCATTGTCCGGATCCTCTTTGGGCTGGCGTTGCTCCTGCTGGTCGGTAGCTTCACCGGTCAGACCTTGCGTTTCGTTTTTGACCATGACCACGTCTTCGGACTCGTTCAGCTATTTAACGTCGATTATGAGCGTAATATTCCGACCTTCTTCACGGTCATGATCGCGTTGGGTAATGCCTTGCTACTTTTCCTTGTTGGGCTGAGCAGCCGCTCGAGTGCACCGCGCGATTCACTTTATTGGCAGGTCCTGGCGCTCGGATTTGTACTGATTGCCTATGATGAAGGATTCCAGGTACATGAAAAATTGATCGCGCCGATGCGCGGCCTGTTGGGACCGGGGGATCTGGGTGTCTTTTACTTCAGCTGGGTCATCCCGGGCATCGCTGTCGTCTGCGCCGCGGCATTGTTCTTCATGAAATTCCTGCTTCGGCTCGCGCCTGCCATGCGGCGCCAGCTGCTGCTCGCCGCCGCTATCTACCTGAGCGGATGCCTGGGCATGGAACTGCTCGACGGCGCCTATGCCGAAGCGTTCGGTCAGAACTTTACGTACGCCTTCCTGGTGACGATCGAAGAGGGCCTGGAGATGGCCGGCCTGATCCTGTTGACGCGCGCGCTGCTGGAATATTTTGCCGCCGAGCACGTCAAGCTGGCATTCGTCCCCACCCCACTGCCGCAGCCTTCTGGAGCGCCGGCGATCCAACCCCAGTCGAGCTGAGAAAACAGGTTTACCGGGCCGGGCGGCGCACTGGCCGGAATGGGCGCCCCGATCCTTCATTGCCAATCGCACGCTGGTGGAAAGTCCTGAAGGTGGCCCGGCCGGTGAAGCACCTGCCGAGATCGTCGGCAAGCGCTGCTGGTCAGCGGCGCCAATTGCGCCGATCGCGCCTGCGCCGATCCCCTTGGCGTCGCGCACCAGACCGTCCACTTCAGTGCCGCCGAACGCGTCCGCGCCGACGCCGGGGACGCCCGTCCATGTTTCACAGGCGAGCGCGTGTCACCGGCGCTTCAAGACATGGCTGGCGCGCTTCGATGGCGTGGCGTCGCACCGACGACCCAACTACCCGGGCGGCATCGGGCGCTCGATGGCGGGCGCGTTACAGCTGTCGCGCCAATGGCGGCGTATGGCATTCGGGGTCATCACCAGGGAACGGGTATCGCGCCATGTCGATTCCCCTCCTTGTTTGCAGCATCATATCGAAGCCAGGCATCGGCCCTGCGGCGTGTTCGCCGCACACCTTTATTTCACTGCAGCGACCATGTAATCGACCGCCGCCTTGACCTCGGCGTCGGGAATGGTCGAGCCACCCTTCGGCGGCATGAAGCCGGTCTTGCCCTGGAAACCCTTGATGGCGTGCTCGTACAGGGTGTTCGCGCCCTGGTCGAGACGTGCGGCCCACACCGCCTTGTCGCCGAATTTAGGCGCACCCGCGATGCCGGTGCCATGGCAGGCGATGCAGGCTGCGTCGTAAGCCTTCTTGCCGGTATCGGCACCGGCGACGGCCGGCGCCGCCGCGACAGCAGCAGGCTGGGGCGTTGCCGGGGGAGGAGTGTCGGCGGTCGCTGCGGTCACGGCGGTGCTGGCCGGCGCATCGGCGGCCGGCGGTGCCGACGCGGGTTCGGCCGGTTCCTTGAAGCTGGCGCCGCTCATGTTGGCCATGAAGACGACTGCGCGCTCCACTTCGAGATTGTCCAGATCCGGATTGCCGCCCTTGGCAGGCATGGCGCGGATCCCCTCGATCGCGTGCTTGAGCAGGGTGTCATAGCCTTGCGCCAGGCGTGCGCCCCAGGCCCCGTTGTCACCGGTCTTCGGTGCGCCTGCCATGCCGCTGTCGTGGCAGGACGCGCAGGTGGCGGCATAGACGACACCGCCGGCCTGGAGCACGCGCGGTGCATTGGCGTCGACCAGGGTGAAACCTTCTTCGGAAACAGGGCGGATACGGCTAGAAATGGCTTCGGCGCTCTGGCTGTCGGTGCCGGCGCCGGTAGTGGCGGTGCTGGTCACGAATATGACCAGCAAAATGATACCTATAACAATGACTAGAAAGAATCCCGTGACGGCAACGACGAGCTGTTTTGGCGTGCGGATGAGGGATTGATGTTCGTTGTGTGCGTCGCTCATGATTTCCTTAATTCAATTAAAAAAACCAGCCACTTGGGCACTGCGATCTAGTGGCTTTTTGCAAATGCCGTCGAGAATCTTATTATAGTGTAATCCTGTTTCGGTGTAGGGGTTTTTCCGCTTTTGCCCATGGACGTACCTGCGGAAAGACTGTATCCTTCGTCACGCCTCCAGCGCGGCTGTAGCTCAGTGGATAGAGTATTGGCCTCCGAAGCCAAGGGTCGCTGGTTCGATCCCAGCCAGCCGCGCCATTCCGGCATCATCGCCGTTGTTTTCCTCCCCCCGCCCGATCGTCCCGCATGCGCCGGCATGTCGCCGCCCCGCTTCCATACTCTCTCTTCGTTTCCGTAGCGCACCATTTGTGTAATGAAACACGCGCACAATTGACATTCCTCAGTGTTGACTTTAATGTAAGTAAGAGCTGGCAAGCTCCTCATTGCCGGCAGGCCCGATCCGGCAGTTTCGGGCGTCATGCGCGCCGCCATCTGCGCATGCTCCGCACCTTTGAAAGAGCACCTTCCATGACTCTCGACCATGGTCTTCGCGACCGTATCGCCCTTCTTCGCTTCGTCATGATCTTCGGCGTCATCATGCTGCATACGCCGCAGTACGTGCCCATGGTCGAGGTCGGCGATGGCTGGTTCGATGCCGTCAAAGCATTTTTCCAGCTCGCCGTCTTCCGCGCCAGCGTGCCGGTGCTGACCGTCATTTCGGGCTTCCTGCTGTTTGGCGCCGCGCTCGACCGCGCGCCGGCCCGCCTGTTCAACAAGAAGGCGCGCACCATCCTGCTGCCCTTCCTGTGCTTCAGCCTGCCGCTGGTGCCGCTGGCGCTGGGGGCGCAGGTGTTCGCCGGCATCGAGATGTCCGCGCAACTGTGGCCGTTCGAACCGATGGCCTGGCTCAATGCGGCCTTGGGCCTGACCGCTTCGCCTGTTAATTACCCGCTGAACTTCCTGCGCGACCTGCTGGCGCTGATCCTGCTCGCCCCATTGTTCGGCTGGCTGTTGCGCAACTACGCCTGGCCGGGCCTGGTCCTGGTGTCGGTGGTGTTCTTCAATAACTACGATGGTGCGCTGGTGCTGCGCGACCTGATGGCGGTGCTGTTCTATGTCGGCGGCATGGCGGCCGTGCGCGGCTGGAACCTGCGCCTGCTCGACCGTCATGCACTGTTGTGCCTGGTGTTGTTCGTGCTCGCCTGCGCCGCCATCGTGCATTTCCGTGTTGCGAACACGACCTATCTGCGCCTGGTCGCGCCGTTCCTCATCTGGCCGGCCACCGCCTGGCTGGTGGGGACCCGGCTCGGACCATGGTTGGTAGGCATGAGCAAGTACAGCTTCTTCATGTTCCTGGCGCATGCCCCTGTGCTGTTGCTGACCTGGCTCCTGTACAACCGCTATGGCAGCGCCTTGCCCTATCCCGTGTACTGGGTGATGGCGCCGGTGCTGGTCACGGCCATCCTGGTCGCCGTTTACCGCATCGCCGACGTCCTGATGCCGCGACTGTTCCCTCGGCTCATCGGCGCAGGAGCGCGCGCGCGTCAGCCGGCACCGGCCGCCGGCGCCATGCCGGTGCTGGATGCGCCCCAGGGCGCCGTGGCAAAGCTCTAAGACACACACTTGCTATAAATCAATATTGGCTTTAAAACAATAGCGCACGATATACATCGTTGTGCGGCATACTGTTGAGTCAATGCTAAAATTTCTTTCACTAATCGCAGGTGAGTCTTGGTCGCTTGTGTTACCCGTGTTGCATTGGCCTGACGCGGCAATGAAGCGTCGTTGAGCCTGTTTGTGTTTCCATGCTATATTTAATGTTAAAAATATGGCAAAAACATGTCTTGCAGGCGATAAATAAATTTGCATGAGCAGTCCGCTGTTCAGCAGACTTGCTTGCATGACCGACCAGTCATCGAGCGTACGGCGCCGGCTTGCCGTATGTTCACATGGTTGGCACTGAGCGGCACGCCGGCCTATGTGTCCGACAACAAGCTGTTGCCCCGCGCACGCTAGATGTAGCGATAAAGAAACAAATTCGAATCTTTGTTATATTGATAATGTTGCGCTAAGAAATTTGTTGACCAGAAGATGGTCATCTGTCGCCGATACAACAGGTATGCTGGCGAGCGCGACACGGTGTAGCTATTGTATGAGACCATGCGCGCGCTGCGTTCGATGCAGTGAAGCCTTGCCGTCGTTTTGCCAACTCAGCAAGCAGTGAAGCAATAATAAATTCTGGGGAATAACATGTTTCGGATCTCTAATCACTATGTGTCGAAGATCGTATTCGTCCTACTGTTCGTAGAGATATTGATCCTGCTCGGTGCAGCCTATGCGGGCGCAGCCATGCGCTTTCTTGACGTCGACGCGCCGGCGACAGCCTTGCAGCTCGATCACTTCATGGCGTCGGCCATCGCCTTCGCGATTGCGGTCAGCTTCAGCATGAGCGCCATGGGCATGTACCAGCTCGATTTCGACGAAGGCTTGCGCCATCCCTTCCTGATGAAGCTGATGCCCGCCTTCCTGATGGGCTTCCTGATCCTGACGCTGGTGTTCTATATTGCCCCCGACCTGTATTTCGGCCGCGGCATCCTGCTGCTGGTGTTCGGCCTGGCGGCGGTCGGTATCTTTACCGCGCGCATCATCTTCTTCAAGACGTCCGAAATGCGCCTGATGCAGTCGCGCATCATGTTCCTCGGCTGCGGTCCGCTGGCCAAGGAGTGCAGCGAGCTGGCGCAGAAGAAGACCAGCTACCACCGCTACAATATCGCCGGCTTCATCCCGGTCGCCAGCGAAGAGGTCTGCGTACCCTCCGGCGACCTGCTCAAGGTGCGTGACGGCGATTCGCTGGTCAAGGTCGCCAAGCAGTATGGCGTGCAGGAAATCGTGGTCTCGGTACAGAACCGGCGCGGCAGCTTCCCCATCAAGGAACTGCTCGACTGCAAACTGCAAGGCCTCAAGGTCACCGACGCCGCCACGTTCTTCGAACGCGAAACCTGCCAGATCCGGGTCGACTCCCTGCAGCCGAGCTGGCTGGTCTTTGGCGGTGGCTTTGACCAGAGCTATATCCGCACCTTCATGAAGCGAGGCTTCGACCTGGTGTGCAGCACCCTGATCATGGTCGTGACCCTGCCGATCATGCTGGCCGCGGCGATCGCCGTGTGGCTGGAAGACCGCGGCCCCGTGTTCTATTCGCAGGAACGGGTCGGCAAGGACGGCAAAATCTTCCGCGTGCACAAGTTCCGCAGCATGCGCACCGATGCCGAAAAGGGCGGCAAGCCGCAGTGGGCGGCCCAGAACGATCCACGCGTCACCCGCGTCGGCAATTTCATGCGCAAGACCCGCATCGACGAATTGCCCCAGGTGTTCAACGTGCTCAAGGGTGACATGTCGTTCGTCGGTCCGCGTCCCGAGCGTGCCTATTTCGTCGAGCAGCTGATCGAGGTGGTGCCATATTACAATGTGCGCCATAGCATCAAGCCAGGCATCACCGGATGGGCCCAGGTGCGTTACGGCTACGGCTCCTCGGCCGAGGATGCGCTGCAAAAGCTGCAGTACGACCTGTATTACGTCAAGAACAACAGCCTGTTCCTCGACGTGCTGGTGCTGATCAACACGCTCAAGGTCGTCCTGTTCCGCAGCGGGCGCTGAGGCGCACGCCCCGGAAGGCGCCAGGGCCGGGCATCGGTGTGATCTCCTCACCCGGATTTTTTCAATGCACGTTCTCATGGATGGCGCACGTTGACCAGCATTGCCGTCTATAGCTATAGCGTCGCCGCCATCGGTTTCTTCCTGCTGATCGGTCTCCTGCTGACGATCTGGCGCGGCCGCAGCCACGTCGCGCCGATCGCGATCGCCTGCGCGCTCACCGCGCTCTGGTCCGGCGCCCTGGCCATGGAAGCCGCGTCCGGCTTTAGGCTGTGGTCGGTCTGGACCGACAAGCTCGAGATCCTGCGCAGCGGCGCCTGGTGCGTCGTGCTGGTGCTGTTACTGGGAAACTACAGGGATCCGGGCAGCCGCTGGCCATTCGGCCTGCGCACGCCGGTGTTTGTCGGCGGCATGGTCTACCTGGGCCTGCTGCTGGCGACGGCGCTGCTGCGCACCGACCTGATGCTCAATGTCGACGGCATGCTGCCGAACGTGACGGCGCGCGTGTGCCAGGCGGTGCTGGGCATGCTGCTGGTCGAGCAGGTGTACCGCAACAAGACGGTGCAGGAACGCTGGGCCATCAAGTTCGCCTGCCTCGGCATCGGCGCCATGTTCGCCTACGACTTCTATATGTACAGCCAGGCGATGCTGTTCCACGAGATGCACCAGGACACCTGGGCCGCGCGCGGCATCGTCAACGCCCTGGCCATGCCGCTGATCGGCACCGCGGTCAAGCGCGGCACCTCGCGCGCCAATGCGCTGGCGCTGTCGCGGCGCGTGATGTTCCATTCGACCGCGCTGTTCGGCTCCGCGCTGTACCTGTTGGCGATGGGCTTCGCCGGCTACTACCTGCGCTACTTCGGCGGCAGCTGGGGCGGCGTGATGCAGGTCGTGTTCCTGTGCGGCGCGCTGCTGGTGCTGGCCGGCACCCTGTTCTCGGGCACGTTCCGCTCCTGGCTCAAGGTCTTCATCAGCAAGCATTTCTACAGCTACGGCTATGACTACCGCGAGGAATGGATGCGCTTCACGCGCACCCTGTCCGAGCACAGCGCCAATATCGGCGAGCGTGCGATCGAGGCGGTCGGCGCCCTGGTCGAAAGCCCGGGCGGGGTGCTGTGGCAGCGCCGCGACGGCGAACCCGACGGCGCCGGCGCCGGCACCTATCGCCCGGTGGCCGGCCTGCAGGCCGCCAGCAGCGCCGTCGAGCCGGCCGATTCGAAGTTCTGCCGCTTCCTGGAAACCACCCAGTGGGTGATCGACCTGCGCGAATACAAGTCCTTGCCCGAGAAGTACGGCGACCTCGAACTGCCGGCCTGGCTGAAGGAGTTCCCGCGCGGCTGGCTGGTGGTTCCCCTGATGATGCACTCGAAACTGTTCGGCTTCGTGGTGCTGCAGGATGCGCGCAGCACCGTGGCCCTGAACTGGGAAGTGTTCGACCTGCTCGAGATCGCAGGCAGCCAGGCCGCCAGCTACCTGGCGCAGCAGGATGCCGCCGACGAATTGATGGTGGCGCGCCAGTTCGACTCGTTCAACCGCATGTCGACCTTCGTGGTGCACGACCTCAAGAACCTGGTGTCCCAGCTGTCCCTGATGAACGCCAACGCCGAAAAGCACCGCGACAATCCGGAGTTCCAACGCGACATGCTCGACACGGTCGACCATTCGATCCAGAAGATGACGTCGATGCTGCAGAAACTGAGCCGCAACGATGCCCCGGCGCGGCCGCGCGCCTTGTCGGTCGAGGCCGTGGTGCGCCAGGCGATCGCGCTCAAGAGCGCCCTCGAGCCGCATCCGCTGCTGCAGGTCGAGCAGCAGGGCCTGATGGTGCTGGCCGACCGCGAGCGGCTCGAGCGCGTGCTGGGCCACCTGATCCAGAATGCGATCGAAGCCACGCCCAAGAGCGGGCGCGTCAACGTGAGCATTCGCCGCCAGGGCAACCGGGTGGCGATCACGGTGGCCGATACCGGCGCCGGCATGACCGAGAAATTCATTCGCGAGCGCCTGTTCAAGCCGTTCGAATCGACCAAGCCGGCCGGCATGGGCATCGGCGTGTTCGAGAGCCGCGAATACATCAATGAACTGGGCGGCGCGCTGGACTTGACCAGCACGCCCTCGGTTGGAACCACTTTTACCGTCACCCTGCCGTTGTACCACGAGGCCGGCATCGCCGCCGGCGCCGTCGATCGCGCAGCGTGAACTGAGGAATAGCCGTGACCCAAAATAAACCGAAACTGTTGATCATCGAGGACGACCCCGGTCTGCAAAAGCAGCTGCGCTGGAGCTTCGATGCCTATGACGTGGTCGTCGCCGGCGACCGCGAGAGCGCACTGGCGCAGATTCGCCGCCACGAGCCGGCGGTGGTCACCATGGACCTCGGGCTGCCGCCCGATCCGGACGGTTCGACCGAGGGCCTGGCCACGCTGGAGCAGATCCTGGCGCTGGCGCCGGACACCCGCGTGATCGTCCTGACCGGCAACCAGGAGCGCGCCAACGCGGTCAAGGCGATCGCCATGGGCGCCTACGACTTCCACCAGAAGCCGTGCGAACCCGAGGTGCTGAACCTGGTGATCCAGCGCGCTTTCTTCCTGCACAACCTGCAGATGGAAAACCGGCGCATGCAGTCGAACCAGGCCGATTCGCCGATGGCGGGCGTGATCAGCCGCGACGCCGGCATGCTCAAGGTGTGCCGCAACATCGAGAAGGTGGCCCCGACCTCGGCCTCGGTGATGATCCTGGGCGAATCGGGCACCGGCAAGGAAGTGCTGGCGCGCGCGCTGCACGCGCTGTCGCCGCGCGCCAAGGAGCGCTTCGTGGCGATCAACTGCGCCGCGATTCCGGAGAACCTGCTCGAGAGCGAACTGTTCGGCTACGAGAAGGGCGCCTTCACCGGCGCCGCCAAGCAGACCAAGGGCAAGGTCGAACTGGCCAACGGCGGCACCTTCTTCCTCGATGAAGTGGGCGACCTGCCGATGCCGCTGCAGGCCAAGCTGCTGCGCTTCCTGCAGGAGCGCGTGATCGAGCGCATCGGCGGCCACGAGGAAATCCCGGTCGACGTGCGCATCGTGTGCGCCACCCACCAGAAGCTCAAGGAATTGTGCACCACCGGGCGCTTCCGCGAAGACTTGTATTACCGCCTGTCGGAGATCGTCGTCACGATCCCGCCGCTGCGCGTGCGCCAGGGCGATGCGGCCCTGCTGGCCCACCATTTCAAGAACAAGTTCTGCGCCCAGGAGTCGCGCCCGACCCTGCACTTCGCGCCCGACGCGATCGCCGCGATCGAGGGCTACGAGTGGCCGGGCAATGTGCGCGAGATGGAAAACTGCGTCAAGCGCGCCGTGATCATGGCCGACGGCCCGACCATCGTGGCCGACGACCTGGGCCTGCCCGACCATGGCGCGCAGGTCGAGCAACCGCTGAATTTGCGCCAGGTGCGCGACGAGGCAGAGCATGCCGCCATCGTGCGCGCGCTGGCGCGCGTGGACGGCAATATCGTCAAGGCCTCCGAGATGCTGGGCGTGAGCCGCCCGACCCTGTATGACATGATGAACCGGCACGGCATCAAGAGCAGCGCATGAGGCGTGGCGCGCGGCTGGCGCTGGCCGCACTGGCGGCCTGCGTCGTGCTGGCCGGCTGCGGCATCGCCGCGACGCTGTTCGCGCTTGAACGCGCTGGCGTGATGCCGCGCGCGCTGGCGCCGTATATCGAAAAGCGCAGCAGCGGTCACAACGCGGTCATCACCGGCGCCGGCCGGCTCGCCAGCGATGTCTTGCTGACGCTGGACCGCGGCGCACCGGCCAGGGCCGGTCTCGACGGCCTGCGGCTGGGCGCCCAGCCGCAGGCCGCGGGCGCGCCCGGGCCCGCGGCCGGCCTGGTGCGCGACGTCGCCGCGCTGCGCGCCGCCATGGCCGCGGCTGCGCCCGGCGCCACGATCACGCTGGCGCCGGGAACCTACCGCATCGTGAACCGCTCGCTGGAAGCCGGCAGGCCCGGCGCCGCCGGAGCGCCGGTCGTGGTGCGCGCCGCACAACCTGGCACGGTGACCTTGCTCTCGCATGTCACGATCGCGATCCGCGTCAGCGCCCCGCACTGGCGCTTCGAGAACCTGGCCATCGACGGCGCCTGCCGCCGCCACGACGACTGCGAGCACGCGTTCCAGGTCACCGGCGCGGCCAGCCACTTCGCCGCCGTCAACAACCTCGTCCAGGGCTTCAATGCCCATTTCAAGATCAACGGCGCCGGCGGGCGCTTTCCCGACCATGGCCTGATCGAGGCGAATACCCTGTCCAATCCGGCGCCGCGCGCGACGCGCCGGCCAGTGACGCCGATCGACCTGGTCGCGGCCAGCGACTGGACGGTGCGCGGCAACGTCATTCGCGACTTCGTCAAGCTGCAGGGGAACCGGGTCAGCTACGGGGCCTTCGCCAAGGGCGGTGGCAGCGGCAACGTCTTCGAGCGCAACCTGGTGTGGTGCGAGCAGACGCTGGCAGGCCAGCCGGGCCAGCGCGTCGGCCTGTCGCTGGGCGGGGGCGGTACGGGCGCGCGCTTCTGCCGTGACGGACGCTGCGTCACCGAGCAGGAACGCGGCGTGCTGCGCGCCAACCTGATCGTCGGCTGTTCGGACGTCGGCATCTACCTCAACAGCGCTTCCGACTCCCGCATCGAGGACAATACCCTGATCGACACGGCCGGCATCGATGTCCGTTACGCCACCAGCAGCGCGCGGCTGGACGGCAACCTGGTCGATGGTCCGATCCGCAGCCGCGATGCCGGCCTGCTGCACCTGGGAGACAACCGCGATGCCGGCCTGTGGCGCTCGTACGTGGGCTGGCATCCGGTGCGCGCGCTGTTCGCAGCCCCGGGCGAAGGCGATTTTCGCTGGAAAGACGAGGCGCCGGGACGCACGCAGCCGCGCCGCGATGGAGTCGACCTGTGCGGCGTCGCGCGCGCCACGGTGGGCGTCTATGGCGCCTTCGACGATTTCGGCGCCTGCCGGCGCCGCTGAAGAGTTAGAGCCTTACCAGGAACGCAGCCACTCGCTGGTCCAGCGCGCGACCTGGTCGCGCCAGGCCCGCCGCGAGAAGGTATGGTCGGCGTCGTCGATCCGGCGCCGCGTCACGCGCGGTGGAGCGAGTATGCCGCGCCAGGCGAGGTCGGCATCTGCCAGGTCGCAGAACTCGCGCGCGGTCAGGTCGGCGCCGGCGATCACCAGCAGCACCCGGCCCCGGAAATCCTGCAGGCCGGCGCGCATCCGCTCGGGCAGCGAAGTCGTTGCGGGGGCGCCGGCGGCGGCGGCAGGCATGGGCTTGCCCCTGGCCTTGCGCAGCAGCGCCAGCAGCGAGGCCAGCGAGCGGCGCCAGTCGAGGCCTCCACGCAGCAGCTGTTTCCAGAAGGCGGGATCCTTCAGGCGCGCGCGGTAGTAGTGGCGCAGCGTGGCGCGCGCCAGGCCGTCCTCGGTGCGTACCCAGGGATTGAGCAGGACCAGGCCGGCCACGCGCGCGTCGCGCGCGGCGTATATGCCGATCGCCGAGGCGGCGTCGCACAAGCCCCATAGCACCACTTCGCGCAGCCCGGGGACGGCCGCCATGAAGGCGTCGATGGCGGCGCGCAGGTCGTCGTCGACGTCGTCGAAGGGGCGCGCGGCGCCTTCGCTGTCGCCCATGCCGCGGTAATCGAAGCGCAGCACCGGCACGCCGTCGCGCGCCAGCTCGCGTGCCAGCAGCGTGAACTGGCGGTGGCTACCGGCGCGGTATTGCGGCCCCCCGACCACCACCAGCACCCCGCGGGTGGCGGATGCCGCCTGGCCAGGCAGGCTCAGGATGCCGTACAGGCGTTCGCCGCCGCAGCCGAAGGCGAGCGCGCGCTCTTCGAGGCCTTCGTCGATGTTCGCGCCGGCTTCCATATGCGTTGTCTCCACGCCTTCAATGCCCATGCAGTCTTGCCTCCAGCGCGGCCACCCCGGCATCCAGCCAGGCCGCGTTCTCGGTGATTTCGGTGGTGGTCCAGAACGGCGCGCCATGGACCGGGTGCAGGCGCAGGTCGACGCCGTCCGTCCGCCAGGCGGCGGCGGCGCGCGCAGCGCCGGGAGCCGCTTCGGCGCCGGGCTGCATCACCGCTTCGATCCAGTCGACCGGGCACGCAGGCCGGAATGCGTCGAGCGGGTCGAGCGCGTCGAGCGCGGCCGCCAGGCGCGGATCGAGGTCGTAGCCCGCGATCTCGAGCGTCTCGCCGGCCTGCAGCGCCGCGCGCAGCGCAGTGGTACTGGCGCCGGGGCCGGCGTCGCCGTCGGCCAGCAGCGCCCCGGCCAGGCGCAGGCGCAGGAACTGGGTCAGATACGCGCCGCCTTTCAGCACCGGCTGCCACAGCAGCATGCCGGCCACCGGATGCGCGGCCGCGCGCGCGTAGTCCAATGCCAGCAGGGCGCCCAGGCGCAGGCCCCACAGCCGCAGCGGCGCGTCGGTTCGCTCGCGCAGCCAGGCCGCGGCCAGCGCCAGGTCGGCCTTCCACAGTTCCCAGCGCGCGTCGCCGAAGTCGCCGCTGCTGTCGCCGCAGCCGGCCAGGTCGATCTGCAGCACGGCGTGGCCGGCCGCGGCGAAGGCGCGCGCCTGCAGCGCCGCCATGCGGCGTGCGCGGTTCATCTCTTCGGCGAAAGGATGCACGTACAGCAGCGCGCCGCGCGCCGGGCCGGCTGGCGGGTGGTAGAGGCAGAAACGCTGTCCGCCGTCCGCCTTCAGGAAGAAGGGCTCGGCCGGCGCGCCGGCGGCGTCCTTCATGCGCCGCGCTTGGCTTCCACGAAGGCGGCCAGGCTGCCCAGGGTGGAAAAGGTGCTGGCGCTGATGTCGTCGTCGTCGATCGCGATGTCGAAGTGTTCTTCCAGGGCGGCGATCAGGCTGATCACCGCCATCGAGTCGAGTTCCGGCAGCGCGCCCAGCAGCGGCGAGTCGGCGGTCAGGTCGCGTCCGGCGTCGCCCAGGCTGAGGACGTCGGTGAGGATGGTCTTGGTTTGGTCGAGGTACATGTGGATTCCATTCACGGAAGGCGCCGCGCCTGTGCGGGCGCGCCTAAGGGTTGGGGCGCAGCAGCGCCAGCCGGTTCTTGATCGGCGCCGCCAGCCGGTGCACTTCGCCGACCAGTTCATGGCGCGTCAGGCGCAGCAGCAGGTACCAGACCGCGGCCAGCAGCGGCGCCATCACGAGCAGGCGCAGCATCGGCGCCAGCGACGACGGCAGCAGCATCGCCAGCAGCATACCAGCACCGACGCTGCCCAGGGCCACCAGGGCGCTCGGCGCCAGCGCGCGCAGCAGGGGCAGCATGCGCAGGTCGAAATAGCGCTTCTGCTGCATCGCGCGCAGCGGCAGGCTCACGATCGTCGCCAGGAACAGCGCCCAGGCAAAGCCGGCCAGGGAGCCATCGTACATCAGGACGCCGAACAGGATCCGCGCCAGCAGCATGCCCAGCACCGGGACCGCGCTCAGGTAGGGGCGGCCGATCGCGGCCACCGCCATCGAGATATAGTTGAACATCATGATCGCGGCCGCCGCCAGCGTCAGCGGCAGGATCGCCGGCACCGCCTCGAGCCAGGTCGGACCGTACAGGGCCAGTACGATGTCGTGGCCGAGCACCGCGGTCAGGCCCAGCGCGGTCCAGCCGACGCCGGTAAGCAGCAGCGTGGCGCGCGTGATGACGGGGGCCAGCGACTCGCCGCGGTGGTGGATCTGCGACAGGTAGGAGACGGCGCCATAGTTGACGGTGGAGCCGGCCACGTGGATGAAGATCTGGACCGTGGAGTTGGCGCGGCTCAGCAGGCCGACCTGGGCCGCCGACCCGAGCTTGCCGAGCAGGACGTCGGGAATCGCGTTGTTGACCGCCACCGCCATGTTGGATACCAGCGAGCCGACGCCGAAGTGCGCCACGCCGCGCCAGTGCGAGAACGACGGCATCCATGGGACGTTACGCGGGCGCATCGGGATCAGGGCCAGCATGCAGGCCAGGATGTTGATCAGGTTGGCCCAGGCCAGGCTCATGCTGCCGAAGCCGAGCTTGGCCAGCACCAGGCAGCTGACGCAGAAGCTGATGGTGCCGGCCGCGTTCACGATTGCCTGCTTCTCGGCCGCGAATTCGCGCGACAGCAGGGCATTGGTGACCGAGCCGAACGGGATGAAGACGAAGCCGAGCGCCAGCACCTGCATCACCGGCACGATCTCGGGTTCGGCAAACCAGTCGCCGAGCGCGTCGCTGGCCAGGTACAGGCACAGCGCGATCAGCCAGGACGACGTGAAGACCACCCCGCTGGCCGAGCGCAGCTTGTCGGGCGTGAGGTTCGGTTCGCGCTGAAGATAGCCCGACACGCCGAAATCGCGGAACACGCCGGCCAGGTTCACGAACACCACCGTCATCGAATAGACGCCGATCTCGCTCGGGCTCAGGATGCGCGCCAGCAGCACGCTGACCAGGAACTTGAGCATGGTCGCGCCGGACGACGAAAAGAAATTGATGATCAGCGAACGTCGCAGATTTGCCATGGCCATGGGGAGGTGAACGCAGCCGCCTCGTTCAGCGGGCGGGAGCGGGACACGGCGATTGCGGCGCCGCATCGGTTGCTGTAATGCACGACATTATATGCGGCATTGCTGTGGACAGATGCCCGCACGATACATTTTTGACAATGGTGTGGCGATGCTCAGCGGCGCGGGACGATCGCCCATTGCGGCGCCCTGGCATAGTCCGGCTTGTCGGCGCGTGCGTCGAAGCGCTTCCAGGCCTCGGCCGCGTTGTCGATGCCCGAAGTCGCCGCGACGGCGAGCGCCGGCTGCATGTTCGCCGGGAATCCCATCGGCGAATCGGCATAGCCAGACATGCGCCCGGGCGTCCACGTGCGGCGGTAGACCTTGGTCAGCCAGTCGGCCTGGGCCTGGCTGGCGCAGGGCTGGTCGATGAAGCGGGCGCCGTCCGGGTGGCTGGCGCGCTTGCCATCGTCCTTGCGATAGGAGTCGCGATCGTAATTGGCCCGGTACAGCTCTGCGAAGCTGTCGTACAGCGGTCCCCGTTCCTTGTCGTCGGGGCGGAACTTGAGGAAATAGGCGGCGCCTTCGGTCCAGCAGAAGCCGGGCGCGGTCATGCGTCCCACCGGGTAGGCGGCTTTCCAGCGCAGGATCGGGGTCGCCTTGGCGAAGCCGAGTTCGGCCAGGTGGCCGAAGCTCCAGGTCAGGAAGTCGTCCTGCCACGGGGCCGAGTTCTTGACCCGGAACGCGCCCTCGCCCGAGCCGTCGTAGACGCCCAGCTTGTTCGGCCGGCCGGCCACGTAGGTCGCGTGGTAGAACGCCAGGTTGTTGTCGAGCTGCTTCGTGAAATAGGCTTTCAGTGGATGGGCGTCGGGCGTGATGTAGGCGGCGTGGCCGAGCGTGCGTAGTGACCAGGCCTGGCCGCGCAACTGCTGCCAGCGCACCAGGCCCTGGCCTTTGCCGGAATTTGCCGGATCGGTGCCGAGCGGGTTGGTGGCGGCCCAGAACTGCAGCTCTTCGAGATAGTAGTAGTCGCCGGTGAGCAGGTAGGGCAGGTAGGCCAGCGAGGGCTGGTGCGCGGTGTCGTTGGTGTACGGCGTCTTGCACAGGTTCTTGCCGGCGCAGCGCGGCACCGGCAGCGGCCCCTTGTGCGCCAGGTTCATGTGGGTCGAGATGTCGCGGTTGGCCGGCGTGTCGGTGCGCACCGGGTAGCCGGTGCGCTCGTCGCGCAGGTGCACCGACCAGCTGCCCGATCCTTCCGCCGCCGCCATCATCGCATCGCGCGCACGCACGTCGGTCGACAGCAGGTAGTGCACCGACCAGGAGGGCAGCGGACCGATGTCGCCGCGGCCGCCGGAGGTCGGCATGTAGGCCATGACGGGGCCGATGCGCATCGGGCCGGTGTTGTCGGGCTTCAGCCGCTCCGCCAGGTTGGCCAGCGCCCGCTCGTCCGGCTTGATGGTCTGGTCGTAATTGGGCACGGCCCCGCTGGCGATCAGGTAGGCGCCGTTTGGCCGCACGTGGATCGCCGGCGCGCGCGTTTCGTTCCACCAGGCCAGCTGGCGCCAGCGCGCATGGCGGTAATGGGTAAGTCCGGCCTGCTGGTAGACCTTGCGCCCGCCGACCTCGACCTCGACGTCGTATTCGACGTTGCGCGCGCCGGCCTGGAAGGTCTTGGTGTTCTCGACCACGACTTCGACCCGCGCCTGTTTTTCCAGGCCCGGATACCAGCGCACCGCGAAGCTGGCGCCCAGCAGCGGGTGGGCCGAGCCGCTCGCCGACTTGAGCGGAACGGCGCCGCGCCACTCCCTGGCCACGGCGCCGTCCAGCCAGGCGCCGGCGTTTGCGCCCCTGGACGCGCCCTTGGCCGCGGCCAGCGCATCGGCCAGGGTAGCGCGATACACCGCGCCCTCCGTCCGGATGTCGATGCTGGCGCTCAGGCCATCGGCGAGCAGGCGCTCGATGCCGGCGCCGCCGGCGCGGGCCGGCTTCGCCGCAGCTGCCTTGACCAGCTCCAGGCTGGCCGTGGCGCGCGCCTTCAGCTTCGGCAGGATGCCGGAGACGATCGCGTGGCGTACCGAGCCGTCCGGATGGGTGGCCTTGACGTCGGCCTGCAACGGCAGCATGTTGCCGTCGCCGAGGCGCGCGGCCAGTCCATCGTTCTTGCCGAGGCTCCCGGGGGCGAACACCTGGCCGAAGGTGAACGGCACCTCGGCCTGGTCGGCGCCCAGGTTCTGGATGCGCACGCCGGTGATGGACTCGGCCGCGGCGGCCGGGGCGGCCAGCACGGCCAGTACGGCCAGGCAGGCCAGCGCGCAGGCCGGGCGGGGGACGAAAGCGGACAGGGGACCGAGCATGGCGAATCCGGGAAGCGGCCGGTTCAGCCGGCCGGGGTCGACTGCGCGAGCGTGACGCCGGCGGCGTTGCTGCTACCGATCATGCGGATAGCGTCGCGCGAGGTTGCTTCATACTGGCCGCTGATGAAGCGCATCGACCCGATGAAGTGGTAGAACGCAGTCTCGGAGGTCGCGCAGTCGGGGGTGCCGTATTTGGGGAACGGCAGCGAGCGGGTGCCCGGGGCGTTGGCCACCAGGTAGTTCGACGTCACCTGCTCGGTGCCCCAGCGCGTCCAGTCGTTGCCCAGCTTGGCGGTCATGCGGCGCGAGAAGTCGGTCATGCTGTCGCGCATGGTCTGGGAGCGCGGGAAACCGGTGAATCCGGAACAGCCGCGCACGTAACGGGCGTCCTGCGGCAGGCCGACGTTGACCATCTCGCTTTCGGTGACGGTCTGGATGTGGGCGTCCGGCTTGAGGAAGGCCAGCGCGCGCTCGCGCACCTCGGACAAGTGGCGGATCGGGGTGTCCGGCATTTCTCCCAGCACGAAGCCGGCGCCGTTGCGCACCGCCTCGAGCACTTCGGGAATCGGCTGCGTCGTCACGGTGTCGGCATCGAGCTGGATGACGTAATGCTCGCGCACCAGCCCGGCGATGGCGTACAGGCGTTCCCAGGTGCCGCCGCGCGGGATGTCGGGATGGGTGAATTCGTCGGCCGGGCGCAGTTCGATGTGCGGCACGTGCTGGCGCAGCAGGGCCTGGTCGTGGTCGCTGATCGACGGGTCGCACACGACCACGATCCGTTCCGGGTTCAGGAAATGGACGAAGGACTTGACTGCCACCAGGTAGGCCTGGACGTCGCGTGTGTGGACCATCGACAGCAGCACGAACGGCAGGCTGCCGCGTTCGACTGGGCGGGTCGACAAGATCTCCTGGATCACCTTCTGGTGCCGCGCGCGGAAATAGTCGCGCTTGAGACGTGCGACCATCCTATTAAATAAAGACATCCCTACTGGCTCCTGTATCGGCATTCAAGCGGGCTGGCGGGGCCAGCCCTGGACGGGTGATGCGGCTGAGCATCGCATGCTGCTCTTGCCTTCCTTGCAATGACGCGCAATTATTATATGCTGCAACATCCCGGCGCACGCGTTCCATGCTGCATTTTTGTCATCAGACATTAAATGTTGTCATTCTGAATGATGCGCGTGCCTGCCAACCTAGCATGGAGAGCGAGTGAGTAGTCATCCCGTAACATTTTTCCTGCCCGATGCGCAACAGGTGGCGCAGTTCCAGGACGCCGACCCGGATCGCGACTGGGCGCTGTTCAATACCGGCGTGCATGTCTGGGTCGGCCAGACCTATCTGCGCCTGAAGCGGGCCGGACATCCGGTGCTGCTGGCGGCATCGACGCCGCGCGCAGGCGTCGTGGTCGCCCATGCCGACCACGTTCCGGCGCTGCTGCGCCAGCGCGGCTGGCTGTCCCCGCTGACCATCGTGGCGGCGCGTGCCGACCGTCCGCGCCAGCCGTATGCCGACGTCGAGGTGGTGCAGAACGCCGCCTCGGCAACGGCGGCCAATGTGTTCCATGTCCAGCACTGGCCGCAGCCGGGCCTGGTGGCGCGCGATCCCTGCCGCGGCGACGCGGTGCGCACGGTCGCCTTCAAGGGGACGGTGGGAGAGATGACGCCCGAATTGGCCGCGCCGGCGTGGGCTGACGGACTGCGCGGGCAGGGCATCGAGTGGCAATGCGACGCGGTCGCGTGGGGCGGCAATGCCGCCGCCTACCAGACCAGCTGGAACGACTACGGCGCCATCGACGTGATCGTCGCCATGCGCAAGGACTTGTCTCACCTGCATGTGAAGAAGCCGGCCAGTAAACTGATCAATGCGTGGCTGGCCGGGGTGCCGGCCATCCTGGGGCCGGAACAGGCCTACCGCGAGCTGCGCCGCTCCGAGCTCGACTACATCGAGGTCGCGTCGGCCGGCGAAGCGGCGGCGGCGCTGGCGCGCCTCGCGTCGGATCCGGCGCTGTACCGCGCCATGGTCGAGAACGGGCGCCGGCGCGGCCAGGAGGTGCGGGCCGAGGCCTGCACCGCGGCCTGGGCGCGGCTGCTGTTCGAGACCGTCCCCGCGCGGCATCCGCCGGCTCTGGCCCGGCTGGGCTGGCGCAGCCTGCGCTGCCGGGCCGCAGCCTGGCGCGCCCGGTCGACGGCGCGATAGCGGCGGCGCCCCCCAAAAAAAAACCGGGCTTCTCGCGAAGCCCGGTCGTGGTGAAACGCGGTTGTCTGTCAGCGCGGGATGATGGCCCACTGCGGACCACGGCCGTAATCCTGCTTGTCGGCGCGGCCAGTAAATACCGTCCAGGCCTGGGCCGCGTTCGCGATGCCCGAGGTGGCGGCCACGGCCAGCGCCGGCTGCATGTTGGCGGGGTAGCCGAGCGGCGAATCCGAGAAGCCCGACATCCGGCCCGCAGTCCAGTGGCCCTTGGTCGCCGCGCGGAACCAGTCGCTCTGGGCCTGGCTGGCGCATGGCTGGTCGATGTATTTCTGGCCATCCGGGTGGGTCAGCCTCTTGCTTTCGTTCGAGATGCTGTCGCCGCCAAAGTTAAACTGATGCATCGTGGCCAGGTCGGTGAACAGCGGCTGCTTGGCGCCTGGACGGAATTCCAGATAATAGGCCGACGCCTGGATCCAGCAGTAGCCCGGCGTGGTCATGCGGCCGACCGGGTATTTCGCCTTCCAGTTGAGGATCGGCTGCGCCTTGCTGAAGCCAAGTTCCGCCAGGTAGCCGAAGCTCCAGGTCAGGAAGTCGTCCTGCCATGGGGCAGAGGCGCTCACCGCGAAGGCGCCGGCGCCGCTGCCGTCATAGACGCCGAGCTGGTTCGGATTACCGACCACGTAGGTGGCGTGGTAGAAATCCAGGTTGTTGTCGAGCTGCTTGACGAAGTAATCCTTCAGCGTATGGGTGTCCGGCGTGATGTAGGCCGCATGGCCCAGCGTACGCAGCGACCATGCCTGGCCGCGCACCTGCTGCCAGCGCACCAGGCCCTTGCCGTTGCCGGAATTGGCCGGATCGGTGGCCAGGGGGTTGGCCGCGGCCCAGAACTGCAGCTCTTCCAGGTAATAGTAGTCGCCGGTCAGCAGGTAGGGCAGGTAGGCCAGCGAAGGCTGGTGGGCGGTGTCTTCGGTGTTCGGCGTGCTGCACAGGCCCTTGTTGTTGTCGGCGCAGCGCGGCACCGGCAGCGGACCCTTGTGCGCCAGGTTCATGTGGGTCGACAGGTTCTTGTACGCGTCGTTGTCGACGCGCAGCGGGAATCCGGTCTGTTCATCGCGCATGTGGATCGACCAGGTGCCCGAGCCGTCGGCGGCCGCCATCATGGCGTTGCGAGCGCGCATGTCCATCGACAGCAGGTAGGAAACGGTCCAGCTCGGGAGCGGGCCGATGTCGCCGCGGCCGCCGGTGGTGGCCATGTAGGCGACCACCGGGCCGATCGTCATCGGGCCGGTATTGGCGGCCGTGATCTGCTTGCCCATGATCGCCAGCGAGTTTTCGTTGATCTCGATGTTCTGGTCGTAGTTCGAGATCGCCTTCGAGGCGATCAGGTAGGCCGTGTTCGGCCGCACGTGGATGTTCGGCGCGCGGCTGGCGTCCCACCAGCCGCTCTGGTGCCAGCGCGAGTGGTGGTAGTGCGCCATCTGGCTCTTGGCGAAGATCGAGCGGCCGCCGACGTTGACGTTCACGTCGTAGCGCTGGTTGCGTGCGCCGGCCTTGAAGGTCTTGGTGTTCTCGACGATCACGTCGACCCGCGCCTGCTTCGACAGGCCGGCATACCAGCGCACGGCGAAGCTGGCGGTCAGCAGCGGATGTTCGACGCCGGCGGCGTTCTTCAGCGGGGTGCTGAGGATCCATTCGCTGACGACCGGGCCCGACAGCCATTGGACCGGCTTTGGCGAGGCCAGCGCGCCAGCCAGCGAGGCGGTGTACTGCACGCCCTCGTGGGTCAGGACGATGTCGCTGGTCAGGCCACTGGCGGCCAGGTCCTGCAGCGTGAGCGCGCTTTTCTCGGGTGCGGACGTCTTGAGCAGCTGGATCTTCGCGATTTGGCCGACCGCCAGGTTCGGCAGGACGCCGGACACGATCATGTGGCGTACCGAACCGTCGGCATGGGTGGCCTTGACGTCGGTCTGCAGGCGCACCAGGCCGCCGTCCGGCAGGCGCGCTGCCAGGCCTTCGGTCGGGGCCATCTGGCCTTGCGCGACGATCTGGCCGAAGGTGAACGGCACGTTGGTCTGCGCCAGGCCCTGGTTCTGGATCTCGAAGTCGGTCACCCTGGCGCCGGCGACGATCGTGGCCGGGTTGGTCGTGGGCAACGGCGTGAGAATGGTCGGGGCGGTTGGTTGCGGCACGAAGCCGGTGGTGGTTCTGGCCAGGGATGTGCCATCCATGCTGCCGCTCACTACGGCGGCTGCGACATCGTCGTCACCGCCGCCGCCGCCGCATGCGCTCAGCAGGGCTGCGCTCAGTACGGCAGCGAGCATTGCAACGCGGCGCTGGGTATGTGGGAAATCCTGGCTGCCACGTACCGCGCGGCTCGGGGTCATCTGTTCGGTATTCATGGTGGTCGGAAGAGGTTCGCCGGAGAAATAGTTTCTGAATGAAACAGAACTTTACATCGGCCAACTTTTTCCGTGGGGCAATTATTCGCAGTTTTTGCCGATTTCCTGTGCAAAAACAACGAAGATGCCGCCGTTGAAATCAATTAAGACAATAAAGTCAAGAACATTTTTTCAAGAGACGTAGGAAAGCGACAATCTACTTGTCAGGAGTGCATGAATTCAGCGATGAATCTCTGAATTTCCAGCCAAAGATCGCGAGCAACCGTGGCGCGATAGTTCGTATTTACTGATTTTTTGCCGCTTGCCGTGCCGGGATCACTGCGCGGGCAGGGCCGGCACGCGTGAGATCGGGTTGTCATCCGATAATTCTTTTATATGCTAGGATGACAACATCAATGGACCGGCGACATCGCTTTCAGCGCTGCCGTGTGCGGTCATCGACCCTGTTATCAAAGGACATCGTCGCAGCCGATGTGCGACGCCTCATCGGCGCGCTCAGGCTTCGCGGAAATTGATGCAATGCTAAGCACAACCAACCATGTAGCGGCCCGGCTAGCGGCCGGGCGGCCACCGGTCCTGATCGTCATCGTCGATACCGAAGAAGAGTTCGCCTGGGACAAGCCTTTCGACCGCGCCAACACCGGCACCACCTCGGTCGCCGCCCAGCCCCTGATGCACGATCGCGTGTTCGACCGGCTCGGCATCGTGCCCGCCTATATGGTCGATTGGCCGGTCGCCACGGCGCCTGCGGCCGCCGCCACCCTGCGCAGCCTGATGCGCGAGGGGCGTTGCGAGATCGGGACCCAGCTCCATCCGTGGGTCTCGCCGCCGTACGACGAACAGGTGACCGGCTTTAACTCCTACGCCGGCAACCTGCCGCGCGAGCTGGAGCTGGCCAAGGTGCGGATGCTGACCACCGCCATCGGCGACGCCTTCGACCGCATGCCCACCGCCTTCAAGGCCGGGCGCTACGGCCTGGGCCCGCACAGCGCCGAGGCAGTGGCGGCGCTGGGCTATGAGATCGACGCCAGCGTGGTGCCCTACACCCGCTTCGAGGATGCCGGCGCGCCCGACTTTCGCAGCTTCGACGAACATCCCTACTGGTTCGAAGCAGGGGGGCGGCGCCTGCTCGAGCTGCCGGTAACCACCGGCTACGCCGGCTGGCTGCGCGGCATGGGGCCACGCCTGTTCGAGCTGGCCCGCGCGCCAGCGGGACGCGCGCTGCACATGGGCGGCGTGCTGGCGCGCAGCGGCGCGCTGGAGCGTATCCGCCTCAGTCCCGAGGTCGCCACCGGCGCCGAGATGCGGCGCCTGACCCGCGCCCTGCGCGCCAACGGCTGCGAGGTATTCTCGCTGACTTACCATAGCCCATCGCTGGTGCCGGGCCACACGCCCTATGTGCGCGACGCGGCCGAGCGCGAACGGCTGGTGACGACCATTCACGATTACTGCACCTGGTTCCGCGACGAGATCGGCGGCGAATTCCTGAGCATGTCGGCGCTGCCGGCGGCGCTGGGGGCATCCTCGGCGAACGGGCAGGCCAGGGGCGAACCGCAGCTCAGCCAGGGTTGAGGCGCATCCCGGCGCCAGCGCGCCGGCCGCATCAGGCAGCGTGAAGCCGCCTGATCCAGGGCCAGCGATAGGCGTTCAGGTGGTACATGACGCGGACCTCGTCGGTCCAGCGCAGGTGCCACTCCATCACCCGCCCGTAGAACTCGATGCGCGCGAAGCGTGCGGAGTCGATGATCGCGCGCGTGGCTTCCTCGCGCATCAGCAGCGCCGGCGACAGCGCCTTGCCGAAGCCCTCGTCGTACGCGGTTTTCAGTACCACGATGCAGTCGCCGCCCTCGATGCACAGGTCCATCGCCGCCAGCCGTTCGCCGATGAAGTAGCGGTACACGCAGGCCGCGCCAGCGCCGGCGAAGGCTTCGAGCATGGCGCGGTAGAAGCGGCCCTGGGCGTTGTCGCCGGCGACCGCGGTGCCGTCCTTGGCCTTCCAGCCGGCGCTTTCCAGGCGGCCGTAGTCCTCGACCGCGGCCGCCATCTCGTGCGCCGCCCGGCTGGCCTGCAGGCGGGTCGTCACGCCATCGTCCTGCAGGCGCTTGCGCTGCTTGCGCAGGTTGACGCGCAGGTTCTTGCCGCGTCCTTCCCAATAGGCGTCGAAGCTGGCCGGCAGGGTGACACGGGCGGTGTCGATATAGTCCAGCGTGCGCGCGATGGCGTCGTCCGCCGGGCGCTCCATCAGCATCGGGTCGCACTGGGTCAGGCCGAGCATGAAGGCAGGGCCGGGCAGGGCCCGCATCAGGGCCGGCAGGCTCGCGCCGCGCGGCCGCGCGTCGCGCTGCAGCCACAGGCCGACCGGCGCCTGCGAGGGTTGGAAGGTGTTCCAGGCGCCCAGGCGCGACGGCGCCAGGATCGTCGTGACGTCGGTCTGGCCGTCCACCTCGCGCCAGGCCAGCCGCTCGCGGCCGGTTCCGAATGCCGCCAGCGCGGCGACCGCGAATTCGGGCGCCAGCAGCGGCGAGCCGGCGCTGGCCCGGTGCAGGCGGCGCCAGCGCTCCTGGAGCTCGGGCCGCGCCAGGAACTCGGCCGCCGGGACCACTTGCCAGCTCATGCCGCCACCGCCATCGACGCTTCCAGCGCGGCGCGCACCGTGGCCGCCAGCCAGGCGCTCTCGGACGCCGTCAGCTCCTGGTGCACGGGCAGGCCGAACAGGCATCGGCCCAGCGCCGCGCTGTTGGCGCAGGTGGCGGCGTCGACCCCCGGCCACAGGCTGGCGCCGAAGCGCACCATCGGCACGCCGGCCGCGCGCAGGCGCGCGAACAGTTCGGCCGGGCGCTCGGCCAGCAGCGGAAAGACCCACGGACAGGCGCCGGGTGGCAGCGCCGCGAACAGCGGCCGCCAGCCGGGCGCGCCGTCCAGCGCGCGTTCCAGTTCCAGGTAATGGCGGCGCCGTTTCTCGACGATGCGGGCGCGGCCGGCGCCGCGCAGCACGAGACGCGAGAATCGCGACGAGCGGCGGTCGAGCCAGTTGGCATCGAAGGCGAAGCTGCTGTCGGACGAAGAAGGGGCCAGCGCCAGTGGCGCCGTTTCCATGGCCGTGGTGGCGGCCACGGAGCCGGCCGCGCGCGCCTTGATCCGGTTCCACAGCGCGGTCTTGAGCCGCAGCGGCAGCGCTGCGGCCAGGCGCAGCGCCGGCAGGCGACCGTGTCCGAAACTGGCCTCGAGCGCGCCAAGCGCGGCCTTGGCCTCGAAGCCGGCGCCGGCGCCGGCCAGCCGGTCCGGCAGCGCATGCCGGTGCGAGACCAGGCAGCCGCCTTCGAAGATCGGGAAGAATTTCATGCTGCTGCCGATCGCGTAGTCGCCGCTGGCGCCGACCGCCACGCCCTCGCGCTCGCCGAAGAAGCAGTGCGCGCAATCTTCGAGCAGCCCGGCGCCGTGGGCGTCGCACAGGGCGCGCAGGGCGCGCAAGTCCTGGGGAAAGCCGAAGAAATGGGTGGCCATGACGGCTTTCACGCCGGGCGCCATCTTGCGCCGCACGTCCTCCAGGTCGACCGTGGTGTCGGGGTGGACCCGGTAGAACACGACTTCGGCGCCGCGCCAGTGTACCGGCGGGATCATCGACGGGCTGTGGTAAGCCGGCACCAGCACCGTGTCGCCAGGCCCCACGCCGAGCGCGCGTAGCGCCATGCCGATCGCGATCCGGCCGCTCGTCACCAGTTGCACCGCGGGCGCGTCGTCCAGCGCCGGCAGGGGCGCCTGGCGGGCGCCGAACGCGCCCAGCGAGAGCACCGGCACGGAGGGAATGGCGCGGCGCGGCGCGGTACTGTTGTTTATTCTGGGCATGATTTAAATATAACATGGGGGCGGGCGATTCCCGTGCACCGGGAGTCCGCGCGCCGGGCGGCCGATGATGCCGGCATTGCATGCGGGCGGCTTGCGATCGGGCCCGAACTGGTAAGATGGCGGACGCGCCGCGCCCTATCGGTTGGGTGGCGGCCATCGAGACCCGGAACGCGATGAACCACCTGATCCACGACAGCATTTTCGACAGCGCAGCGCGCACCCCCGACGCCCCGGCGCTGGCCTATGGCGCCGAGCGCTGCACCTATGCCGCACTGGCGGCCCGGGTGAGCGCCGCCGCCGCCCTGTTCCTGGCCTGCGGCCTGCGGCCGGGCGAGCGCGTGGCGGTCTACATGGAAAAGCGCATCGAGAACGTGGTCGCCATGTTCGGCGCGGCGGCCGCCGGCTGCGTGTTCGTGCCGGTCAATCCGCTGCTCAAGCCCGAGCAGGTGGCCTACATCCTGGCCGACTGCAATGTGCGCCTGCTGGTGACGACCCCCGAGCGTCGCGCCCAGCTGGCGCCCGCGCTGGCCGGCTGCCCCGACCTGCGCGCGCTGCTGCTGACCGACGGCGCGGCGCCGGCGGATCTCGCCGGCGCGCCGCAGGTGCTGCACTGGCGCGAGCTGGACGCCCACGCCGGCGCCGCCCCGGCGCCGCACCGCCGCATCGACACCGACATGGCGGCCATCCTGTACACGTCGGGCAGCACCGGCGCGCCCAAGGGCGTGGTGCTGTCGCACCGGAACATGGTCGCCGGCGCCGCCAGCGTGGCCGGTTACCTCGGCCTGGGTGCGCAAGACCGGCTGCTGGCGGTGCTGCCGCTGAGTTTCGACTACGGCCTGAGCCAGCTGACCACCGCCTTCCTGCGCGGGGCCAGCGTGGTGCTCATGAATTACCTGTTCCCGAAGGACATCGTGGCCGCCGTGCGCGCCGAGCGCATCACCGGCCTGGCCGCGGTGCCGCCGCTGTGGATCTCCCTGTCGCGCCTGGAGTGGCCGGCCGATTGCAGCCTGCGTTTCATCACCAATTCCGGCGGCGCCATGCCGGTGGCGACCGTCAAGGCGCTGCAGGAAGCGCTGCCGCGCGCCGAGATCTTCCTGATGTACGGCCTGACCGAGGCGTTCCGCTCGACCTATCTGCCGCCGGCCGAGCTGGCGCGCCGCCCGGATTCGATCGGGCGCGCGATACCGAACGCCGAAGTGCTGGTGGTGCGTCCCGACGGCAGCCTGTGCGAGGACGACGAACCGGGAGAACTGGTGCACCGCGGCGCACTGGTGGCGCTGGGCTACTGGAACGACCAGGCGCGCACTGCCCAGCGCTTCCGTCCGGCCCCGGGCCAGGATCCGGCCCTGCCGCTGCCCGAGCTGGCGGTATGGTCGGGCGACACCGTGCGCCGCGACGGCGACGGCTATCTGTATTTCATCGGCCGCGCGGACGAGATGATCAAGGTCTCGGGCTACCGCATCAGCCCGACCGAGATCGAGGGCGTCCTGCATGCGAGCGGCCTGGTGAGCGAGGTGGCGGTGTTCGGCATCGACGACGAGATGCTGGGGAACGCGATCGTGGCGGTGGCGGTGGCCGATCCGCAGGCGGTGGACCGCGCCGGCTTGCTGGCCGAATGCAGGCGCCGGCTGCCGGCCTACATGGTTCCGGCCCATATCGTCCTGCGCGCAGAAGCGCTGCCGCGCAACCCGAACGGCAAGATCGACCGCAACCTGCTGCGCCAGACCTTCCGGCCCGGCCGCTAGGCCGCGCCGCCCACCATCTTTTTTGCTCCGCACGCTCATGACCGGCACCAAGCCCCAGCACGCACCCCAGATCCACTTCCCGGTGGTCGACGACGTCCTCCAGGTCGGCGGCATCCCGCTCACCCGGCTGGCGCAGCGCGTCGGCCGCACACCGTTCTTCGCGGTCGACCGCGCGCTGTGCACGGCCCGGGTGGCCAGCCTGCGCGCGGTGCTGCCGCCGCAGGTTGCGCTGCATTACTCCATCAAGGCCAATCCGATGCCGGCCCTGGTGCAGCACATGGCAGGGCTGGTCGACGGCCTCGACGTGGCGTCGGGCGCGGAACTGCGCACCGCGCTCGACACCGGCAAGGATCCGGCGCGGATCAGCTTTGCCGGCCCGGCCAAGCTGGAGACGGAACTGAGCCAGGCGATCGCCGCCGGCGCATGCCTGAATGTCGAATCCGGGCACGAGCTGGCCAGCATTGCCCGCATCGGCGACGCGACCGGCATCACGCCGCGCGTGGCGCTGCGCATCAATCCGGCGTTCGAGCTGAAATCCTCGGGCATGAAGATGGGCGGCGGCGCCAAGCCCTTCGGCATCGACGCCGAGCTGGCGCCGGCCCTGCTCGGGCAAGTGGCGAGCCTGGGGCTGGATTTCCAGGGCTTCCATATCTTCAGCGGCTCGCAGAGCCTGCGCCTGGACGCGATCCTCGAAGCCCAGTCGCACAGCATCGAGCTGGCCATGCGGCTGGCCGGCGACAGCCCGCTCGCGGTGCGCCACGTGAACATCGGCGGCGGCCTCGGGATCCCGTATTTCCCGGGCGAGCAGCGCATCGACCCGGCGCCGATGGGCGAGCACCTGGCCGCCTGGCTGCCGCGCCTGGCCGCGGCGTTGCCGCAGGCGCGCCTGGCGTTGGAAATGGGACGCTACCTGGTGGGCGAGGCCGGCATCTACGTGACGCGCGTGATCGACCGCAAGGTCTCGCGCGGCGAGGTGTTCCTGGTGCTGGACGGCGGCATGCACCACCACCTGGCCGCATCGGGCAACCTGGGCCAGGTGATCCGCAAGAATTATCCGGTCGTCGTGGGCAACCGCATCAACGCGCGGGGCGATGCGCCCGACAGCGGCCCGGCCTCGGCCACCGGCCCGCTGTGCACGCCGCTCGACATCCTGGCCGAGCGCATGCCGCTGGCCCACGCCCGCATCGGCGACCTGGTGGTGGTGTTCCAGTCCGGCGCCTACGGCGCCAGCGCCAGCCCGGCGATGTTCCTGGGCCATCCGCCGGCGCTGGAAGTGCTGGTCTGAGGTTCAGCGCACGCGCGTCTGGAGCTTGGCGTCGGTCTGGCCCGCGGGGGCGCCCGGCGGCGCGCCTTCCTGCGCCGCCGGCGGCCGGCCCAGGAAGCGCTGCGCCAGGCGATCCAGCAGCGGGTGGCGCAGCGGCGGGATGTCGTCCTTCTGCGGCGCGCGGATCAGGACTTTGTCGAGGGTGATCAGGATCGCGATCACATAATAGATCAGGTCGTAGTACGCCAGGGTCAGGAAGGCGCCGGCGGTCAGGTAGCCGATCATGCTGACGTGGCACATGCGGGCCAGCATCAGGGCCCAGGCCAGGTCTTTCTTGCCTTGGCAGAAGCGGATCACGCGCGAGCCGGTGCGCCAGGCCACCGCGAACATGACCAGGAAGATGACCAGGCCGATGTAGCCCAGCTCGCCCAGGATCTGGAAGTAGATGCTGTGGGCGTCGTAGTAGCGTTCCGGCTCCGGCGCGTACAACATGAACATGTAGGGCGAGAACACGTTGGGGCCGCCGCCGAGCATGAATTCGTTGGCGATGTTGACCGCGAACTTCCAGGAGTTGATGCGGCCGGTCGCCGAGGCGTCTTCCTGGTAGGTCTGGATGGTGTGCATCCGGCCCATCCATTCTTCGGGCATGGCCAGCAGCACCAGTGGCACGACCAGCATGAACACCAGGCCGAGCCTGGCCTTGTAGGGCGACTTGAGCCACAGGAAGAAGCCCATCACGAAGGCGCCCAGCAGGGCGCCGCGCGAATAGGAGCCGATCGCACCCAGCGCGGTCAGCGCGGCAATGGCCAGCACGCCGCGCTTGAGCCACTTGGTGTGGACCTGGGTGACCAGGTAGACCATCAGCGGCGTGATCGTCACCAGCGCCAGCGCCAGCGTGTTGTTGTCGCTGATGAAGCTGGCGCGCGGACCGAGCAGGCCTTCGCCGCCGCCGCTGAAGATGACGAACAGCCCGCTCTTGAAGCCCCAGAAGCCGAGCGAGATCGCCACCACGAAGGCGAGCGCCTGCGCGTCCTTGCGGGTGCGGACCGTCATGATCGTGACGATCACCATCAGCATGATCTTGCTGAACCGGTCCCAGTCGCTCCAGGCCGCGCTCGGCATCTGGGCGAACACGGTGCACAGCGTCATCCAGGAAAAGAAGATCAGCAGCATCCAGACCGGGGGCGACAGCGGAAGCTTTTTCTGCTCCCTCGACAGCACGATCGCGACCAGGGTGACGACACACAGGATCATGGCGAACGGGAAGGTCTGGGCGAAACCGTAGGTCATGCGGTGCGGATTCATCAGGCTGACCAGGCAATAGGCCAGGGCGCCCACCACCGGGCGCTTGAAGATGAAGGGGATGATCGCCACCAGGGCGAACAGCAGGATCAGGTCACGCACGTTTGAGCAGCCTCTCGAACAGGGCCACCGCGCGGCGCGCGTTGGCGCCCCAGGTCAGCTGCTGCTCCTCGATGGCGGCGCGCGCATTGGCCGCCACCTTGTTGCGCAGCGCGACGTCGTCGCACAGGCGCTTGACCGCGCCGGCCAGGCCGCCCGGGACTTCGGGGTCGAACAGCACCGCGTTGTGGTCGGGGCTGAGGATCTCGCGGATGTTCGGCTGGTCCGGGCCGACGATGGCCTTGCCCAGCACCAGGTACTCGAACAGCTTGAGCGGCGAGGCATACTTGACCACGGCCGGCTGCAGTGCGATGTCGAACGCGGCCACGTGGCGCGCCACGTCGTCGCGCCCGACGATGCCGGTGAACTTGACCCGGTGCTCGATGCCGAGCGTGCGCGCCTGCTTTTCGAGGTCGGCGCGCACCGGGCCGTCGCCGACGACCAGCAGGTGGCGGCGCGATTGCGGCGGATCCTGGGCGATCAGGTCGATCACCTTGTCCAGGCCGTGCCAGTCGCGCACGAAACCGGTGAAGCCGAGCACCAGGTATTCCTCCAGGCCCAGCGCGCGCTTGGCGGCCATCACGTCCGGGGCGCCGGCGAAGCGCTCCGGGTCGATCCCGTTCGGAATCACCTCGATGCGCTCGGGCGGCACGCCGTAGGACTGGACGATGTCGCCCAGCACCTTCGTGACCGGCAGCACCATGTCGGCATTGCGCCAGGCATAGGCCTGCGACCAGCGCGCCAGCTTCGTCAGGGCCAGGCCATCGTAGCGCGCGCGCTCTTCCAGGATCGGCGCGTTCACTTCCAGCAGCATCGGGAGCCCGAACTTGCGCGCCACCCACACGCCGGAAGGAAGGAACAGGTTGTAGCGTTCGTACAGGACGTCCGGACGGTGCTGCCGGACCGCCTTCGCCAGGCGCCGGTAGGCCACCAGCGAATACGCGAATTCCATCACTTCATAGAAGGTCTTCGGCAGGTGGCGCTTGAGCCAGGCGACCGGGCCGGCGTCCGAGCCGAACGACTCGGTCTCGGCGCTGGGCGGCGCCACGATCACGACGTCGTGCCCCTGCGCGCGCAGGGCGCGGATCATTTCCTCGATGTGGACGTACTGGCCATCCTTGGAACGGGTGCGGTGGTGGTAGAGGATTTTCACGCGGCTTTTCTCGCCATGATGGATTGGAACAGGTCGATCTGACCCTGGGTGGTCGGTTGCCAGCCGAAGTTCTCGGCATAGCGGCGCGTGGCTGCGTGCTCGGGATAGGCGGCGCGCAGCTGGCCCAGCGCCCGCACCAGGCCCTCCGGGGTCCGCTCGGGCATCAGCACGCCGGCTTCGGGGGCGGCGACGACTTCCGGCGTGCCCCACACATTGCTCGCCACTACCGGCGTGCCGCAGGCCATGGCCTCGAGCAGCACGTTGGCCCAGCCCTCGCGGCTGGAAGCCAGCACCAGCGCGTCGGCGGCATTGTAGTAGTTCTTCAGTTCGGTCTGCGGCACGGCGCCGAGCAGCGTCACGCGGTCCTGGACGCCGAGCTCGCGCGCCAGCTGTTCCAGGTTCTTCCTTTCCGGGCCGATGCCGGCGATCAGCAGGTCGACGTCCGGCAGCCGGGGCAGGGCGCGGATGATCAGGTCGTGCGCCTTGCGCGGGTCGAGCAGGCCGACCGAGAGCAGGGTGAACCGTCCCGGGACCAGGCCCACGGTGGCGCGCGCGGTGGCGCGGTCCATCGGCTGGAAGCGTTCGAGATCGACGCCATTGCGCAGCGGCGTGATGTTATCCGGCGCTACCCCCAGCTGCACCATTTCGTCCTTCAGCGCATTGCACACGGTGATGATGCCGTCTGCCTCGCGCGCCGCCTGCAGGATCAGCCGGCGCGGCTGGTCGAATTGCGGAATCAGGTTGATGTCGGTGCCGCGCGCGGTCACGACGACCGGCTTGTTGAAATACTTGCCGAGCATGACGGCGGCGACGCCGTCCGGATAGAAATAGTGGGCGTCGATGGCGTCGAAATCGTAGCCCTCGTCGAGGATGCGGCCGATGTCCTTGCGCGCCGCGCGCGCCAGTGTATAGGGCGTGTAGTTCATGCCCAGCTTCGGCACCACCAGGTAGCGTGGGTGGGTGACCTGCAGCCCGTTGCGGGTCTCGCGGCGCGGGACCTTGGCCAGGGTCCCGTAATGACCGAAGCGCGCGCCCTTGAGTGGAAACCAGGGGACCGGCGCGACCACGCGCGATTCGACCTGGCCGCTGGCGATCAGGTAGCGCAGCCGGGTCTCCACGAAGATGCCGTGGTTCGGCTGTTCGGAGTTCGGGTACAGGGTACTGAAGGTAAGTAGCTTCATGGTGTGCTGGTCACGGGGCTGGAGAGGCCAGGCTCGGGCCCTGGAATTATTTTGTAAAAATGCAATGTAGTGATTATGCGAAATTTTTTTCCAAACGGAAGCACGATTGACACAAAATACATAAATTTTTGACAACCATGATACTATAATTCAACTTTCAGTCGCGGCATTTGTTTAACGTGTGGCAAGTTTCTTAAGTTCTGTGGAAAAATAGCCCAAGTTCACCGTGCGCTTGCCCGGTTCCTCCTTCTTTACTACTTCCTCCTCCAAGAAAACTATGAAGATCACTATCATTGGCACCGGTTATGTCGGCCTGGTTTCGGGTGCTTGTTTCGCCGACGTCGGCAACACGGTATTGTGCCTGGACGTCAATGACGAAAAAATTTCCATGCTCAAGAATGGCGTCATCCCGATCCACGAACCGGGCCTGGACACCATGGTCGAGCGCAATGCGGCCGCCGGCCGCCTGCTGTTCTCGACCAGCTACGACGAAGCCATGGCGCACGCCGAATGCGTGTTCCTGGCGGTCGGCACCCCGCCCGACGAGGACGGCAGCGCCGACCTCACCCATATCCTGGCCGCCGCCCGTTCGATCGGCCAGCGCATCGAGGCGCCGGTGGTGGTGGTCGACAAGTCGACCGTCCCGGTCGGCACTGCCGACAAGGTGCGCGCCGCGATCCAGGGCGAACTCGACAAGCGCGGCAGCAAGGTCGCGTTCTCGGTGGTCAGCAATCCCGAATTCCTGAAAGAGGGCGCGGCGATCGACGACTTCATGCGTCCCGACCGCATCGTGGTCGGCAGCGACGACGCCACCGCCACCCGCCTGATGCGCCAGCTGTACGCGCCATTCAGCCGCAATCACGAAAAGCTGGTCGAGATGGACGTGCGCAGCGCCGAACTGACCAAGTACGCGGCCAACGCCATGCTGGCCACCCGCATCAGCTTCATGAACGAGCTGGCCAACCTGGCCGAAGTACTGGGCGCCGACATCGAGGCGGTGCGCCACGGCATGGGCCTGGACCCGCGCATCGGCTCGCAGTTCCTGTACGCCGGCATGGGCTACGGCGGCTCCTGCTTCCCGAAGGACGTGAAAGCCCTGGTCAAGACCGGCGCCGACCACGAGCAGACCCTGCACATCCTGGAAGCGACCGAGCGCGTCAACGACAACCAGAAGAACGTGCTGTTCAAGAAGCTGTCGCGCTTCTATGGCGGCGTCGAGCAGCTGAACGGCAAGACGATCGCCCTGTGGGGCCTGTCGTTCAAGCCGAACACCGACGACATGCGCGAAGCGCCGAGCCTGATCCTGCTGAAGGAATTGTTCGCCGCCGGCTGCCGCGTGCGCGCCTACGATCCGGTGGCCAGCAGCGAAGCGCTGCGCGTGCTCGAGCGCGACCACGGCGCTGCCCGCGTCGAGGAGATGCTGACCATCTGCAGCTCGGCCACCGCCGCGGTGAACGATGCCGACGTGCTGGTGCTGGTCACCGAATGGAAGGAATTCCGCGCGCCGGACTTCCGCTACCTGGCCCAGACCCTGCGCGGCAAGGCCATCTTCGACGGCCGCAACATCTATGATCCGGCGGAAGTCGCCGAAGCCGGCCTGGCCTACGAAGGCATCGGCCGCGTCAGCCGGAAGGCCGCCTGATGATCACTGGCACCCAGCGCATCCTGGTCACGGGCGCCGCCGGCTTCGTCGGCAGCTTCGTGGCGACGCGTCTGGCGGCCATGGGCCACCAGGTGGTCGGCTGCGACAACTTCAACGACTACTACGATCCGCGCCTGAAGCACGACCGCGTGGTGGCCTTGCTTGCGCCCGCCGGCGTGCCCTGCCACACGGTGGAGCTCAGCGATGCGGCCCAGGTCGCGGCCTTGTTCGAACGCGAGCGCCCGACCCTGGTGGTGCACCTGGCGGCCCAGGCCGGGGTACGCTACTCGCTGGAGAACCCGGCCGCCTACGTGCAGTCGAACCTGGTCGCCTTCGGCAACATCCTCGAAGCCTGCCGCCACGGCAAGATCGACCACCTGCTGTACGCCAGCAGCAGCAGCGTGTACGGCGCCAACGCCAAGGTGCCGTTCAGCGAGGACGACCAGGTCGACGCGCCGGTCTCGCTGTACGCCGCCACCAAGAAGTCGAACGAGCTGATGGCGCACTCGTACAGCCACCTGTTCAAGCTGCCGGCCACGGGCCTGCGCTTCTTCACGGTCTACGGCCCCTGGGGCCGGCCCGACATGGCCTATTTCAGCTTCGCCGAGAAGATGGCGCGCGGCGCCACGATCCCCGTGTTTGCCGAAGGCCTGCTCACGCGCGACTTCACCTATATCGACGACATCGTCGAAGGCGTGGTGCGCCTGCTGTTCAAGCCGACCCCGGCCGACGCTACCGCCAGCGGCGCGCCGCACACGGTGTTCAATATCGGCAACCACAACCCGGTGCGGGTGCTGGACTTCATCCAGACGCTGGAAGGCGCGATGGGCATCGAGGCGCGCAAGGAATTCCTGCCGATGCAGCCGGGCGACGTGCCGGCCACCCACGCCTCGATCGACAAGCTCAAGGCCTGGGTCGACTTCGCGCCGACCACGCCGCTGGCGACCGGCCTGGCCAGTTTCTGGGCCTGGTACCGCGACTGGGCGCCGGGACGCAAATAGGCAGGAGCCGCGCATGAACGACCAGCCGCAGATCCTGCTGTTCCAGACCACCGACCCGGCCGCGGTGCGCAAACGCCTGTTGCGTTTTCGCGCCGCCTTCCTGAAACTCGGACCGCAGTGCCGCTTCGCCGCCATCTCGTACACGCCGTCGGCGAAGACCGAGGTGCGGCGCGTGGTGCTGGACGGGATCGAGATCGAGCACCATATCTACGGGCCGGACGCCATGGATACCCTCGGCTACCCGGTCAAGGGCGCGGCGCGTCCGTTCAAGCTCATTCCCGGCAACTGCGACCTGCCGCCGCTGCTGTTCCGGCGCGCGCAGCCGCAGTACGCGCAATACTGGGTGGTCGAGGACGACGTCGAATACTCGGGCGACGTCCACGCCCTGTTCGCCGGGCTGGACCGCCGCCAGGGCGACCTGCTGGCGGCGCACCTGGCGCGCGGCTACGATGGCTGGACGTATGCGTCGATGCTGCGCGCGCCCGACGCCGCCGTCACGCCCGCCAGCAGCTGGCTGGTGTTCCTGACTTTCTACCGCATCAGCGGACCGGCGCTGGACCTGATCGACCGCTACTACCGCGCCGGCTGGAACGCGCACAGCGAGAACGCCTGGGCCACCATCCTCAAGCACGGCGGCATGAGCGTGGTCGACTTCGGCGGCAATGGCGAGTTCGTGGCCGAGGAAGACCGCAACAAGCGCTATCAGGGCGTCGCCAACGATGGCTTCGAGAAAAGCGGCAGCTTCGGCACCATGAACATCCGCCTGTGCGCCGGCCCGCAAAAAGACCTGCTGTGGCATCCAATCAAGCCGCCGCGCGCCTGGCTGCGCCAGACCCGCAAGCGCTGGATATCGATCGCCAAATGGTATCTGGACCGGGCCGCGCGCTCGCTGCGCTGACGGTGCGGCCGTCGCCCGGCAACGCAGCGCAGGAACACCGCAAGAAACGCAGCCGAAACACAGCCCTCGAAAAAGAAAAAGAGCCCGCGGTTCATCGAACCGCGGGCTCTTTTTTTGTTCAGGGGCTCAATTTTTTGTTCAGGCCGTGGCGCTCACGCGCAGGAAGGTTTCGAACATCAGCACCGACCACAGCGGGGTGCTGTAGTCCTTGCTGCCGGCGATGTGCTGCTCGACCATCTCGCGCAGGAAGCGCTCGTTGAACATGCCGGTGTCGAGCAGCAGCGGCGACAGCGCCGCCGCGCGCAGCTTCTCACGCAGCGGGCCGCGCAGCCAGGCCGCCAGCGGGATCGAGAAGCCCTTCTTGGCGCGGTACAGCACGTCGTGCGACAGGAACGGCTCGAGCGACTTCTTGAAGATGTACTTGCCTTCGCCGCCACCCAGCTTGATGTCGGGCGGCAGGGTCGAGGCCCAGTCGACGAAGGTATGGTCCAGGAGCGGCACCCGCACCTCGAGCGAGTGCGCCATGCTGGCGCGGTCGACCTTGGTCAGGATGTCGCCCGGCAGCCAGGTCTTGAAGTCGAGGTACTGGATCAGCGACAGCGGATCGTCGGTCGGCGAATTGGCCGCGTGCTCGTGGAACACCTGGATCGCCCCGTAGCCCTGCAGTTCGCGCTTGAACGCATCGGAGAACAACTGGGCCCGGATCCGGTCCGGCATGCGCGACACGCCATGGAAGTAGCCCTCCACCGTGTCGCGCGCCAGCGCCTCGAAGGTGGTCTTGGCGCGGAACATGCGCGGCGCCCAGTCGGCTTTTGGATACAGCTTGCCCAGCGTGCCGAACACGGGTTTGCGCAGGCCGGCGGGCACCTTGTCGCGCACGCGCTGCTCGGCCATCGCGAAGCGGTAGCGGCGGTAGCCGGCGAAGCTCTCGTCGCCGCCGTCGCCCGACAGCGACACCGTGACGTGCTTGCGCGCCAGCTGGCACACGCGGTAGGTCGGGATCGCCGAGCTGTCGGCGAACGGTTCGTCGTACAGCCGGCCCAGGGTGTCGATCAGGCCGTAGTCGTCCTTGTCCACGACCTGGGCGTGGTGGGTGGTGCGGTAGCGCGTCGCCACTTCGCTGGCATACTTCGATTCGTCGTATTCGGGGTCGTCGAAGCCGATCGAGCAGGTCACGACCGAGTCGGGATTCTGCTGCGCCATCATCGCCACCACCGCGCTCGAATCGACGCCGCCCGACAGGAAGGCGCCCAGCGGCACGTCGGCCACCATCTGGCTCTGCACGCATTCCTGCAGGCGCGCCGTCAGTTCCTGTTCGATTTCCTGCATCGGGCGCTGCGGCGCGCGCTGGAACGACAGGTCCCAGTACTGCTCCGGCTTGACCGCCGCATCGCCCACGCGCAACGTGATGCGGTGGCCCGGCGCCAGCTTGAAGGCGCCGTGGAAGATGGTGCGCGGTTCCGGCACGTAGCCGAAGGCGAAGTAATCCTCGACCGCGCGCGGGTTGAGCTTGCGCGACAGTTCGGGGTGGGTCATGATCGACTTCAGCTCGGAGCCGAACACGAACAGGCCGTTCGGCAGCAGCGCGTAGAACATCGGCTTGACGCCAAGGTGGTCGCGCGCCAGGAACAGCGTCTGCTTCTTTTTATCCCAGATGGCGAAGGCGAACATGCCGCGCAGGCGCTGCAGGCAGTCCTGGCCCCAGGCCTGGTAGGCATGCAGCAGCACCTCGGTGTCCGACTTGGTGCGGAAGGCGAAGCCGAGCGCGACCAGCTCGTCGCGCAGCGCGCGGTAATTGTAGATCTCACCATTGAACACCATCACCACGTCGCCCTGGGCGTTGCGGATCGGCTGCTGGCCGCTGGCCAGGTCGATCACCGACAGCCGGCGGTGGCCCATGCCGAGCGCCGTTTCCAGATACAGCTCGCCTTCGTCCGGGCCGCGGTGATGCTGGCTCTCGTTCATGCGGCCCAGCGCCGCGCGGTCGATCTCGCGTGTTCCCTGGGTATCAAAAATGCCGACGATTCCGCACATGCTGGTTCACTTCCTGCTTAATGTAGATTATTTAGGTATTCATGGATTGGCGCAGCCGGGTCGGCGCCTTGCGCGCGGCCAGGCCGTCGTACAGCGCCATATAGGCGCGCAGCATGGCGGCCATGCTGTATTTCTCTTCGATGCGCGCGCGTGCGGCGGCGCCGTGGCGCGCCATCAGGGCCGGGTCCTGCACGTAGCGCGCCAGCGCGTCGGCCAGGGCCTCCACATCGACCGGCACCAGCATGCCGTGCACGCCGTCGACGACCACTTCCGGGATGCCGCCCACGTTCGAGCATACCGACGGCAGAGCGCAAGCCATCGCTTCGAGCAGCGACACCGGCGTGCCCTCGGCCAGCGAGGGCAGGGCGAACACGTCGAAGCCGTGCAGCAGCTCGGCCACGTCGGCGCGGGCGCCGGGCAGCCAGACCACGTCCTGCAGGCGGGCCTGTGCCACCTGCTCGCGGATCGCGCCCAGCAGCGGGCCGTCGCCGACGATGGTCAGGCGCAGGCGCTCGCGCAAGGAAGGCAGGCGCTCGCGCAGCAGGGCGAAAGCGGCCACCAGGCCGCGGTGGTTCTTGACGTCCTGCACCCGCGCCACGGCGCCGATCACGATGTCGTCCGGCCCCCAGGGCGCGGCGGTGACGGCGTGCCCGCGCGGCTTGAAGCGCTCGGTGTCGACCCCGTTCTTGATCAGGTGATTCTTCGCGGCCGGGATGCCGACCACGTCGGCCAGCCAGCGCTGCAGGTCATCGGATACCGGAATATAGCGGTCGATGAACGGCGCCAGGCGGCGGCGCAGGAAGTTGTGCTTCGGGTTCAGGCCATGCGGGTCGGCGGCGTCGCGGCCATGCTCGGCATGGATCCGCACCGGCACCCCGGCCATGGCCGCGGTGAAGCAGAACTCCATCGCCGCCAGGTTGTAGGTGTGCAGGATGGCCGGACGCAGGCGCCGCATCAGCTTCCAGAAGTCGCGGTGCACTTGCAGGCCGTTGCCGGGCGGCTTGTTCAGGGCGAACAGCTCGACCCCGGGCTGGGTGATGCGCTGGGCGAAATCGGAGTAACGCGTCAGGCAGACGACCGCATGCCGGTATTTCTCCGGCGGCAAGCGATTGATGCAGTCGACCAGCAGCGTCTCCAGGCCACCCACGTCGAGCGAATAGACCAGGTGCACGACCAGGGGGCGCTGGAGGGTCAGGACGGACAGCTCGCTATGCATCGCGCCCCCAGTCAATGGTTGCGCGCATGGTCCAGCGCGCGCGTGACCGCCTGGCCCTGGCCCGCCAGGAAGGCGCGCAGGGCGGCGCGCGCGCTTTCCGGATTGTCGCGCACCGGCGCCGACAGCAGCACCACGGCGCCGTCGTCGCCCCGGAAGCGCAGCTTGGCCTGGGCCTGCAGCAGCTTGCCGACGTAGTTGTTGGCCGTCAGGTGGCCGTCGATCGCCATCCACTGCCACACCAGGATCTGGCCGGTCGGACCGTTCAGACGCGTCTCGCGCAGGGTCAGCGGCTGGCCGTCCAGTGTTTCGCTGCGCAGCGCGCCGCCGACGGCGTGCCAGGCGTCGTCCGAGGCGGCCAGGGTGTTGACGGAACTGATCAGGGCCTTGCCGTTGCGCTGGTTGCGGTAATACATGATGTCGAGCGCGACCGGCGGCATGCTTTCGCTGTTGCGGAAAGTGGCGCGGTAGGTCGCATCCGGACCGACCCAGCGCGGGGTCCAGTCGGAGAACGGCGCCACCTGCGGCCAGCCCACCGCCACCGTGGACAGCTGGACCGGCTGCGGATTGAGGTTGGCGGCGTCGTTGTAGCGCGCGAAGCCCGGCCATACGGCGGTGAGCGCCACCACGGCGGCGCACATGGCCGCCATGCGGCCTACCGAAGCCGGAGCAGATGCGAGGCCGGTGGTCATCGCCGGGGTCGCGGACGGGACGGCAGCAGCGGCGACCGGAGGCTCGTCGTCGCGCCAGAAGCTGCCGACCCAGAACATCAGCAGCATCACCAGGCCGAAGAACACCCAGCCATAGATCAGGTGGTCGACGCCGGTGGCCAGTTCCATGCCCGACATGTGGCCGATCATCACGATCATGTAGGCGCGCAGGCCGTTGGCGACGATCGGCACCACGATCGACACCACCACGAACAGCAGTCGTTTGGACAGCGAGCGGTAGGTCAGGTAGGCGTACAGGCAGCCCAGGGTGAACGAGGAAATCAGGTAGCGCACGCCGCTGCAGGCTTCCACCACCGACCAGGAGCCGGTCGGCAGCTCGAAGCGGGTGCCGTTGCGCAGCACCGGGATGCCGGTGGCCTGCACCGCCCACACCGTGAAGTCGGCGGTGAGGTTGATCAAGGGGCCGACGAAGACTTCGCCGAAGGGCACCGCCAGCAGCAGGAACAGGAGCGGAAAGGCGAGCGAGCCCGCCAGGCGCGGGCCCAGCATGGCCAGCGCGATCACCGGGAACATCGAGACGAAGGCATACTGCATCACCACCTGAACCTCGCCCATGCGCGCCAGCAGCCAGCCGGCGCCCAGCATGGCCAGCAGCAGCAGGGCCGGGGCCCAGGGGCGCGCCGGTACGGCGTTGAACACCGCGCGCCGGCGCCAGATCAGCCACAGGCTGATCGGCAGGATGGCGTAGCCATGGGCGAAGGTCTCGGAACTGTTCCAGATCGCCACCAGCGACCCGGCGGTGCCGAGGTAGAGGAAGAAGGGCGCCAGCAGGGCGAGCGCGATCAGCATGGCGCTCGCGGGCGCCAGCGGGGCGGTGGCGGCGCGCGGCGTGGCGCCGGCCAGGTCCTTGGATGGGTTCACGAGCATTCCAGTCGCTCCTCGATGCAGGCCAGGTTGCTCGGCCAGCTGTAATGATGTTCGACCCGCGCCCGTGCGGCGCGGCCCATGTCCCGGTTGTCGCGCGCCAGGAGCGCCGCCAGGGTCGCGACCCAGGCCGGGGCGCCGTCGGCCACCGCCAATTCGCGGTCGGCCACGGCGTCGATGCCTTCCAGCGCCTGCGGCGAGACCACGGTCGGCACCGCCATCGCCATCGCCTCGAGCACCTTGTTCTGGATGCCGCGCGCGATGCGCAGCGGCGCCACCGCCACCGTGGCGTGGCGGACGTAGGGCCGCACGTCGGGCACGGTGCCGGTGACGGTCACGCCCGCGCGCTGGGCCAGCGCCTGCACCTGCGGATTGGGGCGCGAGCCGACGATGTAGAAGCGCAGCGCCGGGTCCTGCGCGCAGAGGGCCGGGAACACGTCGTCGCAGAACCACTGCACGGCGTCGACGTTGGGCCAGTAGTCCATGGCGCCGGTGAACACCAGCGCCCGCTCGTTCGCGGCATAGGGGCTGGCCAGATCGTGCTCGGGCGAGAAATAGTCGGTGTCGACCCCGTTGCTGAAGTGGCCGATGCGGGCCTCGCTCTCGGGCGCCAGCTGGCGGAACAGGTCGGCCTCGGGCTTGGAGACGAACAGCGAGGCGTCGTACTGGCTGGCCACCTGGCGCTCGTAACGCAGCAGCTGGCGCGCCTCGTGGCGGTACAGCCAGCTCATGGGCCACGACTTCTTGTCGGCGTACTGGCGCCACTTGTCGGAGTCGACGTCGCAGAAGTCGATCACGCGGCGCGCGTCGCGCACGCGGTCGGCATATTGCGCCATCGCCGACGAGAACACCAGCACCCGCTTGACGCCGTGCGCGGCCACGGTCTGCTCGACCCAGCGCGCCATGCCCGCGTCCTGATAGTAGTCCAGCGACAGCGAACGGTTCTTGACCAGCGCCCCCAGGCTGCGCACGCGCGCCAGCAGGGGATTCAGGGCCGCGAAATGGCTGCTGGCGCACATCGCCTCGACCTTGGGCACGTGCTGCCAGTCGTCGGCGTCATCGACGAAAGTGGCCAGGTGCACCCGGTAGTCGCGCGCCAGGTGCTTGAGCAGGTTGTACGAGCGGATCTTGTCGCCCTTGTTGGGCGGGTAGGGGATGCGGTGGATCAGCAGCAGCAGGTCTTGCACGGCATTACCCCAGGTTGCGCACGATGTAGGGACCGAGGAAGTTCGCCACCGGCAGCGGCAGCTTCTTCCACATCTTGATGAACAGCTGGTACTTCGGGTTCAGCGGATTGTTGTCCGGCAGCTGGGTCGAGGCGTAGAGTTTGTATTCATACGGCAGCGGCTCGGCCACGAAGCCCCAGTTCTTCTTGAAGTCGTAGGCGCCGGTGCCCAGCTTGCTGCGGCCGAAATCGAAAATGCGGCAGCCGCGCGCGGCGGCCGCCTGCATCAGGTTCCAGTACATGAAGTCATTGCCGGCCACCGAGCGCGCCAGATCGGTGCCGCCGCCGTAGTAGGGCACCACTTCGTCGCGCCAGTAGAACGACAGCACCGAGCCCACCAGACGGTCGTCGGAGGTCAGGATGGTGCGCACCTCGCACTCGTCGCCGAAGGTCTGCTGCAGCAGGGCGAAGTATTTTTTCGGGAACACCGGGGTGCCCAGGCGCAGCACGCTGGTGGCATACGCCTCGAACATGCGGTCGACGTTGTCCTCGACCACGCCGCGCAAATCCAGCTTGATCCCCTTGCGCACCATGGCGCGCTGCTTGCGCGGGATGGCGTTCATATTGGTCTCGTCGTCGCCCGTGATCTCCTTGCGGAAGGTGACGTACAGTTCCTTGGTGTGCCAGGAAGCGTCGCCCGGATGGGCGCGCTGCATGCCGCGGTATTCCAGGTGGCCCACGCCGAGCTTCCTGGCCAGGGCGTCGGCCGCTTCGTCGAGCAGCAGGCGCGCGCCGTCGTCGAGCGCGGCCACGCCGCCGTAGACGCAGAACGGCATCGCGCCCAGCGAGTGGCCGAACAGGCGGCTCTTGATCTCGGCCAACGGCAGCACGCCCTGGATCTGGCCGTCCTGTTCCACGAAGTAGAACCAGGTCTTGATGCCGAACGACTGCTCGATGACCTTCTGCCAGCCCGACAGGTGGAAGAAGGTGGCGCTCGGGCAGGCGCGCACGAAAGCGTCCCAGCGCGCGCAATCCTGCGGCTGCATCAGGCGCACGGTCTGCGCGCTTGCCGCAGTGGCGGGCATGGCACGCTTGGCCTGCGCCGCTTCGATGATCGAGTTCATGGCTTGTCCAGGAAGATACGGTCCATGCGGTCCCACTTGAAGTCGCGCGCCAGCTGTTCCAGGCGGCGCTCCATGCGGTCGATGTTGACGTAGTGGCGGAAGCGCGCCTTGGCGCCCAGGCCCTCGGGGCGCGGCTGGCCGGGATCGACTTCCCACGGGTGGAAGTAGAACAGGGCCGGCTCGCCGTCCTCGCGGTTGACCTTTTCCATCATCCAGCGCGACAGGGCGTAGGGCAGCAGGCGGAAATAGCCGCCGCCGCCGGCCGGCAGGTTGCGGCCCGCCATCTTGACCGTGGTGATCGGCACTTCGAGCAGCCCGTCCGGGCCGTTCGGGTAGAAGGCGAAGCGCGGCGCGTCCGGCATGCCGTAGTGGTCGTGGGCGATCGGATAGATGCTCGAGCTGTACTTGTAGCCGGCGTCGTGCAGCGCGTCCAGCGCCCACAGGTTGGCGTGGCCGATCGAGAAGCTCGGCGCACGGTAGCCCACCACGGCCTGGCCACCGATGTCTTCCAGCAGCGCCTTGCTTGACCTGATGTCGTTGTCGAATTCGGCGCGGCTCTGGTCCGAGGCGCGCAGGTGGCCGTAGCCGTGGCTGGCCAGTTCGTGGCCGGCGGCGACGATCCGGCGCACCATGGCGGGATAGCGCTCGGCGATCCAGCCCAGGGTGAAGAAGGTCGCGCGCACGTCATGGCGCTCGTACAGCGCCAGGATGCGGTCCATATTGGCCTCGACCCGGCATTCGCGGGTCGGCCAGCTGGCGCGGTCGATGTACGGGGCGAAGGCCGAGACCTGGAAATAGTCTTCGACGTCGCAGGTCATTGCATTGCGGATCTTCTCGCCCGGGGCTGGGCGCGGCCGGGCTGCGGGGGCGGTCATTTTCATTGCCGTGTTCCTGAGTGTTATTCTTGGTTGTCCAGGCGCTGGGCGCCGCCGGGCGCGCTGCCGGATGGGGTGGCGGCGATCTTCTTCAAGATCGACAATACCGACACGATCGATTTTTCGAGGCGCATCATGCGTTCGTCGAGCTGCTCGACGCTGGCGCTGCGGCGTTCCCCATGCTGCAGCCCGTGCTGGCCGGAGGTCGCGCGCATGGACTCCGGCTCCGGCTCGCCCAGGCCATCCGGGGCCTGGAACTCGTCCGAGATGTCGCGCACCACTTCCTCGATGTGGGCGCCGGAAAAGCCGTGCAGCTCTTCCAGGTAGCCCATCAGCAGCACGCGGTCCATCAGCGTGTTGGTCTTGCGCGGGATGCCGCCGCTGTAGGCATACACCGCGGCGTGGGCGGCCTCATCGAACGACGGGTCGCCGTTCCAGCCGACCGTGGCCAGGCGGTGCTCGACGTAGGCGCGGGTTTCCTGCGCGTCCATCGGCCCCAGGTGGTAGCTGGCGATCACGCGCTGGCGCAGCTGCTGCATGGTGGGGCTGTGCAGGGTGGCGCGGAACTCCGGCTGGCCGAGCAGGAAGGTCTGCAGCAGCGAGCGGTCGTCGGTCTGGAAATTGGACAGCATGCGCAATTCCTCGACCGTGCGCGCGTTCAGGTTCTGGGCCTCGTCGATCACGAGCAGGGCGCGCTTGCCCTGGCGGTCGACGGCGCGCAAAAACTGTTCCAGGCGATTCAGCAGTTCGGCCTTGCTGGCGCCTTCGTACGGCAGGCCGAAGGCGGAGACCACCATGCGCAGCGTGTCTTCCGGATCGAGGCTGGTGTTGACGATATGGGCCGCGACGATCTGGTCGAGCGGGAGGCGGCCCAGCAGGTTGCGCACCAGCGTGGTCTTGCCGGCGCCGACCTCGCCTGTGATGACGATGAAGCCTTCGCCCTGAGACAGGCCGTAGTCGAGGTAGGCCATGGCGCGCTTGTGGCCTTTCGAACCGAAGAAGAAATGCGGGTCCGGGCGGAGCTGGAAGGGCTTGGCCGACAGGCCGTAGTAGGATTCGTACATCGTGGTTCCGTCGATTTCGTTGCGGTCAAAACGTCATGAACAGCGTGGCCGAAAGGGCGTTTTCGGTGTACTCGCCGGCGCTGATGGTGTTGCCCAGGTCGCCGCTGCGGCGGCGCAGGTCGATCGAAGCGCGCGCATCCCCGAAGTTGCGGGTCAGGCCGACGCGGAAGATGCGCTGGTAGTTGCGGTAATCGGTGGTGCGCGACTCGCTGTCGTCCAGGTCGTAGCCGACGGTCAGGTTGGAGCGCGAGTTCAGCCGGTAAGTATAGTTCGCTTCGAAGCCCTTCTGGCGCACGTTGTCGCTGTAGCGGCCCTGCTGACTGCCCAGCAGCGGACTGTCGCTCTGCTGGTCGGAGATCGCGTTGCGGTCGCTGACGTGGGCCGCCAGCGTCGCGCTGCCGCGGCCCGCGCGGTACACCATCGAGGCGCGCAGCATCTTCTGCCGCATGAACCGGTTGCTCAGGTAGTTGACGCTATCCGACAGCGACGGCGGCAGATTGTTCTGCCCCATATAGGCCTCGATCACGCGCGCGCGTTCGACCGGATCGGGATAGGCGGTAGCGAACATGCTGTCGAGCAGGCCGGCGGTGTCGAACGTCGCGGGCATCAGGAATTGCTGGCGCGAGGTCGTGATCACGTCGCTGTAGTTCACGTTCCAGCTGGTCTTGCGCGTGCGGTGCGCCGCCAGCAGGCTGCCGGTATTGCCGTAGAAGTGGCGGCCGGCGGTCGCCTGCAGCGTGGTGCGGACCGACGGGGTCCAGCGAAAGCCCAGCGACCAGTTGGCGCCCTGGTCGCCGCCGCCCAGGCCTTCGTATTCGTAGCGGTCGTAACCGGCATTGGCCAGCAGCGACAGGCGAGCGCTGACCATGTAGCTCAGGTTTGCCGTGAAGTTCTGGCTCGAGGAGTCGCCGTAGCGGCCGCCGTTGAGTTCCTGGTCGGTGTAGTTCAGGCCCCAGCCGATGGTGCGGAAGGCCGGGCCGCTGGCCAGCGTGGCCTGGATGGTGTCGCCGCCGGTGCGCCGGAAGCCGACCTGCTCGCCGCCACCGACCGAGTCGCGCGTGTAGCGCAGCTGGCCCGAGGCCGTGCTGCCGAAGCGGTGGACCAGGAACGGGCTGATGCTCCAGGTTTCGATATCGGTGCGGTTGTTGCGCGAGTAGGCGTCGTTGGTCACGCGCGGACCGAAGGCCGAGATGTTCTGCTGTCCGCGCGCGGCGGTGGCGTCGATGAAGAACAGGTCCTGCGCCAGCTCGCCGCGCAGATTGCCGCGGTAGCTGCGCTGGACGCTGTTCACGCCGGGATTGTCGGCGCCCGGTTCGCCATTGCGGCCGCGCTTGTCGCTGTCGTGCAGGTAGGCGAACGTGTGCAGCTGGGCCGAGGCGTCGACCGTCAGGCGCCGGGTCCGGTTGCTGACGCGAAGCCCGGGCGATACCTGGGTGATCAGGTCGCTGTGCGCGAGCGCGTCCTCGGTCAGATTGACATTGTCCGTCCAGATCTCGCTCAGCGTCAGCGTCGGCGTCACCCGCCAGTCCGCCTGGGCCGGGCTTGCGGCCAGCAGGAGCAGCGCAGCCGCCGCCAATGGCGCGCGGGAGAACGGCAGCTTAGCCGTAGTGGTAGTCATATGTTTCTTCGATGCCGGGGATATCCCTGGTCTTGTTATAGATGAGGTTGACGTTACTCATGCCTTCCAGCTGCTGCAGCGATTCCTTGACCGCGTGCTGGGTCGTGGTCTGGGCTTCCACCACCACCACGATCTGGCCCATGTGGCTGGCCAGCACGCGCGCTTCGCTGGTCAGCATCAGCGGCGGCGAATCGAAGATGATGATGCGGTCGGGATAGCGGCTGGCCAGCTCCTGCAGCATGGCGGTCATCGTCGAACTGGCCAGCAGCTCCGTGGCGCGCGGCGTGGCGGTGCCGGCCGGCAGGATCGCCAGGGTGTCGACGTTGGTGCGCAACATGACGTCCGACAGGTCGAGACTCTTGTCCACCAGGATGTCCATCAGGCCGCGCTGGGTCGGCAGGCCGAGCGTGCGCAGCACCGACGGGCGCGCCACGTCGGCGTCGACGAGCAACACCGTGTGGTCGAGCTCCATGGCGATGCTCATCGCCAGGTTGATGGCGCAATAAGTCTTGCCTTCGCCGGGCAGCGAGCTCGTGATCATGATCAGGTTGGCCGGATTGTCCTTCGGACCGCGCTCGGCGAAGGCGCGCTTGAGCAGCGGGCGCTTGATGATGCGGAATTCTTCCAGCAGATTGGTGCGGCCGCCGGCAGCGGTGACCATGCCCAGCTCGCGCATGCGGCCCAGGTCGAGCTCGACGCGGCGGGTGCGCGCCGTGCCCGCCGCAGCGGCGGCGCTGGCGGCCAGGTCCGGCGTCGGGGCCGGCGCGACCGGCACGTCGACCAGCACGGCGGCCGGTGCGTCGACCAGCGGCGGTACGGCCGGTACGAACGGGTTGGCAGGCGCGCCGTTCTGGCGCTGCTTGTCGATGCGGCTGGCCGCTTTTTCGATAATGCTCACATTCACTCCTTGTAGGCCAGCCGGCCTTACATCGTAGGGCGGATAAGGATGGCGGCGACACCGGCGGCATAGGCGCCGAACAGCACCAGCACCGAGGCGGCAAGCATGACCAGGCGGCGCTTGCGCAACACGGTCTGTTCGGCCGTCCAGTTCATGCTCACCGAACCGAGGATCGGCATACTGGTGGCTTCGCGCAGCGCAGCCGGGCTCAGGAAGGTCGGGCGCAGTTGGCTCAGCAGCAGGGCGCTGGCCAGGCCGGCGGCGAGGGCGCCGACGAACACCAGCGAGAACAGCTGCAGGCGGTTGGGACCGGTAGGGACGGCGGGCGCGGTCGGCGGGTCGATCACGCGGAATGTCAGCATGTCGGTCACCGATGACACTTCGCCCGACAGCTTGGCCGACTCGCGGCGCTCCACCAGACGCTGGTAATTCGCGCGATTGACCTCATAGTCGCGGTTCAGTTGGGCCAGCTGGGCTTCGACTTCCGGCACCAGCTCGCTCTGGCCGCGCAGGCGGGCCACGCGAGTGCTGAATTCGGCCACGCGCGCCTGCAGCGACGCGACGCGCGCCTCGGCTTCGGACAGTTGCACGGTCAGCTGCTGCAGCATCGGGCTGTAGCTGGCGCCCGGATCGGCGCTGCGCGTCGGGTTCTTGGCCAGGTCGGCGCGGCGCTCCATCAACTGATCGAGCAGGCGGCGGTTGGCGACGATGTCGGGATGCTGCTCCGTGTACTGGGTGCGCAACGCGTCCAGCGTCTTGTTGACGGTGGCGATGCGCTCGTCCAGTGCCGGGTCCTGCAGCACCGGGGCGCTGCGGCCGCCAGCGCCGCTGTTATCGCCCGAAATCTTGCGGCGAATCGCATTGCGCGCCTGCTCGGCCTCGGCCAGGTCGAGCTGCGCCTGGTTCAGGGCTTCGCTGGCCGCTATCATGCGTGCGCCGTAGTCGGCGCCTTCGCGCGGCAGCATGCCGATATTCTTGATCTTGAATTCCTTGAGCGAATTCTCGGCGGCAGCCAGGCGCTCTTCATAGCTGCGGATCTGGTCGTCGATAAACTGAACCGCCTTATCCGAGTCCTGTTTCTTGCCGGCGAAGCTACCTTCGACAAAGATGGTCAGGAAGGCCTGCACCACGTCCTTGGCCTGTTGCGCGCTGGTGCCGGTGTAGCTGATGGTATAGATGTCGTCGCGGCCGGTACCGACCATCCTGATCTTCGAGATCAGGTCGTCGACCACCTTGTCGAACTCCTTGCCGTTGCGGGCACTGACATCCAGGTCGAGGTCGCGTACCACCCGTTCCACGTTGGGACGGCTGAGCAGCGTGCGGCGCATGAACTGCACCTGCTGGTCCAGGTTCGGCAGGGTGGTCATGCCCGACAGCAGCGGCTTGAGAATGGTCTGGGTGTCGACGTAAACGCGCGCCGACGACTCGTACTGGTTGGGAAGCGAATACACCACCCCCCAGCCGGTCAGCGCCACCACCCAGGTGATGACGACTGCATGCCAGCGGTACTTGCCGATGGCTTTGAGGAGGTGAAGAATCTGGGTTGTGATTTCAGCCATCGTGTCGATCTCGTCGGTCAGAGCCTGGGCTGCAGGCTCAACAAATAAACAATGTGCATGATCGCTTGTACCCTAATCAATTGCAATTAAGGGTTAAGGGATACTGCGATTCCTGGTCACCGATGCCATCGGTTACAACACATGTTCCGGAATGCAACAATTATGTTAAACAAATTGCATCATGTCGGGTGTTGCATTATCGCAAACATCTGAAGAATTCGCATGTTGTATTTCGCAAAACGACTCCGGGTATCTGGTAGGGTTCGGCTCGCGGCGTCCATGCTGCGTGGTTCTTTAAATAGTTGCTGAAATTCAAAGAACCTTATTGTAATGTTTAATATTGGAAAGGGGCCGTACGATTGCCTCAGTCCTGTGACAACGACCTCGGGATGGTGAAAAGATGGTGAAAACGCGATGACGCGACGCTGGTTCGGAAAATGGGTGGCGGCCGGCGCGCTGCTGTGGGCGGGCTCCGGCCTGGCACAGGCGGCGAGCTTGCCGCGGACGGTGGCGGCGGTGAAGCCGTCGATCGTCGGCATCGGCACCCAGTTGCAGACGCGCAGCCCGGCGGTCGTGTTCAGCGGCACCGGCTTCGTGGTCGGCGACGGGCTGAGCGTGATCACCAATGCCCACGTGGTGCCGGACAAGCTCGATGCCGCCCGCATGGAGCAGCTGGGCGTGGTGCTGCCGGACGGCGCCGGGGTACGCTTCCGCCCGGCCCAGCTGGTGGCCCTGGATCGCGAACACGACCTGGCCCACTTGCGCCTGGAAGGCGCGCCGCTGCCGGCCCTGCGCCTGGGCGACACGGCGGCGGCCGAGGGCCAGGACCTGGCCTTCACCGGCTTCCCGCTCGGCATGGTGCTGGGCCTGCACCCGGCCACCCACCGCGCGCTGCTGGCCGCGATCACGCCGGTGATGCAGCCCTCGCTCAGCGCGCGCCGTCTCGATGCGCGCGCCGTGGCCCGGTTGCAGCGCACGCCGTTCAGCATCTACCAGCTCGACGGCACCGCCTATCCGGGCAACAGCGGCTCGCCGCTGTACGATCCCGCGACCGGGGAAGTGCTGGGCGTAATCAATATGGTATTCGTCAAGGGGCTGAAGGAATCGGCGATCTCGGCGCCGAGCGGCATCACGTACGCGATTCCCGTGCGCCATGTGCGGGAACTGCTGCAGCGATAGGGAAGCTAGCCATCCCGTGGCGACGCGACGCCGTTGCAAAAGATTTCAATTGTGCACGGCTTGCCGTCGCGCCGGTCTGCGCTACAATAGCGCGGGCCGTGATGGCGAAATAACAATTTTTGATTCACGCTGAACACTATCCCATCGGGGATGGCCGGAAGGCGCGAAGGGGATGAAACGCGATGATGACGAAGACCACGAAGAATCTGTTGGCAGCCGGCGCCGCCGCTTGCATGCTGCTGCTGGGCGGCTGTTCCACTCCCGTACCGCCGAGCAGCGCCGCGCTGGCGCCGGTGAATCCCGATTACCTGATCGGGCCGGGTGACAGCGTCAACGTCATCGTCTGGCGCAATCCGGAAGTGTCGATGTCGGTGCCGGTGCGTCCGGACGGCAAGATCACGACCCCGCTGGTGGAGGACCTGCCGGCTGCCGGCAAGACCTCGACCCAATTGGCGCGCGATATCGAACAGGCCCTGGCCCAGTTCATCCAGCAGCCGGTGGTGACCGTGGTCGTCACCACCTTCATCGGCAACTTCAACGAACAGATCCGCGTGATCGGCCAGGCTGCCCGTCCGCAGGCCTTGCCGTATCGCCGCGAGATGTCGCTGATGGACGTGCTGATCGCGGTCGGCGGCGTCACGGAGTTCGCATCCGGCAACAAGGCCAGCATCGTGCGCAACGTTGACGGCAAGCAGGAAAAGATCAATGTGCGCCTCGACGACCTGATCAAGGATGGCGACATCTCGGCCAACGTCATGATGCGTCCTGGCGACATCCTGGTGATTCCAGAAAGCTTCTTCTGATCGCATGACCGGCCGCGCGGCCGGTCCCCCGGCGCCCGCCACCGCGGCGCGCCACTGCTGTTCCTGCATTGAGGACGCGAGCAAATGCGCTCAGCGTCCTGTTCCTGTCCTGCACTGTCCTGACCGCCTCCAGGCATAACTTGCCTGCGAGCGAGATTTTCTTGTTCCCACACACCGCAGGTTGCGCTGAAGCTGCTATCGTCGCAGGGGAGCATTCTCGCATGCCGAATGTCAAAAAGATAAATGCTTTTCGTTAATACAATTGATAAATTGTAATTTTCGATGCTATGATGATCAGGATTGCCGCCGCTGCACGACGCGCCGGTCCTGCCTGGAGAATGACCATGATCGACACATTAGCACCGGCCGCCTTCTGCGCCGGTCCGAGCGGCGACGATGCGTCCGCCCCGAGCACGCCGAGCATCATCGACGTCACCATCAATGAGCGCGTGTTCGGCATTCGCGCGGCCGACATCGATTCGCAGCGCAATTCCGCGAGCATGCTTATCAGTAAGATGTATTCCTGGCGCGGCTACAGCGGCAATCACCAGGTCAACAGCGATCCGAACCGCATTACCCTGACCGCGTCCGACCGCGGCCAGGTGTTCGGCACCCTGAGCCTGGGCCTGGACTCCGAGATCGGCCTGCTGGCCGACCAGGTGTTCAAGGACTGCATCGATGCGCGCCGCGGCAGTGGGCGGGTGTGCGAGATCACCAAGCTGGCGGTCGACCCGGCGGTCAAGTCGAAGGCGGTGCTGGCCTCGCTGTTTCACGTGGCCCTGATCTATGCGCGCGACCTGAACGACTGCAGCGACATCTTCATCGAAGTCAACCCGCGCCACCGCCGCTTCTATGAAGCCATGCTCGGCTTCCAGACCGTATGCGAGGCGCGCGACAATCCGCGGGTGCAGGCGCCCGCCGTCCTGCTGCGCGCCGATACCGCCCTGGGCACCGGACTGGTTGCGAAATGGGGCGGCATGCAAGAGAAAGCAGTGGGCGAGCGCTCGCTGTTCCCCTGGTTCTTCTCGCCGCGCGAAGAGGCCGGCATCGTCAACCGCCTGCGCCAGCTGGGCTGATCGACGCGACGGGCGGGCACGGGCGATGCGTCGCCCGTGCCCGCTTTTTCTTGCCCGTCCACCGATAACCACCTATATTCTCCGCTCCACCGTATTTGACCAAGAGGGAAGCTCCATGACGACCGGTAAGACAAGGGATGAAATCGCCGAGGCCTATTCATCCGAACCATGGTGGTACGACCTGCGCGGCTTTTTCATTCTCACCTTCGCCTACAACAGCACCATCGGCACCCAGATGCGCTTCTTCGGGCCGAACTTCGGACCGGACCACCTCGAGGTGGCCTGCGGCACCGGCACCCTGCTCGAGATGGTGCTGAACTGGCGCCGCCGGCGCAAGCTGCCTGCGGTCAAGGTGACCGGTATCGATTACGCACCGTCGATGCTGGCCGGCGCCAAGCGCCGCTTCGCCGGCAACCCGCAGGTGGAGGTGCAGCATGCCGACGCGGCCCAGCTGCCATTCGCCGACAACCGGTTCGACACCGCCAACATCGCCAACTCGATCCACTGCTTCCCGACGGTCGACGGCGCCCTGCGCGACATCCTGCGCGTGCTCAAGCCGGGTGGAACGCTGGCCGCCAACGTGCTGCTGTATCCGTCCGGCGCCGCGCCGCTGCGCTGGGCGGCGCAAAAGATCAACGACTGGGGCATCCGCAAGGGCATCCTGTACAGCCCGTTCCACATCGAAGAGCTGCGCGCCAAGGTGCTGGCCGCCGGCTACGAAGTCGCCAGCGAATTCACGTCCGGGAATACCTGGAATGTGGTGTTGCGGAAACCCCTGTAGGACGAGGCCGACAGCGGCGTGAGAATTTTATAAAGGTGGCTGTCGGGATTTTTTACAGTGTTATAATTTCCATTACGAATCTGTGTGTTAAGTATTTGATTTAAAAGGGATTGCGATAGCTGGCACGATGGTTGCTTACATAGAGGGTGTTAGTACGAACCCACAACCCAGGAGAATCAAGATGAACGCAGTTTCGAAGACCATGATCGCAGCTTCCCTCGCCGCAGCCTCGATGTTCAGCACCGCAGCCATCGCCGCACCGTTCAACGAGTTCACCGTTGATCCGATCAATGGCAACTACGCGAACTTTGTCGCTGACAAAATCACCGGCAACTATACCGAGCAGGCAACCTTCAACCCGGACGGCACCTTCAATGTGTCGCTGCTCTGGACTGCAGGCCAGTTCGTCGGCAACGGCGGCAACACGGCTTATGAGGCTCGTCGCACCGGCCTGGGCGCTGCCTATGGTCTGTATGCGACCTACACCGCGAGCGGCAATTACTCGATGACGGACGGCGTGACCAACTTCAACTTCAGCGCCGGTTCGGGCAACCTGAACCTGTTCCTGGAAGATTACTCCACCGAGACCAGCACCCTGCTGGCTACCGGCAACCCGGTGTCGGGCTATGGCCAACTGGATCCGAACCTGCCGACTTGCGGCGATGATGGCATCAACTGCGGCAGCTTCGGTGCGTCGAGCACCTTCACCCTGACCGGCGCCGGCAGCAGCTTCTTCGTCGCGCCGAACCCGTTCTACATGATGAGCTTCCAGTCGGGCCAGCTGAACAACTTCACCCCGAGCGGTACCACGACCATCAACGGTTCGCTGGACGTGGTGTTCTCGACCCTGCCAGAGGCCGAAGTGCCTGAGCCAGCATCGGTTGGCCTGCTGGGCCTGGGCATGCTGGGCCTGTACGCAGCCCGCCGCCGCAACAAGAAAGCTGCCTGATAACGACGGGCCTGCCCTGGCAGGCCTTACGTCAGCAGCTGGAAAAAAGCCACTGCCGGAGCGATCCGGCAGTGGCTTTTTGACGTCCGGGAAGCCGGCGGCTGGCGTTCAGCGTCCAGCCGCCATGCGCGCGAACTGGCGCCGCCCGATCGCCAGCATCAGCTGCTGGATCGGATGGCGGTTGCCGCCGGGCCGCCAGGTGCGCTTGAGCTTGTTGCGATAGGCGTCGAACTGCATGCCCCAGGGCGCCGCCAGCACCTCGCCGCGGTTCAGCAGGATCTTGAGCGCCTCGGTGGCGCAGATGCCGGCGCACAGCTGGCAGGCCATGAAGGTCGACGGGCCGCGCTGCTCGGCCAGGTTGACCGCTTCCGGCACCACCAGATAGGGCCGGTGCAGGCCGGCGGGCGCCAGGCCGACCACGAAGCGGATCGCCTTTTCCTGGTCCGGCAGGTCGCCCCAGCCGAAATAGTCTTCGAAGGTCATCTTGCCCGGCATGAAGTTGAGCAGGGCCGCACCCATGCCCAGCGGCGCCCCGGTGGTGGCCGGGATGCCGAGCCGGGCGCAGGCGGCGAAGGTCTGCTGGCGCGCGTCGAAGGCAAAGAAATCGAGCGCGTCGACGTACAGGTCGACCCCGGCCAGGAAGGCGTCGAGATTGTCCTGGTGGACACCGTCCGGGAAGATCTCGATCTTGACGTCGGGATTGATGTCGCGCGCCATGCGCGCCAGCACCTCGGTCTTGGACTGGCCGAGCGTCGACATCATGGCGCCGACCTGGCGATTGAAGTTCGCGACATCGAAGGTGTCGAAGTCGGCGATGCGGAAACTGCCCACGCCGAGCCGGACGAGGGTCAGCAGGTGTACGCCGCCGACGCCGCCGCCGCCGGCGATGGCCACGCGCTTGCCGCGCAGTTGCTGTTGCTCGGCCGCGGTGACCCAGCCGATATTGCGTGAAAATGCCTGTTCGTAGTTGAACGGTTTACTCATTGACGGTTCGGGATAGCAGTGGAAACGACGCCGGCCAGCGCTGGAGCGCGGCCGTCATGCCGGATGCGATTCATCCATGCGCAGCAGGCGATTGATAATGCCACGCTCTTCGCGTGGAGAAAAGAAATATGGATAGAAAGAACGTTCTTCGGTTTCGCCATCGGCGGCATAGGTGCCGCCGAAGCGCGCGATCTGCTCGGTGACGTATTGCAGGTTCACGCGCAACAGGTAGGCCGGCGCATCGACCCGCGGGTTGGTCTTGAGCTCGCCTTCCTTGCGAAAGCCCAGCATGCGCTCGTAGAAGCGCCGATGGCGCGGATTGACCTCGATCACGATGTCGGTGCAGCCATGCATGTCGCGCGCATAGATCACGGCCAGGTGGAACACATTGGCCAGCGCCGTCTTGGAGCGCACCGAGGGGTCGAAGGCGAACTTGGTGAATTCGCACAGCCTGGCGCCGCGGCGGCGGTGGGCGTCGAGCTCGTCCCGGAAGATTTCGTCGGCCATCAGGCCGACCTCGGAATCGATGCCGATGCTGAGCGTGCCGACCACGTCGCCCTTGTCGGTGGCGGTCAGGGTGATGCGGTTAGGGTCGCTGCCGGGCTGGTGATTTCCGGTGTAGCCGCGCCAGGCATACATCCTGCTGATCAGCATACTGGCCGTGTTACGACCATCCGAAGTATCGGTAAGCCGGATTCCGTACGAATCGTCGTCCACGATAAACATCCTCAATTAGGAGAACGTCATCTTATCCCGACATTAATAAATCCAGCGTTCGATAGGATGAGGCAGCCTACTTCTTCCATGCGCAGCGCATGTGCGCACGGTGCGCCGCGGGCCGGTCTGGCCCCGCGGCGGACCCTCCGGTTACAGCGACTTGAGCAGCGCGCGCGCCTCGTCGGCGTGGGCGAACGGCGCGTTCGACCCCAGCAGCTTGTCGAGTTCTCGGCGCGCGCCGGCCTTGTCGCCGCTCTTGTGCAGGGCTTGCGCCAGGTGGTAGCGGATCTCCGTCGAGTTCGGCGCCTGGCTGCTGGCCTTCTGCAGCAGGGGCAGGCCGCGCGCGGTGTCGCCCTGCTCCACCAGCACCCAACCCAGGGTGTCCATCACGCCCGGGCTGTCGCTGGCCAGCTTGTACGCCTTTTCGGCGGTCGCCAGCGCGCGCGGGTCCTTCACCTGCTGGTAGGCCCAGGCCAGGTTGTTCAGCACCAGCGGATGCTCGGGGGCGCGCTTCTGCGCGTTCTCGAGCCTGGCGATGGCGCCCTTGTAGTCCCTGGACGCCAGGTTGAGCTCGGCCACCAGCAGCGAGACCCGCACGTCGTCCGGCTGGGCGGCGAGCCAGGCCTGGCCGCGCGCCAGGGCTTCCTTGCTCTTGCCGCCGGCCTGCATGGCTTGCATCACCTTGACCGTCAGTTCCGACGAGCGCGCCAGGGCCAGGCCTTTTTCATACGATTGCTGGGCCTGGGCGAATTTTTGCTGCGACATCAACACGTCGCCTTCGAGCACGTGGCCGACCGGCGCCTTGGGCGCCGCCGTCTGCAGCGCGCGCGCCGCCGCCAGCGCGTCGTCCGGCCGCTTGCCGCGCAGCGCCAGGTCAACCTGCATCAGGCGCGCCGGCACGAAGTCGGGCTGGAGGTCGACCGCGCGCTTGAGGTGGGTGGCGGCCGCGGATTCATTCTTCAGCGCCAATTGCACCTGGGCCAGGCGCAGCTGGGCGCCGGGCGCCTTCGGCAGCACGTTGACCAGCTTGCTGTAGGTGTCGAGCGCGCCGTTCAGGTCCTTGGTGGCGGCCTGCGACTGGCCGAGCAGTTCGAGCACGCCGGCATCGCCCGGATGCCCGGTCTGGAGCTTGCGCGCCAGCGCCAGCGCCTTGGGCGCCTGCTGGGTAGCCAGGTAGTGCGCGCCGAGCTTGAGGGCCGGGGCTGTGGCGTTCGGATTGGCGCTGCTGGCCTTCTCGAACCAGCTCGTGGCCTCGGCCTGGTTCTTTTGCAGCATGGCCAGGTCGCCCAGCGCCGTCATGGCGTCGGCGTTGTCCTTGTTCTGGTCCAGGAAGGCGGTGAAACGGGCCTTGGCGGCGTCCGGCTTGTTTTCCTGCACGTCCAGGCGCGCCAGGTTGGTCACCGCCGGCAGGAAGCTCGGCTGCAGCGACAGCGCCTTCTCGAAGGCGGCGCGCGCTTCCGCGTTCTTGTTCTGGACCATATACACCGCGCCCTTGAGCTGCTGCACCTGCGCGTTGTCCGGCTGCTGCTTCTCGAGCGCAGCGACGGCGGCCAGCGCCTTGTCGTAGCGCTTCATGTTGATCTCGGTCTGGACCAGGGCCATGGTGGCCTGCAGCGACGTCGGATCGAGCGTGGCGGCCAGTTCGAGGTCGCTCAGCGCGCGTGCCTGGTCGCCCTGGGCCAGGCGCGACAGGCCCAGCGAGGTGCGCACGGCGGCTGCCTGCGGCGCCAGGGTGGCGGCCTGCTGCAGGTAGTTGGCGGCCTTGTCGAAGTCGCGCACCTGCATATACGATTCGCCGGCCAGGGCCAGCAGCTGGGCATCCTGCGGCGCATCCTTCAGGGCCGGCGCCAGGGTGGCGGCGGCGTCGGCCGGCTGGGAATTCCTGAGCTGGACCTGGGCCAGCAGCTTGCGCGCATAGACGTTGTTCGGATTGGCTTCCAGGTATTTGCGCAGATGCTGCTCGGCCTGCTGAGTGCCGCCCAGCTGCAGCTCGGAGGCGCCGGCCAGCAGGATGCTCGGATAATGGTTGGGGGCGACCTTGAGGATCTTCGCCAGCGCATCGCGCGCCGCCGAGTGCTTGCCTTGCGAGAATTCATACAGGGCGCGGGTGTACACCACCAGCAGGCTGCCCGGCGAATTCTTTTCCGCCGCCTCGACCTCTTTCTTGGCCGCGTCGAACTTGCCGCGCCCGATTTCGATATAGGCTTTCTCGATGTGGGCGCCGCGGTGGTCCGGCTTGAGCGCCAGCGCCTTGTCGAAGGCGCCCAAGGCTTCGTCCAGCTTGTTCATCGAACGCAGCATCGCGCCCTGCATCATGAAGACTTCGGGATTGTTCGGATCCTTGGCCACGGCCTGGTCGACGTAGAGCAGGGCGGCATCGCGCTCGCCGCGTACGGCCGACAGGCGCGCCAGGCCCATCAGGGCGTCGCCGGAATTGGCGTTCGCGGCCAGCGCCGCCTCATAAGCCTGTTTCGCTTCGTCGGGCTTGCCGCTGCCCAGCAAGGCGTCGCCGCGCAGCGACAGCAGCGCGGCCGATTTGCCGGCTTTCTCCGGCGTGATCAGCTCCAGCACTTCCTTGAACTTGCCCTGCTGCATCAGGGTCCGGCCCTGCAGCGGCAGCACCCGCTCGTCGGCGATGCCGAGCGCGCGCGCGCGGCCCAGTTCCTTTTCGGCCGAGACGTTGTCGCCGGTGGAGAGTTGCAGGGAGCCCAGCGCCAGACGCGCCTCGCCGTCTTCCGGGCTGTTCGCCACGGCATTCTTGAGCTGGATCAGGGCGGCCTTGATGTCGCCCTTTTGCTGGTATTCGGAGGCCTCGGCCAGCAGGGTTTCGGTCGACTGGGTCCGGTTGCAGCCGGCCAGGCCGACGGTCAGGAGGGCGCCGGTCAGGAGAGCGGCGGTGAGTTTGAGCTTGGTGGGGTGGCGCGGCATCTGGAATTCCTCAGGCAGTGGAGACGGTCGTTTCGCCAGGTAAGCGAAATTCTCAACAACAAATCATACCTGAAGGAACCGCGCACCCAGTGTACAAACGGACACGGCTGTTGCAAAACTTATCCGATGCAGCGTGCATGGATGTTGAGAAAATGTCTATGCCGGGAAAATTATCCCTCGCCGCCGCCTTCGGGGCCGGGATCGCGGCGCAGCCGGCCCAGCAGGGCCTCGACGTTCTCGCCCACCGGCAAGCCATGGCGCCGCAACAGTTGCACGTGCAGCACCAGGTTTTCCAGCACCAGCTTGGCCGATACGGCGAGCAGGGTCAGCGCACGGTCTTCCTCGCTGAAGCTTTCCATCGCCGCCGCCATCTCGCACAGGTGGTTGGCGACGATGGCGCGCATCTCGTCCTCGGGGAAGGGCAGGTCGGCGAAATCGATCGGGTCTTCCCGTTCGACTTCGCGCATCAGGGCGGCAAGCTGGTCGGGCTGGATCGTCATGCATGGCTCCGTGGTGGGGACGGAACCATTCTATGCGTCCTCGTGGCTGCACACTACATATTGCGGCGATACTGCCCACCGACCTCGAACAGCGCGGTCGTGATCTGGCCCAGCGAGCATACGCGCACCGCGTCCATCAGGCGCGCGAACACGTTCTCGTCGTCGATCGCGGCCTGGCGCAGGGCGGCCAGCGCGCCGGGCGCCGCATCGGCGTTGCGGCGCTGGAAGTCTTCCAGGCGCTGCAATGGCGACTGCTTTTCCTCGTCGGTCGAGCGGGCCAGTTCGATCGTGGCCGGCAGCGCGGCGCCCTTCGGGTTGCGGAAGGTATTGACGCCGATGATCGGCAGGCTGCCGTCGTGCTTGCGGTGCTCGTACAGCATCGACTCTTCCTGGATCTTGCCGCGCTGGTAGCCGGTCTCCATCGCGCCCAGTACCCCGCCGCGCTCGGCGATGCGCTCGAACTCCTGCAGCACCTGCTCTTCGACCAGGTCGGTCAGCTCGTCCATGATGAAGGCGCCCTGGTTCGGGTTCTCGTTCTTGGCCAGGCCCCATTCCCGGTTGATGATCAGCTGGATCGCCAGGGCCCGGCGCACCGATTCGTCGGTCGGCGTGGTGATCGCCTCGTCATAGGCATTGGTGTGCAGCGAATTGCAGTTGTCGTAGATCGCGATCAGCGCCTGCAGGGTGGTGCGGATGTCGTTGAAGTCGATCTCCTGCGCGTGCAGCGAGCGGCCCGAGGTCTGGATATGGTACTTGAGCTTCTGGCTGCGCTCGTTGGCGCCGTACTTGTCGCGCATGGCCACCGCCCAGATGCGGCGCGCCACGCGGCCCAGCACCGTGTATTCCGGGTCCATGCCGTTCGAGAAGAAGAACGACAGGTTCGGCGCGAAGTCGTCGATGTGCATGCCGCGCGCCAGGTAGGCTTCCACGAAAGTGAAGCCGTTCGACAGGGTGAACGCCAGCTGCGAGATCGGATTTGCGCCGGCTTCGGCGATGTGGTAGCCCGAGATCGACACCGAGTAAAAATTGCGCACGCCGTGCGTCACGAAATATTCCTGGATGTCTCCCATCACCTTCAGCGAGAACTCGGTCGAGAAGATGCAGGTGTTCTGGCCCTGGTCTTCCTTCAGGATGTCGGCCTGCACGGTGCCGCGCACGGCGGTGAGCACCCAGGCGCGGATGTGCTCCGCTTCTTCGGCGCTCGGCTGGCGCCCGTTGTTTTCCACGAACTTGTCCATCTGCTGGTCGATGGCGGTATTCATGAACATCGCCAGGATGGTCGGGGCCGGGCCGTTGATGGTCATCGAGACCGAGGTCGATGGGCTGCACAGGTCGAAGCCGTCGTACAGCACCTTCATGTCGTCCAGCGTCGCGATCGACACGCCCGAGTTGCCGACCTTGCCGTAGATGTCCGGACGCAGCGCCGGGTCGGCGCCGTACAGGGTCACCGAGTCGAAGGCGGTCGACAGGCGCTTGGCGTCCATGCCGGTCGAAACGAGCTTGAAACGGCGGTTGGTGCGGAAGGCGTCGCCCTCGCCGGCGAACATGCGGGTCGGATCCTCGCCCTCGCGCTTGAAGGGGAATACCCCGGCGGTGTACGGAAACGCACCTGGCACGTTTTCCAGCATCAGGAAGCGCAGGATTTCGCCATGGTCCTCGAAGCGCGGCAGCGCCACCTTGCGCACCGGATTGCCGGACAAGGTCGTCGAAATCAGGCGCGTGCGGATTTCCTTGTCGCGGATTTTCACCACGTGCTCTTCGCCCGCGTAGGTCGCCTGCAGCTGCGGCCAGGCGGCGACCAGCGCCCTGGCTTCGCCGTCCATGGCGTTGTCGCGCTCGGCGATCAGGTCATCGAGGTCGGCTGACTGAGCAACGCCCTTGCCGGCGGCAGCGAGCATGCGTTTGGCCTCCTGCAACTGCTGGCGCTCGCGCGCGAGCTGGACCTGCTTGCCGACCGTGCGGTGGTAGCCGCGCACGGTGTCGGCGATCTCGGCCAGGTAGCGGCTGCGCGCGGGCGGCACGATCACGTTCTTGCCGCTCGAGTAGCGCTGCGCCGGCGCCTGCAGCTTGCCGCTCTCGAGCGGCAAGCCCAGCTCGGCCAGTTTCGGCAGCAGGCCGTGGTACAGGGCAGTCACGCCGTCGTCGTTGAAGCGCGAGGCCTGGGTGCCGTAGACCGGCATCTGGTCCGGGCTCATCGACCACAGTTCGCGGTTGCGCTGGTATTGCTTGGCGACGTCGCGCAGCGCGTCGAGCGCGCCCTTGCGGTCGAACTTGTTGATCGCGATGAGATCGGCGAAATCGAGCATGTCGATCTTTTCGAGCTGCGAGGCGGCGCCGAATTCCGGGGTCATCACGTACATCGCGGTGTCGACGTGCGGCACGATGGCGGCGTCGCCCTGGCCGATGCCCGAGGTCTCGACGATCACGAGGTCGAAGCCGGCGACCTTGCAGGCGGCGATCACGTCGGGCAGGGCCTGCGAGATCTCGGAGCCCGCCTCGCGCGTGGCCAGCGAGCGCATGAACACGCGCTGCCGTCCGTTCCATGGATTGATCGCATTCATGCGGATGCGGTCGCCCAGCAGGGCGCCGCCCGACTTGCGGCGCGACGGGTCGATCGAGATCACGGCGATGTTCAGGCGGTCGCCCTGGTCGAGGCGGATGCGGCGGATCAGTTCATCGGTCAGCGACGATTTGCCGGCGCCGCCGGTCCCGGTGATGCCCAGGGTCGGCACGCGCAGCGTGTCGGCCGTGTCGAGGATCTCCTTGCGCAGCGCTGGCTCTACGCGATCGTTCTCGAGCGCCGTGATCAGCTGGGCCAGCGGGCGGTGGCGCGCCGCGATGTCGCCGCTGCGCAGCGCCGCGAGCGAGGTCGGGGCATAGGGCGACAGGTCGACGTCGCAGGCTTCGAGCATCGAGCGGATCATGCCGACCAGGCCCATTCGCTGGCCGTCTTCCGGGCTGAAGATGCGCGTCACGCCATACGCGTGCAGGTCCTCGATCTCGCTCGGGACGATCACCCCGCCTCCGCCGCCGAACACCTTGATGTGCTCGCCCCCGCGCTGGCGCAGCAGGTCGATCATGTACTTGAAGTATTCGACGTGGCCGCCCTGGTAGCTCGAGATGGCGATGCCCTGCACGTCCTCGGCCAGCGCCGCGGTGACCACCTCGTCGACCGAGCGGTTGTGGCCGAGGTGGATCACCTCGGCGCCGTTCGACTGCAGGATGCGGCGCATGATGTTGATCGAGGCGTCGTGGCCGTCGAACAGCGAGGCGGCGGTGACGAAACGGACCTTGTTCGCCAGGCGCGGCTGTTCGGGCAGGTTGAGCTTCGCTGCGGGTTTCGGCGCGGTGATGATGTCGTTCATGAGGGAAAAGTCCTTGTGAGCGGTGAGGACGCGATGCTGGTACGGTATCTGACGTTAACGTTAACGTCAAGCTCGCGGCGAAGTAATACGACTGCCTTCGATCCATTTCACATTGCGTATCTCTAATGCAACATTAAGTTCAATTTAGCAATCATCTTGTTATACTTGCTGCATAGGCGAGTGGCGCCGGTATTTCATGCAAAAGAAGAGACACGACAGATGCTGAAAAAAGTGGATTCTTCACAGCTCAGGGTGGGCATGTTCATCCACGACCTGGATTGCGGCTGGATGGAGCATCCGTTCGTACGCAACCAGTTCCTGATCACTAACGAGGCCGAGATCCGCAAGATCGTCGAGGCGCGCATCCGCGGCATCTTGATCGATTGCCGCCGCGGCCTGGACGTCGACGCGCCGACCGCCGACGACAGCGCGGCCGCCACCGAAGCCGAGGTAACGGCGCTGGCGCACACCGCCACGGCGTTCGCGCGCGTGCGGGTGCCGCTGGCCGAGGAATTGCAGCGCGCCATCCATGTGCGGCGCCAGGCCGGCGACCTGGTGCGCGCCGTGATGCGGGATGCGCGCCTGGGCAAGGCCGTCGAGCTGGACCAGGTGGGCCCGGTGGTGCAGAGCGTTACCGAATCGATCCTGCGCAACTCGGGCGCCTTGCCCAGCCTCCTGCGGCTCAAGAACAAGGACGACTATACCTTCCTGCATTCGGTGAGCGTGTGCGCGCTGCTGGTCGCCTTCTGCCGCTCGCGCGGCATGGACGAGGAAACCATCTACCAGGCCGGCCTGGGCGGCCTGCTGCACGACACCGGCAAGGCCATGGTGCCGGACGCCATCCTCAACAAGCAGGGCCGCCTGACCGACGCCGAATTCGACATCGTCAAGCGCCATCCGCGCGACGGCCACGACCTCCTGGTGAAGACGCCCGGCATCGGCCCGGTGCCGCTCGACATCACGCTGCACCACCATGAGCGGCGCGACGGCAGCGGCTATCCGGACCGCCAGGCGGGGGACGGCATCAGCGAGCTGGCGCAGATGGCGGCCATCGTCGACGTGTACGACGCGATCACGTCCGACCGCTGCTACCACAAGGGCATTCCGGCGGCCGAGGCGCTACGCAAGATCTACGAGTGGAGCAAGCACCACTTCGATCCGGTGCTGGTCCAGGAATTCATGCGCTGCGTCGGCATCTACCCGGTCGGCACCCTGGTGCTGCTGGAGTCGGGCCGGCTGGGCGTGGTTGTCGAGCCGCACGAATCGAGCCTGCTCACGCCGAAGGTGAACGTGTTCTTCCATGCGAAGAAGCAGGTCTATATCCGCCCCGAGACGGTCGACCTGTCGCGCGCGGTGGGCTTCGGCGGCGGCGACCGCATCGTGCGCCATGAGTCGGCCGCCAAGTGGCAGGTCGAGCCGCTGCGTTTCATGCAGCTGGCCGAGGCCTGAGCGCCGGCCATCCGCCGCGGCAGCGCAGGGCGGCGCCGACGACGATCGTCAAAAGAATTCGGCGGTGTCGTTGACGGCCACGGTCTGCAGCAGGCCGCCGGCGACCAGCTCTTCGTAGTGGCATACGCGGTTGCGGCCATGCGCCTTGGCGTAGTACAGGGCCTGGTCGGCGTGGCCGAGCGTGACCACCGGCGAATCGGCGGCGCTGACGCTGGTAAAGCCGATGCTGACGGTGACCCTGCCCACCTGCGGGAAGTCGTGGTGCTCGACGTCGGCGCGGAAGCGCTCGATGATGCGGCGGGCGTTCTCCAGGTTCGTCGAGCGCAGCAGCACCACGAATTCCTCGCCGCCGAAGCGGAATACCCGGTCCTGGGCGCGGAACGACGACTGCAGCAGGTTGGCGATCAGGATCAGCACCTCGTCGCCGTACAGGTGGCCGAAGCGGTCGTTGACGCCCTTGAAGTGGTCGACGTCGACCACCGCCAGCCACTGCTTTTCTTCGCCTTTGGGGTGGCGCCGCTCGGCCTGGCCGTGGGCCGTGGCGTCGGTCTCGGAGACGTGCAGCATGCGCGCCAGCTGGTCGTCGAAGGTCTTGCGGTTGAGCAGGCCCGTGAGCGAGTCGCGCTCGCTGTAGTCGAGCAGGTTCTGGAAGTTGCGGTACACGCTGACGATCCCGTCGACCATGTACAGCGCCTCGGGCGTGAACGGTTCGACGTGCACGATCTCGAGGCAGGTGTCGGGCTTGTCGCCAAACCAGATCGGCAGCCACAGGCGGCGCAGGCCGTCGGCGCCGATGCTTTCGGCGCGCGGTTCGTGGCGGCGCAGGCAGGCGCCCAGTTCGGGATACAGCGCAATGGGTTCGCCGGGACCGCTGTCCTGCGGCTCTTCGAGGCAGGCCACGCCACCCGCGTGGATGCAGGCGCGCGAACGCGCGAAGTACTGCCCGCCGACGCTGGCGATGGTGAGCACCCGGGTGCGGGCCGCGCCGGACAATTCCTGGACCGCTGAAATCACGGAAATGTCCAGCATGGTGTGATCGCGGTGGCCGGTCATGTCCACCATGTGTCGCAGCAGGGAATCCATGTCGTCGTTATCAGACCAAACAATAAGGGTACCGGGAGAGACTGCCCGCGCAGGGCGTGGAGCACAGGCGGACCGTCCTGAATGGACGTCCTGGGCCACGAACAGCGGTGCCGCATTTTCAGCGGTCGAGCAAAACAGCATAATACTTTTTTGTATTAACGGCAACTATTCTTGACAATTTTTATCCATCGTTTCCCACAATCCCACCATGTCGCCCGGCGAACTTGTTTCTTATCAGAAGCACGCATTTCCATACGGAAAAGTTGTGGGTAGTCAACTTGCCGTAGGGCACTAATCGGTAAAGTGAACTCACTGGCAAACGCAACACAGCAGTGGCGACGGGGCCCAGTCGCAGCCAGTATTTCCTCAACCATCATAAGGAGTTTGTCATGAGCACGATTACCTCCGCCATCAAAGCATTTTTCGCTGACGAAAACGGTGTGACCGCCATCGAGTATGGCCTGATCGCCGCCCTCATCGGCGTGGTGATGGCCGGTGTCGCCGGCGAAGTCGGCGACGAGATCAAGCTGGCCTTCGAGTACATCCGAGACCAGTTCGACACTCCAACTCCTCCGTAATCTGCCTGCCCCCCGGGACGCGGTTCGGCCCTGGGGGGCTTTTTTTTTCGGTTGGCCCCGCGCGGGTTGTCGGACCTGGCCCAGGCGGGGCTTTTTCAATCTCGAGGAACCCGATCATGGCTGTCGCACTTTACCTCGATACGCTGCTGCTGCTGCTGGTCAGCGCGGCGGCGCTCAAGGACCTGGAAAGTCGCCGCATCCCGAACCGGCTGCTGGCCGCCGGCATGCTCGGCGCCCTGGTCTTGCACTTGCTGTCGCCGCAACCGGTGGATGGGCTGCTCGCCTGGCTGGGCGGAGCGGCGACCGGACTGGCGGTCTTTCTTCCTTTTTACCTGATCCGCGGCATGGCAGCCGGGGACGTCAAGATGATGGCGGCCGTGGGCGCCTTCGCCGGCCCCGGCGACGCACTACGCATCGCCATCCTGGCCTGGTGCGCGGGCGGCGTGATGGCGCTCGCCGTGCTCGTCTTCAAGGGCCGCCTGCGCATGGCGTTGTCGAACCTGTGGGGGATCGTGCGGCCCGCGCTGTTGCGGCTGCCGCGCGCGCCGACGCCCGGCAGCGCCGGCGGTCCGCCCAGCGCCGGATCGATTCCCTACGGGGTGGCGATCGCCGCCGGCGCCATCGCCTTGCTGGTCAGCCGCTATGCCGATCGTCCATTTCTTTGATACCACCGTCCGGCCTTGTTCTGCCTTTGTTGGCCCTTTGTCAGGTATCAAGTGCCTGCTGGGGCTGCTCGCTAGAATCAAATCAAGGTCTTACGAAACATTTTCATGGCAGGAGGATTCATGATGGGAATGTTGTCGGCCACCACGGCCACCGCCGGGCACGATGCATCCTCGTTCGGGTCCGGGACCGGCGCGTCGTCCAGCGATGGCGACGTAGCCGCCGTGCTGCCACGCCAGCCGCGCACCGTACGCGACACCGGGCTCGATCCGCGCCTGGTGACGGGGCTGGTGCTCAAGGTCCTGCATGCGGGCGGCAAGACGCCGCTATCCAGGCTCACCGGACGCTTGCGGTTGTCGGTCAGCGTGGTGCGCGAAGTGCTGCAGGGCCTGGTCGCCGGCCAGCAGGCTGAAGTCGCTTATTCGGGCGAGACCGATCTCGACGTGCACTACCAGCTCACCGCCGCCGGCGCGCGCGCCGCGGGCGAGCACCTGGCCGAGTCGCGCTATGTTGGCCCTGCGCCGGTGACGCTGGCGGCCTGGCGCGCGGCGGTGGCGCAGCAGTCGCAGCGCCAGCCGGACGCGCCGCGCGTGGCGCGCGCCGAACTCGAAGCGGTGCTCGACGGCGACGGCCTGGAACCGGCGATGCGCGAGCTGATCGGCGCGGCCCTGTATTCCGGCCGTCCGCTGCTGCTGTACGGCCCGTCCGGCAGCGGCAAGACCACCCTGGCGCGCAAGTTCGCCCGCCTGCGCCGGGATCCGATCGCGGTGCCGTACGCGGTGCTGGTCAACCACGAGATCGTGCAGCTGCACGATCCGGCCCTGCATCCGCCGCCGCTGCAGATGCGCGGCCTGGAAGAGCGCCGCAGCTGCGACGCGCGCTGGGCCCTGAGCCAGCGGCCGCTGGTGCACGTCGGCGCCGAGCTTACGCGTGACATGCTGGAACTGCGGGTGGACGCCGCCAGCGGCGTGCTGCGCGCGCCGCCCCACATCCTGGCCAACAATGGACTGCTGGTGCTGGACGACCTGGGACGTCAACGGATGCCGGCCGGCGAGCTGCTGCACCGCTGGCTGGGCGCGCTCGAGGCCGGCCAGGACCACGTGACGGTGCCGCACGGCCCGAGCCACGCGCTGCCGTTCGACGCCAACCTGGTGCTGGCCACCAGCCTGGCGCCCGAATCGGTGCTGGACGACGCCTGCCTGCGCCGCATCGGCTACCGCATCGCCGTCGGGCCGCTGTCCGAATCGAATTACCGCGCGCTGCTGCGGCGCCAGGCGCGGTTGCGCCGCATCGACTTCGACGAAACGGCATTCGACTTTCTTGTCGACGAACTGCATCGCCGCACGCGGCGCCCGCTGCTGGCTGCCTGGCCGCACGAGCTGCTGGGGCGGATCGCCGACTTTGCCGGCTTCGCCGGCCGCGCGCCGCGCTGCGACGTGGACGGCCTGGTCCAGGCCTGGAGCAGTCTGTTTGGAGCCAGCGCCCTGCCGCCCGCGCTGCCTTGTGCACCGAACCCGCCGGCGGCGGATGCAGCAGACAAGGAAGGGGATGCGTGATGAAGAACAAACGTGCCGTGACCATGATGGCACTGGCGGTGGTGCTGGGCCTGCTGGCGGTGGCGCTGGCGGCAAGCTGGCTGCTCAATGCCCCGGGTGCGAGCGCCGGCCGGATCGTCGTCGCCAAGGCCGACGTCGACATCGGGCAACGCCTGACACCCGAGATGTTCAAGCTGGCCGACTGGCCGGCCGACAGCGTGCCGAAGGGCGCCTTTACCGATCCGGCGCCGCTGGGCGGACGGGTATTGCGCAGCAGCCTGCTCGCGGGCGAACCGATCAGCGAAGCCAAGCTGGCTCCGGCCGGCACCCTGGGGGGCCTGTCGGCCCTGATCACCGAGGGCAAGCGCGCGATCACGGTGCGCGTCAATGACGTGATCGGGGTGGCCGGCTTCACCCTGCCAGGCAACTACGTCGACATCATCGTCAGTACCGAAACCATGCTGGAGCCGAACGCGGCCCGGGCGCGCGAGCAGAGCATCTCGAAGATCGTGCTGGAGCGGATCCTGGTGCTGGCGGTGGCGCAGGAAGTGAGCCGCGACGAGACCAAGCCCAGGGTGGTCAATGCCGTCACGCTCGAGGTGACCCCGGCCGAGGCCGAAAAACTGGACCTGGCGCGCAGCGTGGGCACCCTGTCGCTGGCGCTGCGCAACCAGGTCGATCCGGCCGCCGCCGCCACCCTCGGCGCGACCAAGGAAAACCTGTTGCCCACGATCGCCGCCGCCGCGCCGCCGCCGGTGGTGCGGGCCCCGCCGCGGCCGCGCGTGCAGCAGGTGCGCGCGCCGGCCCCGCCCAAGCGCGACTGCATCAGCGTCATCAATGGCCTGCACGCCTCGCAGGAATGCTTCTGACCACCGACTGGACCGATCATGAAACGACGTTCTCCGATCGCATTGCGCGTCGCCCTTGCCGCCGTCCTCGCAGCGCTGGCCGGCCCGGCCCTGGCCAGCGCCGCGCCCACCACCGCCGCCATCCAACAGGCGGCGGAACCGAAGCCGGCGCCCAAGAAACCGGCGCCCACCCGCAGCGCGGGCGAGCCGCCCGCGCATGCTGCCGAAGGATGCCGCGGCGAGGCGGCGCGGCCGGCCACGATGGCGCTCCAGATGGGCAAGTCGACCATGCTGCGCCTGCCCGAGAAGGTGGCCCGGCGCAGCGTCGGCAACCCGGCCGTGGTGCAGGCCATGCTGGTCGCCCCCGACACCTTGTACATCGCCGCCGTCGATGTCGGCAGCACCAATATGATCGTGCAGGGCCGTAGCGGCTTGTGCAGCGTGATCGACATCACCATCGCGATGGACCCGAGCGGGCTGGAAGCCACGCTCAAGGCCGCCATGCCGGACGAGCAGGACATCCGCGTGATGGCGGCCAACGACAGCCTGATCCTGACCGGCACCGTCAGCGACGCCGCCGCCGTGCAGCGTGCGGTGGAACTGGCCGGCGCCTACGTGCGTCGCCCGCTGCGCCAGCTGCCGGCGGCCGACAAGGAAAACGATACCGACGGCGTGATCGTGGTGGGAAGGAATGGCGGCGGGGGCGGCGCGGCGGGTGGCGCCGGCGCCCGGGTGGTCAACCTGCTGGCGGTGAGCGCGCCGCAGCAGGTGCAGCTCGAGGTCAAGGTGGCCGAGGTCTCGCGCACCCTGCTCGAACGGCTCGAGACCGGCACCCGCTTCAGTTTCGGCTCCGGCAGCTGGACCACCACCCTGGCCACCGATTTCCTGACCGGCCTGGCGCGCGGCAGCCTGTCGGGGCTCAAGACCAATGGCAACCGCTTCGCCATCGAGGCCGACAAGCTCGATGGCCTGGTGCGTATCCTGGCCGAGCCGAACGTGCTGGCCATCAGCGGCCAGGAAGGCTCGTTCCTGGCCGGAGGCAAGTTCTACATCCCGGTGTCGCAGGACGACGACCGCGTCACGCTGGAAGAGAAGGAATTCGGGGTCGGCGTACGCTTCACCCCGACCGTTCTGTCGGGCGGGCGCATCAACCTGAAGGTGTCGCCCGAGGTGTCCGAACTGTCGCGCGAAGGGATCGGCATCACCGCCACCGGCATCAACGGCACCGCGATCATGCCGCTGGTGACCACGCGCCGCGCCAGCACCACGGTGCAGCTGCACGACGGCCAGAGCTTCGCGATCGGCGGCCTGGTGCGCAACAACCTGATCGCCAACATGAAGGGCTTGCCGGGCCTGGGCGAGATTCCGGTGCTGGGCGCGCTGTTTCGCAGCACCGACTACCAGCAGGACCGCACCGAGCTGGTGTTCGTGATCACGGCGCGCCTGGTCAAGCCGCTGCCGGGCGGCAGCCACGTGCTGCCCACCGACGGCCATGTCGTGCCGTCGCGCGCCGGCCTGATGCTGGGCGGGCGGCTGGAAGGGGAGCCGTCCGCCGCCGCAGCGCCGGCCGCGGTATCCAGTCCGGTATCCGGGACGGCATCCGGTAATTTCGAACTGACGCCGGCGGCTTCGAACTGACATAGGGGAATGCGATGCGAACCACATTCAAACGATGGGCGGTGCTGGCGCTGCTCGCCTGCGGCGCGCCGGGGTGCGTCTCGACCACGCCGGACTGGGATGCGCGCTTCGGCGCGGCCACCCGCAGCAACCTGGCGGCCCAGGTGCTCGACCCGAGCGGCGCCGCCAGCCGCGATCCCGCCCTGGGCCTCGATGGCCGCGCCGCGCGCGCCGCCATCGACAACTACCAGCGCTCGTTCGCCCGGCCGGAACTTGGGCCGCCGGCGGCGATGGTGGACCAGTGATGGACGCGCGCGGAGCAGAAGTCCCTCGTCCGGAGTTGCCATGAGAGCGCTCCTGATCAGCCGTGACAGTCACTTGTACGCGGAGCTGGCCTCGCAGGGCGCGGCGCGGGTGCCGCCCCTGCATCTGGCCGCCACCCGCGCCAGCCTGCGCGAAGCGCTCGACCGCCCGGAACCGGACGCCCCGCAACTGGTGATCGTCGACGCCAGCGGGCTGGAACCGCTGGAGGCCGCGTTGCTCGAGCGCCTGGGCCGCCAGTACCCGGGTTCGCAGTTGATGCTGCTCACCAACCAGCACCAGCCCGACCTGTTGATCACGGCGATGCGCGCCGGCGTGCGCGAGCTGCTGCAATTGCCGCTGGTGCACCGCGCCTTCCATGAGGCGATGGACCGGATCGCCACCGCTGCCGGCGTGTCGAGCCTGCGCGAAGGCAAGGTGCTGGCCTTCATCGCCTGCAAGGGCGGCAGTGGCGCCACCTTCATCTCGGCCAACTTCGGCTATGCGCTGGCCACGCTGGCGGGCAAGAAGGTCTTGCTCATCGACCTGCACGGCCAGTTCGGCGACGCCGCCCTGTACGTGTCGGACCAGAAGCCGGCCATGACGATGTCGGACGTGTGCGCCCAGATCGCGCGCGTGGACGGGCCCTTCCTCGAATCGTGCCTGGTGCACGTCACGCCGGGTTTTGGCGTGCTGGCCGCGGCCGACGATCCCGGCCACGCGAAAGAGGCCAAGCCGGAGCACATCGATACCATCCTGCGCGTGGCGCGCCAGAACTACGACTACGTGCTGCTCGACGTCGGGCGCCAGATCGATGCAGTGTCGCTGCGCGCGCTGGACGTCACCGACACCATCTATCCGGTGCTGCAGCTGGCGCTGCCCGACATCCGCGACGCGCGGCGCCTGCTCGACATCTTCCGTTCGCTGGGCTACGTGCTGGACAACATCCGCCTGATCGTCAACCGCTACGAGAAGGGCGGCAAGCTGCGCCTGCAAGACCTGCATGCGGCGCTCGGCTGCGAGGTGGTGCACACCTTCCCCAACGACTACGTCGCGGTGACCGATTCGGTGAACCAGGGCGTGCCGGTGCTGCAGTTGTCGCGCTCGAGCTTCGCCGCGCGCAGCCTGGCCGAAATGGTCGAGCTGGTGACCGCGCACCGGGTCCAGGAAAGCCGCGGGCTGCTGGACCGCCTGTTCGGGCGCCAGGACGACGCTTATTGATCCTGTTACTGATCCTATTATTGATCCCGTTACGAAAGACGCAATATGTCCCTTCGCGAACGACTTGCCTTGTCCGGCCAGGAGCGCATCACCAGCGTCGGCGTCGAGCTGCAGGATGCGCCGAACCAGGCCTATCAGGAACTCAAGAAGCTGATGCACCAGATGATCCTCGACCGGATCGACCTGGAGCGGCTCAAGCGCCTGACCGCCGAGCAGTTCAAGCACGAGCTGGCGCTGCTGGTCCAGCGCATCATCGAGGACGAGCGCATCGTCCTCAACCAGCACGAGCGGCACCACCTGGTGCTCGACATCCAGCACGAGATGCTGGGCTTCGGCCCGCTCGAGCCGCTGCTGTCCGACCCCTCGATCTCGGACATCCTGGTCAATACCGCCAACAAGGTCTACGTCGAGCGCCACGGCCGGCTGGAACTGACCGAGATCACCTTCCACGACAACGCCCACCTGATGAAGATCATCGAAAAGATCGTCTCGCGCGTTGGCCGCCGGGTGGACGAGTCGAGCCCGATGGTCGACGCCAGGCTGCCGGACGGCTCGCGGGTGAACGCGATCATTCCGCCGCTGGCGGTGGACGGGCCGATCCTGTCGATCCGCCGCTTCGGCGGCAGCCCGCTGACGGTGCAGAACCTGCTCGACTATAAAAGCATGACCCAGCCCATGATCCGGGTGCTGGAAGGGCTGGGCATGGCCAAGGTCAACATCCTGATCTCGGGCGGCACCGGCAGCGGCAAGACCACCCTGCTCAACCTGATCTCGGGCTTCATCCCGGCCACCGAACGGGTGGTGACGATCGAGGACGCGGCCGAGCTGCAGCTGCGCCAGCCGCACGTGGTGCGCCTGGAGACGCGACCGGCCAACATCGAGGGCAAGGGCGAGGTGCCGCAGCGCGCGCTGGTGCGCAACGCGCTGCGCATGCGGCCCGACCGCATCATCCTGGGCGAGGTGCGCGGCCCGGAAGCGCTCGACATGCTGCAGGCGATGAACACCGGCCACGAAGGGTCGCTGGCCACCATCCACTCGAACACGCCGCGCGACGCGCTGTCGCGGCTGGAGAATATGGTCAGCATGGCGGCGGTGAACCTGACGCCGCGCGCGATCCGCCAGCAGATCGTGTCGGCGGTGACGGTGGTGGTGCAGGTCTCGCGCCTGACCGACGGCACGCGCAAGCTGGTCAGCCTGCAGGAAATCACCGGCATGGAGGGCGAGATCATCTCGATGCAGGAGATCTTCCGCTTCGAGCAGAGCGGGGTCGACGTCGACGGCAAGGTGCTGGGTCACTTCAGCGCCACCGGCGTGCGTCCGCGTTTCGCCGACCGCCTCAAGCTGTTTGGGGTCCCGGTGCCGGACGATTCGTTCGATCCCGACCGCAGGTTTGACTGAACTTGAATGACTGAAGCGAGCGACTGAGGGCGCATATGGACGGTTTGTTCTATGGTTTCGTGGTGCTGGTGTTCGCGGCCGTGATCCTGGCGGTCGAGGGCTTCTATCTGTGGTGGATGAGCACCCATGGCGCGGCGGCGCGCCGCATCGCGCGCCGCCTGCAGATCATGTCCGGCGGCGTGAGCGGCCGCAGCGGCGAAAGGATCTCGATCCTCAAGCAGCGCCGCTACAGCCGCATCGAGGCGCTGGACCGCCTGCTGCATCGCTTGACGCTGGCCCGGCGCATCGATGCGCTGCTGGTGCAGGCCGGCGCCACCTGGTCGGTCGGCCAGTTCCTCGCCGGCTCGCTCGGCTGCCTGGTGGCGGCCCTGGTGCTGACCTCGGGCGCCGTCAGTTCCGTCGCCGTGCCGCTGCCGGCGCGCCTCCTGGCCTGCATCGGCGGCCTGCTCCTGCCCTGGTGGCTGCTGCACCGCATGCGCATGCGACGCCTGGTGCGCATCGAGCACCAGCTGCCCGAGGCCGCCGACTTCATCGCGCGCGCGCTGCGCGCCGGCCACTCGTTCACCAACGTGCTGCAAATCGTCGGCAACGAGCTGCCCGAGCCGCTGGCCGGCGAGTTCCGCATCACGCGCGAGGAAATCAACTACGGCGTGCCGATGAACGAGGCCCTGCACGGCCTGGCCGAACGCATCCCGCTGACCGATCTGCGCTACCTGATCATCGCGGTGCTGATCCAGCGCGAATCGGGCGGCAACCTGGCTGAAATCCTCGGCAACATCAGCCAGATCATCCGCGCTCGCCTGAAGCTGGTGGCGCACGTGCGCGTGCTGTCGGCCGAGGGACGCATGTCGGCCTGGATCCTGGGCCTGCTGCCGTTCGGCGTAATGGGCGTGATGCTGGTCAGCAGCCCGGCCTACGTGCGCATGCTGTGGACCGATCCGTCCGGGGTGCGCCTGCTGTGGTACGGCCTTGGCATGATCGTGTTCGGCGTGCTGTGGCTGCGCAAGACCATCCGCATCCGCGTGTGAGGCCCCCATGACTTCTTCCCAACTGATTTTCCTGCTGATCGTCTTCGTCGTCGTCTGCCTGCTGGTCTGGGTCGCGCTGGTGCTGTTCGCGCCGCTGGCCCTGCGCGAGCGCCTGCGCCGCTTCCTCGGCCCGCGCACCGGGCAGGAAGCGGGGGTGCGCTGGATCGAGCGCGTCGCCAGCGTTGCCCGTCCCCTCACCCGGCTGTCGATCCCCGAGGAAGGCTGGGAAAAATCGACCTTGCGCACCCGTTTCATGAACGCCGGCTGGCGCAACCCTTCGGCGCCGACCCTGTACTTCGCGTCCAAGACCGCGCTTGCGCTCCTGATGCCGGCCATGTGCGCGCCATTCCTGGTGCTGTATGGGTCGTCCCTCAGCGGCGGCAAGGTGCTGGGCATCCTGCTGCTGGGCGCCGCCTTCGGCTACTACGCCCCGAACGCGGTGCTCGAGCGCGTGGTGCAGCGGCGCCGGCGCGAGATTTTCGAGACCATCCCCGACGCGCTCGACCTCTTGACCGTCTGCGTCGAGGCCGGCCTGAGCCTGGAGCGGGCGCTGGTCAAGGTGGCGGCCGAAATCCACATCAAGAGCGTGGTGCTGTCGCAGGAGCTGCAACTGGTGCTGATGGAGATGCGCGCGGGCTTTTCCAAGGAAAAGGCGCTACGTAACTTCGCGCTGCGCTCGGGCGTGGACGACGTCGACACCCTGGTCGCGATGCTGATCCAGTCCGAGCGCTTCGGCACCAGCGTCGGCGACTCGCTGCGCGTGCATGCCGAGAACCTGCGCCACAAGCGGCGCGTGATGGCCGAGGAAACCGCGGCCAAGATCGGTCTCAAGCTGCTGTTCCCGCTGATCTTCTGCATTTTTCCGACGCTGCTGATGGTCCTGCTCGGACCGGCCGCGATCCAGATCTCGCGCACCCTGGGTTCCTTGCCCTTCGCGCGCTAAAAGGAGTCTCCCATGCGACGCACCCTCAAGATGACCCGCCTTGCGCTGCTGTGCGCCGGCCTGATGGCCTGCTCGCCGTTCGGCTGGCGCGCCGCCCTCGACACCGGCGCGCAGGCCGAGCAGATCTATCGTACCGGCCGCGCGCAGCACCTGGCCCAGCAGCCGGACGCCGCGCGCGGCGCCTACGAGGCCGTGCTGCGGCTCGATCCCGGCCATCCCGGCGCGCGCAACGGCCTGGCGACCCTGCACGCCGAAGGAGGGGAACTGGAACGGGCGACTGCCATCTGGCGCGAGCTGACGGCGCCGATCGGGCTGGATGCGGGACCGGGAAAGGCATATTTGTTCGCCAACCTGGGGCAGGCTTACCTGCTGGGCGGCGCGTACGAGGAAGCGCGGGGCGCGCTGGAACGGGCTTGCCTGCTCGACCCGCTCGATCCGCGCGCCTGGCAGTTGCTGGGCGACGCCCTGGCGGCGCTGGGACAGGCCGAGCGCGCCGCGCAGATGGACAAGCAGGCGGCGGCGCTGCGCGGGCACGACCTGCGGGCCGACTTCGCCGCCGCCAGCGGCGGCACCAGCAAGGTCGCTTCGATCGGCCAGGCGCTGGCCAAGCCTGCCGCACTACAGCCTGACCTGCAGCCCGGCTTGCAGCCTGTGCTGCAGCCCGCCTTGCAGCAACACCCCGACTGGGCCCAGGCCTACGTCCACGTCGCGGCCGACGGCATGATGGAATTACGGCGCTTGCCGGCCTTGCGGCAGGCGCCGCGGCCCGCAGCGCCTGCCGCGGAGGTCGCGCGCCTGGAGATCCGCAACGGCAATGGCGTGAGCGGCATGGCGCGCGCGCTGTCCAATCGCATCGATGAACCCGGCATCCGGGTGACGCGCGTGTCGAACGAGCCGGGCTTCGGGGTAGCGCACACCCGCATCGAATACGAGGCGCCCCATGCCGGCGCCGCGCGCAGGCTGGCGCAGCGCCTGGGTCACACCCGACTGCAAGAAGTCGACCTTGGTGCGCCCTTCAACCTGCGGCTGGTGCTGGGCCGCGACCTGGCGCGCCACGGCACGGCCCTGCGCCTGGCGCCGCCCACGCCGGCGGCGGACCAGCAGCGGTTGGCTTACCGGTAGCGTTCCAGCCACCAGCCGTATTGCGGCGGCAGGATGGCGAACGGGTTTTCCACGCCCAGTTCCTTGGCCGCGCGGAAGGTGTAGTGCGGGTCGGCCAGGTGTTCGCGGCCGACCATCACCAGGTCCATCTGCTCATCATTCACCGCCTGGTTGGCCACCTGCGGGTCGCCGATATACCAGGACGACGCCACCGGCAGGCCGGCCTCGTCCCTCACGCGCTTGGCGACCGGCGCCAGGAAGCCCGAACCCCAGGGAATCTTGACGTCGGGGACGGTGAAGTTGACGCTCACGTTCAGCATGTCCAGGCCGCCCGCGCGCATGCGGCGGGTCAGCTCGATCGATTCGGCCAGCGTCTCTTCGTCGCGACCGTCGTATTCGATCACGCCCATGCGCGCTGTCAGCGGCAGGTGCTGCGGCCATACCTCGCGCACCGCGGCCAGGGTCTCGAGCAGGAAGCGTCCGCGGCCATCGAGGTCGCCGCCGTACGCGTCGGTGCGGCGGTTCGAATGCGGCGACAGGAAGGATTGCGCCAGGTAGCCGTGGGCGAAGTGCAGCTCCAGCCATTCGAAGCCGGCGGCCAGGGCGCGCCGCGCGGCGTCGACGAAGCCCTGGCGCACGCGTGCGATGTCGTCCAGGGTCATCTCGTGCGGCACTTTCGGCAGGTCGCCGCCGAAGGCGACGGCGGATGGGCCGATGGTCTGCCAGCCGTCCGGCGCGTCGTTCGGGATGTGCGCGTTGCCGTCCCACGGACGGTTGGCGCTCGCCTTGCGACCGGCGTGGCCGATCTGGATGCCGGCCACCGCACCGGCGGCCTTGATGCTGGCGGCGATGGCGGCCATGCCGGTCACCTGTTCGTCGTTCCACAGGCCAGCGCAGCCCGGGGTGATGCGGCCTTCCGGCGTGACGGCCGTGGCTTCGACGATCACCAGGCCGGCGCCGCCGCGCGCGATCGACGCATAGTGGGCGCGGTGCCAGTCATTGGTCACGCCGTCGATGGCGCTGTACTGGCACATTGGCGGCACCGCGATGCGGTTGCGCAGGGTGACGGATTTGAGGGTGAAGGGAGTGAATAATGCGGTCATTGGTGCTTTCCAAGTGATGCTTCAACACGCAGCGGCGAGAACGATGAGAACGCGATGAGAACGGCGCGCTGGCGCGCCGGCAGCAAGTGGCGGCTCGCGTCTGTGGTCGCTGTGGAAGAAGATCGGGATTGTCGAATCGGTCCTGGCATGCACCCTGCGTCAGGGTTGCGTGCCTGACCGTATTCTCGCACCAATGCAAATTGTTTGCAGGAAGCGGCCCGGAATCCTGGCCGCCCGGCGGGGCCGTCAGGGCGCGGCCTTGCGATATACCCGCACGTAATCGACCAGCATCTGGCGCGGGAACGGGGTCGCGGCATCCGGATAGCCCGGCCAGTAGCCGCCCACGGCCAGGTTCAGCAGCACGAAGAACGGATGCTCGAACACCCACTCGCCCTTGACGGTATCCGGCGTCGCGGTGTGGTAGTGGATGCCGTCGCGGTACCAGCGGATCTGTTTCGGCTCCCATTCGACGGCGAACACGTGGAAGTCGTCGCCGTACTGCGCGCCCTCGAGCGTGCTGGCGCGGCTGTTGGCGTGCTCGCCCGAATAGCCCGGCCCGTGCAGGGTGCCGTAGGCATTGGCTGGCTCCTTGCCGATGATTTCCATGATGTCGATCTCGCCGCTCTTCGGCCAGCCGACCTGGCCGATGTTCGCGCCCAGCATCCAGAATGCGGGCCAGATGCCCTGGCCCTTCGGCACCTTGATGCGCGCCTCGTAGCGGCCGTACTGGGTTTCCTTCAGTCCGGCCGTCTTGAGCCGCGCCGAGGTGTAGTCCTTGCCTTCGTAGCGTTCCTTGCGCGCCTCGATCACCAGGTGGCCGTCCTCCACGCGCACGTTCTCCGGCCGGCCGGTATAGAACTGCATCTCGTTGTTGCCCCAGCCATGGCCACCGGTCTCAGGGAGCCATTTGCTGCGGTCCAGCGCCGCGCCGTCGAATTCGTCGCTCCATGCGAGGGTCCAGCCGGGCGGGGCGGGGATGGCGGCGGCGGGCTGCGTGGCGCAGCCCGCGCTGGCGGCCAGCGCGAGCAGCGCAGCCAGTGTGGCGATCGTTTTCATGCGTCTCCTTGGGGTGACGTCATCGCGCTGCGGGCGTGGCTGCCTGCCGCTGCCTGACGTGCTTCATGATGTTGAGGAAGGTGTCGGTCCAGTACACCTCGCGATGGGCGGCGAGGAAGCGGACCAATTCCTCGTGCGCTTGCGACGACACGCTCAGGTGGTCGCCGCCGATGCCGTGGAAGGTGAAGGCGATCATGGTGCCCTGCGCCGCCGCCTGCCTGACCTGCGCGATCAGTTCCGCACCGCTCGCGCCCACCGGCGCGCTCGACGTCACCCGGAACGGATCGAGCGCCGCCATCGACGCCGGTATGGACGCTCCCTTGCCCGCCTTGATCGCCACGAAGCTCGCGTGCAGCGGCGTCAGGTAGTCGCCGCCGCCGGCGTCCACGTCGAAACAGGGCGCGGTATAGGTGCGCTCGTGACGGCCGTCGATCGCGGCCAGCATCGTGTTGCCGAGCAGGACCTGGTCGCGCATCTGCTCGCGTGTCGTGGTGTCGAGGTCGCGGTGCGGCGCGACCCAGGTGCGGTCCGGGCCCGCGCCCGAGCACTGGTGGAACAGGCTGTGGTTGCCCAGCTCGTGGCCGTTCGCGGCCGCGGCGCGCCAGTCGCGCATGCGCGCGGCCACCGATGGTCTGGACAGCTCGAGGTAGAACGTCCCCTTGATGCCGTGGCGGTCGAGCACGGGGATGGCGTGGTCGAGCTGGGAATCGAGAGCATCGTCATAGGCCAGGCTGACCGCCGCGCGCGCCCCGCCGGGCCAGGCGAAGCCGGCATCGGCTGCCTGCACGGGCGCCGTCATGACGAAGGTAAAGCCGGCCGCGAGCAGGCCGGTCCGGATGATGGCGCGGCGCGCGAGGCGGGCAAGAAAATGGTGCATCCGTGCTCCAGTTTGGAAACGTTACCATAAAGTCAACTCGACTATAGCACCGCCCAAAAACAGGTGTCAACGAGAGAGATGACAGGATGCGGCGCCGACGGCTCACCGCATCGTGCTTTGGGACTGCACCATAGTGTTGCAAAACAACGTCAGATACCCCCATAACGTTATGGAATATTCCGTTGACAATTTTTTTTCCTAACCCTAATATTCAAACAGCTACATGGAAACGTTTCCATGTTCCGAACGAGTCAGCTTCGATCCCCCGAACGGCCCGCCAAGGCCAAGGAGCCGAGGACACATGAAACAGCGCGCTGCGCACCGGGCAATCCACCTGGCGAGGCCGCCGGCACCAGCCGGTCGGCCTCGCTGCGTTGCCCGGTGCGGCGCCGCAGGTTCGCCTGGCCGGGAGGCGGCCGGGAACAGGTAATAGCGGGGTAGTAGCGGAAGGCGACGCACGCCGCAATGCGTCCGATTTGGCGGAGACACCGTAGCTAGGCGACGGTCATATTTATAAAAAAGACAGGAGAAGACATGTACTACCCGAAGGCTAAACAGACTCTGATCAGCCTGGCAGTCGCCAGCGCATGCTCGGCATTCATTCCGGCGTTCGCGCAGGAGCAGGCGACCGCGCCGGCCGATACCGCGACCAGCGCGCCGAACCAGGCCGTCGACACCGCCAGCAATCCCGCGGCCCAGAACCCGACCCCGACCTCGACCCAGACCGTGGTCGTCACCGGCCTGCGCGCCAGTCTCGAATCGTCGCTGAACCTCAAGCGCAATGCGCAAGGCTTCGTCGACGGCATCGTCGCCGAAGACATCGGCAAGTTCCCGGACACTAACCTGGCCGAATCGCTGCAGCGCATCTCGGGCGTGTCGATCGACCGCAGCGAGATCGGCGAAGGCTCCAGGGTCACCGTGCGCGGCGTGGGTCCCGACTTCAACCTGGTGCTGCTCAACGGCCGCCAGATGCCCACCTCGAGCCTGGGCGACCGTAACGGCCGCGCCTACGATTTCGCCAACATCGCCTCGGAAGCGATTTCGCAGCTGCAGGTGTACAAGTCGAGCCGCGCCGAAACCCCAACCGGCGGCATCGGCGCCACCATCAACGTGGTCACCGCGCGCCCGCTGTCGCGGCCGGGCATGCAGGCCAGCATCGGCATCAAGGGCGTGCACGACACCTCGGCCACCAACCTGCCGGATGACCTGCAGCACGGCGACAAGCTGACCCCGGAAATCTCCGGCATCTACAGCAATACCTCGGCCGACGGCCGCTTCGGCATCGGCCTGTCGGCCAGCTACCAGGAACGCAACCTGGGCTACAACCGCGCCTCGGTGTCGAACGGCTGGAAAGGCCCGTTCCGCGGCGACGAGAACAACTGGGGCACCATTGCGCAGCCGGGCACGCCGGGCTCGGAAAACATCACCAACCGCCCGGGCCCGACCGACCTGTACCAGGTGCCGCAAAACCTGAACTACAACCTCTCCGGCGTGCAGCGCGAGCGCACCAACGGCCAGGTGGTGTTCCAGTTCGCGCCGAACAAGTCGATCACCTCGACCCTCGACTACACCTACTCCGAAAACAAGATCCACACCCGCCGCAACGACATGTCGGCCTGGTTCAACTTCGGCCCGTCGTCGAGCACCTGGACCGACGGCCCGGTCGCCGCGCCGCTGGTCTACACCGAGATCATCAACCCGGCCACCAGCGACATCGCCATGGGCGGCGCCGACTTCGCGACCAGGACCGAGAACAAGTCGCTGGGCTTTAACACCGTGTGGCGCGTGAACAGCGACATCCGGCTGGAGCTCGACGCCCACCATTCGACCGCCGAATCGACGCCCAACAGCCCGTTCGGCTCGAGCAATACCCTGGGCACCGCCAGCTTCAGCCGCGGCACCACCAGCGTCGACTTCTCGCAGGACTTCCCGGTGCTGAGCATCCAGGGCGCCGACTTCGCGCGCGCGCCGCAGCAAGTGACCGGCTCGGTGTTCGAGAACGGCTACATGAAGACCGAGATCGACCAGATCCAGACCCACGGCAGCTGGAAGATGCTGGAAGCGTCGGAACTGAAATTCGGCCTGGGCGCGACCAAGGTCGACTACCGTTCGGCCTTCTCGGTCCAGCAGCGCGACACCTGGGGCGGCGCCACCAGCCCGGACGACTATCCGGCCGGCGTGTTCCACGCCGAGACGCTCAACAAGTACTTCGACAACATCAACGGCAGCGGCAACCCGGCCCTGTTCAACCGCTTCAACACCTTCAACTTCGACGAGGTGCGCAAGCTGGCCGCCGCGGCGTCGGGCCTGCCCGACCTGTACCTGCCCAAGACCGGTTGGGACACCGACCAGCGCACCGAGGAAAAATCGAAGAGCCTGTACCTGCAGTTCAACACCGAATGGGATACCCGCTTCCCGGTCAATACCTCGTTCGGCGTGCGCTACGAGAAGACCGACGTCAGCTCGACCGCGCTGGTGCCGACCGCGACCGCGATCAACTGGGTGTCGCAGAATGAATTCCCGATCGTGTTCGGCGAGGCCGCCTTCACCAACCTGAAGGGCAAGTACAGCCATGTGCTGCCGACCTTCGACGCCGACATCCAGCTGCGCTCCGACCTCAAGGGCCGCTTCAGCTACGGCGAGACCATCGGCCGCCCACGCTACGACCAGATCGCCGGCGGCCAGATCCTGAACACCCTGGCGCGGGTCGAGGGCGGCACCGGTTCGCAGGGCAATCCGTCGCTGGAGCCGGTCAAGTCGAAGAACATCGACCTGGCGCTGGAGTGGTACTACGATCGCCAGAGCTTCGTGTCGATCAACCACTTCCGCAAGCACCTGGACAACTACGCAGGCCAGTCGCAGGTGATCGCCCAGCCGTTCGGACTGCACACCCCGGTGGGCGGCGCTTACTGGAACGCGGCGCTGGCCAATGGCTGCGCGACCGCCGACACCACCTGCATCCGCAGCTACATCCTGCGCAACTTCAACGGCCAGCCCGGCGTCGTGCGGGGTGAGGACGATGGCGTGGGCAATCCGACCGGCACCATCACCGGCATCTCGACCGACCCGATCGCCGACTTCCGCATCACCTCGTTCTCGAACCAGAAGAAGGCGCGCATCCGCGGCCTGGAATTCAACATCCAGCACATGTTCGGCAACAGCGGCTTCGGCTTCCAGGCCAACTACACCTACGTGAATTCGGGCCTGAAGTACAACAATGCGAGCATCGGCGAGCAGTTCGCGCTGGTGGGCCTGGGCGACTCGGCCAACCTGGTGGGTATCTTCGAGAACGACAAGTGGAGCGTGCGCGCGGCCTACAACTGGCGCGACGAGTTCCTGTCGGGCACCTTCGACGGTTCCGGTCCGAATCCGAACTACACCGAGGAATACGGCCAGCTGGACCTGAGCGTCGGCTACAACGTGAACAAGAACCTGACCCTGTCGTTCGAAGGCATCAACCTGACCGACGAGATCCAGCGCATCCACGGCCGCAACAAGCACCAGCTGCTGTTCGTGTCGCAGTCGGGCCCGCGCTACATGGTGGCCGCCCGCTACAAGTTCTGATCGCCACCTGACGGGGCGGGCCCGGGAGGCGTTTTCCCGGGCCCGCTTTCGGGGTAGACTTCACGCACCGGCCTCGAGCGCCGGAACCAGCGGCGGGTCGGCACCATGCCGGTCCGCCGTTGTCGTTTCCCGCCGGCCCCATAACGACAACGAGACATCCATGCCCAACATCGCCTTGCTGAACAATATCGAGCACAAGGACCTGCGCGTCATCACCGGCCACCGCCCCGGCCTGGGCAGCGAGGTCGCCTGGGTGCTGACCTTCGCCGCCGAATTCCGCTCGCTGCAGGGGCACTATCCGATCATCTTCCGCCGCGACGACGCCCAGGCGCGTTACGAGGCGATCGCGCTGCTCGGCTTCACCGAGGACGAGAACCTGTTCCTGGAAGACGGACGCTGGGATGCCCCGGTGGTGCCGCTGCTGCTGGAGCGCCAGCCATTCCTGATCGGCCGCAGCGGCGACGAGCTGATGATCCAGGTCGACCTCGACCACCCGCGCGTGAGCCGCACCGAGGGCGAGCCGGTATTCAAGCCGCATGGCGGCAACAGCGACTACCTGGCCCACGTCGACGGCCTGCTGTCGACGATCCACCACGGCCTGCAGTTCGAGCCTGGCTTCATCGACGCCCTGGAGCGCCACGCGCTGCTCGAGCCGTTCGCGCTCGAGATCGAGTTCGACAACGGCGCGCAAAGCCGCATGTCGGGCTTCTACACCATCAACGAGGAACGCCTGGCCGCCCTCGACGCCGGCGCGGTCGCCGAACTGCACCGGGCCGGCTACCTGGGACCGATCTGGTTCGCGCTCGCGTCCCTGTCCAACCTGCGCGGCCTGATCGACCGCAAGAACCGCCGCCATGCTGCCCATCGCTAAGCGGGTACGCGAGATCGCCGGCCTGCGTCCCGGCGAACTCGGCCCCGAGATTCTCGCGTCGACCGAGCCGCTGCTGCTGCGCGGCCTGGTGGCCGACTGGCCCATGGTCAAGGCCGGGCTGGCCTCGCCGCGCGACGCCGACGCCTACCTGCGCCGCTGGTACCGCGACGCCACCGTCAACGCCATGCTGGGCGCGCCCGAGACCGAGGGGCGCTTCTTCTACAACGAGGACCTGAGCGGCTTCAATTTCTATCCGGTGCGGGTGCGCCTGGACACCGTGCTCGACGAACTGGCCAAGCACCTGGCCACCACGCCGCCGCCGACCATCTACGTCGGCTCGACCACGATCGACACCGCGCTGCCCGGCTTTCGCGCCGAGAACGACGTCGACCTCGGCGCGCGCGACGCGCTGGCCAGCATCTGGATCGGCAACCGCACCGTCATCGCGGCCCACTACGACCTGCCCGACAACCTGGCGTGCGTCGCGGTCGGGAACCGCCGCTTCACGCTGTTCCCGCCCGGCCAGCAGCACAACCTGTACGTCGGTCCGCTCGACTTCACGCCGGCCGGCCAGGCCATCAGCCTGGTCGATTTCGCCAGGCCCGACTACGCGCGCTTCCCGCGCTTCGCCGAAGCGCTGGAACATGCGCAGGTGGCCGAGATGGCGCCCGGCGACGCCCTGTTCATCCCCAGCATGTGGTGGCACCACGTCCAGGCGCTCGACGCCTTCAACGTGCTGGTCAATTACTGGTGGCGCCAGTCGCCGGAATGGATGGACACCCCGACCAACGCGCTGATGCATGCGCTGATGTCGGTGCGCGACCTGCCGCCCGAACAGCGCAAGGCCTGGGCCGAGCTGTTTCGCCACTACGTGTTCGAGGCCGACGCCGACACCGCGGCCCATATCCCGCAAGCCGCGCGCCGCGTGCTCGGGCCGCTCGACGACGATGCGGCGCGCGCGATCCGGGCCCAATTATTAAAGCGGATGAACCGCTGAGGAGACAAGCATGGAACAGAAGAACAGCCATGAGGGCGATTTCAAGGGACGCCCGATCCGGCGCGTGGTGATCGCCGGCGGCGGCACCGCCGGCTGGATGGCGGCCGCCTGCATCTCGAAGGTGCTGGGCAAGCGCCTCGACATCAAGCTGATCGAGTCGGACGAGATCGGCACGGTCGGCGTGGGCGAAGCCACCATTCCGACCCTGATCAACTTCCATAACCTGCTCGAGATCAACGAGCAGGAATTCATGGCGGCGACCAAGGCCACCTTCAAGCTGGGCATCGCCTTCGAGGGCTGGCGCAATGTGAACGAAGACTACATCCACTCGTTCGGCCTGACCGGCACCGACCACTGGACCGCCGGCTTCCAGCATTTCTGGCGCAAGGGCCGCGAGCGCGGCCTGGCCGGCGACTACGGCGACTACTGCCTCGAGCTGCGCGCCGCGCGCGAGAACCGCTTCGCCCACCTGCCGCGCGGCGGCATGAACTACGCCTACCACCTCGATGCGACGGCGTATGCGAAGTACCTGCGCGCCTTCAGCGAACGCTTCGGCGTGCAGCGCATCGAGGGCAAGATCGTCGACGTGACCACCAGCGCCCTGACCGGGCATATCCGCTCGCTCACCCTCGATTCGGGCGCCGACATCGAGGGCGACCTGTTCATCGACTGCACGGGTTTCCGCGCGCTGCTGATCGGGCAGGCGCTGGGCGTGGAGTACCAGGACTGGTCGCAATGGCTGTTCAACGACAGCGCCGCCGCCTTGCAGACGGCATCAAGCGGCGACGCGGTGCCGTACACGCGCTCGATCGCCCACGGCTTCGGCTGGCAGTGGCGCATCCCGCTGCAGCACCGGGTGGGCAACGGCATGGTGTTCTCGAGCCGCCACGTCGAACAGGAGCAGGCCATCGGCGCGCTGCTGGCCAACGTCGAAGGCGAAGCCCTGATGAAGCCGCGCGTGTTGCGCTTCACGCCGGGGCAGCGGCGGCAGGTCTGGAAGGGCAACTGCGTCGCGGTGGGTCTGTCCAGCGGCTTCCTGGAGCCGATCGAATCGACCAGCATCCACCTGATCCAGCGCTCGATCGTGCGCCTGATGCAGATGTTCCCGAGCGCCGGCATCGCGCACAGCGACGTCGAGGAATACAACCGCCAGGCGGCGCTCGAGGTCGAGCATATCCGCGACTTCATCATCCTGCACTACAAGGTCACCAACCGCGGCGACACGCCATACTGGCGCGAGGCGCGCGACATGACGGTGCCGGCCTCGCTCCAGCACCGGATCGACCTGTTCCGCGAGACCGGGCGGGTATTCCGCGTTCCCAACGAGCTGTTCGCCGAGAATTCGTGGATCCAGGTCATGCTGGGCCAGGGCATCACACCGCTGCAGCACCACCAGTCGGCCGACCTGATGGGCGACGAGGAACTGGCCCACTTCCTCGGTTCGATCAAGGCCAGCGTCGACAAGACCGTGAGCCAGCTGCCGACGCACCAGCAATACGTCGCGCGCTACTGCGCCGCGCCGATGTAACACTGCGCCCGGCGCGCAAAAAAAACGCCCGCGCAGACTGCGCGGGCGTTTTGTCTTTCAGGCCTGCGACGCTCACTCGGCCGCGACCTTCTCCTTGTGCAGGTTGGCGTACTTGACGCCGTAGTACATGATGAACAGGTAGCAGGCCGCCGGCACCAGGAACGAGATCTGCAGGCCGATGGTGTCGGCCAGGATGCCCTGCGCGAACGGCACCACGGCGCCGCCGACGATGGCCATGCACAGGATGCCCGAGCCCTGGCCGGTGAACTTGCCCAGGCCGTGCAGCGCCATGCTGAAGATGGTCGGGAACATGATCGAGTTGCACAGGCCCACGGCCACGATCGCCCACATCGCCAGACTGCCCTCGGTGAAGGTCGCGGTCAGGACCAGTGCGATCGAGCCGAGCGCGGTGACCGCCAGCGACTTGCCCGGGCTCACATAACGCATCACGGCAAAGCCGATGAAGCGGCCGATCAGGGCGCCGCCCCAGTACATGCTGACGTAGCGCGCCGCGTCGGCGTGCGACAGGCCGGCGATGTGCGGCTCGCCGATGAAGTTGATCAGGAAGCTGCCGATGCTCACTTCGGCGCCGACATACAGGAAGATGCCCAGCGCGCCCAGCACCAGGTTGCGGTGCGACATCGCGCCGCCCTTGGCGTCGACCGCGGCGGTCGTGTCGTCGAAGGCGATCTTCGGCAGGCGCGCCATTGCGAACAGCACCGCCAGCAGCGCCAGCGCGGCGGCCAGGCCCAGGTAAGGGCCTTGCACGGCGGCGGCTTCGGCGGCCTTGTGCGCGGCCTGTTCGGCCGCCGGCAGCAGGGCCAATTCGTCGGCGGAGAGCACCACGGTCGACAGGATCAATATGCCGCCCAGCGCCGGCGCCACGGTGGTGCCGAGCGAGTTGAAGGCCTGGGTCAGGGTCAGGCGGCTGGCCGCGGTGCGCGCCGGTCCCAGCGCGGTGACGTAGGGGTTGGCCGCCACCTGCAGGATGGTGATGCCGCTGGCCAGCACGAACAGGGCGAACAGGAACATGCCGTAGCCGCCGTTCGAGGCCGGGTAGAACAGGGCGCAGCCGGCGGCCGCGATCATCAGGCCGGTGACCGCGCCGTTCTGGTAGCCCAGGCGGCGGATCAGCGCGCCGGCCGGCAGCGAGACGATGAAGTAGGCGCCGAAGAAGCAGAACTGCACCAGCATCGCCTGCATGTAGGTGAGGGTGTAGATCGACTTCAGGTGCGGGATCAGGACGTCGTTCAGCGAGGTGATGAGCCCCCACATGAAGAACAGGATGGTCACGATGACCAGCGCACCGGTGTGCGGATTGTGCTCCCCTTCCGTTGCGGCGCTGGCCACGGTGGGGTTCTGGATTGGGTTCTGCATGGAGTCTCCGTTATTATTGCAGAGTTGCGACGTGATCCGACAGCATAGCCGAAACCCCGCGCAAGGCGGGATACTGTTCGGTAATGAGGTAGGTCGGTATGCGGGACAGGTAATCGCCGAGGCGCCCCTTGTCTTCGAAGCGCGCGCGGAAAGCCGATCGTTCGAAGATGGGACCCAGGCGCGGCACGATGCCGCCGCCGATATACATGCCGCCGGTCGCGCCGAGCGTCAGTGCGACGTTGCCGGCCACGCTGCCCAGGATGGCGCAGAACACCCGCGTCGAGCCTTCGCATTCGCTTGATGAGCCGTCCAGCGCGGCGGCAGTGATGTCGGCGGCCTTGAGGCGCTTGCCAGTGCGCGCCCAGTGGATCAGTTCCATGCCCATGCCAGACAGCAGGCGTTCGGCCGAAACGTGGCCGTACTCTCCCCACAGCGCTTCCAGGATCGCGACCTCGTCGCGGCTGACGGGTGCGAAACTGACGTGGCCCCCTTCGCCGGACAGCGCGATCCAGCGGTCTCCCGCCGGCACCACGCCCGAGACGCCCAGGCCAGTGCCGGGGCCGATCAGGCCGATCGTCCGGTTGGGCAGTTCGATGCCGCCGCCGATCTGCCTGCGGCCGTGCTGCGCCAGGTGCGGCAGCGACATCGCCAGCGCGGCGAAGTCGTTCACCATCAACAGCGTCGTCAAACCCAGCTCCAGGCGCAGGGCTTCGATCGAGAACTGCCAATGGTGGTTGGTCATCCTGATCTCGTCGCCTTCGACCGGATTGGCGATCGCGATCGCCGCATGGCGGACCGTATCGACCGCCAATCCGCGGCCCCTGGCATTGGCGAGGTAAGTGCGCATCGCGTCGCCCAGCGTCGGATAGTCGCTGGCCGGCAGCACCTCGATGTCGTCGAATCCCCGGGAGGGATCCGACTGCAGGGCGAAACGCGCGTTGGTGCCGCCGACGTCGGCCAGCAGGCGCAGCTCAGTCGTCGCCTCTCGCGTCATTTCAGTTCACCGCACTGCACGGCGCCGGCTTCCTTCGCCGCGCCGCCGGCGATTTCGATATTGGCGAAGGCCGCCGAGAACGCGGCGTCGCTGGTGACGGCGAACGGCGTGTCGACCTTGGCCAGGTCCAGGCCCTTGGCCTGGAAGCACGACAGCGGAATCGCGACGGTGTTCTTGGCGCCGACGCCCAAGCGCTTGAACAGGCCGGTCGCATCCAGGTCGACGCTGGTCGCGCCCTGGCGCATCGAGAGCGTCACCTTGCCGGCCGGGGCCTTCGTGACGATGGTGTCGAAGCGGAGCGCGCCATCCTTGACGGCGGCGCCGGGCAGCACGATGGCGCGTGCGCCGCGCGCTTCCAGCGTGGCGGGGCCAGTCCAGGCGCCCAGCTTGGCGTCCTGCTGGGTGTTGACCTGGGCGGTGGTGACGGTGATGTTCGGCAGCTGGAAGCTGGCGTTCAGGTCGGCGCCCAGCACGGTACTCTGCTGGCCCGAGCGGATCGCCAGCGGATAGCTCAGGCGGTCGGCCTGGCTGAACACCGGGAAGGTGTTGCCGGCGCTGCAGCCGCCTTGCGGATAGCTCTCATCGAGCTTGCCCAGCCTGGAACGGGTGCCGGCCTTCAAGCCATAGCCATAGGCGAACAGCGGCGCGTAATCCTTGTCGCCGACGTTGAGCTTGACCTGGCAGGCCGACTTCGGCCACGAGAACGGCAGCACGCCGCGGAAGTCGTAGCGTTGCTGTCCTTCGACCAGCAGGTCCGACACGCCCTTGCCCTCGGAGCCCGGCAGCCAGGCCGAGATGAAGGTGTCCGACAGGTTGAGCAGGTCGTTGGCGAACACCGGACGGCCGGTGACCATCACCGTGACCACCGGCTTGCCCTTGCCGGCGACGGCCTTCAGCACGGCGAGGTCTTCCGGATAGCGGCTGCTGTGGCGCAAGGTGCCGGACGGGTGGATGTCGCCGTCGCCTTCGGCATACGGACGCTCGCCGATGACGGCGACCACGACGTCGAACTTCGACACGTCGACGCCCTTCGCGTCGAGGCTGAAGCTGACGTTGTCCTTGCCTGCGGCCTCGCGGATGCCGGCCAGGATGGTGTCGGCGTTCTTGAAGTCGGCATTGGTGGTGGCGGTGCCCTGCCAGGTGATCGACCAGCCGCCGCTCTGGTTCGACAGCTCGTCGGCGCTCTTGCCCACCACCAGGATCTTCTGGCCGCGCTTGATGGGCAGGGCCGGGCCTTCGTTCTTGAGCAGCACCAGCGACTCGCGCACCGCCCGGCGCGCAAGCAGCCGCGCCTGCATCGCGTCATCCTTGCCGGCGTGGGCGTTCTGCATCGGGCTCTTGTCGAACAGGCCGGCGCGCAGCTTGACGCGGATGATGCGCGAGACGGCGTCGTCGATGCGCGACATCGGGATCTCGCCGCTTTCCACCTGCTTGATGGTGTTGGCGATAAAGGCCTTCCAGTCGTCCGGCACCATGATCATGTCGTTGCCGGCGTTGATCGCCTGGGCGCAGCTGTCGTTGCGGCAGCCCTTCACTTCGCCGATGCCGTTCCAGTCGGTGACGACGAAGCCGTCGAAGCCCATCTTGCCCTTGAGGATATCGGTGATCGCCGCCTTGCTGCCATGGAGCTTGCCGTATTCGGTGCCGGTCGTGGTATCGGTCCAGCTGTTAAACGAGGTCATCACGGTCTGTGCGCCCGCCGCCAATGCCGGGACGTAGCCGGCGCCGTGGATGTTGATCAGGTCCGCTTCGCTGGCCTCGGTCACGCCGCGGTCCTTGCCGTTCTTGGTGCCGCCGTCGCCGATGAAGTGCTTGGCGGTGGCGATGGTGTTGGCGTCGTCCTTGAACACGCCCTGCATTCCCTTGACGTATTCGCCGGCATAGCTGCGCACGACTTCCGGATGCTCGGCATAGCTTTCGTAGGTGCGGCCCCAACGGTCGTCGCGCACCACGGCCAGGGTCGGGCCGAACACCCAGGCGATGCCGGTCGCGCGCACCGCTTTCGCGGTGGCGGCGCCGATCTCGCGCATCAGCTGCGGATTGCGCGCCGCGCCCAGGCCGATATTGTGCGGGAATAGGGTGGCGCCCGGCACGTTGTTGTGGCCGTGGACCGCGTCCGTGCCCCACACCACCGGCACCTTGATCGCCATGTCGGTCTTCATCGAGGCCGCGTGGTAGGCCTGGGCCAGCGCCAGCCATTCCTTCGCGTCGGCCGCCTTGTTGTTGTTCGGCCAGCTGCCGCCGCCGTTCAGGACCGAACCGAGGTAGTACCTGGTCACGTCCTCGGGCCTGGCGGTCTTGATCTCGGGCTGGGTCATCTGGCCGATCTTCTGCGCCAGGGTCATCTTGCCGACGATTTCCCTGACCCGCTTCTCGATCGCCTCATCCTTCTCGATGGCGCTGGTCACGCGCGGCCAGTCGGCCAATTGGGTATCGACCGGGGCGGCGGCGCCGCAGACGGCCGGCAGGGCCAGGGCGATGGAAAGGGCCAGCGTGGAAGGACGAAGCTTGAAGGTCATGGGTTGTCTCGCTTTATTGTTCGTTGAAGTAAACGCTTATTCGTAGAGGCTCATTCCTGGCGCAGGAAGGAACCATACCATTTGCCGCTGTTCTTCAGGCGGCGCTGCTGGGTGGCGTAGTCGATGTGCACCAGGCCGAAGCGGCGCAGATAGCCTTCGGCCCACTCGAAGTTGTCGAGCAGGCTCCAGGCGAAGTAGCCCTTGATCGGCGCGCCCTGGTCGATCGCATCCTTCATGGCGGCCAGGTGGCGCATCAGGTAGTGGCGGCGCTGGACGTCGTCGATCTCGCCGTCCGAGCCGACCGTATCCTCGAAGGCCGAACCGTTCTCGGTCACGTACATCGGGCCCGGGTGGTAGTCGTTCTCGATCCGGGTGAGCAGCTCGGTGAAGCCTTCCGGCGACACCGGCCAGCCCATCGCGGTGATCTCGCCGCTGGTGGTCGGCAGCACTTTCGCGTCGAGCGGCGCGTGGCCGGCCTCGTGCTGGATCACTTCGGGGAAGTAGTAGTTCACGCCCATGAAGTCGGTCTTGACCGCGATCGCTTCCATGTCGCCCGGCGCGACGTCGGGGGCCGCGGCGCCGAATCGTTCGCGCGTGGCTTGCGGGTAGCCGCGGCCGAACAGCGGATCGAGGAACCAGCGGTAGCGCAGGCCGTCGTGGCGTTCCACCGCCTCCTTGTCTTGCGGGCTGTCGCTGGCCGCGCGCAGCGGGTGCAGGCTGACCGCCATGCCGACTTTCGCATCCGGCACGTTTGCGCGGATCAGCGGCACCGCCTTGCCGTGCGAGACCAGCACGTTGTGCGCGACCTGCAGCGCCGCCTTGAGGTCGGTCTTGCCCGGCGCATGCCAGCCTTCGAAGTTGCCGATGATCGCGGTGCACCACGGCTCGTTGTGGGTGATCCAGTGCTTGACACGGTCGCCCAGCGTGCGCGTCATGGCGTCGGCGTACTCGAGGAAGGCGTCGATGGTGGCGCGGTTTTCCCAGCCGCCCTCGTCCTGCAGCGCCTGCGGCAGGTCCCAGTGGTACAGGGTTGCCCATGGCTCCAGGCCGCGTTCGAGCATGCCGTCGACCAGGCGCGAATAGAAGTCCAGGCCCTTCTGGTTCGGCTGGCCCTTGACGCCGGTGTAGATGCGCGGCCAGGCGAACGAGAAGCGGTAGGCGTTCAGGCCCATGCCGCGCGCGATGTCGAAGTCTTCGGCCCAGCGGTGGTAGTGGTCGCACGCCACCAGGCCATCGGAGCCGTCGCGGATCGTGCCGGGGGTGGCCGCGAAGCGGTCCCAGATCGATTCCACGCGGCCGTCTTCGCGGCCGGCGCCTTCGATCTGGTAGGACGAGGTGGCGCAGCCCCACAGGAAGTCGCGGGCGAAATCGCTGCGCTGCGGCGCGGAGGGCTCGGGTCGGTTGGCAGTGGTCATGGTCTCGCTTCAGGTAATGGGTATGTTCTGATCAAATTTGGGGACAGCTTACCAACACATTGGAAAGCTTTCCAGTCTGGCGCCAAAAAAAATGGCCGCGCGCGGCCCGCCGGAGCGTCGCATGCCCGCCTCACTTCTTTTTACTTGCCGCCTTGGCGGCGCGTTTCGGCTTGTCGCCACCGATCCTTGCCAGCGAGGCGCGCATGGTGACACTGACCGGGAACGAGCGCGCCACCGGGCGATTCAGGTCATAGCAGCGGTTGAGCAAGGCGTTCAGGCCGTTCTGCGTCATCTCGCGCCACGGCATGTGCACCGACGTCAGGCGCGGCGCCGAGAACTCGGCGCTCGGCGTGTCGTCGTAGCCGATCACCGACAGGTCGCGCGGCACGCTGATGCCGGCTTCCTGGAAGTAGGACAGGGCGCCGACCGCCATCTCGTCGTTGGCGCAGAACAGCGCGGTGCACGGCGTCTTCGATTCGACCAGGGCCTTGGCGGCTTGCCAGCCGCCCTGCGGCGAGAAGTCGCTCTCGACCAGCCACACGGTATCGGTATCGATGCCGCCGGCCTTCAGCTCGTGCATGAAGCCGTCGATGCGCGCCACGTTGTCGAGCAGCGCACTCGGACCGGCGATGACGGCGATGTCGCGGTGACCATGGTCGAGCAGGGTGCGCGCCGCCAGGCGGCCGCCCTCGGCATGGTCGACGGTAAAGCACTGCTCCGGGATGTCCTTGAAATCGTGGTTGAGCGCGACGATCAGGCGCCGCTTGCCGCCCAGGGCGGCGATGTCTTCATCGAGCAGGGCGCTGCTCATGATGATCAGGCCGTCGCAGCCGCGCTCGATCAGGAACTCGGTGCCTTCGATCGCCTGGTTGCGCGCGTCGCCCAGGCCGACGCCGAAGGCGACCACCATGTGCAGGCCGGCCGCGCGCAGTTCGGTGTCGATGATCTGCAGGATCGGGGTGTAGAAGGTGCCGGACAGGACGGGAATGTACACGCCGATCATCCGGCTGGTGCCGGACAGCAGGGCGCGCGCCGCGTGCGATGGGCGGAAACCCAGCTCGTCGATCGCCTTGCGCACGCGCTCGAGCGTGGCCGGCGATACCGAGCCCTTGCCGCTGACCACGCGCGAGGCGGTGCCGAGACCTACTCCCGCCAGCCGCGCTACGTCCTTGATTGTCGCCACCTGCGATCCCTATTCAATAAATACGTGAGTCAAAATAGCCGCCAAGCATACTGCATCCGCGTGCGGATGGCATCCATCCGTCATAAGCGCCGTCCATTTTCAGGATCGAACAACGAGACGCGGCCGGTGTCGATCGCGAAACGCAGCGCCTGGCCGGACGCGAGCAGCCGTCCATCGTGCTCGATGCACGACAGCGCCTGCCCGCCGCAGTCGAGCCACACCACCTGGTGGTTGCCCATCGGTTCGACCAGGGTGACCGTCGCGTGCAAGGGGCCGTTGTCGTCGACGTGGATGTGTTCCGGGCGCGCGGCCAGCGTCACGGCGCCCGGCTGCGCGCCGTTGAGCGGTAGCGTGAGCGCGCCGGCCGCGAAGCGGCCCTGCGCATCGACGCTGCCGTCGATGAAATTCATCGACGGCGAACCGAGGAAACCGGCCACGAAGCGGTTGGCGGGCGTGTCATATACCTCGGCCGGCGTGCCGATCTGCTGGATGCGCCCCGCCTGCATCACCACGATGCGGGTCGCCAGCGTCATCGCCTCGGCCTGGTCGTGGGTCACGTAGATCATGGTCGAGCCGAGCGTCTGGTGCAGCATTTTCAGTTCGCGCCGCAGTTCGGCGCGCAGCTTGGCGTCGAGATTCGACAGCGGCTCGTCGAACAGGTAGACGCCGGCTTCGCGCACCAGCGCGCGGCCGATCGCCACGCGCTGGCGCTGGCCGCCCGAGAGCTGGGAAGGCTTGCGCTCGAGCAGGGCGTCGAGCTGCAGCATCTCGGCGGTCTTGCGCACCCGGCGCGCGACTTCCGCCTTCGGCGTGCCGGCGATCCTGAGGCCAAACGACATGTTCTTCTCGACCGTCATGGTCGGATACAGCGCATACGACTGGAACACCATGCCGATGCCGCGCTCGCTCGGGTCGGCGTGGCTCATGTCGCGCCCGCCGATCTCGATCGCGCCGCCGGACAGGTCGATCAGGCCGGCGATGCTGTGCAACAGGGTCGACTTGCCGCAGCCCGAGGGGCCGAGCAGCACCAGGAATTCGCCCGGCTCGATCTGCAAATCGAGATCCCGAATGATTTCCTGATTGCCGCGGGTGATGCACAGTTTGCGCAGGTGGACGTTCGACATGCCGGGGTTATCCTTTCACGGCGCCGGCGGCGATGCCGCGCACGAACCAGCGTCCGGAGATGAAGTAGATCGCCAGCGGCACCGCGGCCGTCAGGATGGTCGCGGCCATGTTGACGTTGTACAGGCGGGTGCCGGTGGTGGTGTTGATCACGTTGTTCAGCTGGACCGTCATCGGCAGGTTCTCGCGGCCGGCAAACACCAGGCCCAGGATGTAGTCGTTCCAGACGCCGGTGACTTGCATGATGGCGGCGACCACGATGATCGGCAGCGACATCGGCAGCATCACCTGGACAAAGATGCGCCAGAAGCCGCCGCCGTCGATGCGCGCGGCCTGGAACAGCTCGTGCGGCACGGAGGCGTAGTAGTTGCGGAACAGCAGCGTCATGAGCGGCATGCCGAAGATGACGTGCACCACCACGATCGCCGGCAGCGAACCGAACACGCCGGCATGCGCCATCATCCACACCAGCGGATAGATCATCACCTGCACCGGGATGAAGGCGCCGGCCAGCAGCACGCCGAACAGCAGGTTGGCGCCGCGCGGGCGCCAGAACGACAGCGCATAGCCGTTGACGGCGCCGAGCAGGATCGGGATCACGGTGCTGGGCACGGCGATCGCCACCGAATTCCAGAAGCCGTGGCTGACCGCGCCCCAGGCCGCGCGCCACGGTTCGAGCGTGGCGGCGTGGGGCAGGGCGAACACATTGCCCATCCTGATCTCGTCCATCGGCTTGAACGAGGTGATGATCATGACGTACAGCGGCAGCAAAAAGAACAGGGCGGCGCTGAACAGGAAGGCATGGACGCCCAGGCGCGCAGGCGTGAACAGGCGCCTGCGGCGCGCGGTGAGCGCAGCCTGGCTGGACATCGGCGGCGCGACCGCCTGCAGCGAATGGTGGCTCATGCGTGGCCTCCGTTCAGGCGCGCGCGGCGGCTGCGGGCATAGGCGTAGGGCGCGAGCAGGGCCAGCACCGGGATCAGGAGCGTCACCGCGCCGGCCGAGGCCAGGCCGACGTTCGAGCGCAGGAACAGGTGGTCCATGATGAACTTGGCCGGCACTTCGCTGGCGATGCCGGGCCCGCCCTGGGTCATCGCGACCACGGCGTCGAACAGTTTCACCACCGCGGTGGACAGCAGCAGGAACACGGTGGCAACCGACGGCCCCAGCATCGGTAGCACGATCTGAAGATACACCCGCCATGCCGGGATGCCGTCCAGGCGCGCGGCTTTATAGATCTCGGGATCGATGCCGCGCAGGCCAGCCAGCATCAGCGCCATCACCAGGCCCGAGGCCTGCCACACGGTGGCGATGACGACGGTGTAGATCACCAGGTCCTGGTGCACGATCCAGTCGAACGAGAAGCCTGGAAAGCCCATCCGGCGCACCGCGCCTTCGATGCCGCTGCCGGGCGCCAGCAGCCATTGCCATACGAGGCCGGTGGCGATGAAGGACATCGCGTACGGATACAGGAACACGGTGCGCAGCAGGCCCTCGCCCTTGACGTTCTGGTCGATGAAGACGGCCAGCAGGAAGCCGATCACCATGCAGGCCAGGATGAAGGCGACGCCGTAGACGGCGAGGTTGTGCAGCGACAGCAGCCAGCGCTCGTTGTCGAACAGGCGCACGTACTGCGCCGCGCCGATGAAGCTGTCGGAAGGGAAGGTGCGCGAGGCCGTAAACGAAGTGCGCAAGGTCCACAGCGCGCCGCCGATATAGGCGCCCAGCACCACCAGCGCCATCGGCACGAGGGCGAGATGGGGCGTGAGGCGGACGGGGCGGCGTTGGGCGAGCATGGCGTCAGTACTTGAGGGCGTTGGCGATGCTGCGCTGGACTTTATCCACCTTGATGTCCATGTTCCAGTAAGCGGTGAGGATGTCCTGCATGGCGCCGTTCTGGTCCGGGGTCAGGTAGACCTCGGTGACGCCCATCTGGCGGCTGCGGTCCTTGACGATCTCGATGCCCTTCTGCGCGCACACGTCGAGCTGCGACGCGTCGGCGTCGAGGCGCACCGGGATCGAGCCTTTCAGCTTGCTGAAGGCGACCTGCAGCCCGGGCTGCGACACGACGTTGGCCAGCAATTGCTGGGCCTTGATCGCGTCAGCCTTGTTCGTGCGCGGGAAGACGAAGACGTCGCCCTGCATCAGGTAGGGCGTATCGGGCTTGAGGCCCGGGATGCAGCCGTAGTGCTGGCCGGGCAGCTGGCCGGCATTGGTGAACTCGCCCTTGGCCCAGTCGCCCATCACCTGGAAGCCGGCACGGCCGGCGATGAGCATCGCGGTGGCGTCGTTCCAGTTGCGGCCCGGCGAACCGGGATCGACGTAGGACTTCATGCGCTTGAAGGCGAGCAGCACAGTGCGAAACTGCGGCGACAGGATGGTGGCCTGGTCGCGGTCGCGGATCACCTTCAGATACAGCTCGCGCCCGCCGATATTGGCCAGCAGGCTTGAAAACAGCACGGTCTCCTGCCACGACTGGCCGCCGTGGGCCAGCGGCACCAGCCCGGCGGCCTTCAATTTATCCAGGGCGGCGAACAGTTCGTCGATGCTGGCCGGTTCCTTGTCGATGCCGGCCTTGCGGAAGGCGGCCTTCGAATACCAGATCCAGGTCTGCATGTGGATGTTGAGCGGCACCGCGTAGTAGTGGCCGTTGTGCTTGATCACGTCGATCAGCGGCTCGGGCAGGATGCGATCCCAGTCCTGGGCCTTGGCGACCAGGTCGACGTTGTTGAGCATGTCCTGCTCGATGACGTCGGTGAACTGCTTGGAGGTGTTGAACTGGGCGGCGGTCGGCGGATTGCCGCCGATGATGCGGTTGATGGTGACGGCGCGCGACTGGTCGCCGCCGGCGATGGCGCTGTCGATCCACACGCCGCCGGCGGCGCGGTAAGCCTGGGCGACCTGCTTGACGGCGCTCGATTCGCCGCCGGAAGTCCACCAGTGGATCACTTCCGCTGTCGGCGCAGCGGCCTGGGCCGGCGCGACGGCCAGTCCAAGCGCGTAGGCAGCAGCGCACAGCCGTGCGCGGGCTGCAGCCGGAATGCGGGGTGTGACCATCGTGTCTCCATTGAACGCCATTATTTTTTGGCACGTTTGGAAACGTTACCATTGGCTTGCGCCGACTATAGCATCGGGTTAATTCTCGGTCAAACAAATCTTGCAATATGTAATTTTGACACGAATCTTCAGGATTTTTTCATGTGGCAAGTTGCCAAGAACCGATATTTACGCCGATACTCGCCGGATATTCGAGCCCGCGACGACGGGCGTTCGCACAAGACGAGGAGACAGATCATGCACGGCCCGATGGGAACCACCGAAATCTTTTTGATCGCGATGTTGCTGATCTTCGCCGTGCCCTATCTGATTTGGCGGCTCGGCAACACCGACTACTGGGCGCCGCTGGTGGTCGTGCAGATCATCACCGGCGTGCTGCTGGGGCCAGGCGTGCTTGGCAAGGCTTACCCGGAATACTATAGCTTTGTGTTCAACCCGCAGGTCATCCAGTGCCTGAACGGGATCGCCTGGTGGGCGGTCATGCTGTTCGTGATGCTGGCGGGGATCGAGCTGGACCTGAAAAAAGCCTGGGAGCACCGCCGCGAGAGCAGCATCACGGCCGGGCTGGCGCTGGGCGTGCCGCTGGCGTTCGGCGGGATCGCTGCCGCGGGCATGCTCGGCTATGCCGGCTGGATCGGCCCGCAGGCGCAAGACTGGCAATTCGTGCTGGGGGTGGGAATGGCTTGCGCGGTGACCGCGCTGCCGATCCTGATCCTGCTGATGGAAAAGCTGGACATCCTGCGCCAGCCGCTTGGCCAGCGCATCCTGCGCTACGCCAGCCTGGACGATATCGCGATCTGGGGCGTCCTGGCGCTGATCCTGCTCGATTGGGAGCGTGTGGGACGGCAACTGGGATTCTTCGTGGTATTCATCGTCGCCACCAGGCTGTTTCGCCGCATGATGGTGAGCATTCCCGAACGTGACCGCTGGTTCGCGATGCTCGTGTGGCTGATCGTGTGCGGCTTCAGCGCCGACTGGGCCGGGCTGCACTACATGGTGGGCGCCTTCCTGGCCGGCGCCGTCATGGATGCGGCCTGGTTCGACCAGAAGAAGCTCGATTTCCTGCGCCATAACGTGTTGCTGGTACTGATGCCCGTGTTCTTCCTGAGCACCGGCCTGCGCACCAACTGGGCAGTCGGCGGTGCGGCGGTGTTCGTCGCGGCGGCGGTGCTGCTGGCGGCCTCGGTATCGGGCAAGCTGGTGGGCGTGCGGATCGCCGGCCGCATGCTCGGCTGGAGCCGGCAAGAAGCCTCGATCATCGGCTGGCTGTTGCAGACCAAGGCGCTGATCATGATCATTTTCGCCAATATTTTGCTCGACAAGGGCGTGATTACGAGCGAAACCTTCACGGCGCTGCTGCTGATGGCGATCGGCAGCACCATGTTGACGATTCCGGTCGTTTATCCGAAGCTGCGGCGCGGCGTTGAGCTGGTGTTGAAAGCCAGGTAGGGACAGGGCGCGCCAGACAAAAAGCTCAGTTAGTGGACTGGGCTGCATGCGCATGCTTGGCGCCGACTGCAGGGCTCGAAGCCGCTACCTGATGATTACAAATCAGCGAACTGAAACATTCTGAATTGTTGATCGTTGTTGAGAATTTCCAGATAAGTGAAGGAAAATCAGTGACTTATGTGGACTTAGCGGGATTTGATGTTGAGTGATGTTGATTCTCATACGCTAAAATTTCCTACATAGTCACTACATGAACGGCCAGTATGAGATGGGACGACTTTACGAGCGCCCTGGTTGATGCGTTTAAGTGCGCTGAAGGTCGGCAGCAGAGCATCTACTGGGAAGGGAAGACCCCAGGTCTAGGCCTGCGGGTCACAGCCAGGTACGAAGTCATACATCTTTGAAACGACGCTCAACGGTAAGACGTTGAGGATCACAATTGGCGACGTTCGTACATGGACGATCAGCCAGGCGCAGGCAAAGGCGACTACATATAAAGCCCAGACCGACAGCGGTATAGATCCATGTAGACACTGCATGTGCGGCGTACCATCTCGGCCATAAGCCTCAAACATTGCGGGTATGGGCGTCGACGGAGCAGGGCCGATCCGTCCTGTACGAATCAATGAAAGACTGAGCTGGCCTATGGCTAAGATTCGTCATTTCCTCCATGGAACGCGTTATTATTCTTAATAATTAGCAATCGTGTTCAGACCTTGTCCACGACTTCACCAACGGCGAACTACCAAAAGTAAAAATGTCCCGATTTATCTGAAAAAACATATGAAAATCAAAGGCTTATGACAATTCTCTTGTCTAAACCATGGCTAAAATTGGCTAGTTTAGCTTAGGCTCACTGAGCTTATCCATGTTAGTCGGCACTCCGGCTATGCCAACTGAGTCGCCAAGCTGCCATATTGCTCCGGGCCCATATCCTACCGTCTTAAGCACACCTTCTTTACTCATGCTCGCCAAAAGGTTTTTTACCTTGTTCTTCTTCTGCCCATGAGTAAGCGCCTCTGGTAGTTTGTTCAGCAGTACTGCCTCCAGCTCAGCTCGTTTGCTAGACTTAAACGTTCGAAGATGCTGCAATACTAATTCGCGATAGTAACGGTTATCTAGGCCTTTGTTCAAAGTGTACTGAGCTTGCTCACCAATTACCGATGCGACTTGGGCTGAAACAAAGTAATTGGGTGCACGGCCTTCAATGAGCTTCGCCATTTTTAATGATTTTGCTTCTGGCAAGCTAATGGGATAATGCTTCTGAACTCTATCCAAAAGTACAACGTCCATCAACGAAAGATCTGGTTGTTGAATCAGTGCATACGTATACTTTTCATCGATAATATGGCCTGGTACGCGTACTTCCACACGTTGTTCGGCGCTGTTTATGGAGTAATCCGGCATAGGAAAGAAACGTTTACGCTGCTCGTTGAACATACGCCGTATCCCGCTACCGATTGTATCGATAAGCTTCAGTGAGACCATAGCCTGAACCAGACACGGATTTCTGTATTGCTCAGGGGAGTGGTCGGACGTTAAAAGCAGCTCTACTTTCCCTGGTAGAAAACTTCCCATGTTACTAAAGGCGAGCTCGTCTGGCTTTTCGATCACGTTAATCCGCGCTCCCAAAGCATAATCTTGATGAGCGATGCAATTTTGAAGAGCCTCACGGATGACCCAAGGATCATATTGCGGAACTTCGGTCGGGAACAAGGTGCCTGGCCGCATGTATCGAACGGTTAAGTTACGAACCTTCGAAAAAACCGAGTCAGGGACCAGTAGAAATGGCAACTTATAGTGATGATAATCGACCGCTGTCCCGTCTTTATCCTTCAATATCCAAGCAATCTGTGGTTGGAATGGCAGGTACTGAGCGGACTCCTCTGAGCCAAAGAGAAGAACTGCTGCACGGGTAAGATGCGTTGCTTTAGTAACTTTCAGCTTGGAAAGAAATGTAAAGTCATTCCAGCTACTCATCTCAGCTTCCAAATGAGGGTTTTTTTCCGCAAAAAGCACGCGTCCACGTAAAAGCGCTGCTTTATCGAGATCGTCGACCGTTACTTCACGAACAAGCTCGGCCGACCAGTCCGTACGAGTACGAAGCTGCGTCCATAACCTTGCTTCCTTGTCCGGATGCATTGCTAGTTTCACTTTAGAAGTCTCAAATCGGATGTATTCGACCTCATGAAAACTTGAAGGGTGGCCGACCGTGGCTGGGATACGCAAGACTACAAGTTTCTTACCCTCGTACTCGAGTTCCTCAAACCTGAAATCAATCTTCGGACGAAGATACTGATTTAACCATAAAGCTAACGGCTGAGTACCATTACCTTTTGCGGTAGAAGGGTTAAATTTCGTACCAACAACTGATTGCGAGCCATCCTCTATACCCCACAATACGTAGCCAAACGGTTCGCCGTCCAAGGCAGCAGCGTTAGAGAGCGCAGAGATGTACTCTCCAATCATATGCGGATCGACGTTATTGTGCTTGTACTCTACCCATTCGTGTTCGTTCTTTCCAGTTAGAAGGCGTTGGACTAACAGATAGAGGTCTGCAGCGTTCATGTCAAATCTTGTAAAAATAAACAGATGCAATCGCTTGCGCGTAGTGTCCTTTGCTTGGCGTAGTGTTAAGCAGAGCTTGCATGCTTTCCTACACGGCCCCTACACCGGACAACGAAGAGCTCATTTAAAAAAAGGGATCACATGCCAAGACATGCAACCCCTTGTTTCTTCTACTAATTTTGGTGCCGACTGCAGGACTCGAACCCGCCACCTGATGATTACAAATCAACTGCTCTACCTGATGAGCTAAGTCGGCATGACCTTAAGACAACGATTATACGCTATTTGATCCGGGTCAAGGTTGGACGGCCACCCTTCTTGGGCGGCTCGTCGTCGCCACCCGGCGTGGTCGGCGCCACATCGTCCACCACCGGCGAATCAACCCCTTTCGACGGCACCGCTGACAGCGCCGGCGCGGCAGGCGACGCCTCCGCTTCCGACGCAGGCGTCTCCGCCGCCGTCGTGGTCACCTCGAACGCCATCCCCTGGCCATTCTCATTGGCGTAAATCGCCAACACATTGTGCACCGGGATATAGATCTCGCGCGACACGCCATTGAAGCGCGCGCGGAAATGGATCGCGTCGTTGTCCATCTTCAGCCCCGACGTGGCGCCGAAGCTGATGTTCAGGATGATCTCGCCTTTCCGGACATACTCCATCGGCACCGTCGTTGCCCCGTCGACCTTGACGGCGATATAGGGCGTGAAGCCACTGTCCGTGCACCACTCGTAGATGGCGCGCAGTAGGTAGGGTTTGGTGGAAATTTCTGCCATGGTGGTGTTGTCTAGAAATACAGGCGTTTGCGCCAGTTTACCGGAAATCGTCCGAGGGACGTCCAAACCGGCGCGTGTGAAGCAATGGAGGAAACAATACAGCGAACAGGGCGGGACGCAGGCATCCCGCCCAGGCACATCAACGACGCATCACTTTCTCGGACGGGGTCAGCGCCTCGATGTAGGCTGGACGCGAGAAGATACGCTCCGCGTACTTCATCAGCGGCGCAGCAGTTTTCGACAGCTCGATGCCGTAGTGGTCCAGGCGCCAGAGCAGCGGGGCGATCGCCACGTCCAGCATCGAGAACTCGTCACCCAGCATGTACTTGTTCTTCAGGAACAGCGGAGCCAGCGTGGTCAGGCGATCGCGGATTTCCGCGCGTGCCTTGTCGTGGTTCTTGTCGTTCGCCTTGTTGCGCTCGCTTTCCAGCGTGTGCACGTGGACGAACAGCTCTTTCTCGAAGTTGAACAGCATCAGGCGGGCGCGGGCGCGCATCAGCGGGTCGGCCGGCATCAGCTGCGGGTGCGGGAAGCGCTCGTCGATGTACTCGTTGATGATGTTCGATTCGTACAGGATGAGTTCGCGCTCGACCAGGATCGGTACCTGGCCATATGGATTCATCGTCGAAATATCTTCCGGCTTGTTGAACAGGTCGACGTCGCGGACCTCGAAGTCCATGCCCTTTTCGAACAGGACGAGGCGGCAGCGTTGGGAAAACGGGCACGTGGTGCCGGAGTAGAGAACCATCATGGTTTATAGTTCCTTAAGAAACAAAGGGGTGGAGCGACAAAGCACCCTCACCCCAGAGAAATGATTGCCCGTATTATAGCCAAACGGGCAATGAAAGCGAATTACTTCACTTCTTTCCAGTACGATTCGTTCAAACGCCAGGTCAAGAACACGAAGACGGTCAGGAACAGCAGTACGATCACGCCCAGCTTTTTGCGGGTGGCCTGGGCCGGCTCGGCCATCCAGACCATGTACGCGACCAGGTCGGCCGTGGCTGCGTCGAACTCCTGCTGGCTCATGGTGCCCGGCGAGACTTGCTCGAAGCCGGCGAACTTCTGCACCATCTTGCCCGGCTCATGCGGATCGGCTTCTTCGGCGAACTTGGCGGTACGAATTCCCTGCTGCTGCCACATCGCGTGCGGCATCGCAACATTCGGCACCACCATATTATTCCAGCCGGTCGGGCGGGTCTCGTCCTGGTAGAAGGTGCGTAGATAGGTGTATAGGTAGTCGGCGCCGGAGCCCGCCGGCGAGGCCTTGGCGCGCGCGATCACCGACAGGTCCGGCGGCACCGCGCCGAACCAGGCCGCCGCATCTTTCGGGCGCATCGCCGTCGTCATCATATCCCCGACTTTGTCGGCAGAAAACAACAGATTATCGCGAATCTGGTCTTCTGACAGGCCCAGGTCGCGCAGGCGGTTGTAGCGCATCGAGGCTGCCGAATGGCAATTCAGGCAATAGTTGACGAAGATCTTGGCGCCGTTCTGCAACGACGCCAGGTCGTGGCGGTCCGGCGCCCGGTCCAGCGCAATGCCGCCCTCGGCGGCGAAAGCCAGTCCCGGCGCCAGCGCCAGGACTGCAATCAGTTTCTTTGCAAACAATTTCATGTCGTGTCCTTGTGCTCTGGTCCGGTGATCAATGCGGGGTGAAGGTGACACGGGTCGGCACCGGCTTGAAGGTGCCCATCGTGCTCCACCACGGCATCAGGAGGAAGAACGCAAAGTAGGCCAGCGTGCACACTTGCGACAGGATGGTGAAGGCCGGGGTCGGCAGCTGGGTGCCCAGGTAGCCCAGGGTCACGAACACGAGCGCGAACAGCGCGTAGATCCATTTGTGCCAGTCCGGACGATAACGCAGTGACTTGGCCGGCGAGTGGTCGAGCCATGGCAGGCCGGCGATGATCATCACCGACGAGCCGAACAGCACCACGCCCCAGAATTTCGCGTCCAGCACCTGCGGCAGCATGCCGATGATCAGGATCAGGCCGACCACGGCGATGATCGCCTTGGTGCGGAAGGCCAGGCGCGACTTGAGCCAGATGAAGGCCACGTACAGGGCCACGCCAGCCATCAGCACGTACATGAAGTCGGCCGTGGTGGCGCGCAGCACCGAGTAGAACGGGGTGAAATACCAGGTCGGCGCGATGTGCGCCGGCGTCTTCATCGAGTCGGCCGGCAAGAAGTTGTTGTACTCCAGGAAGTAGCCGCCCATCTCGGGTGCGAAGAACACGACAGCCGAGAACAGCAGCAGGAACACCGACACCCCGAACAAGTCCTTGGTGGTGTAGTAGGGGTGCGACGGGATGGCGTCGAGCGGATGGCCGTCCGGGCCCAGGTGTTCCTTGACCTCGATGCCGTCCGGGTTGCTCGAGCCCACTTCGTGCAGCGCCGTCAGGTGGGCGGCCACCAGGCCCAGGATCACCAGCGGCAGCGCGATCACGTGGAAGGCGAAGAAGCGGTTCAGGGTGGCGTCCGAGACGACGTAATCGCCGCGGATCCACAGCGACAGGTCTTCGCCGATCACGGGAATCGCGCCGAACAGGTTGACGATCACCTGGGCGCCCCAGTACGACATCTGCCCCCATGGCAGCAGGTAGCCGAAGAAGGCCTCGGCCATCAGGCACAGGAAGATGCCGAAGCCGAACAGCCAGACCAGCTCGCGCGGCTTGCGGTACGAGCCGTACATCAGGCCGCGCGCCATGTGCAGGTAGACCACGATGAAGAAGGCCGAGGCGCCGGTCGAGTGCAGATAGCGCACCAGCCAGCCCCACGGGACTTCACGCATGATGTATTCGACCGAGCCGAAGGCCAGCGCGGCGTCCGGCTTGTAGTGCATCGTCAGGAAGATGCCGGTGACGATCTGCAGCACCAGCACCAGGGCCGACAGCGAACCGAACAGATACCAGACGTTGAAATTCTTGGGGGCGTAGTACTTGCCCCATTGATCGTTCCACAGTTTCGAGGCCGGGAAGCGGTCGTCGACCCAGGCCAGGGCTTTCTGGGTCACCGGTGCGTCGTCCGGCAGCTTGGTCTCCTTGAATGCACCCATTTGTTATGCCTCGCCTTTCTCGTCTTTGCCGATCACCAGCTTGTTATCGGACAGATACATGTACGGGGGGACATCCATATTCGTCGGCGCCGGCTTGTTCTTGAACACGCGCGCAGAGAGGTCGAATGTCGAACCGTGGCAGGGGCACAGGAAGCCGCCCGGCCAGTCGTCGGGCAGGTTCGGCTGCGGGCCGGCGGCCAGGCGCGAGGAGGGCGAGCAGCCCAGGTGGGAGCAGATGCCGACCGTGACCAGCACCTCCTTGTGCTCGGCGCGCGAGCGGAATGCGTTCTTGGCGTATTCCGGCATCGGCAGCTGGAACACTTTTTCGGAGGCGGGATCGGCCAGTTCGCCCTGGTCCTTCTCGAGCGTGGCCATCATTTCAGGGGTGCGGCGCAGGATCCAGACCGGTTTGCCGCGCCATTCGACGACTTTCATTTCACCGGGAGCGACGTCGGCGATGTCGACTTCAACCGGGGCTCCCGCCGCTTTTGCGCGTTCGGAAGGCTGGAAGGTGCTGACCAGGGCTCCCGCCGTGGACACGCCGACGACGCCACCGGCCGCGCATGTCGCGACCAGCAATCCGCGTCGGCCCGGATCGACCTGCTTTTCATTACTCATACCAACCCCACTCCGTGAATATACGAATTATAAGAATTAATAGCGAGCTTCCAGCATTCAAAATTATATGTGAACGGCAATACCAGAGGGAAAAAAATTGTCTGGGCTACACGCTTTAGCAGAATGGTCTTTTGTGCTCCTGCAGCATTCGGCCGAAAGACAGGCTTTGGAGCGTTCGGGTATCATGCCATTGCTTGTATCAATAACGAATGGAGAAGTTCCAATGGCGATGCTTGATGAGTTCAAGAAGTTTGCGATGCGTGGCAATGTGATCGACCTTGCCGTCGGCGTGATCATCGGCGGCGCGTTCGCGCGCATTACCGACTCGCTGGTCAAGGACGTGGTCATGCCGCCGATCGGCGCAGTCTTGGGTGGACTCGATTTCGCCAACTATTATATTCCTCTCAATAACCAGGGCTATCACCTCCCCCTGGCAGAAGCGCAAAAGGCCGGTGCTGTGTTGGCGTACGGTAGTTTCTTGACTGTTTTGCTGAACTTTATCTTGCTCGCATTCATCATTTTCCAGATGGTGCGCGTGATTAACCGCTTGCGCGGCCCGGCCGAGGAGGCCAAACCCGCTGCTCCAGTGACGCCGGAAGACATCGTCCTGCTGCGCGAAATCCGGGATTCCCTTAAAAAGTGAAAGACGATCTGGTCCACGAGTTGCGGCGTCCGCATCCGTTGCGGCGTTTCTGGTTACTGTTCGCACAAACGGTAACGATCGCCCTGGCAGCCTGGTTCGTGGTGGCCGCGCTGCGGCCCGAATGGCTCGACAGGCCCGATACGGTCGCGGTCGGCACCCCGGCCAATCCGGTCCCGATGCTGCAAGCGCCGCCGCGCGCGGCGGGCGGCAGTTACCGCGCTGCCGCCGCCAAGGCGATGCCGGCCGTGGTCAATATCTACACGAGCAAGGCTTCGCGCCAAGCGCATCCTTTATTACGGGATCCGTTTTTCCGCCGTTTCTTCGGCGACCGCGCGCCGCCCGACGAGCAGCTGGCCAGCCTCGGTTCCGGCGTCATCGTCAGCAGCGATGGTTATATCCTGACCAATTTCCATGTGATCGACGGCGCCGACGCCATCGAGGTCGGCCTGGCCGATGGCCGCAAGGCCGCCGCGCGCCTGGTCGGCACCGATCCCGAGACCGACCTGGCCGTGATCCGCGTGAGCGAGCGCAACCTGCCGGTGATGGTGCTGGGCGACCCCGACCAGGCGCAGGTGGGCGACGTGGTGTTGGCGATCGGCAACCCCTTCGGTGTCGGCCAGACCGTCACCCTGGGCATCATCTCGGCGCTGGGCCGCAACAACCTGCACATCAATCACTTCGAGAATTTCATCCAGACCGATGCCGCGATCAATTTCGGCAACTCGGGCGGGGCCTTGGTCGATACCGAAGGCAATTTGCTGGGCATTAATGCGGCAATCTATTCGCAGACCGGCGGCTCGGTGGGGATCGGCTTCGCGATTCCCGTGTCCACCGCCAAGAACGTGCTCGATTCGATCGTCAAGCATGGCAGCGTGGTGCGCGGCTGGATCGGCATCGAATCGCAGGACATCACGCCCGAACTGGCGGACAGCTTCGGTTTGGCCAAGAAGAGCGGCGCCATCATCGCCGGCGTGGTGCGCGGCGGGCCGGCCGACCGTGCCGGCATCTTGCCGGGCGATATCCTGGTGGCGGTCGGCGGCGAGCAGGTGACCGATACCAGCGAAATGCTGAACCTGATCGCCAAGCTCGCGCCCGGCGCCAAGACGCAAATGACCATCCTGCGCAAGCGGCGCGAAGCCACGGTCGATGTGACGGTGGGCCGCCGGCCGCGCCAGGCGCCCTGAATCCTTTTTATCGACACCCTGAACCACCATGCATCTGCGCGACCTGACGCAATTTCTCACCGAACTGAGCGAAAACAACAACCGGCCCTGGTTTCTTTGGAACAAGCCGCGCTATGACATCCTGCGCACCGAATTCGAGGAAACGGTCACGGAACTGATCAAGGCCCTGACCAGGTTCGACAAGCAGGTGGCGGCCTGCAATCCCAAGAAGGCGATGTTCCGGATCCACCGCGACACCCGTTTTTCGAAGGACAAGACGCCCTATAAAACCCGCTTCTCGGCCGGCATCACGCCGCACGACAAGCGCCGCCCGAGCGCGGGCGGCGGTTCGACCTATTATTTTCAAATCGAGCGCGACGGCACCCTGGGTTTTGGCGTCGGGGAATACCTGCCGCCGCCGGCGCGCCTGAAGGCGATCCGCGAGCACGTGGTCAACGATGCGACGGGTTTCGCCAAAGTGTTGAAGAATAAGCATCTGAGCGCCACCTATAACGACATGCTGGAAGAGGACAAGTTGCAGCGTCCTCCCAAGGGCTTCGATCCCGATCATCCGCATGTCGACTACCTGAAACTGAAAAGCTTCTTCGTGTGGACCGAGGTGAAACTGGACCTGAACGCACCGGATCAACTGGTGCCGCGGTTGGCGCAAGGGTTCCAGGACGCCTATGCGCTGGTCAGCTGGCTGCGCAGCGTGCCGGAACCGCAAGAGGAAGCGACAAGCAAATAGAGGAGGGCGACATGGCCTTGCATCACGCAGCATCCGGCGAAAAGATTGCTTTGAAACGCGGCGACGACGACATCGCCCATTTCACCTCGGTGGCCCTGGTCAAGACCGAGCACATGGAACTGATCCGGCTGGTGCTGCCGGTCGAACGGCCCATTCCCGAGCACCGGGTCGACGGCGAGGTGACCATCGTCTGCCTGGAGGGCGAGATCGCGATCGACGCCCACGGCAAGACGACCATCCTGCAGCCGAACGAGATGGTCTACCTGGCGGGCGGCGTGCCGCACACGATCCGCGCGCTGAAGGACGCGGTGGCCCTGATGACCATCCTGATGGGGCCGGAGCGTTCGGGCGGACCGAGCGACGATCCGAGTGGGGCGCGGCCTCAGTGATTTTGACGCTCGTGGTTTGCACGCGACTTGGACTCCCGCCTTCGCGGGAGTGACGTGCGTACATGGTGGGTCGTGGTCAAGTTCATAGCCCGCAGCGTCAGAACGTCGTTCCCGCGTAGGCGGGAACCCAAGTCACCGTGAGCAGCCCGATCGCCCGATCCGGCCGCCCACCTCACCAAATCACGCCAACTCCACTCGCGGATCGCGCGCCAGCAGCTGCGCCGCCATCTGCGCCGCATCCACGCCGTCGAACAGCACGCTGGCCACCGCTTCGGTGATCGGCATGTCGACTTCCATCCGGCGCGCCAGTTCGCGCACCGCCTTGGCGCAGGGCACGCCCTCGGCCACATGGCCCAGTTCTGCCACGATCGTGTCCAGCGCCTTGCCTTGGGCCAGCGCCAGGCCGACTCTCCGGTTGCGCGACAGGTCGCCGGTGCAGGTCAGGATCAGGTCGCCCATTCCCGACAGCCCCATGAAGGTGCCGGGCTGGGCGCCGAGCGCCAGCCCGAGGCGGGTGATCTCGGCCAGGCCGCGCGTGATCAGGGCCGCACGCGCGTTCAGGCCCAGTCCCAGGCCATCGGCGACGCCGGTGGCGATCGCCATCACGTTCTTGACCGCGCCGCCGACTTCCACGCCAATCAGGTCGTCGTGCGAGTAGACGCGCAGGTTGTCGCCATGGGCCGCGGCCACCACGCGCTCGCGCAGCTCGGCCGAGCTCGATGCCACGGTCAGCGCGCACGGCAGGCCGCGCGCCACTTCCTGGGCGAACGAGGGCCCGGACAGCGCCGCGCCCGGGACACTGTCGCCCAGCACTTGCGCCACCACCTGGTGCGGCAGCAGGCCGGTGCCGGCTTCGAAGCCCTTGCACAGCCAGACGACGTTCGGGATCGGGCGGCCGCGCAATTGTTCAAGCAGCGGACGCAGGCCGGCCACCGGGCAGGCCAGGATCAGGAGCGGCGCGTCGTGCGCGGCGCCGGATGTCAAGTGGGCGAGCGCCGCCTCGAAGTCGGCGCTCACGCGCAAGGCCGGGGGCAGCGGGTGGCCCGGCAGGTAGGCCAGGTTGTCGCGCGCGGCCTCGATATCGGCCATCTGCTGTCGATTGCGGCCCCACAGCAGCACGTCGTGGCGCGCGGCCAGCGCGATGGCCACGGCCGTGCCCCAGGCGCCGGCGCCGAGGACGGTGATCTTGGTAGGGGGTTTGTTCTGTTGCATGGAACTCCTGGAGTGGATTTACAGGCCCCAGATGTCCGAGACCTTGATATAGCCGACAACGCCGTCGCGATGGCGCACGCGCGCCCAGACGATGGCATGGGGATCGGCCAGTTCAAGTAAAACGCCCTTGTCGGCGGTCATCAGGACCGCCGAGGTTTCGTCCGGGCCCGAATGGACCCGGCCTCCGGGCGTGCGTACCAGCACATTGCGCTGGGCCGCCAGGCCCCGGGCCTGGGTCCAGGCCACGTCGCCGTTCATGTCGCGCACCTTGACCCAGTCGCCATAGGTGCTCATGACCTGGAGCGGCATGCCGGGCGGCGCCAGATAGAGTTTGTCGCCCTTGGCCGACGGTGTCCCGTACAGGATCGCCGGAGCGGCGCCGACCGTCCTGAAATCGAAGGCGTGCGCACCTGGCGCGACCAGCACTGTCATCGCCAACAGTGGAGCAGCTGCAAGTGGTCGGGGAAAGCGCATGGCGGGCCTGGATGGTGGGTGAACCGCGACGCCGGAAGGCTGGCACGGACGCGGCACGCGCCGCGTCCGTGAAGATGGTGCTTAGTTCCTTAGTTCGCCGGTGCGGCGGCGGCTTCGGCCATGGCCGCGGCGCGCTGCTGGTAGAACGCTTCGAAGTTGATCTCGGCCAGGTGGACCGGCGGGAAGCCGGCGCGGCTGATCACGTCGGCGATGTTCGCGCGCAGGTAAGGGTAGATGATGTTCGGGCAGCCGATGCCCAGCAGCGGATCCATCTGCTCGGCCGGGATGTTGCGGGCTTCGAAGATGCCAGCCTGCTTGCCTTCCACCAGGAACGCGACCTTGTCCTTGACCTTGGCGGTGACGGTGATCGTCACGGTCGACTCGTAGATGCCTTCGGCGATGCTTTCGGCGCCGACGTCGAGCGACACTTCGATTGCCGGCGCTTCCTGCTCCAGGAAGATCGATGGCGAATTCGGTTGCTCCAGCGACATGTCTTTCAGGTAGACGCGTTGGATTTGGAATACTGGTTGCAGGTTTTCGTCAGACATGGAACGCTTTCTAGTAATGGTGGGAAGCGGCTCGCCAGGTTGGCAGGCCACTCCGGGTGCTTTGGTCGAGCGCGACAACGGGGCCGGGCCCGACTCCGGGTCAAACGCGACGACAATTGTATCAAAACCAACTAAGAAGCAATAGCGGCTTTGCCGCCCGCCGCCCGCGCTCAGGCCAATTAGCTTACTCGCCCTTGAGCATCGGGTCCAGGCGTCCGGCCTGGTCCAGCGCATACAAATCGTCGAAACCGCCGACGTGGGTGTCGCCAACGTAGATCTGCGGAACGGTGCGGCGACCGGTGCGCTGCATCATGATCTGGCGCTGTTCCGGGTCGAGGTCGACGCGGATGCGCTCGATGTCATGCACACCCTTGGCCTCGAGCAGGCGCTCGGCGCGCACGCAATAGGGGCAGGCTGCGGTGTGGTAGAGAACGACGTGGGCTGTCATGCTGAATCCTTTCGTGTCTGCCGGGCCCGAACACCGGGCCGGCGGGTTTACTTGGTGAGCGGCAAGCCTGCGGCCGTCCAGGCCGCCAGACCGCCTTCCAGGCTCTGGACGTCTTCGAAGCCGGCCGCCTGCAACTGGCGCGCCGCCTTGTCGCTGCGGGCGCCGGTCTGGCACACCACCACGACGGTACGGTTCTTCGACTTGTCCAGTTCGCCGATGCGATTGCCCAAGTCTGCCAGTGGGATGTGTTTCGCGTCGCGCAGGTGGCCTGCCGCGAATTCTTCGGCGCTGCGTACGTCGACCACGGTGGTCTTGCCGCGGTTGATCATCTGCGTCACCTGCAGCGGCGACGCGCGTTTTCCGCGCGGCGCCAATGCCGGCCACAGCAGGGCGGCGCCCGAAATCACGGCGATCGCAACAACGAAGATATTATCGAGTAAGAAATTCACAAGGGTTCCGATTGGTTGAACTGAATCGGGGCATTATAAAATAGATGCCGGACCGGACTTCAACCAGAATTTTTCGAGAAAAGACTGCACCATGTACAAGATCGTATTCATGCGCCACGGCGAATCCACCTGGAACCTGGAAAACCGCTTCACCGGCTGGACCGACGTCGACCTGACCGAGAAAGGCGTGGCCGAGGCGAAAAACGCCGGCCGCGTGCTCAAGGAAGCCGGCTTCACCTTCGACCTGACCTACACCTCGGTGCTCAAGCGCGCCATCCGCACCTTGTGGCTGGCGATGGACGAGATGGACATGATGTATCTGCCGGTCAAGAACGACTGGCGCCTGAACGAACGCCACTACGGCGCCCTGCAGGGGCTGGACAAGGCCGAGACCGCCGCCAAGTTCGGCGACGAGCAGGTGCTGGTCTGGCGCCGCAGCTACGACACCCCACCGCCGCCGCTCGACAGGGACGACGAACGCACCTCGTTCGGCGACCCGCGCTATGCCGGCCTGAGGGAAGACCAGATCCCGCTGACCGAATGCCTGAAGGACACCGTGGCGCGCGTGATGCCGGCCTGGAACGACGACATCGCTCCCGCGATCCGCGCCGGCAAGAAGATCCTGATCTCGGCCCACGGCAACAGCCTGCGCGCCATCATCAAGATGCTGGACAATATCAGCGACACCGACATCGTCGGCCTGAACATCCCCAACGGCCAGCCGCTGGTGTATGAGCTGGACGCCGACCTCAAGCCGATCAGGCACTACTACCTGGGCGACCAGGAAGCGATCGCCGCCGCCATGGCGGCCGTGGCCAACCAAGGGAAGGCAAAGTAAGTCTTGCGTTTGCCATTCATGAAGGGAACCGGCAGCGTACTCATGAGTACGCTGCTGGCGGTCGCGCTGTCCGGCGCGTTCGCAAGCGACGCCTGGGCCCAGCGCCAGACCGAGCGCAGCCGCCAGAAGGCGGCGGCCGAGAAGCAGCGCGCCGGCATCCAGCAACGACTGCAGGCGATCAAGCGCGACATCAGCCAGACCGAAAGCGCCAAGGAAGACGCGGCCGATACGCTGGCCGAGTCCGAGGCCGCCATTTCCAACGCCAACCGGGCGCTGCGCGACCTGCAGGAAGAGCAGGGCGCCACCAACACGCGCCTGCAAGACCTGGCCGCGCAGCAGGCACAGCTGAGCCAGACCATCGCCGCCCAGCAAGGGCAGCTGGCCAGGCTATTGCGCGAACACTATGTGGCTGGCAACGAAGACCGGATTAAGCTGCTGCTGTCCGGCGACAATCCGAACCGCATCAGCCGCGACCTGCAATTGATGGCCTATGTCTCGCAGGCCCAGGCGCGCCTGCTCGGCTCGCTGCGCGGCAACCTGGCGCAAGTCGAGGCCAACCGCGACCAGGTCGAGAACGCCAAGCAAGAGCTGGAAGAAATCGCCCAGGAACAGCTCGACCAGAAGTCACTGCTGGAAAAAGAAAAAGCCAAGCGCGCCGCGCTGCTCGACAACCTGTCGACCCGCCTGGCCGACCAGCGCAAGCAGGCCGACCGCCTGGAGCGCGACGAAGAACGCATGTCGGGGCTGGTCACCCGCCTCGAGCGCCTGATCCGCGAGCAGGAAGAAGCCGAGCGCAAACGCCAGGCCGCCCTGGCCGCCGCGCGCGCCAAAGCGAAAGCCGCAGCCGAGGCGAAAGCCAGGGCGCTGGCGGCGGCGCGCGCCAAGGCGGCGGCCGAGAAGGCCGAGCGGGACCGTGAACGCGAGCGCATCGCACGCGAGAACGCCAAGCCTGGCGCCAAGCCGAAGCCGATGCCCGAGCCGATCAAGGAAGCGCCGATCCTGGCCCAGGAGCCGGTGGAGGAAGATCCCGGCCCGAGCGAACCGCCGCCGCCGATCCTGGGGCCGGCCGCGGCAAGCGGCTCGTTCACGGCGCTCAAGGGCCGCATGGCCAGCCCGGTCAACGGCACGGTCGCGGCCCGTTTCGGCGGGCGCCGCGGCGACGGTCCGACCTGGAAGGGCAATTTCATCAAGGCGGCGGAAGGCGCCGAGGTGCGCGCCGTGGCACCGGGCCGGGTGGTGCACGCCGACTGGATGCGCGGCTTCGGCAACCTGATCATCATCGACCACGGCGACGGCTACCTGTCGATCTACGGCAACAACCAGTCGCTGCTCAAGCGCCCCGGCGACAGCGTGCGCGCCGGCGAGGCGGTGGCCAGTGCCGGCAACACCGGTGGCAACGAGGAATCGGGGCTATACTTTGAGCTCAGGCATCGCGGCACGGCCATCGACCCGACGGGCTGGGTCCGGTTCTAGGTATCAACAAGGGTCAACATGGGCATGAGAGCAAAGCATTTCGGGCTGGTCGGCGTGGGCGTCCTGGTCGGCGTGGCGGCATCGTTCCAGCTGTCGGCCCATGCGCAAAAAGCCGGCGCGCCCCTGCCGCTCGACGAACTGCGCCAGCTGGCCGACGTGTATGGCCTGATCAAGACCGACTACGTCGAGCCGGTGGAAGATAAAAAGCTGCTGTCGGAAGCGATCGGCGGCATGGTCGCCTCGCTCGACCCGCACTCGGTTTACTTGGATCCGAAGGCGTTTCGCGACATGCGCGAGGCGGTGCAGGGCAAGTTCGTGGGCGTCGGCGTCGAGATCTCGAACGAGGACGGCTACATCAAGGTGGTGTCGCCGATCGAGGATACGCCCGCCTTCAAGGCCGGCATCAAGCCGGGCGACCTGATCACCCGCATCGACAATGTTCCCGTGCGCAATATGTCGTCCGACGACGCGATCAAGCGCATGCGCGGCAAGGTCGGCAGCAAGGTCACGCTCACCATTGCCCGTCCCGGCGAAGACAAACCCTGGGTGGTGCCGATCGCGCGCCAGGAAATCCGGGTCGTCAGCGTCAAGGCCAAAATGGTCGAGCCCGGCTATGCCTGGCTGCGCATCAGCCAGTTCCAGGAAAACACCCTGGACGAACTGGCCAAGAAAACCAAAGAACTGTACGCCGAACAACCCGAGATCAAGGGCCTGGTGCTCGACCTGCGCAACGACCCCGGCGGCCTGCTGCCGGGCGCGATCGGCGTCTCGGCCGCCTTCCTGCCGCAGCCGAACCAGGTGATCGTCAGTACCCGCGGCCAGGTGGCGGATGCGAACCAGGCCTTTTATGGCCGGCGCGAGTTCTATGCCCAGCGCGGCGACCCGCTGGCGGGCTTGCCGGCTGGCCTCAAATCGGTGCCGATGGTGGTGCTGGTCAATGGCGGCTCGGCCTCGGCCTCCGAAATCGTGGCCGGTGCGCTGCAGGATTACCAGCGCGCGATCGTGATGGGCAGCCGCACCTTCGGCAAGGGTTCGGTGCAGACGCTGCGCCAGCTGTCGAGCGACACCGCGATCAAGCTGACCACGGCGCGCTACTACACGCCAAAAGGACGGCCGATCCAGGCCACCGGCATCGAACCCGACCTGCGGGTCGACGAGAGCGCCGAAGGCGACCTGCTGAACGCGCTGCGTGTGCGCGAAGCGGACCTGCAGCGCCACCTGGCGGCCGAAGGCGAGAAGAAGGACACGGCGCCCAGGGGCCAGAACTCCAGCCTGGCGCAGCAGCAGCGCGCGCTGGCCCTGCTGAAGGACCGCAAGCCGATCGAGTTCGGCGGCCAGGACGATTTCCAGCTGGCGCAGGCGATCAGGCACTTCAAGGGCTTGCCGGTGCAACTGGCCGAGGGCGTGCCCGACGCAGACAAACCCGCGCCGGCGCCGTTGCCGGGAGCGGAGCAGAAATTGCCTGAATTGAAGGCGCCGCCGAAGAAATAACGCTGGCGTGATGCCTGAACCATGAACGACAACCAACTCCTGCGCTACTCGCGCCACATCCTGCTCGACGACATCGGCATCGAAGGCCAGCAGCGCCTGCTCGAGGCCCATGCGCTGGTGATCGGCGCCGGCGGCCTCGGCTCGCCGGCCGCCCTCTACCTGGCGTCGGGCGGCATCGGCCGCATCACCCTGGTCGACGACGACACGGTCGACCTCACCAACCTGCAGCGCCAGGTCATGCACACGACCGAACGCATCGGCCAGCCCAAGGTCGATTCCGGGCGCGCGGCCCTGCTGGCGATCAATCCCGAGATCGAGGTGGTCGCCCTGAACGAACGGGCCGGCCCCGAGCGCCTGCTGGCGCTGGCGCGCACGGCTACCGTCGTGCTCGACTGCAGCGACAACTTCGCCACCCGCCACGCCGTCAACCGCGCCTGCTTCGCCGCCGGCGTGCCGCTGGTGTCGGGGGCGGCGATCCGCTTCGACGGCCAGTTGACCGCATTCGATCCGCGTCAACCCGACGCCCCGTGCTATGCCTGCCTGTTCCCTGAAGACAGCGGTTTCGAAGACGTGGCCTGCAGCACCATGGGGGTGTTCGCCCCGCTGGTGGGCATCGTTGGCGCGGTCCAGGCCGCCGAAGCGATGAAGCTGATCGCGGGCGTCGGCGAGTCCCTGGCCGGCCGCCTGCTCATGCTGGACGGAAAATTCATGGAATGGACTGGCGTCAAGGTAACGCGCAATCCCGCTTGCCCGGTGTGCGCCGGGCGCTAGCCAGGTTTGATGAGGCCTGGCTTAACGGTGCGGATCCAAGGTGTCGTGACAAGCGTAGGTAGCTTACAATTGCACACCCGCCGCCGGTAGCGGTGTAAGCGATTCGCATAGTTTGTTCGCAGTTTCATCCGCAGCATTGTCTTGTCATATTTCGGCCGTATACTGTCCCGGCTCCACCGATTCACCAGCCTAATCACACTGCATATGAATTTCCAACGTATACAACGTCGCGCCCGCGGCTTTACCCTGGTCGAGATCATGGTCGTCGTGGTCATCATCGGCATCCTCGGCGCCCTGGTCGTTCCTAAATTGCTGGGCCGCACGGGCGAGTCGCGCGTCACTGCCGCCAAGGTGGACATCGCCACCATGATGCAGGCCCTCAAGCTGTACAAGCTCGACAACCAGCGCTATCCGACCACCGAGCAGGGCCTGAACGCCCTGATCGCCAAGCCGAGCGCCGGCCCGGCCGCCAACGGCTGGAAAGACGGCGGCTACATCGAGAAGTTGCCGAAGGACCCGTGGGGCAACTCCTATCAATACCTGTCGCCGGGCGTGAAAGGCGAGATCGACGTGTTCTCCTACGGCGCCGACGGCCAGCCGGGCGGCAACGGCGAGGACGCCGACGTCGGTTCCTGGCACTAAGTATCTTTCATGCCGGCCTGGCGCGCGCGGGGCTCATCTTCCGGCTTCACCCTGGTGGAGCTGCTGGTCGTGATGGTCATCATCGGCATCACGCTGGGACTGGCTACGCTGAACGCCATCCCGAGCCCGCGCCAGGACCTCGAGAACGAGGCCCGGCGCATCGCGCTGCTGCTGCAGCTGGCGCGCGACGAAGCCATCGTGCGCAACCGCCTGGTCGCGTTCGAGGCCAACGGCGAGCGCTACCGCTTCATGGTGCGCGGCGACACCGGCTGGGAGCCGGTCACGCGCGACGACCTGCTGCGCGAGCGCAGCTTCAAGAATCCGCCGCTGCGGCTCGTGCTCGAACCGTCCGGCACGGGTGGCCCTGATATGCTGCGCATCACCTTCGGACGCGAGCCGGTCGACCGTCCCTTCGTGCTGACCCTGGCCTCGGGCGCCAACGCAGTCGCGATCCACGCCGACGGCGTCGGCCACTTTACCGTCGAATGACGCCCACGACCATGATGCCGTCCCGCAGAGGCCCTGGCTTCACCCTGCTCGAAGTGCTGGTGGCGCTGGTCATCGTCGGCACCGCGCTGGCCGCCGGCTTGCGCGCGGTGGGCAGCCTGACGTCCAACAGCGCCGGCCTGCGCGCCTCGATGATGGCGACCTGGTCGGCCGAGAACCGGCTGGTGCAGATCCGCCTGGGCCGCGAATTTCCCGAGATCGGCAAGCGCAGCTTTCCCTGTCCGCAAGGCGACCTGAACCTGATGTGCGAAGAAGAAGTGCTGTCCAGCCCCAATCCACTGTTGCGCAGGATCGAAGTCTCGGTGTTCGACGCCGACAACCCGGGGCGCCGCATCGTCAAACTCATCCAACTGGTCCTGAGGCCGTCCCCGATATGAGCGCCAGACATGCAGGCTTCACGCTGGTCGAACTCCTGGTGGCGATCGGCATCCTCGCCATGGTGGCCGTGCTCGGCTGGCGCGGGCTGGACGGCATCGTGCGCGCGCGCGTGGCGCTCACGCAAGAAATGGAAGTCACGCGCGGCATGCAGCTGGCCTTTGCCCAGATGCAGAACGATTGCGAGAACGCGGCCGGCAACGACATCATGCGCGGCCGCCCGACCCTGCTGTGGGATGCCGACCGCCTGACCCTGGTGCGCAAGGTCTTCGTCGAACACGAACCGTCGCGCCTGCAGGTGGTCAGCTACCGCGTGGTGAATGGGCAGCTGATGCGGCGCGAGTCGCCCGGCACGCGCGACCTCGACCACATCGCCGCGCTGTGGCAGGCGCTCGCGTCCGATGCGCCGGCCGAGAATTCGCCGTCGGTCGTGCTGCAGGTGGGCGTGAACGGCATGCAGGTGCAGGGCTGGCAAAACAATGCCTGGCGCAACGAGCCGACCGCGGTAGGCGGTAATGGCGAGCAGGAACCCCCGCCTGTCGATCCGGGCCTGGGCCCGGCCCGCTCGCGCGAGCCCACCGGCGTGCAGGTGGCGCTCACCGTGCAGGGCCTGGGCCAGCCGATGGTCAAGTCTTTCTTGCTGGGAGGCACCTGATGCGCCCCTTGCACCATCCGCGCCGCCAGCGCGGCGTCGCCGTGGTCACCGCACTGCTCCTGACCACGCTGGCGATCTCGATCGTCGCCAGCCTGTTCTGGCAGCAGCAGGTGCAGGTGCGCTCGATGGAAAACCAGCGCCTGCAGCTGCAGACCAAGTGGATCCAGCGCGGCGCCCTCGACTGGGCCAGCGTGATCCTGCGCCAGCCCTTCGGCGGGCGCATCTCGCTCGATCAGGTATGGGCCACGCCGCTGGCCGAGACCCGGCTCGACCAGTACATCGAACGCGAGCGGGTACAGGGAGAAAATTTCAATGCATCCCTGTCGGGTCAGGTATACGACGCCACGGCGCGATACAATCTGAACAACCTGGCAACGGGCGGCAAGCGCGATCCCGTGGAGACCGAAGTGCTTGGCCGCCTGTTGACCAATGTGCGGCAAGAGCCGCGGCTGGCGCGGCCGATCGCCGATTTCGTCGCCGCCGGCCAGGCGCTGACGGTGGATCCGGACGCGGAGGACAACAAAACCCCGCAGACGCCGCGCAAGGGCAACCCGATGCCGGTCCTGCGGGTGGACGACTTGCTGGCGGTGCCGGGCGTCAAGCCCGAGACGGTCGAGGCCCTGCGCCCGTTCGTGATCGTGCTGCCGGCGCAGGGCACGACGGTGAACGTGAACACGGCGCCGGCGGCGGTGCTGGCGGCGGTCTTGCCTGGCTGTTCGATCTCCCAGGCCAATGCCCTGGTCGAACAGCGCAAGCGGGTGCCGTGGAACGACGTGGCGATGTTCGAAACTGAATTGCAGTGCAGGACAGAGGCGCCGGAGGGACCGAAAATCAGCACCACCAGCAATTACTTCCTGGTGCAGAGCCGCATCCGCCTCGACCGCGCGGCGCTGGACGCGGAGTCGCTGGTGCAGAAAGGCAGCCTGGGAAACCTTGGCCCCGCCGGTGGGGTGAACGTGATCTGGACCCGCCAGAACTAGAAGAAAGCGAGACGGTTTGAGTACTCTTTATATCCGGCATCCGGCCAGGAGCGAAGGCGAAGGCGCCCTGTGCCGGTTCGCGCTGGCCGACGACAACGGCGCGATCGGACAGCAGGGCGAAGGCGCGCTGCGCAACCTGGGCGACCTGGTCGCGGCGAGCCGGCGCGTGGTGCTGATCGTGGCCGCCAGCGACGTCACCCTGCTGATGGTGCAGGCGCCGCCGCTGGCCGGCGCGCGCCTGCGCGCGGCGCTGCCGGCCCTGGTCGAAGAACATATCCTGGGCGATCCCCTCGATTGCGTGCTGGTGGCCGGTCCCGCCATGGCCGACGGCCGCCGTCCGGTGGCCGTGGTGCAGCAAGCCTGGCTCGAGTCGCTGGTGCGCAAACTCCTGGAGATGGGCGCGCGCGCGGTGGCGGCCGTGCCCGAGCAATTGTGCCTGCCCCTGCATCCGGGCAGCGTGAGCGCCGCCGTCGGCAAGGGCGAACTGATCCTGCGCCAGAGCCAGTACGAAGGCCTCGGCCTGGCGCTCGACGGCAGCCCGGTGGTGGCGCTGCAGACGGCGCGCGCGCTGGCCGGCGATGCGCCGCTGGTGCTGTACGTCGAGCACGAGCAATTGGGTGAATACCAGGCGCTGCTGGCCGAGGCCGGCCCCGGCGTCACCCTCGAGAGCGACAACTGGGCGCACTGGATCGCCGGCGCGCGCGGCAGCAACAACGGCGGCGCCGTCGGCCCCGCCCTCGACCTGGTGCCCGGCCTGGGCACGGCCGGCGTGGCGCGGCGCGACTGGCGCCGCTGGCGCTGGCCGGTCCGGCTCGCCCTGGCGGCGCTGGTGGTCCACGTCATCGGCCTCAACGTCGAATGGCTGGGCCTGAAGCGCGAGGCCGACGCCGTGCGCCAGCAGATGAGCCAGACGTTCCGCTCGGTGTTTCCGGGCCAGCCGGCAATCGATCCGGTGGCGCAGATGCAGCAGAATATCGCGCGCGCCAGGGCCGGCAGCGGCGAGGTGAGCGGCGATGAATTCACCGCGATGGCGGCGGCCCTTGGCGAAGCCATTGGCGGCCTCGGCGCGCCGCCTGCGATTGCATCAATGGAGTATCGCGAACGCGCCCTCACCGTGCGCGTCAAACCCGAGTCCGCCAATCCCGGCGCCGCAGACCAGCTGCGTCCGGCCCTGGCGGCGCGCCACCTCAGCCTGGAAACGCCCGACGCCAACACCTGGTTGATCCGCAGCACCGGCGCCTCGCAGTCGGGCGCTACGCAGTCGGGCGCATCGCAATCTGGAGTGACGCAATCGGGAGTCATGCAATGAATGTCGTCGGCACAATCAGCGGGCTGCGCGAACGCGCAACCGCCTACTGGATCGGGCGCACCGAGCAGGAGCGCAAGTTCCTGCTCATCGGCGGCCTGGTCGCCGCACTGGCGCTGTTCTATCTCGTCCTGCTCGAGCCCGCGCTTGACGGCCGCGAACAATTGCGCCGGTCCCTGCCCGAGCTGCGCCAGCAGGCGGCCCAGCTCGAGGCGCTGGCCGGCGAAGCGCGGGCCGTCGCCAGCGAGCCGGCGCCCGCCGTCACGCCGGTCACGCGCGAGTCGCTCGGCGCCGGCATGTCGGCGCGCGGACTCAATCCGGCGTCGCTGTCGGTGAGCGGTGAATACACCAAGGTTCAGCTCAACAATGTTTCCTTCGCCAACCTGATGGCCTGGCTCGACGCCCAGCGGCGCGAGAGCCGCCTGATGGTGCAGGACGCCCAGTTCAGCGCCCTGGCCGCGCCGGGCCAGGTCGACGCCACGCTCACGCTGCGCCAGCGCATCGAGCCGGCTTCATGAGGCGGGCGCTGGCGTGGGGCCTGCTGGTCATCCTGGCGGTTACGGCGACGGTGCTGGCTTTCCTGCCGGCGGCCTGGCTCGGCCCGCTGGTCGAGCGCCAGACCGGTGGTCGATTGACGCTGGGGGATGCGCAGGGTACGCTTTGGCGCGGCTCAGCCTTCATCGGCGGGGCGCCGGGGCCGGGCGGGGCGGTCACGCCCTTGCTGCCGGGCCGGTTTTCCTGGACCTTGTCGCCGCTGGTGGTGCTGGGCCAGGTCAGCATGACCCTGGAAAACCCGCAGGCGCTGACCAACCCGGTGCGGGTCGAAGGCAGCTGGTCGCAGTGGCAGGTCAATGCCGGCGAGCTGCTGCTGCCGGCCGAAGGGCTGTCGGGCCTGGGCGCGCCGCTCAATACGCTGGCGCCGAGCGGCCGCATCCGGCTGTCCTGGAACGCGCTCGACCTGTTGCGCCAACAGAACACCGTGACCGTGCAGGGGCGCACCGTCCTGTCGATGAGCGATATGGGTGCGCGCATGTCGCCCATCAAGCCGCTCGGCAGTTATGAAATGATCATGGACTGGCGTGGACCGCAGGCCGATTTGACCCTGCGCACTGTGCGTGGCGCTTTGCTGCTGTCGGGCACAGGTGTGCTGCAAAATGGGCGCCTGCGCTTTTCGGGCCAGGCCAGCGCCGCCGACGGCTATGAGGACCAGCTCGGGACCATGTTGAACCTGCTGGGCCAGCGCCGGATGGTGAACGGCAAAAACGTAATCGCACTCGAGTTCAGATAATGAAGAAAATAAACCGCTCCACCTCCGCGCACGCCGAACTTTTAGCCCGACCGCTGTCGGACCTGCAACTGCCGGCATGGCGTCGCCTTGCCGCCGGCGCCATGCTGTGCTGCGCCGCCATGGTCGCGTTGCCGCCGCCCGCGCTGGCGCAGGACAGCACGAACGCCGCCGCCTTGAGCTTCGTCAATGCCGACATCGAGTCGGTGATCAAGGCCATCGGTCACTACACCGGCATGACCTTCATCATCGACCCGCGGGTCAAGGGAACGCTCACCCTGGTGTCCGAGAAACCGCTGAGCAAGAGCGAAGCCTTCGGCCTGCTCACCTCGACCCTGCGCCTGCAGGGCTTCGCGGTGGTCACCAGCGGCGACGGCTACGCCAAGGTGGTGCCCGAGGCCGAGGCCAAGCTGCAATCCTCGCCGATCCAGGTCGGCGGCGTACGCTCCAGCAAGGCCACCGGCGACCAGATCGCGACCCAGGTGTTTTACCTGTCCTACGAGTCGGCCGCCAATCTCACCGCCGTGCTGCGCCCGCTGATTTCGCCCAATAACTCCATCATGGCGAACCCGGGCAACAACACGCTGGTCATCACCGACTACGCCGACAACCTGCGCCGCCTGGCGCGCATCATCGCCGCGCTCGACACCCCGGTGGCGGCCAACCTCGACGTGGTCCCGATCCGCAACGCGATCGCCAGCGACATCGCCCAGCTCGTGACGCGCCTGATGGAACCGGCCGCCGGCGGCGATTCGGGCCGGGTCACGGTGCTGGCCGACCCGCGCACCAACTCGGTCGTGATCCGCGCGCCGTCGCAGGCGCGCGCCAACCTGGCCAGGAGCCTGATCGCCCGCCTCGACCAGGAGAGCTCGAGCAAGGGCAATATCCACGTGGTCTACCTGAAGAACGCGGAAGCCACGCGCGTGGCCCAGACCCTGCGCGCCGTGGTCTCGCAGGATGCATCGGCGATGCCGCAGCAGCAGCAGGGCACGCAGGGCAGCTCGATCACGTCCGGCACCGGCAGCCAGGCGGGCCAGGGCGGGCAGGGCGGACTCGGCGGCATCGGCGGCCAGCAGGGGGGCATGCAGGGCGGCACCAGCATCGGCGGCACCAGCAACACCTTCGCCCAGCAGGGCCAGCAAGGCGCCCAGGGCGGCGGCCAGGGATCGGGCTTCATCCAGGCCGACGCCTCGACCAACAGCCTGATCATCACCGCGCCGGATGCGGTGTACCGCAACCTGCGCTCCGTGATCGACCAGCTCGACGTGCGCCGGGCCCAGGTCTACATCGAGGCGCTGGTGGTCGAAGTCACCTCCAACAAGGCGTCCGAATTCGGCGTGCAGTGGATCGGCGCCACCGGCGACTCCGACAGCCGATACCGTTTCGGCGGCCTGCAGAACTTCACCGGCGGCGGCGCCAACAACAGCATCGTCAACCTGGCGCTGGCGGCGGCCCAGGGCACGGGCGGCACCAACGGCGCCGCGCCGCCGGTCTTGCCGACCGGCCTGACCTTCGGCCTGTTCCGCCAGGTGGGCGGCGAACTCGGCCTGGGCGCGGTGGCGCGTGCGCTGGAAACCGACGGCAACGCCAACATCCTGTCGACGCCGAACATGATCACGCTCGACAACGAGCTGGCGACCATCAAGGTCGGCCAGAACGTGCCGATCATCACCGGCTCGTTCGCCACCAACAGCACCACCGGCGGCGGCAACCCGTTCCAGACCGTCGACCGGCAAGACGTGGGCCTGCTGCTGCGCGTGCGGCCGCAGATCTCGGAAGGCGGTACCATCAAGATGGCGATCTACCACGAGAATTCGAGCGTGGACGCCTCGACCCGCAATGCCGAGTCGGGCCTGACCACGAACGTGCGCGCGATCGAGAGCAATGTCCTGGCCGACGACGGCCAGATCATCGTGCTCGGCGGCCTGATCGAGGACAGCGAAGGCGATGGCGAAGAGAAGGTGCGCGGCCTGGGCGACATCCCGGTCATCGGCAACCTGTTCAAGTACCGCACCCGCAGCCGCGTCAAGACCAACCTGATGGTGTTCCTGCGGCCGGTTGTGGTGCGCAGCAAGGAAGCCTCGAATTCGATCGCGATGGACCGCTACGACTACATGCGCGCGGCCGGCGCCGCCGCCCAGCTCGAATCGACGCCGGTGCTGCGCGACCTCGGCGCGCCGCAACTGCCGCCGCTGGTGGAAGGCCAGCCGCCGGTCGGCGGCGGCATGGCGACCGTGCCGGTCCAGCGCCAGCCGGCGCCGAACGCGGCGCCGGGCGCCTCCAACGATGGCGCGCCATCGCGCCATCAGGGCACTGCGCAGGGCACTGCGCAGGGCACTGCGCGGGGAACCGCGCCGGGTGCGGGCGTGTCTGAACCAGGATCGGGCGCAGTCATGCCCGGCGCTGCAGTGCCAAACGCGCCAACACGTCCGGTGCAGCAGCCGAACGGGGAGTGAATCATGAACAATCTCTTGCCCTACGCTTTTGCCCGCGACCACGGGGTGCTGGCGCGCGGTAATGGCGAACCGGGCCAGAGCGTCGAAGTGCTGGTGTCCGGCAACACGCAGCCATCCGCCATCGCCGAGGTGTCGCGCCGTTTCGGCCGCATCCAGCTGCGCCGCCTCGACCGCGACGAGCTCGATGCGGCCATCGCCGGCGCCTACGCCGGCGGCGGCGGCGACGCGTCGCAGGTGGTCGACGAATTCGACGCCGACCTCGACCTGACCAAGCTGCTGCAAGACGTGCCCGCCATCGAAGACCTGCTGGAATCGTCCGACGATGCGCCGGTGATCCGCATGATCAATGCGCTGCTGACGCAATCGCTGCGCGAAGGCGCGTCCGACATCCACATCGAGCCGTTCGAACAGACCTCGGTGGTGCGCTTTCGCATCGACGGCGCGCTGCGCGACATCGTGCGCCCCAAGAAGGCGATCCACGCCTCGCTGATCTCGCGTATCAAGATCATGTCGCAGCTCGACATCGCCGAGAAACGCCTGCCGCAGGATGGCCGCATCACCCTGCGCGTGGGCGGTAAACCAGTCGACGTGCGCGTCTCGACCCTGCCGACCGGCCACGGCGAACGCGCCGTGCTGCGTCTGCTGGACAAGGAAGCGGGGCGCCTCGACCTGTCGCACCTGGGCATGGCCGAAGACATGCTGCCGCAGTTCGACCGCCTGATCAACCAGCCGCACGGCATCGTGCTGGTGACCGGCCCGACCGGTTCCGGCAAGACCACCACCCTGTACGCGGCGCTGTCGCGCCTGAACGCGTCCACCACCAACATCATGACGGTGGAAGACCCGATCGAATACGACCTGAACGGTGTTGGCCAAACGCAGGTCAATGCCCGCATCGACATGACGTTCGCGAAGGCGCTGCGCGCCATCCTGCGGCAAGACCCGGACGTGATCATGATCGGCGAGATCCGCGACCTGGAGACGGCGCAGATCGCGGTGCAGGCCTCGCTCACCGGCCACCTGGTGCTGGCCACCCTGCACACCAACGATGCCGCCTCGGCAGTGACGCGCCTGCTGGACATGGGCATCGAACCGTTCCTGCTGTCCTCGTCGCTGCTGGGCGTGATGGCCCAGCGCCTCGTGCGCAAGCTCTGCTCGCAATGCAAGACCTTCGACGGTTCCGCCTGGCATGCGGTCGGCTGCGAGCGCTGCGGCCACACGGGCTATCACGGCCGGGTCGGCGTCTACGAGCTGCTCGAAACCACCGAAAAGATTCGCGCCCAGATCCACAACCGCGCCTCCGAGGCCGAGATCCGCGAAACCGCGCTGGGCACCGGCATGAAGACCATGCGCGACGACGGCGAACGCTGGCTGGCGGACGGCACCACCACGCGCGCCGAACTGGTGCGCGTGACCAAGGATTGACAGGCGAGCATGAGGATGGAATTCGCGAGGATGGGAACTGACTGATGCCGGCATTTCGCTACGAAGCCGTTGACCTGGGCGGCGCCACGCGCAAGGGCGTGGTCAACGCCGACAGCCCGCGCGCGGCGCGCGCCGACCTGCGCACGCAAGGCCTGACGCCTCTGAGCGTCGAGGCAATTGCTGCTCAGGTCGACGCGGCCGGCGTCGCCCGCGCGCGCGGCATCGGCGAGCGCCTGTCGCAGAACGAGCTGGCCCTGTTCACGCGCCAGCTGGCCAGCCTGCTCGAGGCCGGCCTGCCGCTCGAGCAAGCCTTCACCGCGCTGCTCGAGCAGGCCGAGCGCGCCTATATGCGCGACCTGATCGCCTCGATCCGCTCCGAAGTCATCGGCGGCTCGTCATTCTCCACCGCGCTGTCGCACCACCCGCGCGACTTCGCCGAGATCTACCGGGCGCTGGTCGCCTCGGGCGAGCAGATCGGCCAGCTCGCGCGCGTGCTGTCGCGCCTGGCCGACTACATCGAGCGCCGCAACGCCCTGGTGCAGAAGGTGCGGCTGGCGTTCACCTATCCGGCGATCGTGACCGTGGTCGCGTTCGCGATCGTGATTTTCCTGCTCACCTATGTCGTGCCGCAGATCGTCTCGGTGTTCGCCAACACCAAGCAGAAGCTGCCTTTCCTCACCGTGGTCATGCTGGCCGTGTCCGACTTCGTGCGCGCCTACGGCATCTATTGCGCGATCCTGATCGGCGGCGCGTTCTGGCTGTGGCGGCGCGCGCTGCGCAATCCCGACCTCAAGCGGCGCTGGCACACCTGGCTGCTGACGGCCCCCATCTACGGCAAGTTCGAGCGCAGCCTCAACACGGCGCGCTTCGCCAGCACCCTGGCGATCACCACCGGTTCCGGCGTGCCGATCCTGCGCGCGCTCGACACCAGCCGCGAAACCCTCTCCAACGTGGCGATGCGCGAACTGGTCGAGCAGGCCACCGCCAGCGTGCGCGAAGGCGTGAGCCTGGCGCGCGCGCTGTCGGCGCAAAAACACTTTCCACCGATGCTGGTGCACATGATTCGCGCCGGCGAGATCACCGGCGAACTGCCGGCCATGCTCGAGCGCGCCGCCAATGCGCAGCAGGCCGACCTCGAGCGCCGCACGCTTACCATCGCCGGCCTGCTGGAGCCGGTGCTGATCCTGGCCATGGGCCTGGTGGTGCTGCTGATCGTGCTGGCGGTGCTGATGCCGATCATCGAAATCAACCAGCTGGTGCAGTAAAACAATGGCAGTCAATACTATGAACAAGCGTTTGCCTCTTCTACTCAGCCTGCTTGCCCTGATTCTGCTGGCGGCCTCGATCGCCTTCTGGGTGCTGCAGCTGTACAAGCCGGAGCAGCGGCCGCTGGCGGCGGCGCCGGTCGCCACCCAGCCTCCGCCCAGCCCCGAGGCGGCGGCAACGCTGTTCGGTGGCCAGCCGAGCGCGGTGATTTCCAATTTCCAGCTTACCGGCGTGGTGTCGGCCGGCGCCGACAGCGCGGTCATCCTGGTGGCCGACGGCCAGCCGTCGAAGGCGGTGCGCGTCGGCCGCGAAATTGCGCCAGGCGTGACCGTGGCCGAAGTGCATCGGCGCTACGTGATGCTGTCGGATGGCGGCGTGATGAAGCGGGTGGAACTGGCGGTCGATACCGGCCAGTCGACCTCGGTCACGCCGCCGGAGCCGCGCATGATGCAGCAGATGCCCCAGCCGATGACTGGGGCGCCGGGCATGGAACCGCAGAGCGCGCCGGGCGTGGTCAGCGCACCGCCCGTCATGCACAGCGTGCCGCCACCGGGCGGCGGTCCGCAGGGCACGCCGACCACGCCGGAGAATGCGCAGCTGCCGCCAGAGTCGCAAGAGCCGCAGGATCCACCGCCGGAGCAGGGCGACCCGACCCAGCAAAGCGGCAATGTGCAGATGCCGCCGAATGCGCCGCCGATGAACCAGACCCAGCAGCCGATCACCCAGTAAGGACGGCGGCGTGGCGCCAGGCCGTTATCGCATCTTCAGCGCACCGCGCCCATCAGCGGCGCAGCGCGGTGAAGGCCGCCAGTTCCCATGACCTGAACCCCAGCAACAAGGTATAGCCCTCGCGTTCCCCGGCCGGCAGGCGCCGGTCGTTCAGGTGCAGCCGCGCCAGTTCGGCCGCCAGTTGCTCGATCTTGAGCGACAATTCTTTTGCGCTGGCATGCGACAGCCGCGCCGGCAGGCACATCAGCGCCTCGCCCGCGCCGTCGAAGCGGCCGGCAAAATAGTCCGGCACCACGTGTTCGCGGAAGAAGTGCTGCACCGGCCCATCCGGCAGCCAGCGGAATGCGTTCGACACCCGCAGCTGGTAACGGTTCAGCGGCTTGAGTTCGATCAGTCCCAGCCGGTCGAGTTCGGCGAGCAGGGTGATGCACTCGGCCTCGCTCAGCTTGTAGGTATCGACGACCTGTTCCACGTTCCAGTGGCCGAGGCAGCAGATCGCCATCAGCAGCAGGCGCGGATTGGCCACCAGCGAGCGCTCCTGCGGCAGGCTCAGGGCATCCAGCCGGGGCCGGGTATCGAGCGCGCCGCGCAGCAAGTCTTCCAGCGGGATCCCGGTCGCCTGGCAGATCTCGGCCAGCCGCGACAGCGCCATGTCCTTCTGGCCGAACATGCGTTTCACGCTCGATTCGCTCACGCCGATGCGCTCGGCCAGCAGCTTGTAGGTGATGCCGGCCGCGCGCAGGCGGGCGCGCAGGGCGTCGAGGATCAGGTCGGGTGAACTCATGGTATCCGTGGAAAATGGGGACGGTCGACTCTACCGTTGAATGGCAACGCGGACAAGGCGCATGCGACGAACGGCACGTCGGGCCGATGGACGAAAAAAAGCGGACACCGAAGTGTCCGCAAGGGGAAGGTATGTATCGTGTCGGCGCAGGTTCAGTCGTCCTCGTCCAGCACCAGCCTGGCTTTTTTGAGGGCCTGCCTGGCTGCATGCCGCTCGCTCGACAGCGGCTTGGCATGCGGCCCGGCCGCGCGCGCCTTGGCCAGCGCCGCGACCGGGTTGCGCGGCTTGCCGAACTGCTGCGAAGGCTCGACGCGCAAGCGCATCTTCTGCCGTGTCGCCAGTGCCTTGTTCGCCATGCGGCTTCCCTAAAAAAATTACAGCCGCTGCTTACAACACATAGCGCGACAGGTCTTCGTTGACCGCCAGCGCATCGAGCCGCTCGTTGACATAGGCCGCGTCGATCCGCACCACCTGGTCTTTCTCGGACCCGGCGCTGAACGAGATCTCTTCGAGCAGCTTTTCCATCACCGTGTACAGGCGGCGCGCACCGATGTTCTCGGTGCGTTCGTTGACCGAGAATGCGATCTCGGCCAGGCGGTGGATGCCTTCGTCCAAGAACTCGATCGTGACGCCCTCGGTCGCCAGCAGCGCCTCGTACTGCTTGGTCAGGCTGGCATGGGTCGAGGTCAGGATGCTCTTGAAATCGTCGATCGACAGCGATTCGAGTTCGACCCGGATCGGAAAGCGCCCCTGCAGTTCCGGGATCAGATCCGACGGCTTGGCCAGGTGAAACGCGCCCGAAGCGATGAACAGGATGTGGTCGGTCTTGATCATGCCGTACTTGGTGTTCACCGTCGTACCCTCGACCAGCGGCAGCAGGTCGCGCTGCACGCCAGCGCGCGAGACGTCGGCGCCGCCGTTCTCGGAGCGGGTCGCGATCTTGTCGATCTCGTCCAGGAACACGATGCCGTTCTGCTCGACGTTGGCGATCGCCTTCTGCTTGAGCTCGTCCTCGTTGAGCAGCTTGCCCGCTTCCTCGTCGACCAGGAGCTTCATCGCGTCCTTGATCTTGAGCTTGCGCGGCTTCTTGCGCGCATTGCCCACGCCGGCGAACATCGACTTGATCTGTTCGGTCATTTCTTCCATGCCCGGCGGCGCCATGATTTCCATCTGCGGCGCGGCATCGAGCACCTCGATCTCGATCTCGCGGTCGTCGAGCGACCCTTCGCGCAGGCGCTTGCGGAAGGTCTGGCGCGTGGCCTCGCCTTCCTTCGCGTCGCCGTTGCCGCCGCTGGTGTTGAAGCCGAAGTCGCGCGCTGGCGGCACCAGGATGTCGATGATGCGGTCCTCGGCCGCGTCCTCGGCGCGCTGGCGCACCTTCTTGGCTTCGCTGGCGCGGGTCTGCTTGATGCCGATGTCGATCAGGTCGCGGATGATGGTGTCGACGTCGCGCCCGACATAGCCCACCTCGGTGAACTTGGTCGCTTCGATCTTGATGAACGGCGCGTCGGCCAGCTTGGCCAGGCGGCGCGCGATCTCGGTCTTGCCGACGCCGGTCGGGCCGATCATGAGGATGTTCTTGGGCGTGATCTCATAACGCAGGCTCTCGTCGACCTGCTGGCGCCGCCAGCGGTTGCGCAGGGCGATGGCGACCGCCTTCTTGGCCTTGCCCTGGCCGACCACATGCTTGTCGAGTTCGGAAACGATTTCAGGAGGGGTCATGTTCATGATGCTGCTCATATCAATCCAGGGTCTCGATGATGTGGGACATGTTCGTGTAGATGCACAGCTCGCCGGCGATGGTGAGCGCTTTCTTGACGACTTCGGCTGGCAGCATGTCGGTGTTCTCATACAGCGCCTTGGCGGCGGACTGGGCGTAGACGCCGCCCGAACCGATGGCGCCGATGCCGTCTTCCGGCTCCAGCACGTCGCCGTTGCCGGTGATGATCAGGGTCGACTCGCGGTCGGCCACCAGCAGCATCGCTTCCAGGCGGCGCAGCACGCGGTCGGTGCGCCAGTCCTTGGCCAGCTCGACCGATGCGCGCAGCAGGTTGCCCTGGTGTTTTTCCAGCTTGCCTTCGAAGCGGTCCAGCAGGGTGAATGCATCGGCCGTGCCGCCCGCGAATCCGCACAGGACCTTGCCCTGGTACAGCTTGCGCACCTTGCGCGCCGAGCCCTTCATGACGACGCTGCCCAGCGTGACCTGACCATCGCCACCCAGCGCGACCTGGTTGCCGCGACGCACACTGACGATGGTTGTACCGTGAAATTGTTCCATTTTGACCTCGTGATGTTCTAGCCAACAGCAAGTGGGGATCGTGCGTGGGATTGCAAGATTAGCTCAGCCTTAAATGCTCCAGGCAAATGTGCGCCCGGCGCGGGCAGCGGGCTGTACGCTGTCCGCACGCCAATCAATGGAGCAGCCCACGATGTTCTTATTTTTCTCCAACAAGCTCGGTTGCCTCGGATCGATCCTGGTGTCGCTGGCCGTGACCTTGCTGCTGTTGCTCGCCTTCGGTTGGCTCTAAACTATCAATAGCGGTGCGGATACAGCCGCACGCCGTCGCCCGCGCCGAGCAGGCGCAGCAGGGTGGCGACGAGATGGCTCAGTTCGCGCAGCTCGACCGCGCGGCCGGCGGCGCCGTGCGCGTCCAGCCGCGCCAGCAGGCTCCCGGCGCCGGCATAGTCGATGCGCGCCAGCCGCGAGCAATCGAGCACCAGCGTCTCGCGCTCCTGGGCGTAGGCATCGATGGCCGCCAGCAGGGCGCCTTCCGCACCGCTCACGACGGCCGGCAACATGAAGCGGTCGCCATGGCCCGGCGCCGGCGCGGCGGTGGACACGTAGAGCGGCGCCTCGAACGAGGGCGGCGACACCTCGTAGGTGACGCAGTAATCCATCGCCGCTTCCTCGAACTGTTTTTCGCGGCGGGTCAACAGCAGCAGCTCGAGCAGCAGCAGCCAGGGCGCCGGGCTGGCGCCGCGCTGGCCGACGACCAGCGTCGGACGCAGGATATCGAGCAGGGTATCGGCGCCGGCCAGCACCAGCTCGCGGCCGTCAGTCTGCTGACGGCGCAGTGCCTGCAGCGCCGCCAGCAGGCTGGCGGCGCCATCGGCGTCGATCGCCGTTACCCGGCCGAAATCGAGGCGCACGACCGGCGAGCGCGCCTCGAGCACGCGCTTCAGGCGCCCGGCGACGCCGGCGTCGATCGCGGGGGCGAAGGCTTCGACCGCGGCCACGTTGGCGCCGGCGCTGGGGAGGGAACCCGGAGGAACCGTTTCAGGCGCGGCCGGCAGCGGCTTCCAGGCCGGCGGCGAGGTCTCGAAATGGCTGGCGTAGTCGATGGCCACGCTTTCGAACGCGGCTTCGCGGCCATCCGCCTGGTACAGGTCGAACAGCATCCACCACGGCAGGCGCTCGGCGCGGCCCAGGGTCGGCAGGCAGGCGCGCAGCAATTGTTCGGCGGCGTCCGACTGGCCGTTGGCATACAGGATGGCGCTTTCGTCGATTGCCGGCGCACTGGCGGGCGCCGCGCTCAGGGGCGGCGCGTCGGGTTCCGGATGCGCGATGCTGCCGGCAGGGCGCCGTACGCCGCTGCCCCAGGCCGGCTCGTCGTCGAACATGTCGGAAGCGAAGGCGAGCTCGATCTCGTCGATCTTGGCGGCGGTGGCGCGCGCGATCTCGCGCTGGCGTTCGCGCTCGGCCTCGGTGTCCAGGCGCGACGGCTCGCCGTGCAGGCGCGACTCGGGGGGCGGCCAGTCGCGCCCGTCCATGATGTCGTTCTTTCTCTTCAGGAAGGAGAAAAGCCCCATGCTCACCGTTGTCAATTAGGCCAGACGTGCTGACCATAGCACGAACCCCGGGCCTGTGTGCTGAGCACACACCGCCCAGGGTAGTGTATCCGATGGGAAACGATAGCATATGCATGGCGCCTGAAACGTGCGCGCTCATGCAGGACGCGCAAACAAAAAAAGCATGCGACGGGTCGCATGCTTTTTCTGGTAGGCACGACGATAAATCAGTCGCCGTACAGTTTTTGCTTCAGTTCACGGCGCTGCTGGGCTTCCAGCGACAGCGTGGCGGTCGGGCGGGCGATCAGGCGCGGAATGCCGATCGGTTCGCCGGTTTCTTCGCACCAGCCGTATTCGCCGCCATCGATCGACTGCAGCGATTGCTGCACTTTCTTGAGCAGCTTGCGTTCGCGGTCGCGGGTGCGCAGTTCCAGCGCATGTTCTTCCTCGATCGTCGCCCGGTCGGCCGGGTCGGGAACCAGGACGGTTTCGCGCAGGTGTTCCGTGGTTTCACCGGCGTTCTTCAGCAATTCCTTCTCGAGTTCCTGCAGACGGTTCCTGAAGAACGCGAGCTGGGCCGGATTCATGTAGTCGTCATCGCTCATCGCCCGAATCTCTTCTTCCGTCAGGAGGCGTTCTTCGGGCTGGGCGGTATTCGGTTTCGTTGTTTTAGTCATGATGCCTTCGATACGACAGAGGTTTTCATTTTATCAGTCTGCCAACTTCATCCCCGATAGGGTGTGCGTGAGGCAGGCTGCCTTGATGGCGACCTGGCGCCATCCCTTCTCTGGCCGCGCCGCATATGCAGCAAGGACAGTTCGCTACAGTAGGCTGGCGGCTAGTATATAGCGCACCGGTCCGTCCGGGGAGTCGGCCGCGACAAACTGTCGCGACGGGTCGTCATGTGACCTTGAACCGGCCGGGCAAACCGATATAGTTTATACCAAACATTGTTCAAGTCCGCGGATAAATACGTCTTTCGGTAAATTTTTACCAATAAAGACCATCTTGGTGGCGGGGGTCTCGCTCTCGCCCCATTTCGGTCCCACGTCGCTGCCCATGATCTGGTGCACGCCCTGGAACACCACCTTGCGGTCGACGCCTTCCATCCGCAGCACGCCTTTGTAGCGCAGCATTTGCGGACCGAATACCTGCACCAGGCTGCCCAGGAATTGCTCCAGGCGTTCCGGGTCAAAGGCGCGTTCGCTCTTGAACACGAAGGCGGCGATGTCGTCGGAGTGGTGGCCGTGGTGGTGGTCGTGGTTGCAGGCTTCGCCGTGCGCATGGTCGTGGCCGCAGTGAGCGTGGTCGTGACCGTGCTCATGGTCATGCTCACTGGCGTGATCGTGGTCTTCCTCGACCTTCAGGAAGTCGGGATCCAGTTCCAGCTTGTCGTTCAGGTTGAAGCCGCGCAGGTCGAGCACGTCCGAGATCGGCGCGCGGCCGAAATCGCTGGTCGCGATCGGCGCGCGCGGATTGATGCGGCGCAGGCGCGCCTTCAGGGTCTCGACGGCGGCGGCATCGACCAGGTCGGTCTTGGACAGCAGGATCTTGTCGGCGAAACCGACCTGGCGCTGCGCTTCCTCGTTCTGGGTCAGCTGGTCCATCGCATGGCGGGCGTCGACCACGGTCACCACGGCGTCGAGCAGGTAGTTGGCGCCCACTTCCTCGTCGACGAAGAAGGTCTGGGCCACCGGGCCCGGATTGGCCAGGCCGGTGGTTTCGATCACCACCCGGTCGAAACTGATCTCGCCGGCGGCGCGCTTCTGTGCCAGGTTGTTCAGGGCCACGATCAGGTCGCCGCGCACGGTGCAGCAGATGCAGCCGTTGTTCATCTCGACGATCTGCTCGCTCGAATCCTGCACCAGGATTTCGTTGTCAATATTCTCCTGGCCGAATTCGTTTTCGATGACGGCGATGCGCATGCCGTGCTCTTCCTGCAGGATACGGTTGAGCAGGGTGGTCTTGCCCGCGCCGAGGAAGCCGGTCAGGATGGTGCTGGGAATCAGGTCCATTGGTACGCTACTCGTGTTGGGGGGTTGGACAAAAGAACCGGGGGATTATGCCGCAATTCCTGCAAGCTCACCATCAACCGTGTACGGGCTTGATCGAGTTCAAACCATCAACCCGGGGATGTGGCCGGAATGGTGCGCCTGCGCCGGCCGGACGATTACTTGGCCTTGGCGCGCGGGTGGGCCGCGTCATATACCTTCGACAGGTGCTGGAAGTCCAGCGCCGTATAGATCTGGGTCGAGGTGATGCTGGCGTGGCCGAGCAATTCCTGCACCGCGCGCAGGTCGCCCGACGATTGCAGCAGGTGCGAGGCGAACGAATGGCGCAGCACGTGCGGGTGCACGTGGAGCGGCGTGCCGGCGCGCAGCGCATGCTGCTTGAGGCGGTTTTGCACCACGCGCGGCGAGATGCGGGTAGCGCGCGCCGACAGGAACAGGGCGGCGCTGCCGTCGCGCGCGGCGGGCCGCACCGCCAGCCAGGCCGCCAGCGCCGCGCGCCCCGGGGCGCCGACCGGCACCCGGCGCATCTTGTTGCCCTTGCCGGTCACCACCACTTCGCCGGCCTGCAGGTCGAGCCAGCCGAGCGAGGCCGGCTGTCCGGCGCGCGCATCCTGCCAGGCGAAGTCGAGGCCGGCCAGTTCCGACACCCGCAGCCCGCTCGAATAGAGCAGCTCGAACATCGCGCGGTTGCACAGCTCGAAGGGTTCGGCGTGGCCGCGCGTGCTTGCTTCCATCAACTGCACGGCATCGTCGACGGCCAGCGCCTTGGGCAGGCTGCGCGGGCGCTTGGGTGCGTGCACCCCATCGACCGGGTTGGCGGCCAGCGGGGTCTGATTGGACAGCCAGGCATAGAAACCGCGCCAGCCGGACAGCTTGCGCGCGATCGTGCGCGGCGACTGGCCGCCGGCATGCAGCCTGGCCGCGTAGCGGCGGATGTCGGCATGGGTCAGCCGGGGCCAGTCGACGTGGCCGGCAAGTGCGGCCAGCTCGGCCAGGTCGCGCCGGTAGGCGTCCACCGTGTGCGGCGACAGCTGGCGCCCGGTGGCCAGTTCGCCCAGGTAGCGCGCGGTCCAGTCCATGGCCCCTGGCTCAGGCGCGCAGCGGCGCCAGCGCGGTGGTCGAGGTGGCGGCGATGTGGACCAGGAAATCGGTCGCCATCGCGGTCGTGAAGCGCGCCGGGTCGGGCGAGCCCAGCACCAGCAGGCCGAAGCTCTGGCCCGGCGGGCCCAGCGGCAGCATCACGGTCGAGCGGATCGATGCTGCATCGTCCAGCCAGCGCACCGCCTCGAAGTCGTTGTTCGGGCCGCAGTACGGCGCGCGCAGGCTGTTGGCGAAGATGCGCGCGTCGTCCGACACGCCCTGGGCGAACCATTCGCCGGCATGGTCCGGTGCCACGTTCCACAGGCGCAAGGTCACTTGCGGCACGACGAAATGGGTGCGCAGGCCGTCGGTCAGGTCGCGCGCCATGGCCGCGCCACCCTTTGACACCAGCAAGGCCTGGGTCCAGGCGTGGAAGCGGTTGGCGATGCCGGCGTTTTCCTCGGCGCGACGGGACAGGTCCGACAGGCGCAGTTCGAGCGCGCGGAACTTGTCGCGCATTACTTCCATCTGCCGCTCCTGCAACGACACGGCGCGGCCGGTGAGAGGACTCGACAGTTTTACTTCACCCAGCAGGCCGGCGTGCTCCTGGAAGAATTGCGGATGATCGATCAGGTATTGCGCGACAGCGGCGGCGTCCAGTGGTGCGATGCTCATGGGGAATTGGGTGGTGGAATGAATCAAACCATTTTACCCGACGCGGGCATGGCGCCGAAGTTTTAACAGATGACAAAAAAAGACGCCCGCAGGCGTCTTTTCGGGGAGCGGGAAACGGTCAGAAGCGGTGACGGATACCCATTTGCAGGGCGCGGCCGTCGGCGCCCGGTGTTTCGGTGAAGCCGCCCGGGTTGCCCGAAGTGCCCGGCGAATACTGCGCCTCGTTGTCGTTCTTGATGAAGGCGAGCGCCGTGTACAGGTCGGTGCGCTTGGACAGGTAGTAGTTGTAGCCCACCGCGTACAGGTTGGCGTCGCTGTTCGATGCCGTGCGGTCGTTCTGGTGCGCGTACGAGGCCACGATGCGGCCATTGCCTACACGATAGTGAACGCCGACCTGGTAGCTGTTGGCATCCTGCTGGGTGTTGGCGCTGATATTGGTCTGGAAGATCCTGAGCAGGGCATTCCGGGTGCCCTCCGGCACGCCTTGCGCGATCAGCGCCGGCACCACGGCCTGGTTCCAGCCGGCCAGGTAATCGGGCAGCAGCGCCGAATTCTGGTTGCGCTGGCTGTGGAAGCCGGCGAAGAATTTCCAGCTCTCGCCCAGGGTGTAGGAACCGCCGACCGTCATGGTGCGCAGGCTTGGACGGTTCTGCATGTCGTAGCCGTGGTTGTAGCCGACGCCGACGTCGAAGCCATTGGCTTTATAGGTGATCGCGCCGCCGCGGAACTTGTAATAACGGCCGAGGTAGCCGGAATTGCGCGCGCCATACATGACCGAACCGCCCAGGCCGTTCGGCAGGGCGATCCGGTACTGGATCGATTCCTGCGAGCGGATGTCGGCGCCCAGCGCGGTGAAGCCGGCGGTGCCGCCGGTGATGTGGCCCCAGGAGCCGGCGGTGCCCGATTCGAAGGCGTCGGCCATGTTGAACACCTCGTAGCCCGGGGTGTACATGCGGCCCAGCATGACGGCGCCGATCGGGGTGATCAGGCCGACCATCGAGGTGCGGTCGAACAGGGCTTTTTCCTGGTTGACGGCGGGCGCGCCCGGCGGCTGGATGGCCGCCTGCAGGCGGTCGCGGATGGCTTGCGGAATCTGGTTCATGCCGCGCAGCAGGTAGACGCCCGGATTGTCGTTCATCAGGGCCGGCTGCTGCGAACCGTTATCGAGTTCGACACGGGCCTCGAGATTGAAGATGGCCTTGTAGCCATTGCCCAGGTCTTCGCTCCCCCGGAGGCCAAGGCGGGAGCCGTCGGCGCCGCCACTATAGATCTTGGTCGGTCCGCCTTTTTGCCACATTACGCCGGCATCGGCGATGCCGTAGATCTGGACGCTGGTCTGAGCCAGGGCGGAGGATGCAAAGGTCGCGCCGAGCAGGGCGGCAATCAGGCTTTTCTTCATCGTGTCTCCATATTATTTTCTTGTCGCGATGTATGAGCTCGCTCTACCAATATGCCATTGCCATGGCGCACTGTACAGAACGGTCGTTCGCGAAAACGCCGGGAACGATCAGACGTTGTGAAAACGCTACATGGAGGAGGGATGACCCGGCGGCCGATGGTTGCTCCACGCCGCCCTGCGCGAGCGGCGGCGCGCTGCTTCCGCCGGCCCGCCAGGGTTCAGAACGCGTGGTGGATGCCGATGTCGTACTGGTTGACGGTGCCTGGACTGGTCAGCAGGCCCTTCTTGCGCGAGGCGTCGATGTACAGATAGGTGCGCTTGGACAGGCTGTATTCATAGCCCAGCGACAGCTGCCTGACCTTCTCCAGGCCATCGATGTCTTTCTGTCCATAGCCGGCCAGGAACTTGCCGGGGCCCAGCGTGTAGTTGGCGCCCACTACCCACGCGCTGGTGTCGCTGTTGAACGGGCGGGTATGCTCTTCGTCCAGCCGGGTGAACGTGCCCATGAGCTTGAGTTCCGGGGTCGCCTGGACCGAGGCGCCGACCGACCAGACCTTCGATTCGATCGCATTGCGCTCGTAGGCCGCCATCAGGGCGGCGGGGCCATTGTTGTAGGTGGCCGAGACCGAGAACGGATTGGCCGAGGCTTCGGCGCCGGCCGGATACTGCGGTGCGCCGGCGCTGCCGCGGCCGATCACGGCGACGCCGCCGTTGTTTTCCCTGGTCGCGATCGCGGTATTGAGCTGGAAGCCATTGACGAGCGGCGAGTTGTACCAGATGGCGTTCGACCAGCGGTTGCCCGAGGCGCCGACTGGGTCGAGCGGCTGCGAACTGTAGCCGGCGACGCTCAGGTCGGTATAGAAGCCGCCCGCGGTCGGGATCGCATGGAAGGGTTCGAAGTTGCCGATGGTTTCATGAAACGGGGTCAGGCCGCGGCCGATGCGCAGCATGCCGAAGCCGCCCTGCAGACCGACCCGGCTCTGGCCCTGGAACAGCTGGCGCTGATTGCCGCCGGGACCGATCTCGCTGCTGCCGGTATCCGGCTCGTACCGCATTTCAAGGTGGAACAGGGCCTTGAAGCCATTGCCCAGGTCTTCGGCGCCCCGGATGCCGAGGGTATTGGCGGCGCGCTTGCCGATGCTGACGTTCTCGCCACTGCGCTTGACGATGCCGGCATCGAGGTTGCCGTAGATTTGCACCGACGTCTGCGCATGGGCCGCGCCGGCGCAAGCGCCAAGCAGTGCGACGGCCAGGAGAGATTTCTTCATGTTGGGCATTCCCGGGATCGAGGTGAGCGCATGCATGGCGTCGAAGCCGGCCGCTCGGGTCACCTGATTGTTTCAAACTTCAGGGCTGGCTATTTGGTCAATTATCAGTGGCACGCTTGGTACATCGCTAATAAATCGCATCGTACTGTTGTATTTTCGAAACGTATTCGATACGCATGCCATCTGCCACAAGGCCGGCGGTTTTTGCGTCCGAGAAAAGGACGGCGGTGTTTTTTCCATGAAGCGGCCTCGGGCATGCTTCAATGTCTTGCGGCTGGAGCGGCCGGTTTCATCCGCTTAAACCAGCTTTGCGCCCCGTCAACTCACCCCGGAATCGAATCGAATCGCCGGCGGCAGCGGCTTAGACTTTGGCCAAATTTGCATGAGCGGCGACAGGCCCCGTCAATATTTCATCGATTGGCAAGCTCGCCAGGCCGGCTGGCGCCTTGGGGCCGGGCGGTCGTGCTGCCGTCGCCGCTACGTGTTGCCGACTCACTTTTTTCATGTATTCCAACGATGGCTAACCGCGAAGAATTGGCGATCATTCGCAACGCCCGCGCCGGGCAGGCGACGGCCCAGCTCGAGCTGGGCAAGCTGTATTTGTTCGGCAGCGCCGGACTCCCGCAGAGCCTGCCAACGGCGCTGCACTGGCTTGAACGCGCGGCCCGACAAGACTGCCCACCTGCCTGGCAGTTGATCGGTAACCATATTCCTCTTGAGCTTGCCCAGCATAACGCCGCGGCCGTCGCCCAGTGGTACGAGCGCGCCTATGACGACGGCAGCCTGCATGCCGGCCTGGTGTTTGCCCAGTTGGTGCTCGATCCTGCGGCGGCGCCATCCCAGCAGCATCCGAAGGCCGTGCAGGCGCTCGAGGACGCGGCGCGCGCCGGCTTCCCGCATGCGCAATGGTTGCTGTCGCAGCGACAGGGCAAGCCGCCCACGGCGCAGCCCGGCATGCGGACGGCGCCGTCGAGCGGCGCGGCGCGTCCGGGGCCCGCGTCCGGCGCCGTCGAGCGTCCGCCGGCGCCCGCGCCGGCGCCCCAGTCTGGCCAGGAGCGGACGCTGCGTCCGCCAGGCGCCGGCGCGGCGCAATACGCCGCGCTCGACGAAGCATGGGCGGCGCGCCGCTGGGACGTCTACCTCGAGCGCGCGCTGCCGCAGGCGCGCGCGCTGATCGGCGAGCGCGGCGAACAGGGGGACATGCGGCGTTTCGCGCCCGACGAGATCACCCTGCTGTCGCGCTGCGCGCGCCTGCTCGACCCGGCGTTCGATGGGGTCCAGGGCGTGCAGGCCCTGGACCCCGGCGCGGCGGCGGCGCGCTGCCAGCCGGGCGAACCTGCCGTGTTCTGGGAGCTCGCCGCGGCCGAGCATGACCCCCACGCCCAGCTGGCGCTGGGTCTGCGCTATGCGCGCATGCGGATCGATGGCAGGCGGTGCGGCGCTGGCGGCGGGACGGCGAGCGGACAGGTCGCGGATGCGCAGGTCGCCCACGCGCCCGTCGCCAACTTCAAGAAAGCGATCCGCTGGCTGAACCTGGCCGGCGAGCAGGGCCTGGCCGAGGCCTGGTATGCGCTGTCGCGCATCTATATCAAGCCCGAGTTTTCGCAGCGTAACGTGGCCGATGCGCAGCGCTACCTGCAGCGGGCCGCCGAGATGGGGTATCGCGATGCCCAGCTCGAATGCGGCCACAATGCCTGGCGCGCGCGCCGCGAGAACGAGAACAACGACGTGCGCGCCGTGTACTGGCTGCAGAAGGCGGCGGCCCAGGGCTCGCCCGAGGCCGTCGAGCTGCTGCGCAAGATCGCGCCGCGCGCCACGGCCGCGCCGTACACCGAGACCGGGCGGCTGCTGGCCAGCCACGCCGATGCGCTGGCGGCGCATCCCTTGCTGGCCGCGCGCATCGAGCTGGCGGCGCTGTTCGGCCTGTCGCGCGCCGAGGCGCTGCTGCTGGACGTGGGGGCCGCCGACCAGGGCCATTGCCTCGTCATCGATATCCGCGCCAGCTACGGGCGCAGCAAGCGGCGACTGGTGATGGTGGAATCGGCGCAACAACGCGAGGCGCTGGATCGCATCGTGCGCCTGTTCGAGCAGGTCGACTGCGGCCCGGCTGGGCCGGAAGGAAATTATCGGCAGCGGCTGTACCGGCTGCGCACCCTGCTCAATGTGCCGATCTCCGGCAGCGACGCCGACGGCGGCGCCGACATCGAGCTGGCGGCTTGAAGCAGAGGGCCTGGCCGCTCAGATCTCGACTTCGCCCTCGAACACCGAGACCGCCGGTCCGCTGAGGTAGACCGGCTGGCCCGCTCCCGCCCAGGCGATGCTGAGTTCGCCGCCGCGGGCCGATACGCGCACCGGCGAATCGAGCAGGCCGCGCCGGATGCCGGCGACCACCGCCGCGCAGGCGCCGGTGCCGCAGGCCAGCGTCTCGCCGGCGCCGCGTTCGTGGACGCGCAGGCGGATATGATGGCGGTCGACCACCTGCATATAGCCGGCGTTGACCCGTTTCGGAAAGCGCTCATGGTGTTCGATCAGCGGGCCGGTCTGCTCCACCAGCGCCGTGTCGACGTTGCGCACCACCTGCACCGCATGCGGATTGCCCATCGAAACCACCGAGATCGGCACGGCCTCGCCGCCGACCGGCAGTGGCCACAGCGTGTCCTCGCCCTCCGGCTTGCCGTTCAAGCCCGCGCTGTCGAACGGCACCTCGGCCGGATCGAGGCGCGGCGCGCCCATGTCCACCGTCACGCTGCCGTCGTCCTCCAGGCGCGGGCTGATAACGCCCGACATGGTCTGCACGCGGATGCTGCGTTCCCGGGTCAAGCCCTTATCGACCACGAAGCGCACGAAGGCGCGCGAGCCGTTGCCGCATTGTTCGACTTCGCTGCCATCGTTGTTGAAGATGCGGTAGCGAAAGTCCACGCCGTCCTCGCTCGGGCGCTCGACGACCAGGATCTGGTCGGCGCCGATGCCGAAGCGGCGGTCGGCCAGACGCTGCCACTGCTCGGCGCTCATGCCGTCGACGTCGATCTTCTGGTTGATGGCGTCGATCACGACAAAGTCGTTGCCCGCGCCGTGCATCTTGGTGAATGTCAGTTTCATGCTTGGTTCGATCCTGTTCAATCGTACAGCGAAGGTTCACCCGGCGGCCGGGTCTTGAAACGCTTATGCGTCCAGAAATACTGCTCCGGCGCCTCGCGCACGCGCTCCTCGATGAAGGCGTTCATGCGGCGGGTCGCTTCGACCATGTCGTCGCCAGGGTAATTGTCCCACGCCGGGTAGAAGCGCACGCGCCAGCCCTGGTAGTTCGGCAGATAGGTCGCGATCACCGGAATCACCTTGGCGCCGGTGGTCGCGGCGATGCGTCCCAGCGCGGTCAGGGTCGCCGCCTGCACGCCGAAGAAGGGCACGAATTCGGCATCCTTCTCGCCGAAATCCATGTCCGGCAGCATGAAATAGGGCAGGCCGTCGCGCAGCGCGCGCAGGATCGGCTTGATGCCTTCCTTGCGCGTCACCAGGCGCACCGGACCGTAGCGTTCGCGGCCGTGGCGCAGCAGGCGGTCGAAGGCCTCGTTCTTTTGCGGCACGTACATGCTGCACACCGGGATCACACGCGAGGCGACGCCGGCCACGTCCAGGCACACGAAGTGCGGGCACAGCAGGATCGTGGGACCGGCTTCCATCTCGGCCTGCGGCACCGCCGGTTCGACCTGGATCAGGCTGCGCACCCGCTCCTCGGGCGCCCACCACAGGATCGAGCGCTCGACGATGCTGCGCGCGTAGGCGCGAAAGTGCTGGTGCGCGATGCGGCGCCGCTCCCGCTCGTCCAGCTCGGGCATGGTCAGGCGCAGATTGGTCAGCGCGATGTGGCGGCGCCGGCCCATGATGAGGAACATCAGGCTGCCGATCGATTCGCCGATGCGGCCGAGGATGGGCAGCGGCAGGAAATGCAGCAGCCACAGGATTGCCAGCAACACCCTCATGCCGCGGCCTCGCTTTCGGGACCAGCCACGCCGTCCGGCTGCTTGTAGCGGTTGTAGCTCCAGAAATACTGGCTGGGCGCACGCGCGATCAGCTGTTCCATGGCGCGGTTGATCGCCGCCGCCTGGTCGGCGGCGCTGCCGCTCAGGTCGCCGTCGAATGGCACGAAGCGCACGATGTAGCCGGCGCCGCCCGGGCGCCGCTCGGCGTACACCAGCAGGATGTCGGCCTTGCCCAGCTGGGCCAGCTTGGCCGGCAGGGTCATCGTATACGCGTTGCGGCCGAAGAAGGGCGCCCACACGCCTTCGCCTTCTTGCGGAACCTGGTCGGGCAGCAAGCCGATCGGCTGGCCGCTCTTGAGGGTCTTGGCCAGGATGCGCACGCCGGACAGGTTGGCCGGCGCCAGGTGCAGGTTGTGGCGCGCGCGCGCGCCTTCGACCAGCGGCCGCAGCGCGTCCTTGCGCGGCGGACGATACATGACCGTCAACGCCGTCTTGAGCGCGATCTGCTGCGCCGTCATTTCGAAGCAGCCCAGGTGCGGCGTCAGGAACACGATGCCGCGGCCTGCGTCGAGTTTTTCCTGGACCAGTTCCCAGTTTTCCACCGTGGCATGCCTGGCAACCCGTTCCGGTTTGGCGCACCACACGAAGGCGAGTTCGATCGCGGCCTTGCCGGCCTCGGACACGGCCTGTTTCCAGTGCGCGTCATAGCCGGCCTGGGCCAGGTTGGCGCGCAGGCGGCGCTTGTACGACGGCGACAGCCAGTACACGAGCCAGCCCAGCGCGGCGCCCAGGGCGTGCAGCAGTGGCAATGGAAAAATAGATAAGATACGGAAAATGACTACTAGCATGTCGATTGATGGGTGTCGGATCTCGTCCGTATTTGTACGTGCGTTTCCACACCAAAATTCCAAGGAAGCGTAAAATACCACTTTATGCTGGATCCGCCGAGTTAACAGACAACTTGCGAAGCGGAATATAAATGTCGCTAAAGCGTCGCAGGCAACAGTTTGCTGCGGCAATTCATGTGAACAGTAACTGGAGCCTACATGTCGAACGACTACCTCTTTACTTCCGAATCCGTCTCCGAAGGCCACCCGGACAAGGTCGCTGACCAGATTTCCGACGCCATCCTCGACGCCATCCTCGAGCAAGACCCGACCGCGCGCGTCGCCGCCGAAACCCTGTGCAACACCGGCCTGGTGGTGCTGGCCGGCGAGATCACCACGCACGCCAACGTCGACTACATCTCGGTGGCGCGCAACACCATCAAGCGCATCGGCTACGACAATACCGATTTCGGCATCGATTACAAGGGTTGCGCCGTCATGGTCTGCTACGACAAGCAGTCGCCGGACATCGCCCAGGGCGTGGACGAAGGCGCCGGCATCGATCTCGACCAGGGCGCGGGCGACCAGGGCCTGATGTTCGGCTATGCCTGCGACGAAACGCCGGAGCTGATGCCGGCCGCCATCTATTATGCGCACCGCCTGGTCGAGCGCCAGTCGCAGCTGCGCAAGGATGGCCGCCTGCCATGGCTGCGTCCGGACGCCAAGTCGCAAGTCACCCTGCGCTACGTCGACGGCCGTCCGGTCGCGGTCGACACCGTCGTGCTGTCGACCCAGCACCATCCCGACGTTACCCATTCGCAGATCGAAGAAGCCGTCATCGAAGAGATCATCAAGCCGACCCTGCCGCGCGAGTGGCTGGACAAGACCCGCTTCCTGGTCAACCCGACCGGCCGCTTCGTCATCGGCGGTCCGCAGGGCGATTGCGGCCTGACCGGCCGCAAGATCATCGTCGACACCTACGGCGGCGCAGCCCCACACGGCGGCGGTGCGTTCTCCGGCAAAGACCCGTCCAAGGTCGACCGCTCGGCCGCCTACGCCGCGCGCTATGTCGCCAAGAACATCGTCGCCGCCGGCCTGGCGCGCCAGTGCCAGGTGCAGGTCAGCTACGCCATCGGCGTGGCGCGTCCGATCAACATTACCGTGTATACCGAAGGCACCGGCGTGATCCCGGACGAGAAAATCGCCGCCCTGGTCAACGAACACTTCGACCTGCGCCCGAAAGGCATCGTCCAGATGCTCGACCTGCTGCGCCCGATCTATTGCAAGACCGCGGCTTACGGCCACTTCGGTCGCGAAGAGCCGGAGTTCACCTGGGAACGCACCGACAAGGCGGCCGAGCTGCGCGCCGCTGCCGGCCTGGCGTAATTCGCTCGCGCCGTGGTGGGCCCGGCGAACGCTCGGGCTGCGCGGCGAACTTGGGTCCCCACCTTCGTGGGGACGACGTGCTTGCGTGCGTGTCCGAATTCGACCTGCGATATTCACGCAATCGCCATCAACGTCGTCCCCGCGGAGGCGGGGACCCAAGTCATTCGCACGCCGGCGAAGTATCCATGGCCGTTCAAGCGTGCTAAACTACCCCGTTCCGAGGAGCGTTGCGACAAGAGCTTGTTCCCGCGTAGGCGGGAAACACGTTATTGCCAGGCTCGGATATTCAGCAACCGCGCTCACGTTACTTTTTTCTAAACATTGAAAGGAGGGCGTGATGAGCGCCGTACTCAAAAATTCCCAAGACTACATCGTCGCCGACATCTCCCTGGCTGCCTGGGGCGAGAAGGAAATCCGCATCGCCGAAACCGAGATGCCGGGCCTGATGGCGATCCGCGAAGAATACGCCGCCACCCAGCCGCTGAAGGGCGCGCGCATCGCCGGTTCGCTGCACATGACCATCCAGACCGCGGTCCTGATCCGCACCCTGGAAGCCCTGGGCGCGCAAGTGCGCTGGGCGTCGTGCAATATCTACTCGACGCAGGACCACGCCGCCGCAGCCATCGCCTCGGTCGGCACGCCGGTGTTCGCCATCAAGGGCGAGACCCTGGACGAGTACTGGGAATACACCCACCGCATCTTCGAATGGCCAGGTGACGCATCTGGCCAGACCCACGCCAACATGATCCTGGACGACGGCGGCGATGCAACCCTGCTGCTGCACCTGGGCGTGCGCGCCGAGAAGGATATCTCGGTGCTGGACAAGCCGGGTTCGGAAGAAGAAATCTGCCTGTTCAACGCGATCAAGGGCCGCCTGGCGCGCGATCCGTCGTGGTACTCGAAGCGCCTGCCTGAAATCAAGGGCGTGACCGAGGAAACCACCACCGGCGTGCACCGCCTGTACCAGATGCATCAGGAGGGCAAGCTGGCCTTCCCGGCGATCAACGTCAACGACTCGGTCACCAAGTCGAAGTTCGACAACCTGTATGGCTGCCGCGAATCGCTGGTCGACGGCATCAAGCGCGCCACCGACGTGATGGTCGCGGGCAAGATCGCCGTCATCGCCGGCTACGGCGACGTCGGTAAAGGTTCGGCCCAGGCCATGCGTGCACTGTCGGCGCAGGTGTGGGTCACCGAAATCGATCCGATCTGCGCACTGCAGGCGGCGATGGAAGGCTACCGCGTCGTGACCATGGACTACGCCGCCGAACACGGCGACATCTTCGTCACCTGCACCGGCAACTACCATGTCATCACCGAGCAGCACATGCTCAAGATGAAGGACCAGGCGATCGTCTGCAATATCGGCCACTTCGACAACGAAATCGAAGTCGCCGCGCTCAAGAAGTATGAGTGGGACAACATCAAGCCGCAGGTCGACCACGTGATCTTCCCTAATGGCAAGCGCATCATCCTGCTGGCCGAAGGCCGCCTGGTGAACCTGGGTTGCGGCACCGGCCACCCGTCGTACGTGATGAGCTCGTCGTTCGCGAACCAGACCATCGCCCAGATCGAGCTGTTCATGAACACCGCGCAGTATCCGGTGGGCGTGTACACGCTGCCGAAGAAGCTGGACGAAAAAGTCGCGCGCCTGCAGCTCAGGAAACTCAACGCCCAGCTGACCACCTTGACCGCCGAACAGGCTGCCTACATCTCGGTGAGCCAGGAAGGCCCGTACAAGCCGGAACACTACCGTTATTGATCGGTAGCGGGTTGTAGTCATGCGAAACGTCCTTCGGGACGTTTCGCCGGGACGTTTCGCTTATCTAATCATCGTGCGCCGCATTCCCGTATTCCCCTGGTGCGTGCGGCGTACGCGTACCACGAAAGTCTGTACCGATGCGCTTGCTGATTACCTGGCTGATCAACGCCGCGGCCCTGATGGCCCTGCCTTACCTGATGCATTCCGTCGAAGTCTCCAGCATCGGCGCCGCCCTGATCGCGGCGCTGGTGCTCGGACTGGTCAATACCCTGATCCGTCCGGTGCTGGTGCTGCTGACCCTGCCGGTCACCCTGATTTCGATGGGCCTGTTTATCCTGGTCATCAACGCCTTGCTGTTCTGGCTCGTGTCGAACGTGGTCGGCGGGTTCCAGGTGGCGGGTTTCTGGTCGGCCTTCCTGGCAGCCATCCTGTACAGCATCATTTCGTGGACGCTTTCTACCTTGCTTCTTTCCGACAAAGATGGAAACTCCTGATTTCAGTATCGAGTTCTTCCCGCCCAAGACGCCGGAAGGCGCCGAAAAACTGCGCATCGCGCGTGAAAAGCTGGCCGGCCTCAATCCGAAGTATTTTTCGGTGACTTTCGGCGCCGGCGGCAGCACCCAGCAGGGCACGCTGGCGACGGTGCGCGAGATCCAGGCCGCCGGCCATGAGGCCGCGCCGCACCTGTCCTGCATCGGCGCCACGCGCGACTCGATCCGCGAGGTCCTCAAGCAGTACCAGGACAGCGGCATCCGGCGCGTGGTGGCCCTGCGCGGCGACCTGCCGAGCGGCTACGGCGGCGCCGGCGAGCTGCGCTATGCCAGCGAACTGGTGGAATTCATCCGCCAGGAAACCGGCGACTGGTTCCACATCGAGGTCGCGGCCTATCCCGAGATGCACCCGCAGGCACGTTCGCCGCAGGACGACCTGCAGGCTTTCGCGCGCAAGGTGCAGGCCGGAGCGAATGCCGCCATCACCCAGTATTTCTACAATGCCGATGCCTACTTCCAGTTCGTCGACAATGCGCGCAAGCTGGGTGTGGATGTGCCGATCGTGGCCGGCATCATGCCGATCACGAACTACATGCAGCTGATGCGTTTCTCGGACATGTGCGGCGCCGAGATCCCGCGCTGGGTGCGCCTCAAGCTGGCCAGCTTCGGCGACGACAGCGCCTCGATCAAGGCCTTCGGGCTGGACGTCGTGACCGGGTTGTGCGAACGCCTGCTGGCGGGCGGCGCGCCGGGGCTGCATTTCTACAGCATGAACCAGGCGGCGCCGACCACGGCGATCTGGCAGCGGTTGCGGGGTTGATCCGCGGCTGCGCATTACCGGTTGAACGCGTCGGCGGCAAAGCCGCCAACCCTACGTGAAGCGCAAGGTTTACCGTAGGGTTGGCGGGTTCTCCCGCCGACGCGTTCACATCACCTTCGCTCTGCCGCGCCGTTGTATTCCTCGGTAATCACGCTATCCAACGGCACATCGTGCGCGTCGCCATCGAACGCCACCAACTGGCACGCATACGCGATTCCCACCGTCGCCGGCCTTGGCGCCGGCGCCAGTGTCCGGTCATAGAAACCCCCGCCATATCCCACCCGATATCCCCGCGCATTGAAGCCCAGGCAGGGCACCAGCAATGCCGGCGGGCGCGCGATCATGCGCAATGCGCTCGGAACCGCCACGCCCAGCCGGTCCGTCACCGTCGGCTCACCAGGTATCCACTCGGTAAATCCCAACGGCGCATCGCGTTCGATTACTACCGGCAATGCCAGCCGTACGCCTGCTTGAGCTAATTGCGCGTACGCTGGACGCAAATCCGGTTCGCCGGCCAGCGGCCAGTACACGGCCAGCGTGTCGTGGGGATGCGCCTGCCACCAGGCAAGCACCTGCGCGCCGATGCGATCGTCCCAGGCGTGTTTGGTCGCCGGATCGATTGCGCGCCGCAGTGCCTTGAGGGTGTTGCGCAGCAGTGCCTTGTCCTGTTGTTGGGCAACATTACTGGCTGCCGTGTCTGGTAGTGCCGCGATGGCGCGTGGTATTCTTTGATCGCCGGTCATGGTTTCAATGCAGCGTAATGTGAGAGTTGTGGATGTTTCAATCGAAATTGTCAGCCAGCTTGTGGCCGGCCGCTATTGCCCTTGTTCTGTCCTGCGCACTGCCCGCAGGCGTGATGGCCCAGGAAGACCCCGATGCCCCCGCGCCCGACGTGGCGCTGCCGCCGATACCGGCCGGTGCGCCGTCGGTTCCCGGCGCCGGCACGGTGGGCGTTCCCGCCGCCGGGCCGGCCTTGGTGGCCGACAGCCGCGCCGATGACGACAACTTCATGCTGCTGCGCGAAGCGGCGCGCCAGAACGACGGCGCGCGCGTCAATGCGCTCGCCTCGCGCCTGCCGTCGAATTACTCGCTGGCATCTTACGTCGACTATTATCGTCTGAAACCGCGCCTCTCCGATGCAATCCAGGATGAGGTGCTGCAGGTGCTGCGCCGTCACGACGGCACCGCTGTTGCCGAGCAATTGCGCACCGAATGGCTGATGGAGCTGGGCAAGCGGCGCGAATGGAATACCTTCGAGCGCGAAGCCGGCGCGCTGGCCGGTGCCGGCAGCCTGCAAGTGCGCTGCTACGCCCTGCTGGCGCGCGCCGAACGCGGCGAGCGGGTGGCCGACGAAGCGCGCGCGCTGCTGAAAACGCCGGCCGGCTATGGCGACGCCTGCGCCGCCCTGATCGCGCAACTGGCCGGCAACGGCCAGTTCACCCAGGCCGATCTGCTGTGGCAGCTGCGCATTGCCGGCCTGGACAATACCACCGGACCCGCGCGCCGCGTCGCCGTGCTGCTGGGCCTGCCCGAAACGCGCGCCGTCCAGGCGGTCGACATGCCGGCGGTGGCGCTGGCGCGCGGCATCGGCACGACCCGCGCCGAGCGCGAGCTCTACCTGGTGGCGCTCGGCCGCATGGCGCGCACCACGCTCAAGCTCGCCGTCGCGAGCCTGGAAAAGAACGCGCCACAATTGTCCAGTGAAGAGCGCGCCATCGGCTGGGCCAGCGTGGCGCTGGCGGCCTCGATCGCGCTGGCGCCCGAGGCGCATGGCTACTGGGACCGCGCCAGGGGCGCCACGCTCACCGAATTCCAGATGCAGTGGAAGACCCGCATGGCGCTGCGCCGCGGCGACTGGAAGGAAGTACGCACCACCATCGAGGCGATGCCGCCGAACCTGCGCGCCGACTCCACCTGGATCTACTGGCTGGGCCGGGCCCTGCAGGCCGAAGGCCGCACGCAAGAGGCGCGCGCCTTGTGGCAGGGCATCGCCGCCCAGACCACCTTCTATACCCAACTGGCCCACGAGGAGCTGGGCAGGCAGGTGGTCGCGCCGCCGCCGGTGGCGCCGATCACGGCGCCGGAACTGTCCCAGGCGACCAATAATCCGAGCCTGCAGCGTGCATTGAAATTCTACCGTTTGAGCCTGCGCGCGGAAGGCAACCGCGAATGGAACTGGGGCTTGCGCGGGCTGTCTGAACGTCAGCTGCTGGCTGCCGCCGAGCTGGCGCGCCGCAACGAGCACCTCGACCGCATGGTCGAAACCTCGCTGCGCACACGCACCGAACTGAGCTACGACCAGCGCTTCCCGGCGCCCCATCTCGAGGTCCTCAAGCCTACCGCCCAGGGCCTGAGCCTGGATAAAGCCTGGGTGTATGGCCTCATCCGGCAAGAGTCGCGCTTCATCCGCGACGCCCGTTCCGGCGTCGGCGCCTCGGGCCTGATGCAGGTGATGCCCGCCACCGGCAAGTGGGTGGCGGCCAAGATCGGCTTGAACAACTTCGTGCACACCATGCTCACCGACCTGCATACGAATATCACGCTCGGCGCCAACTACATGAATATGGTGCTCGAGAACTTCGAAGGCTCGCAGGTGCTGGCCACGGCCGCCTACAACGCCGGCCCGGGCCGCTCCCGCACCTGGCGCGGCCGCCTCGACGCGCCGATGGAAGGCGCGATCTTCGTCGAGTCCATCCCGTTTACCGAAACGCGCGGCTATGTGCGCAACGTCATGGCCAACGCCACCAACTATGCCTCGATCTTCGAGGGCAAGCCGCAATCGCTGAAGGCGCGCCTGGGCACGGTCAGCCCGCGCCAGAGCGGCGGCTCGGTGCTGGACTGAGCATGACGATGGAGACGAGCGCGCGGCCACTGAACGTGGTGCTGATCGGCGGCACCGGCTTCATCGGCCAGCACCTGGCCGCGCGGCTGTCCGACGACGGCGTGGGCGTGCTGGTCCCGGCGCGCCATTATGAAAGCGCGAAGCAGCTGACCCTGCTGCCGGGGGTCGACGTCGAAGTGGCCAATATCCACGACGACGCCGTGTTGCGCAAACTGCTGGCCGGGCGCGACGCCGTGATCAACCTGGTCGGCGTGCTGCACGGCGGCCACGGCCAGCCCTATGGCGAGCGCTTTCGCCACCTGCACGTGGAGCTGCCGCGCCGCATCGCCGCCGCCTGCGCCGACGTGGGCGTGCCGCGCTACCTGCACATGAGCGCGCTCGGCGCCAGCGCTGCCAGTCCCTCGATGTATGGCCGTTCCAAGGCCGACGGCGAACTGGCCGCGCGCAGCCAGCCGACGGTGGCGGCCACGGTCTTTCGTCCCTCGGTGGTATTCGGTCCCGGCGACCATTTCCTCACCATGTTCGCGCGCCTGCAGCGCCACCTGCCGCTGGTGCCGCTGGCGGCCAGCCGCGCGCGCTTCCAGCCGGTGTACGTGGGCGACGTCGGCGCCGCCTTTTCCATCGCCCTGGCCCGGCGCGATTTGCGTGACGCCACGATCGAGCTCGGCGGCCCGGCCGTGTACATCCTGGCCGACCTGGTGCGGCTGGCCGGCCGCTTCGCCGGCCGCGAGCGCCCGGTGGTGGGCTTGCCCGACTGGGTGGCGCGCCTGCAGGCGCGGCTGTTCGAGCTGTTGCCGGGCGATCCCATCCTCAGCCGCGACAACCTCGATTCGATGCTGGTCGACAATGTCGTGGCCGACGACACCCATGCCTTGACAGCCGAGTCGCTGGGGATCAAGCTCACGGCGATCGAAGCGGTCGCGCCGCACTACCTCAACCGGCACGACCGCCTCGACGCGTATCGCGCCCATGCCAGGCGCTGAGGGGCTCCGTTCCGGGCGCCGTTCCGGGCGCCGTTCCGGTGTGCGGGACGCCAGCGTCCTGGCATATCGACGAGCGGCCGGCTCATGCACAACGACCAACCACAACGACCCACCATGCAGACCATTGAACGCGACCCCATCCTCGCGCGCACGCTCGACCAGACGCGCAACCCCGGCCTGACCTTAATCATCGGCAACAAAAACGTGTCCTCATGGTCGATGCGACCCTGGGTCGCGGCGGTCGCCTTCGGCATTCCATTCACTGAAGTCAAGGTCTTGCTCGACCAGCCCGACACCGCCAACCAGATCGCGCGCTACTCGCACGCGGGCCGGGTGCCGGTCTTGATGGCGGGCGACATGACGGTCTGGGACAGCCTGGCCATCGTCGAATACCTGGCCGAGCAGTTCCCGGACAAGGCCATGTGGCCGCACGACGTGGCCGCGCGCGCGCTGGCGCGCTCGGTCGTGGCCGAGATGCATTCCGGCTTCGGCGAGCTGCGTAACAGCATGTCGATGAACATCCAGGCGCGCCTGCCCGGCCGCGGACGCACGCCCGGCGCCCAGGCCGACATCGGCCGCATCTGCGAGATCTGGGAAGACTGCCTGTCGCGCTTCGGCCACCACCAGTACCTGTTCGGGGAGTTCTCGATCGCCGACGCCTTCTATGCGCCGGTGGTGTGCCGCTTCAAGACCTATGGCGTGACGCTGGCGCCGGCATTGCAGGCCTATTGCGACCGCGTGCTGGCCCACCCCGCGGTGGCGCGCTGGGTCGCCGAGGCCATGGCCGAGACCGACCCGACCCCGCTGCACGACGTGGATCTGCCGGGCGCATGACGATGCGCAGCTACGTCGTCGGCGGGGCCGTGCGCGACGCCCTGCTGGGCCTGCCGGTGAAAGACCACGACCACGTGGTGGTCGGCGCCACCCCCGAGCAGATGATCAAGGCCGGGTTTCGGGCCGTCGGCAAGGACTTCCCGGTGTTCCTGCATCCCGAGACGCAGGAGGAATACGCGCTGGCGCGCACCGAGCGCAAGACCGCGCCGGGCTACCACGGCTTCGTGTTCCACGCCGCCCCCGACGTCACCCTGGAGCAGGACCTGGTGCGGCGCGACCTGACCATCAACGCCATGGCGCGGGCCGAGGACGGCAGCATCGTCGACCCGCACAACGGCCGGCAAGACCTGCAGGCGCGCCTGTTCCGCCACGTGTCCGACGCCTTCGCCGAAGACCCGGTGCGGATCCTGCGCATCGCCCGCTTCGCCGCGCGCCTGCCCGACTTCACGGTGGCCCAGGACACCAATGTCCTGATGCGCCGCATGGTCGACGAGGGAGAAGTCGACGCCCTGGTGCCCGAGCGCGTCTGGCAGGAGCTGGCGCGCGGCCTGATGGAGCGCCGGCCGTCGCGCATGCTCGAGGTGCTGCGCGACTGCGGCGCGCTGGCGCGCATCCTGCCGGAGCTGGACGCGCGGTGGAGCGAGCCGGTGCTGCGCACGATCGACCACGCCGCCGCGCTCGGCCACCCGCTGGAAGTGCGCTTCGCCGTGCTGATGCGCGGCCTGGCCGCCGTCCCGCCGATCGAGGCCGTGAGCAAGCGCCTCAAGGTGCCCAACGAGTGCCGCGACCTGGCCGTGATGACGGCGCGCGAGTTCGATCTGCTTGGCCGCGCCCTGGCGCTGCCCGCCGACGCCATCGTCACGTTGTTCGAGCGCTGCGACGCCTTTCGTAAGCCGGAGCGCTTCGCCCGGATGCTGCTGGCGGCCGCCTGCGGGGAAGGCGAGCGGCCCGAGGGGCCGACCCTGCTGCGCGCCCTGGATGCGGCGCGCGCCGTGGATGCGGGCGCGGTCGCCGCGCGCCATGCCGAGCAGAAGAGCGAGATCCCGGGCGCCGTCCACCGGGCACGGGTCGAGGCCGTCGCCGAGGTGTTGCACCAAACCAACTAATCAGCCGTGTATTTACGCTGTTGGTTACATGTCGTTACACGGTGCGTGCTGTGCGGCCCATCGTTTTGCTATCCTTCAGTAACTGAAAATTGTTGCTTTGGAGAAAAACGATGTTCACCTTGCTAGCACGGCGTGCTGCGAGCTGGTGCCGGCGCCGTCGCGTGCTGCTGGCGAGCCTGGCGGTCATCTTCATGAGTGCGGTGCTGGTGTTTCTCTATGTCCGCACCGATGCGGTGGACCCGGAAATCCGCAACAGTGTCATGCTCGACCTGCGCGAGCTCGAAAAGCTCGACGCCGAATGGGATGCCAGCATCCTGCGCGCGCATACCGGACGCGCCGTCACCCCGCTCGACCTCACTGCGCAACTGCCGCGCATGCGCGAGCTGATGGCGCGCCTGGGCGGGACCGTGCCGCTCACCGGCGATAGGGCCGCCCAGTCCGCCTATGCCGCGTTGCAGGAGGCGCTGCAGGGCAAGGAACAACTGGTCGCCCAGTTCGCCAAGCACAATCCGCCGCTGCGGGCGGCGCTGCTGCACATGCCGCCGGCCGTGGCCGACCTCAAGACCGAGATTTCGGGCATCGAAGGCGCGCTGGCGCCGGGCCGCATCGTGGTGCGGCTCGACACCACCCTGAACGCTCTGCTGACCGACACCCTGCGCTACAACATCGCGCCGAACCCGGCGCTGGCGGCGCGCATCGATGAAATCCTGGGCAACGTGGCGGCCCAGCAGATCGCGTTCTCGCCGGCCGTGAACGACAAGATGGATGCGGTGATCGCCAGTGGCCGCGTGATCCTGGAAAAACGCCCGCTGGAAAACATGCTCGAGGCGCAGATCGCCGCAGTCGGCAGCGACGCCGCGCTCGATCGCCTGGAGCGCGAATTCGACCGTTCCTTCAATGCCGTGCTGCTGGAGCGCCAGCGCTTTCGCGGCTACCTGTTCGCCTACAGCGCCGTGCTGATGGTGCTGCTGGTGTACGCCGGCGCGCGGCTGCGCCGCAGCTACCGCATTATCGGCGTCGTCAACCGCCGCCTGCAGTCGGCCAACGAGACGCTCGAACAGCGCGTGGCCGAGCGTACCGCCGAACTCGAAGCGCAATCGCGCCAGCTCGAGCGCCTGGCCCAGCATGACAGCCTGACCGGCCTGATCAACTATCGCCAGCTGACCCGCCTGCTGGAGCGGGCGCTGGCGCGCGCCGACCGCCGCGACAGCGTGGTGGTGCTGATGTTCATCGACCTCGACGGTTTCAAGGCGGTCAACGATACCTGGGGCCATGCGGCCGGCGACCTGGTGCTGCAGATGGTCGCGCGCCGGGTGCAGGCCAGGCTGCGCGCCGAGGATGCGCTGGCGCGCCTGGGCGGCGACGAATTCGTGATCCTGCTCGAAGACGTGGCCTCGGAGGCCGGCGCACTGCGGGTGGCGCGCCTGGCGTTGGCCGAGATCGAATCGATCACCGAGGCCGACGGCCACGCGGTGACGATCTCGGCCAGCATCGGCATCGCCAGCGCGCGCGGCCAGGCGGGCGCCGCGCGCGGGCAGGAAGCCTTGCTGGCCGACGCCGACAAGGCCATGTACGCGGCCAAGCAGGCCGGGAAGGGGCGTTTCGTGGTCTGCCCGCAATCGCAATGGCTGGAGCAGGACCATCCGTCGGGACAGGCGCCGGACCGAGCACGCGACAATAGGGCAAACCCCGCGGCAGCCAGCCGGACCGATCGCGCCGCCAATGCCGACCCGATCGGCTAGAATCCATATGTTGCAGTCGTAAAGGTATCGAGATGCTGGACAACCCGTTACGCCGCTGGATCCAGGGCCTGAGAGGCAAGAAGGGCCAGCCGCCCGTGCTGGTCAAGGAACTGGGCGAACGCGACCGCCGTCGCGTGCTGCGCCACCTGCTGTCGCTGGACCGGGACGATCGCCTGCTGCGCTTCGGCAGCATGATCCCGGACGAACAGATCGCGGCCTACGTCGACAAGATCGATTTCTCGCGCGACATCGTGTTCGGCGTGGTCAACAATGTATTCCAACTGGTTGGGATGGGCCACCTGGCGTTCGCCTCGGCCGACGGGCGCAGGTCGACGACCAAGGACCAGGTGGCCGAATTCGGCGTCTCGGTGTCGAAGTCGGCGCGCGGCCAGGGCGTGGGCACGCGCCTGTTCCAGCGCGCGGCGATCTACTGCCGCAACTCCGACGTCGACACGCTCTACATGCAATGCCTGACCTCGAACCAGACCATGATGCACATCGCCAAGAAGGCCGGCATGCGCATCAAGCGCGAGTACGGCGAGGCCGACGCCCACCTCGAGCTGCCGCCGCCCAGCCCGGGCAGCGTGATGGCCGAGGCGCTGGAAGAGCAGTTCGCGTCGATCGACTACACGGTCAAGGCCAACACCCGCGCGGCGGTGAAATTTTTCACGCCGAAGAAATAGAAGGAAACCCGGGTCTCCGCCGACGCGGGGAGTCATTTCTGCCAGTGACAGAAATGACGAGGTCACACCAACGGCATCGCCGTCGTTTCCTTGATACGCTGCAGCGCGAAGCTCGACTTCACGTCCAGCACCGCCGGGTGCTTGAGCAGGGTGCCCATCATGAAGCGCGAGAAATGGTCCATGTCTTCGACGTGCACGCGCAGCAGGAAATCCATGTCGCCGGTCATCGCGTAGCAGGCCACGACCTCGGGCCAGGTGCCCACCGACACCGCGAAATCGTTGCGCGGCGACGTCGCCGGCAAGCCCGGCTGGCGGGTGGCGCTGGCTACTTCGCTGTGCTTTTCCAGCCGCACATTTACGTAAGCCAATAGCCCAAGCCCGATCTTGTCCGGGTCGAGCAGCGCCACGTACTGGCGAATGACGCCCGCTTCTTCCAGGCGTTTGATGCGGCGCAGGCAGGGCGAAGGCGAGAGGTTTACCCTTTCGGCCACGTCCTGGTTCGACAGCCGTCCATCGCTTTGCAAGATTTCCAGAATCTTGCGGTCTGTTTTATCCAGCTCAATCTTCGACATATCCACCCCAATGCAGACTTTTGTATGGCAATTTTATTGCGCAATTCAAGAAGACGGGGGAATTGTTTGGAATTTAATGCTTGGGGGGCAGGACTATACTGGCTCGCATACGGTCAGCGAGATGCAGGAAATGCGCCGCGACGTATCCGCCATGAGAATCTTGGAGACACCATGAACGCACCCACGGAGCGCGCCCACCTGGCGCCGCCGGAGCCATCCCCGCCCGCGCCTTCGCAGCCCACCCAACCGCAACACGACATCACGCTCGACGACAAGTGGACGCTCGAGCGCGGCCGCGCCTTCATGACCGGCACCCAGGCCCTGATCCGCCTGCCGATGCTGCAGCGCGAGCGCGACCTGAAGGCCGGCCTGAACACTGCCGGCTACATCACCGGTTACCGCGGTTCGCCCGTCACCGCCGTCGACCAGACCGCGATGAAGGCGAAGAAACACCTCGACGCCCACCACGTCAAGTTCCACCCGGGCATGAACGAAGACCTGGCGGCGACCGCGGTCTGGGGCACCCAGCAGACCAACCTCTACAAGGACGCGAAATACGACGGCGTGTTCGCCATGTGGTACGGCAAGGGTCCGGGCGTCGACCGCTGCGGCGACGTGTTCAAGCACGGCAACAATGCCGGCTCCTCCCGGCATGGCGGCGTGCTGGTGCTGGCCGGCGACGACCACGCCGCAAAATCGTCTTCCACCGCGCACCAGTCCGACCACATCCTGACCCACTGCGGCATCCCGGTGCTGTACCCGTCCTCGGTCCAGGAATACCTCGACTTCGGCCTGCATGCCTGGGCCATGAGCCGCTACACCGGCCTGTGGGTGTCGATGAAATGCGTGACCGACATCATCGAATCGGGCGCCGTGGTCGATCTCGACCCGGACCGCGTGCAGATCGTCACCCCGCTGGACTTCCAGCTGCCGCCGGATGGCCTCAACATCCGCTGGCCGGACGCCGTGCTGGACCAGGAAGTGCGGATGAGCAACCACAAATGGTATGCCGCGCTGGCGTATGCACGCGCGAATAAACTGAACCGCATCATCTGGGACAGCCCGCGGCCGAAGATCGGCATCATCACCGCCGGCAAGAGTTACCTGGACACGCGCCAGGCGCTGGCCGACCTCGGCATCGACGAGCAGGCCGCGCGCGACATTGGCCTGCGCCTGTATAAAGTCGGCATGACCTGGCCGCTCGAGGCCGAAGGCGTGCACGAGTTCGCGCGCGGCCTCGACGAGATCCTGGTGGTCGAAGAAAAGCGCCAGGTGATGGAATACGCGCTCAAGGAAGAGCTGTACAACCTGCCGGACGGCGAGCGTCCGCGCGTGGTCGGCAAGTTCGACGATACCGGCGAATGGAGCAACAGGAACCGCATGGGCCATGGCGACTGGCTATTGCCGGCGACCTATGAACTCAATCCCGCCCAGATCGCGCGCGCCATCGCGTCGCGCATCTCGCACTACTGCGCCGGCCATCCGGTGGCGGAGCGGGTCAAGGAACGCATCGTCTTCCTGGAAGCGAAGGAGCTGGTGCTCAAGAATATTCCGGCGAAGCCGAATCCGCAGACCGACCGCATTCCTTACTTCTGCTCGGGCTGCCCGCACAACAGCTCGACCAAGGTGCCGGAAGGCTCGCGCGCCATGGCCGGCATCGGCTGTCACTACATGGTGCTGTGGATGGACCGCGAAACGTCGACCTTCACGCACATGGGCGCGGAAGGCACGACCTGGATCGGCCAGGCCCCGTTCACCGACGAGAAACACGTGTTCGTGAACCTGGGCGACGGGACGTACTTCCATTCGGGCATCCTGGCGATCCGCGCCGCGGTGGCGGCCAAGGTCAACATCACCTACAAGATTCTCTACAACGATGCGGTCGCGATGACGGGCGGCCAGAACGTCGACGGCCCGCTCGACCCGGGCATGATCAGCCGCCAGATCGCGGCCGAGGGCGTCAAGCCGATCATCGTCGTCACCGACGAACCCGATAAATACCCGAGCGACTATGCCTGGGCGCCGGGCACCACGGTGCGCCACCGCTCCGAGCTGATGGATGTGCAGCGCGAGCTGCGCGAGATGCCGGGCGTGTCGGCCGTGATCTACGACCAGACCTGCGCGTCCGAGAAGCGCCGCCGTCGCAAGAAAGGCGAGTTCCCCGACCCGGCCAAGCGCGTCGTGATCAACGAGGCCGTGTGCGAAGGGTGCGGCGACTGCTCGGTGCAGTCGAACTGCCTGTCGGTCGAGCCGCTGGAAACCGAACTGGGCCGCAAGCGCCAGATCAACCAGTCCTCGTGCAACAAGGACTTTTCTTGCGTGTCGGGCTTCTGCCCGAGCTTCGTCACCGTCGAAGGCGGCGGCTTGAAGAAACCGAAGAAAGCGACGAGTTCCGAAGCCGCTCCGCCAGCCTTGCCGCTGCCGGCCATTCCGTCGGTCGCGACGCCGTACGGCATCCTGGTCGCCGGCGTCGGCGGCACCGGCGTGGTGACCGTCGGCCAGATCCTGGCCGTGGCGGGCCACGTCGAAGGCAAGGGCGCGATCGTGCTCGACCAGAGCGGCCTGGCCCAGAAGGGCGGCCCGGTGATGTCGCACGTGCGCCTGGCCGAGCGCCAGGCAGACCTGCATTCGACCCGCGTCGGCACCGGCAGCGCCGACCTGGTGATCGGCTGCGACCAGATCGTCACCGCCAGCCGCGACGCCCTGAGCCGCATGGGCGAGGGCCGCACCTGGGCTGCGGTCAACGCCAGCGGCGCCACCACCGCGGCCTTCGTCAAGAACCCGGACTGGCAATTCCCGGCCGAGGGCTCGCGCGGCGCCATCGAGCAGGCCTGCGGCAAGGGCAACGTCGACTTCATCGACGCCGGCCAGATTGCCACCGCCTTGCTGGGCGATGCGATCGCCACCAATATGTTCATGCTCGGCTACGCCTTCCAGAAGGGCCACGTGCCGCTGCAGGAAAATTCGCTGCTCAAGGCGATCGAACTGAACGGCGTGTCGGTGGCCTTCAACCAGGCGGCCTTCAACTGGGGCCGCAGCGCCGCGCACGACCTGGCCGCCGTGAGCCGCGCCGCCTTGCCGTCGAAGGTGGTCGAGTTCAAGCGCATCCAGACCCTGGACGACATCGTCAGCCGCCGCATCGAGCTGCTCACCGCCTACCAGGACGCGGCCTATGCCGGCCAGTACAAGGACTTCGTCGACCAGGTGCGCGCGCAGGAAGAAAAGCTCGGCAAGGGCACGCGCCTGACCGAAGCCGTGGCGCGCTACTACTACAAGCTGATGGCCTACAAGGACGAGTACGAGGTCGCGCGCCTGCACGCCGACCCGGCCTTCCGCGCCAAGATCGGCGCCATGTTCGAAGGCGACACCAGGCTGAAGTTCCACCTGGCGCCGCCATTGATGGCCAGGCACGACAAGGAAGGCCGCGCCATCAAGCGCGAGTACGGCCCGTGGATGATGAGCGCCTTCGGCGTGCTGGCGAAGTTCAAGGGCTTGCGCGGCACCGCCTTCGACGTGTTCGGCTACACCGCCGAGCGCAGGACGGAGCGCGCCCTGATCGGGCACTACCGCGAGACGGTGACGGCCCTGCTGCCGAAGCTGACGCCCGAGAACCTGGCGCAGGCGGTGGCGATCGCCAGCATCCCGGAAGACATCCGCGGCTACGGCCACGTGAAGGAGCGCCACCTGAAGGCGGCCAGGGAGAAAGAGGCGGCGCTGGTGGCGGCGTTTCATGCGCCGGGGGCGGCGCCACAGGCGGCTTGAGCGTGAACGCGTGGATGGTGCGGCCATTCACGCGTTCAATGTCAGGCCAGCGATTGTTCGCTTGATATCGGTCGTTGTGTCCTAGCCTCAACCGTTACAGTTGGTTGTATTCGACCCGGATATCGGCGTCTATAATCGGACGCATGAGCTCGCTACCTACCTCCGGCAAGACCTTTCCATTGCGTTTGATTTCCAGCGCGCTCGCCGCGCTGTTCGTCCTCGCCGGTTGCGGCGGTGGCGGCGGTTCTCCGAGCGTCGGCGCGCCCGCGCCCGCGCCGGTGGCGCAAGATCCGGGGCCCACGACGCCGGTCCCGCCACCCCCGGTCGCCACCGAGCCGACCCCGGAAGACCTGAACCCGAACCTGCTGGGCGACGCCTACGGCAGCTACTGGAACAAGTGCGCCGTCCCGCGCGCGGGCCTGGATGCGAGCGGCAAGCCGTATCCCGACGTGCAGGGCACGCTGCTGGACGAACTGAAATTCCTGCGCGCCTGGGCCAACCAGTACTACCTCTGGTACGACGAGATCCCGAACACCTACAAGATGGCCGACTTCAAGAGCGCGCTCGACTATTTCGCGGTGCTCAAGACGCCGGCCCTGACGGCCAGCGGCCAGCCGAAGGACCGTTATCACTTCACCTACCCGACCGCCGAGTGGGAAGCGATGCAGACCCAGGGCATCGACCTGGGCTATGGCATCACCTGGAGCCGCAACGCCGACGGCCGGGCGCCGCGCACCTGGCTGATCACGGCGGTCGAGCCGGGATCGCCCGCCGCTGCGGCCGGCCTGCTGCGCGGCGACATGCTGCTCAAGGTCGATGGCGTCGACTTCGTCAATGCCACCGACAAAGACGCGGTCGACCGCATCAATGCCGGCCTGTTCCCGGCGTCCGCCGGCGCCACCCACAGCTTCACCCTGCAGCGCGGCGGGGTGGCTTTTGATGCGACGATGGCCGGAGCCGAGGTCGTGCTCGCGCCGGTGAAGAACGTCAAGGTGATCGAGACCGCCAGCGGCAAGGTCGGCTACCTGACCTTCGACAACTTCAACGCCGTGTCCGAGAAACAGCTGTACGACGCCTTTGTCACCTTCCAGCAGGCCGGCGTCAACGACCTGGTGCTCGACGTGCGCTACAACGGCGGCGGCTTGCTGTACGTCGCCAGCCAGCTGGCCTACATGATCGCCGGCCCCGCGTCGACGAGCGGCAAGGTGTTCGAGCGCTCGCGCTACAACGACAAGACGCCGGCCTACCAGCCGATCATGTTCCGCTCGACCGCCTGGGGCTTCGCCTCGAGCAATCCGCTGCGTACCGGCACACCACTGCCCAGCCTGGGCCTGAAACGGGTGACCGTGCTCAGCACGGCGGGCACCTGCTCGGCCAGCGAATCGGTGATCAACGGCCTGCGCGGCGCCGACATCGAAGTGATCCAGATCGGCGGCACCACCTGCGGCAAGCCCTACGGCTTCACGCCGGTGCCGAACTGCGGCACGACCTATTTCTCGATCGAGTTCCAGGGCGTGAACCACAAGGGCTTCGGCGACTTCACCGACGGCTTCACCCCCACCTGCCAGGCGAGCGACGACCTGTCGCGGCCGGTGGGCGACCAGAACGAAGGCTTGCTGGCCACGGCCCTGGCCTACCGCGCCAATGGCGCCTGCCCGGTCTCGACCACGGCCAGGGCCCGCGTCGTGCCGACGCGGATCGTGCGGCCGGAGGCCAGGGAGATCTCGATCCACACCACGCCGGGCGCGCCGCCGCGCTAAGAACCTGCCGGGATAGGTTCTAAGCAAAACCCCTGTATTGACGGGCGGGCGGCGCCGCATGCCGCCTGCCCGTCGGGTTTCCATGGCTGAACTGTTGCGCTAAGAACACGTCTATAATCATCGGCTTCCTTCTGTCCTTGCCGGAGCTTGTCGATGATCCGTTCTGCGTTACTGCTGGCCCTGTTGTCGGCCATTCCCCTCAGCCAGTCTGCCCATGCCGCCCCCGACCTGACCACCGTGTCGGAGCGCTCGGGCTTCACCGCTACCGGCCGCTACGACGAGACGATCGCGCTGTGCGCCGCGTACCAGCAGGCGTACCCGAAGCAGGTGCAGTGCATCGATTTCGGCATCACGCCGGAAGGCCGCCCGATGAAGGCGCTGGTCGTGAACGGCAAGGGCGTGTTCACCCCGCAGGCGGCGAAGCAGCAGGGCCTGCCCGTGACCCTGATGCAGGGCGGCATCCATGCCGGCGAGATCGACGGCAAGGACGCCGGCTTCCTGGCGCTGCGCGAAGCGCTCGAAGGCCGCGCGGCCAAGGGCGCGCTCGACAAGCAGGTGTTCATTTTCGTCCCGGTGTTCAACGTCGATGGCCATGAGCGCTTCGGCAAGTGGAACCGCCCGAACCAGCGAGGCCCGGTCGAGATGGGCTGGCGCACCACCGCCCAGAACTACAACCTGAACCGCGACTACCTGAAGGCCGACGCGCCCGAGATGCAGGCCATGCTGGCGCTGGTGAACGCCTGGGATCCGCTGGTCTACGTCGACCTGCACGCGACCAACGGCGCCAAGTTCCAGCACGATATCTCGATCCAGGTCGAGCCGGTGTATTCGGGCGACCCGGGATTGCGCAAGGCCGGCCTGGCTCTGCGCACCAACGTGATCAAGGACATCGCCAAAGAAGGCTCGACGCCGCAGTCCTATTACATGTCGTTCGTGAAGCATGACGACCCGATGTCGGGCTTCATGGACAACGTGTCCGATCCGCGCTTCTCGACCGGCTACTTCCAGCTGCGCAACCGCATGGCGATGCTGGTCGAAACCCACTCGTGGAAGGAGTACCCGGTGCGCGTGCGCATCACCCGCAACACCGTGGTGTCGGTGCTCGACCAGGTGGCGAAGAACGGCAAACAATGGCAGCAGGCCGCGTATGCGGCCGACGCGCGCGCCGCCAAGCTGGGCAACCAGCCGGTGGCGCTGTCGTACAAGGCCTCCGACAAGAAGGAGATGGTCGATTTCAACGGCTACGCCTACACCCGCACGCCGTCGGAAGTCTCAGGCGCCCTGATGACGCGCTACGACGAAACCCGCCCGCAGGTATGGCGCGTGCCGCTGTGGCAGGACATCGTGGCCGATTTCCAGATCACCGCGCCGCGCGCCGGTTACATCGTCCCCGCCGCCTACGCCGCGATCGTGGGCGAGAAGCTGCGCCAGCACGGCGTCGAGTTCCGCAAGCTGGACAAGACGGTCGAGCGCTACGAAGCAGAGACCTTCCGCGCCGCCAAGGCCACCCTGGCCGCCGCTTCGGTCGAAGGCCACCAGCGCCTGACGGTGGAAGGCAAGTGGACGGCGGAAGCGCGTCCGGTTGCGGCAGGCTCGCTGTTCGTGCCGATCGCGCAGCCGAAGGCGCGCCTGGTGGTGGCGATGCTGGAGCCGCAGGCGCCGGATTCGCTGCTGGCCTGGGGCGCGTTCAACACGGCCTTCGAGCGCAAGGAGTACCTGGAAGACTACGTGGCCGAAGAGGTCGCGCGCGAGCAGATGGCGGCCGATCCGGCCGTGGCCAAGGCTTTCCAGGAACGCCTGGACAGCGATCCGGCCTTCGCCAGGAACCCGCAGGCGCGCCTGGAATTCTTCGCCAAGCGCCATTCGTCGTACGACGAGCGCCTGAACCTGTATCCGGTGCTGCGCGCGAACGTCGCTCCCTGACCCGGTAGTGCGTCGTTTTCGGGCGTCACATCTGCAATGACGCTCTGGATATTCAGGGTGGGACGGCGGATGCGGGCGGCGAGCTCAGGATGATCGTCCTGACCGCGCCGCTGGCCTGCGGCGTGAGCTGGTAGAGACGGTCGTACTCGTCGTCCCCGATGTCGAGGCCGGGCTCGCCGCCGAACAGGCGCACCAGTTCCGGCAAGGTGTTCGAGTGACCGACCACCAGCACGGGTCCGCGCAGCGCCTTCACCTGGTCGACCAGCGCTTTGGGCAGGGCCGGGTCGTACTGCGCGACCTGCAACCCCAGCTGCTGCGCCAGCGGCTGCGCGGTCTGCAGCGTGCGCGCGGTCGGCGTGCTGAAAATGGCCTGGATGCCGGTGCGGTACAGGATCGCCGCGATGTGTTGCGCGCGCAGATGGCCTTGCGGCGTCAGGGCCGGGTCCTTGCCGATGCTGGCCTTTTCGCCATGACGCACGAGGTAGATCGCGCTGGGCTCGGCCAGCGCCGCGCCAGGCAGGAGCACGGCAAGGGCAATGGAAATATTTCGCAGCAGGCGTGGGGTTCGGCGCAAAGGCAGGCGCATCGCGGTTTTCTCGAAGGTGAAGGTGACGCCAGCGTAGCACGGCGGAACTCAGGCTTGGATATCTGGGAAAGGACCGTCATGGATCCTAGCATCCCACTGCGGCGCGGCGAGGGGCAGCGTTGCCACCCGGACCAGTGACTCACTGGACATATACCAGTCATTGACCACCAGTTCGGCCTGCTCGATGCGCATGACGCCCAGCGGTGCGTCGCGCAGTGCGTGGAGCAGTGCGGCAAATCGCGCCGCATCGCGCAAGGGCTCGGTGAAACGAAACAGCGTCATATGCGCGGTCACCAGGCGATAGCGCCGGTCGAGCGCGCCGTCGAGGCCCCGCTCGCGCAAGGCGGTGCGCAGACGCTCGCGCAAGATTTCCAGCACTGGTCCGCGTGCAACACCGCGCGCCATCACCGCGCCGCGCGACAGCGCGATGCCGCCGAAGTCGATGTCGATCGCCTCGATGCCGTCCACGGCGGCCCGGACCGCGGCCAGATAGTCGTCCACCAGCGCCGGGTGGATGGCGACGCCGGCGCCGGCGGTCAGCAGCGACAGGATCGTCATGTGCAGATCGGCTGCCGGGTAACGATACTGCCGCGGCTCGGCGCCCGCCAGGCGGTCCAGCAGGCTGTCGATGCGGGTTTGCAGCGAGGGGTCGGGACGCGCGATCAGGCTGATGCCGCGGCGCGGGTCGGGACCCGCGGCAAGACGCGTGTCGCAGTCCACCTCTCCACGCGCGATCGCGCCGAAAGCGTGCTCCCACATCGTGTCGTAATGGGCCTGCAGGCTGCTGCCGGAGATGTCAGTCATCGCTTCGTACGATCGAGACAAAAAACGGGGACAAAACACGGGACGAAAAACGGGACGAAAAAAAAGCAGAGGCCCGGCCTCTGCTTTCATCCTACGCGGTCGTCAGAGCTGCGTTAGCGAAATCGTGTTCGTGGCCGGCGTCGAACACGGCTCCTCGTCGAACGCGATGTCGCCCAGGGGATTGGGCACGCCATCGGTCTTGAGGCCAACGAAGTCGAACAGATCGCGGTCCTGCAAATGCGACGGCACCACGGTCGACAGCGACGAGAAGATATTCTCGACCCGGCCCGGATGCTTCTTTTCCCACTCGCGCAGCATGTTCTTGATTTGCTTTCTCTGCAGGTTTTCCTGCGAGCCGCACAGGTCGCACGGGATGATCGGGAAACCCTTCACTTCGGCGTAGCGCTCGGTGTCGGCTTCCTTCACGTAGGCCATCGGGCGGATCACCATGTGCTTGCCGTCGTCCGACACCAGCTTGGCCGGCATGCCCTTCAGCTTACCGCCGAAGAACATGTTCAGGAAGAAGGTCTCGAGGATGTCGTCGCGGTGGTGGCCCAGCGCGATCTTGTTGCAGCCGAGTTCATCGGCCACGCGGTACAGGATGCCGCGCCGCAGGCGCGAGCACAGCGAGCAGGTGGTCTTGCCTTCCGGGACCAGGCGCTTGACGATGCTGTAGGTGTCCTGGTTTTCGATGTGATAGGGCACGCCGAGCTTGTCCAGGTAGGCCGGGAGAATATGCGCCGGAAAGTTCGGCTGCTTCTGGTCGAGGTTGACCGCGACGATGTCGAAGTGGATCGGCGCGCGCTCGCGCAGCGTGAGCAGGATGTCGAGCAGGGCGTAGCTGTCCTTGCCGCCCGACAGGCAGACCATCACCTTGTCGCCATCCTCGATCATGTTGAAGTCGCCGATCGCCTGGCCCACCAGGCGGCACAGGCGCTTGTGCAGCTTGTTGTTCTCGTGCGCGATCTTCTCTTGCTTCTTGACGTCGACTTCGACGCCTGCGGTCGGGAAGTCCGCTTCCACGACGCGCTCGACTACGGTTTCGTTCATGCTGCTTCCTTGATCTGGAACACTTCAACGCCGACGCCTTCGCAGTCGGCATACACATCCGGCTTCATCGTCGAGACACCGGCGGCGCGCACGCGCGGGTGCGCCAGCATCGCCTTGACCACGTCGTCGCACAGGGTTTCCTGCAGGTGGATGTGGCCCTTGGCGATGCGCTGGGCAATGGTCTCGCGCATGAAGTCGTAGTCGACCACTTCCGCCAGCTGGTCGGCCTTCGGCGTCGACAGCTCCAGCGGAATGTACAGCTCGACATTGATCAGGACACGCTGCTCGCCCTTCTTCTCGAAATCGTGCACGCCGATATTGATCATCACTTCGTAATTGCGCAGGAACAGCCGGCGGCAATCGCGCAAGCTCGGGTGGGACAGGGCGGACAACATGGGATAGCCTTATTTGTGGGAGTTATTCGATTCGGTCAGGAACATCACGTCGCGGCTCAGCGGCATCAGGTGCTGGCCGCCATCGACCAGCAGGGTGGTGCCGGTCAGCGCGCGCGCCGATGCGGCGTAGACCACGGCGTCGGCGATGTCCTGCGGGGTCGACGAGCGCTGCAGCGGCGTCATCTGGTGCGCCGCGGCGAAGCCTTGCTCGCTCTGGTCGCCCGAGACCATCGTGATGCCGGGGGCGACGCCGACCACGCGCACCTTCGGCGCCAGCGCCTGCGCCAGCATCGTGGTCGCCGTGTGCAGGGCCGCCTTGGACAGCGTGTACGACAGAAAATCCGGGTTGAGATTGTACAGTTTCTGGTCCAGCAAGTTGACCACGACGGCCTGTCGCCCGTCCGGGGTGGCGGCGTGCAATTCCTGCGCCAGCAGCACCGGCGCGGCCACGTTCGCCTGCATATGGGCATTGAGCAGCTGCCAGGAGAACTCGGTGGCGCTGTCGTATTCAAACAACGAAGCGTTGTTGACGACGCAAGACAGCGGCCCCAGCGCGGCGCTGGCCTGGCCGACCAGTTGCCGCACCGCCGCCTCGTCGGCCAGGTCGCATTGCAGCAGCGCGGCGCGCCGGCCAAGCGCCAGGATGGCGTCGCGCGTCGCGATGGCGTCGCTTTCGGAATGGCGGTAGTGCAGGGCGAGATCCCATCCGGCCTGGGCCAGGCCGAGCGCGATCGCGCGGCCGAGGCGGCGGCCGGCGCCGGTCACCAGCGCGACCCGGGGCAGGGAAATCGAAGGGCTGTCCGTCATTGATATGGTCGAAGGCTGTAAATTGTTGATAAAAGCTATTCTGGCTACAATGCCGGCATGTCCTTGCCCGCACCCGAACCTGACGCCCTGGCCGCGTCCCATTCCCTGCAACAACTGATCGCCGCTGACATCGCACAGCACGGCGGCGCGATCGCATTCTCTCGTTTCATGGAACTGGCGCTGTACGCGCCCAGGCTCGGGTATTACAGCGGCGGCGCGGCCAAGCTCGGCGCGAGCGGCGATTTCACCACCGCGCCCGAGATGACGCCGCTGTTCGGGGCGGCCGTGGCGCGCGTGGCAGCCGCTATTATCGCCCAAAGCGCGCCCGACATCATCGAGTTCGGCGCCGGCACCGGCCGCCTGGCGCGCGACGTCATCACTGCTCTGGCGCGCATTGGCGTTCCTGTGCGTTCCTACACCATCATCGAGTTGTCCGGCGAACTGCGCGCGCGCCAGCAAGCCAACCTGGCCGATCTGCCGCAGATGCGCTGGCTGGACGCCATGCCGGACCGGTTCAGCGGCGTGGTGCTGGCCAACGAGGTGCTCGACGCCATGCCGGTCGAGCTGGTGATCCGTACCCGCGACGGCTGGCGCCGGCAAATGGTCACGGTCGAGGACGGCGCCTTCGCCTTCGTCCAGGCGCCGCTGGGCGACGAACTGGCCGCGCAGCTGGCGCGCCAGGTGCCTGACCACGAGCAGATGATCGAGGGCTATGTGACCGAACTGCACCCGGTTGGCGCCGGCTTCATGCGCTCGCTGGCGGCGATGTTCGCGGGCGGCCGCGGCGCCGCCATCCTGGTCGACTACGGCTTCCCGGCCCACGAGTATTACCTCGACCAGCGCATCGGCGGCACCTTGATGTGTCATTACCGCCACCACGCGCACCCGGACCCCTTTTACTTGCCCGGCCTGCAGGACATCACGGCCCATGTCGATTTCACGGCGATGGCGCTGGCGTCCCAGGATGCCGGCCTGCCGGTGCTGGCCTATATGAGCCAGGCCGCCTTCCTGCTCGGCGCCGGGATCGGTGAACTGTTGCTGGAAAACGACCCCAACGACGCCAGGCAGTTCCTGCCCCTGTCGCGGGCCGTGCAAAAGCTGGTGTCTCCAGCTGAAATGGGCGAATTGTTCAAGGTGCTGGTGGTCGGACAGGACGTAGAATTGCCGGACGCAATCGTGCATGCGGACCGCAGCCATCGCTTGTAGACTTTATGATATCTTGCACAGCGGATACAAATCCGGCTAAGCTGTGCGATATTCCCGCGTCTCGTCACATGACGGGCTTCGGCCGAGGACAGACAAAACGCGCAGGGTAGAAGCGGGTAGACTTGACAGATCATGGGCAAGATTCACACACATTATGACAACCTGAAGGTGTCGCGTCATGCGCCCCAGGAAGTCATTCGTGCTTCCTACAAGGCCCTGAGCCAAAAATATCACCCTGACAAGAATCCGGGCGACGAAAAGTCCGCCCGCATCATGGCGGTCGTCAATACCGCCTACAACGTCCTGTCCGATCCCGTGCGCCGCAAGGAGCACGACGAATGGATCGCCGCCGAGGAGTGGGAAGTCGAGTGGCTGGAAAGCTCGAGCGCCAAGGAAGGCCAGCCGCGCAAGAACGGCGACAACTGGGATGGGCAGCCGCCGCCCAGGCCGCGCCGCAAGCGATTGTGGCGCGATCCGCGCTGGTGGCTCGGCATGTCGGGCTGCTTCGTGGCCGGCGCCGTCGTCGCCGTGCTGATGATCGAACAACAGCCGAACATTATCCCCAGCGCGCTGGCCTGGGGCGGCATTGCCCAGCCAGACCCCATCAAGACCGGCCGCGCCGACGCATTGGGCGTCGACGCCAGCGGTGACGACTGGGCCCGCCGCATCGGTCCGGACGGCGCCAAGGGCCCGCCGCCCGAGGTGCGCGCGCTCGCCGTCACCCAGCTGGCGGTGCCGGCCCGCGCCCCCGACTGCAGCACCGACCTGCAGACCCTGGCGTCGCCCAGCGGCGATCCGTGGCCGCTCGAATCGTCCTACCTGCCCGGCTACCCGGTCGGCAACGAGGGGGCGGAGATGCAGGTCGTGATCGACAACAGCGCCAACGCGGCGCCGGTGTTCGTCAAGCTGTACGACCTCGACCGCCGCGCCAACGTCAGGCACGCCTTCGTGCAGCAGCGCTCGAACTTCACCTTCGACAGGCTGGCCGCCGGCAAGTACGAGGTGCGTTACCAGAACGTGGTCGACGGCGCCAGCAAGTCCGAATGCGACAGCCGCCATACGGCCCTGCGCCAGGCCGCGGCCGATGTTCAATAAGCGGGCCTTGACAAGCTGGCTTCCATAAACAGGCTGTCGTTTTTTCGGCGTGCTGACGCTTTCTCGTGTCAGTACTTACCCAATTGCATTATTTTCGTTCCTCGCCGTAATATACTGGCCGATGCCGCGCGCCCATGCAGCCGCGGCGCCACGCCCAACGCAGGCTTATACGGAACATCATGAACGAACTGGAAGGCCTGACGGCCCTGATCATCGAGCCCCACGCGGGGATGCGGACCAGCATCCACAGCATGCTCACGCTGTGCGGCCTGACCCGGATCGAGCACGCCAGTAACGCCAACCAGGCTGTCAAGCACCTGGGCCTGCGCCAGTTCGACCTGATCCTGTGCGAATACGACCTCGAAGGCGGCCAGGATGGCCAGCAACTGCTGGAAGACCTGCGCCACCACAAGCTGATGAAGCTGGCCACCATGTTCTTCATGGTCACCGCCGAAGGCAACCACAGCAAGGTGGTCAGCGCGGCCGAACTGGCGCCGACCGACTACATCCTCAAGCCGTTCACCGCCGATCGCCTGCTCGAGCGCATCGCACGCGCCCTCGACAAGCGCAATGCCTTCCTGCCGGTGCACACCCTGATGGAAGCGGGCGACCAGATCGATGCGATCGCCGCCTGCGTCGAAGGCCAGCGCCTGCACCCGCGCTACGCGGTCGACTTCCTGCGCCTGCGCGCCGAGCTGCACATGTTCCTGGGCCAGGCCGACCAGGCCGAGCCGATCTATCGCCACCTGATCGAGATCAAGGCGATCGCCTGGGCCCGGCTTGGCCTGGCCAAGACGCTCTTCGTGCGCAAGCAGTTCACCGAGACGCGCGACATCCTGGAAGAACTGGTCGACACCAACCGCAACTTCGTCGATGCCTATGACTGGCTGGCGCGCACCCATGCGGCGGTCGGCGAATTGCAGAAATCGCAGTCCGTGCTGAGCGAGGCAGTGGCGGTGTCGCCGCATGCGGTGCGGCGCTTGCGCACCCTGGCCGACACCGCCTTCGAGGCGGGCGACGTCGATACCGCCGAAAAATCCTTGCGCCAGGTGGTGGCCAAGGCCAAATATTCCGAATTCCGCGACCCCGAAGATCACGTCAAGCTGGTGCGCACACTGGTGCACAAGGGCGATCCCGTCGGGGCCGCCGCCGTGGTGCGCGACCTCGACCGCACGATGGGCGGGCGCGCCAACACCGCGCTGTGCAGCGCGATCGCCTCGGCCCTGGTGCACGAGTACACCGGCAATGAGCAGCGCCTGGGCGAAGCGCTGGACACGGCCCTGGCGTCAAGCAAGGATGCGCCCAATCTGTCGCCCGAGCTCAAGCTCGAGCTGGCGCGTACCTGCATCGACAATGGCCGCGAAGAAGGCGCTTCCGAGATCGTGCGCGAGGTGATGAGCAATGCCTCGAGCGACACCATGGTCTCGCGCGCCATGGGCGTGCTGGAACAGGCCGGTAGAAGCGAGCTGGCGCAGACCCTCGCCCAGCAGAGCCGCCAGCAGGTGGTCGACCTGGTCGCCGGCGGCGCCGCGCGCGCCAAGGACGGCGACTACCACGGCGCGGTGAGGCTGATGCTGGAAGCGGCCACCAAGTTGCCGAGCAATCCGGCGGTGGCCTTCAATGCCGCGCTGGCGGTGCTGCGCTGCCTCGAGCACGAGGGCTGGGACAACCGTCTCGGCGCGCAGGTGCCGGGCCTGGTCGGCAATGTGCGCAAGCTCGACCCGCTCAATCCCAAGCTGCCGGCGCTGGCGGCGCTGCACCAGCAGGTGCTGAAACAATACAAACAGGGCGCGCACGCGGGCGCGCCGCTGCGCAAGGCCGGCTGAGCGGATCGACACCATGGCCGACATCTTCCAGGACGGCGCTGTGCGCCGCGTGCGACCCGCCCTGATGCGACAACTCAGCGGCACCGAACGCATGTTCACCCTGGGCGGCGCCGTCACGCAGGTGATCGGCATGGGGTATAGCGACGACCTGGGCACGGCCGACCTCGCGTATTACGTGGTGTCCGACGTCGCCCTGACCCAGCGTATCCTGCGCCTGTCCAACACGGTCCAGTACCGTACCCTGTCCGGTACGCCGGTGACGACGATCTCGCGCGCCATTTCCCTGCTCGGCTTCGACAATGTGCGCGCCGCCGCGCTGGCGATGCTGCTGGTCGATGCGCTCGACACCGCCGAGCACGGCGTGCGGGTGGAGCTCGAAGCCGCCCTGTGCGCCAGCCTGGTCGGCCGCGAGCTGGCGCGCCACAGCCCGATCCCCGGCGCCGAGGAGGCGGCGATCTGCGCGCTGTTCAAGAACCTGGGTCCGCTGCTGCTGGCCAGTCACGAACCCGAGCGCTACCGGGAAATCGCCGCGCTCGTGGCGGCCGGCAAGCACAGCTCAAGCCAAGCTGCGCAACTGATCTTGGGCTGCAGCTTTGAGACCCTGTCAGGGGCGATCTTGCGCGAGTGGCAGATGCCGGAGTTGATCGTGCGGGCGCAGGCGGCCCTTCCTCCGGGGCCGCTCGAGGTGGCTGCCGACCGCGACGAATGGATGCGGCAGGTGGCCGCCTTCAGCCGCGACGTGGCGCGCCTGATGGGGCGCTGCCACGATCCGGCGACCTCGCCCGAGGCCGGCGTGCTGCTCGCGCGCTACGGCATGGCGCTCGGCGTCGATGCGCCGCGCCTGGCGGCCCTGTTCGACGTGGCGCAGGAAGGCATGAACGGCATGCTGCAGAGCATGAACATGGAGCGCGCCCCGAAGACCGATCCGAAAGCCGGCAGCAGCCTGCCGAACGTGCTGGCGCTAGCCACCCTGGATGCGGGCGAGGACGACGAGGGCGAGTTCCACCCCAGCGGCAAGCCGAAGAATGCGCGCGACCTGCTGCTGGCGGGCGTGCAGGACGTGACCCTGCTGGGCGGATCCGGCGCCGGCGTCAACGACGTGGTCAATGCCGTGCTCGAAACCCTGTACGGCGCGCTGGGATTCCGGTTCGCCACCGTGTGCCTGCGCGATGCGCGCACCGGACAGTTCCGCGCGCGGGTGTCGCTGGGCGAGGGCAGCGTCGACCTGCAGGACGGCTTCGTATTCCCTTGCGCCTTTACCCGCGACGTGTTCCATCTGGCCTTGGAAAACGACGCCGACATGATGATCGCGGACGCCTTCAGCCCCAAGATCCGCGACCTGCTGCCGGCCTGGTACAAGACCCTGCTGCCGGACGCCGAGAGCTTCATCGTGCTGCCGCTGGTGGTCGGCAAGGCCAGGGTAGGGCTGATCTACGCCGACCGCATCTTCCCCGCGCCCGAGGGCCTGGCGCAGGACGAGACGGCGCTGATCAAGGCGCTCAAGGCGCAGGCGCTGACGGCGCTGGCGCCGGCGGATGCGAACCACCCTCAGCCTTGATCGACGTCGTTCCCCCGAAGGCGGGAACCTCATTGCGTTGCACGCCTCATCATCTTGTTCTTGCCTCGACACTGAGCACAAAGACTTGGGTTCCCGCCTGCGCGGGAACGACATTGTCTGGTCATGCCGAGGTGCCGGCGGAACAATTCCAGATCGGTTCATGAAGATTTTTTCGCACTTGGCAAAATCACCCTTGCAGCTTTACAGTCCGGCCGTTACAATCACGCCCCGAAGCAACGCTGTCAGGTGAAGTAGAAAATCTTCTACCAAAACCTGATTGACAGTACGTTGAGCTTGCTTCATACTCTGCGGTTCTTCGCGGTGGGGTGGCCGAGTGGTTAAAGGCAGCAGACTGTAAATCTGCCCTCTCTGAGTACGCTGGTTCGAATCCAGCCCCCACCACCAAAAAGAAGATCGTGAAGTCGAATTTGAAGTTGTACCTCGCGGGTGTAGCTCAATGGTAGAGCAGAAGCCTTCCAAGCTTACGACGAGGGTTCGATTCCCTTCACCCGCTCCAGTGTGTGCGGTGGTTTCTACATCGCAAAAATCAGCCCTTGTAGCTCAGTGGTAGAGCACTCCCTTGGTAAGGGAGAGGCCACGTGTTCAATCCACGTCAAGGGCACCAGAATTTTGTACGGCAGTCGCGTTGCACTCGTCCGTCAGGTGTGCCTGGTAATCCCCAAAATATCGTTAGATCTTAGGAGTCTGAAATGGCAAAAGGTAAATTCGAACGGACCAAGCCGCACGTGAACGTCGGCACCATCGGTCACGTTGACCACGGTAAAACCACCCTGACGGCTGCAATCGCTACCGTCCTGTCGAAGAAATTCGGCGGCGAAGCCAAGGCCTACGACCAGATCGACGCGGCTCCGGAAGAAAAAGCACGCGGCATCACCATCAACACCGCGCACGTCGAGTACGAAACCGAAAACCGTCACTACGCGCACGTTGACTGCCCAGGCCACGCCGACTACATCAAGAACATGATTACCGGTGCAGCGCAGATGGACGGCGCGATCCTGGTGTGCTCGGCCGCCGACGGCCCGATGCCACAGACCCGCGAGCACATCCTGCTGGCGCGTCAGGTTGGCGTTCCATACATCATCGTGTTCCTGAACAAGTGCGACCTGGTCGACGACGCGGAACTGCTGGAACTGGTCGAAATGGAAGTGCGCGAGCTCCTGTCGAAATACGAGTTCCCAGGCGACGACGTGCCAATCATCAAGGGTTCGGCACGTATGGCCCTCGAAGGCAAACCAGGCGAAATGGGCGAAGAGTGCATCACCCGCCTGGCTGAAGCCCTGGACACCTACATCCCAACGCCAGAGCGCGCTGTGGACGGCGCCTTCCTGATGCCAGTCGAAGACGTGTTCTCGATCTCGGGTCGCGGCACCGTCGTCACCGGTCGTGTCGAGCGCGGCGTTGTCAAAGTCGGCGAAGAGATCGAAATCGTCGGTATCGTCGACACCGTCAAGACCACCTGCACCGGCGTGGAAATGTTCCGCAAGCTGCTGGACCAGGGTCAAGCTGGCGACAACGTCGGCCTGCTGCTGCGCGGTACCAAGCGTGAAGACGTGCAACGTGGTCAAGTCCTGGCAAAACCAGGTTCGATCAAGCCGCACAACCACTTCACCGGTGAGATCTACGTCCTGTCGAAAGACGAAGGCGGCCGTCACACCCCATTCTTCAACAACTATCGTCCTCAGTTCTACTTCCGTACGACTGACGTGACCGGTTCGATCGAACTGCCAGCAGACAAAGAAATGGTCATGCCAGGCGACAACGTCTCGATCACCGTCAAGCTGATCGCACCGATCGCGATGGAAGAAGGTCTGCGCTTCGCAATCCGCGAAGGCGGCCGTACCGTCGGCGCCGGCGTGGTTGCCAAGATCCTCGCCTAAGTAGTCGGGTGATAGAGGGAAGCAGAAGCATTTCTGTTTCCCTCAAACAGCATTGCCAGCGAGCGCGCGCTTGTTGTATAATGTTGGATTCAGCAGCAAAGTTTTCGTAGGGGTGTAGCTCAATTGGCAGAGCGTCGGTCTCCAAAACCGAAGGTCGCGGGTTCGATTCCCTCCGCCCCTGCCACCGAATTCTGGTGCGCGGCACCGAAAGTAAAGAAGAATGTCTAATCAATCCGTGCAAACTGTCAGCACCTCGAATGACAAGTTCAAGGTCGCGCTGGCGGTGGTTGCAGCGATTGCAGGCGTCGTCGGGTTCTTCTACCTGACTGGCCAGAACAAACCAGCCTTGGTCGCCGCAGGCGCCCTCGTGGCTGGTTTAGTTTTTGCCGTCCTGCTTTTGTGGACTTCCACCACTGGTCGTGATTTCCTGAGCTTCGCCAAGGAGTCGGTGCGCGAGACCAAGAAGGTCGTCTGGCCTACCCGCCGCGAAGCCATGCAGATCACCGGCATCGTGTTTGCCTTCGTGGTCGTGATGGCGATTTTCCTGTGGGGCACGGATAAAATTCTCGAGCTCCTGTTGTACGACTTTGTCCTGGGTTGGAAATAACATGAGCGATAACGTGCAAGACAATGCACCTGTGCCGGGCGAAGTCCCGGCACAAGACGCTGCGGCTGCGCCGCTGAGCGTCCCGGTCAGCAACAAGCGCTGGTACGTCGTCCATGTCTATTCGGGCATGGAAAAGAGCGTGATGCGCGCACTGACCGAGCGCGTCGAGCGCGCCGGCATGCAAGAACAGTTCGGCCAGATCCTGGTGCCGACCGAGGAAGTCGTCGAGATGCGCAACGGTTCCAAAGCCGTTTCCGAGCGCCGCTTCTTCCCGGGCTACGTGCTGGTTGAGATGGAAATGACCGACGAAACCTGGCACCTGGTGAAGAACACCAGCAAGGTCACCGGCTTCATCGGCGGCAAATCGAACAAGCCGACGCCGATCCCAACGCGCGAGATCGACAAGATCATGCAGCAGGTGCAAGAGGGCGTCGAAAAGCCACGGCCAAAAGTGCTGTACGAAGTGGGCGAACAAGTCCGCATCAAGGAAGGCCCGTTCACCGACTTCAACGGCAACGTCGAGGAAGTCAACTACGAGAAATCGAAGGTGCGTGTCTCAGTCACCATCTTCGGCCGCTCGACTCCGGTGGAACTGGAGTTCGGGCAGGTAGAGAAAGTCTAAACGCTTTAATCGGAGCGTCGCAGCAGCTAGGCGGAATCCGGTAAGAGGAGCCCCGCCGAGACGAGTAGTCGTGGTGGGGCGCTACTACTCAAGTCAAGATAGGAGCCAGACATGGCAAAGAAAATCATTGGCTTTATCAAGCTGCAAGTTGCAGCTGGTAAGGCAAACCCATCCCCACCGATCGGTCCTGCACTCGGTCAGCGTGGCCTGAACATCATGGAATTCTGCAAGGCGTTCAACGCGCAGACCCAGGGTATGGAACCAGGCATGCCGATCCCGGTCGTGATCACCGCGTTCGCCGACAAGTCCTTCACCTTCGTGATGAAGACCCCGCCGGCAACCTACCTGATCAAGAAAGCCGCCGGCATCACCAAGGGCTCGGCCAAGCCGCACACCGACAAGGTTGCCAAGCTGACCCGCGCGCAAGCTGAAGAAATCGCAAAAACCAAGCAGCCGGACCTGACCGCCGCCGACATGGACGCAGCAGTGCGTATCATCGCTGGCTCGGCACGTTCGATGGGCATCACGGTGGAGGGTGTGTAATGGCTAAGCTGTCCAAGCGCGTCAAAGCAATCAAAGCAAAAGTGGACCGTAACAAGGTCTATGAGTTCGACAACGCTGTGTCGCTCATCAAGGAATTCGCCACCGCCAAGTTCAACGAGTCGATCGACGTCGCCGTTCAACTGGGCGTGGACCCGAAGAAGTCGGACCAGGTCGTCCGCGGTTCGGTCGTGCTGCCAGCTGGCACCGGCAAGACCGTGCGCGTCGCCGTGTTCGCTTCGGGCGACAAGGCCGAAGCTGCCAAGGCAGCCGGCGCCGACGTGGTCGGCATGGAAGACCTGGCAGAGCGCGTGAAGGCCGGCGACATGCCGTTCGACATCGTCATCGCTTCGCCGGACACCATGCGTATCGTCGGTACCCTGGGTCAGATCCTGGGCCCACGCGGCCTGATGCCGAACCCGAAAGTCGGCACCGTGACCCCGGACGTCGCTACCGCCGTCAAGAACGCCAAAGCCGGTCAGGTCCAGTACCGTACCGACAAGGCAGGCATCGTCCACGCGACCATCGGCCGCAAGTCGTTCAGCGACGCAGATCTGAAGACCAACCTGGTCGCCCTGATCGACGCCCTGAACAAGGCCAAGCCGGCCACCTCGAAAGGCGTGTACCTGCGTAAGGTCGCCCTGTCGTCGACCATGGGCGCTGGCGTCCGTGTCGATCACGCTTCGATCTCGGCTGCTGCCTAACTGGATCCAAGCGACGGTGCTTGCACCGTCGTCCCCGCGCAGGCGGGGATCCAAGTTGCTCTACCGTATTAAGTCGTCACAATTGTGGCGCGCATCTTTGGGCTGTCGGGGCTAAATATCGCTCCGGCAGGCAATCAAAGACCGTTGGGCCGAAAGCAGAGGTTGAGCTGACGGTTAATAGACCACCCAACGCAGATGGTGTACCCGAACAAGTTTTGTAGTCCAGCTGTGTGAGTTCATCCGCTCAGTTTTAAGACTTCTTAACTTCGGACGCCGTGTGTTCGAACCGATATGGACATCCGTTCATATCATTTAAGGAGATTGACCGTGGGTCTTAATCTGAATGACAAAAAGGCCGTCGTCGAAGAAGTTTCCGCAAAAGTAGCATCTGCGCAAACCATCGTCGTGGCTGAGTACCGTGGCATCCAGGTTAGTCACTTGACCAAGCTCCGTGCAACCGCACGTGCCCAGGGCGTGTACCTGCGTGTTCTGAAGAACACGCTGGCTCGCCGCTCTGTCGAAGGCACGCAGTTTGCCTCGCTGGCTGATTCCATGACCGGTCCGCTGATCTACTCGATCTCGGACGACGCCGTTGCAGCAGCAAAAGTCATCAACGACTTCGCTAAAACCAACGACAAGCTGGTCATCAAAGCCGGTAACTACGCAGGTAAGCAGCTCGACGTAGCTGGCGTTACCGCGTTGGCAAGCATTCCGTCCCGTGAAGTCCTCATCTCGCAGCTGTTGGGCGTCATGCTGGCACCGGTGTCGGGCTTTGCACGTGGTCTGGCTGCACTGGCAGCGAAAAAAGGCGAAGGTTCCGAGGCCGCTCCGGCAGCCGAAGAAACCGCTGCAGCTTAAGCGCAGCCTTTTTTCTCAAGTACTAACTGAACTACACACAAATCAAAACTGGAGTTTCAAATGGCAATTAGCAAAGACGATATCCTGAACGCAGTGAGCGAAATGTCCGTCATGGACCTGAACGAACTGGTCAAGGCATTCGAAGAGAAGTTCGGCGTGTCGGCAGCTGCAATGGCAGCACCGGCAGCTGGCGGCGCCGCTGGCGGTGCAGCTGCTGCTGAAGAGCAGACCGAATTCAACGTCGTGCTGACCGAAGTCGGCGCGAACAAGGTCGGCGTCATCAAGGCCGTCCGCGAAATCACCGGTCTGGGCCTGAAAGAAGCCAAGGACGTGGTCGACGGCGCACCGAAGACCGTGAAAGAAGCCCTGCCGAAAGCTGACGCTGAAGCCGCCAAGAAGAAGCTGGAAGAAGCTGGCGCCAAGGCCGAACTGAAGTAATCCATATGCACCGGGCACTTGTTAAGAGTGCCCAGCGCGGGAGTCAAAGCTTGCAAAACCTGCCGGAAGGCAGGGGATGCTGCTTTGGCTCTTTTGTCGTCCCTGCGGCAAACGTCGCGGTTTACATGGCGGCAGGGAATAAGTAATGCCCCGTTTCAGCAGCATCGTATCACAGCAGTTTGCTTGTCCTTTTCATCTGGCGCGAAAGAGTAAGAGACTTCAGGGCTTGCGTGTGGTAGTGGCGTTCGCCACTGGCAATTCCTGAATTCTCCATCCTTTCTGTCACTCACGGAGTGTCCATGCACTACTCATTTACTGAGAAGAAGCGCATTCGCAAGTCGTTCGCGAAGCGCGCCAACGTTCACAACGTTCCTTACCTGCTGGCTACCCAGCTGGAATCCTACGAGAACTTCCTGCAGGCCGATTCCGTCCCGTCCTCGCGTAAGAGCGAAGGCCTGCAATCGGCCTTCTCCTCGATTTTCCCTATCGTGTCGCACAATGGTTTTGCGCGCCTCGAGTTCCTGTCGTATGTGCTGGGCGACCCCGCGTTTGACGTGAAAGAGTGCCAGCAGCGTGGCCTGACCTTCGCGTCGCCGCTGCGCGCCAAGGTGCGCCTGGTGATCCTGGACAAGGAATCGCCGACCAAGCCAGTCGTCAAGGAAATGAAAGAGCAGGAAGTCTATATGGGCGAACTGCCGCTGATGACCACGAACGGTTCGTTCGTGATCAACGGCACCGAGCGCGTCATCGTCTCCCAGCTGCACCGTTCGCCTGGCGTGTTCTTCGAACACGACCGTGGCAAGACCCACTCGTCGGGCAAGCTGCTGTTCTCGGCCCGCATCATTCCTTACCGCGGTTCGTGGCTGGACTTCGAGTTCGACCCGAAAGACATTCTGTTCTTCCGCGTCGACCGTCGCCGCAAGATGCCGGTCACGATCCTGCTGAAGGCCATCGGCATGACGCCGGAGCAGATCCTGGCGAACTTCTTCGTCTTCGACAACTTCACCCTGCGTAACGACGGCGGCGAACTCGAGTTCGTCTCCGAGCGCCTGCGCGGCGAAGTCGCGCGCTTCGACATCGTCGATCCGAAGTCGGGCAAGACCATCGTCACCAAGGACAAGCGCATCAACGCCAAGCACGTGCGCGACATCGAAGCCGCCGGCATCAAGTCGATCTCGGTGCCAGAGGATTACCTGCTGGGCCGTGTGCTGGCCAAGAACATCGTCGACCAGGACACCGGCGAGATCATCGCCGTGGCCAACGACGAGCTGACCGAAGAACTGCTGGGCAAGCTGCGCGACGCCGGCGTGACCGAGATCCAGACGCTGTACACCAACGATCTGGACCAGGGCGCCTACATCTCGCAGACCCTGCGCACCGACGACACCGCCGACCAGACCGCCGCACGCGTGGCGATCTACCGCATGATGCGTCCTGGCGAGCCGCCAACCGAAGAATCGGTGGAAGCCCTGTTCAACGGCCTGTTCTACATGCCGGAACGCTACGACCTGTCGGCTGTCGGCCGCATGAAGTTCAACCGCCGTATCGGCCGTGACGAACTGACCGGCGACATGACCCTGTCGAACGAAGACATCCTGGCCGTGATCAAGATCCTGGTCGAGCTGCGCAATGGCCGCGGCGAAGTCGACGACATCGATCACCTGGGCAACCGCCGCGTGCGTTGCGTCGGCGAACTGGCGGAGAACCAGTTCCGTGCCGGCCTGGTGCGCGTGGAACGCGCCGTCAAGGAACGCCTCGGCCAGGCCGAAGCGGACAACCTGATGCCGCACGACCTGATCAACAGCAAGCCGATCTCGGCCGCGATCCGCGAATTCTTCGGTTCGTCGCAGCTGTCGCAGTTCATGGACCAGACCAACCCGCTGTCGGAAGTGACCCACAAGCGCCGCGTCTCGGCACTGGGACCGGGCGGCCTGACCCGCGAACGCGCCGGCTTCGAGGTGCGCGACGTGCACCCGACCCACTACGGCCGCGTGTGCCCGATCGAAACGCCTGAAGGCCCGAACATCGGCCTGATCAACTCGCTGGCTCTGTACGCCCGCCTGAACGAATACGGCTTCCTGGAAACCCCGTACCGCAAGGTCGAGGATTCGAAAGTCACCGACAAGATCGAATACCTGTCGGCGATCGAAGAAGGCCGCTACATCATCGCCCAGGCGAACGCGGCGATCAGCGAAGAAGGCCGTCTGGTCGACGAACTGGTCTCGGCGCGTGAAGCCGGCGAAACGATCCTGGTCTCGCCAGAGCGCATCCAGTACATGGACGTCGCCCCGGGCCAGATCGTGTCGGTCGCAGCTTCCCTGATTCCGTTCCTGGAGCACGATGACGCGAACCGTGCACTGATGGGCGCCAACATGCAGCGCCAGGCCGTGCCTTGCCTGCGTCCGGAGAAAGCCGTGGTCGGCACCGGCATCGAGCGCACCGTCGCGGTCGACTCGGGCACCACCGTGCAGGCTCTGCGTGGCGGCGTGGTCGACTACATCGACGCCGGTCGCGTGGTCATTCGCGTGAACGACGATGAAGCGCAGGCTGGCGAAGTCGGCGTCGACATCTACAACCTGATCAAGTACACCCGTTCGAACCAGAACACCAACATCAACCAGCGTCCGATCGTGCAGGTTGGCGACCGCGTTGCCCGTGGCGACGTGATCGCCGATGGCGCATCGACCGACCTGGGCGAGCTGGCACTGGGTCAGAACATGCTGGTGGCGTTCATGCCGTGGAACGGCCTGAACTTCGAAGACTCGATCCTGATCTCGGAAAACGTGGTCAAGGACGACCGCTACACCTCGATCCACATCGAGGAACTGAGCGTCGTCGCCCGTGACACCAAGCTGGGCGCGGAAGAAATCACCCGCGACATCTCGAACCTGGCGGAAAACCAGCTGGCGCGCCTGGATGAATCGGGCATCGTCTACATCGGCGCCGAAGTGCAGGCTGGCGACGTGCTGGTCGGTAAGGTCACCCCGAAAGGCGAGACCCAGCTGACGCCGGAAGAAAAACTGCTGCGCGCGATCTTCGGCGAAAAAGCGTCGGACGTGAAAGACACCTCGCTGCGCGTGCCTTCGGGCATGGTCGGCACCGTGATCGACGTGCAAGTGTTCACCCGCGAAGGCATCCAGCGCGACAAGCGCGCCCAGCAGATCATCGACGACGAGCTGAAGCGTTTCCGCCTGGACCTGAACGACCAGATGCGTATCGTGGAAGGCGATGCCTTCGAGCGTCTGGAGCGTATGCTGGTCGGCAAGATCGTCAACGGCGGTCCGAAGAAGCTGGCCAAGGGCGCGGCGATCACCTCGGAATACCTGGCGGACCTGGACAAGTTCCACTGGTTCGACATTCGTCCGGCCGATGACGACACCGCGAACGCGCTGGAAGCGATCAAGGAATCGATCAACGAGAAGCGTCACCAGTTCGACCTGGCCTTCGAAGAGAAGCGCAAGAAGCTGACGCAAGGCGACGAGCTGCAGCCTGGCGTGCAAAAGATGGTCAAGGTCTACCTGGCCGTCAAGCGCCGCCTGCAGTCGGGCGACAAGATGGCGGGCCGCCACGGTAACAAGGGTGTGGTCTCGCGTATCGTGCCGGTGGAAGACATGCCGTTCATGGCGGACGGTCGTCCTGCCGACGTCGTGCTGAACCCGCTGGGCGTTCCGTCGCGTATGAACGTCGGTCAGATCCTGGAAACCCACCTCGGCTGGGCTGCGAAGGGCCTGGGCTGGCGCATCGGCGAAATGCTGCAGGCGCAAGCGAAGGCGCAAGACGTGCGCACCTTCCTGGGCAAGATCTACAACGAAACCGGCCGCAAGGAAGACCTGGACAGCTTCAGCGATGAAGAAATCCTGACCCTGGCGAGCAACCTCCAGAACGGCGTGCCGTTCGCGACCCCGGTGTTCGACGGCGCCCACGAGGAAGACATCCGCCGCATGCTGGACCTGGCGTTCCCGGACGACATCGCTGCCCATCTGGGCATGACGCCGTCGAAGAACCAGGTCACCATGTTCGACGGCCGCACCGGCGAAGCGTTCGAGCGCAAGGTCACCGTCGGCTTCATGCACATGCTGAAGCTGCACCACCTGGTCGACGACAAGATGCACGCGCGTTCGACCGGCCCGTACTCGCTGGTGACGCAGCAGCCGCTGGGCGGTAAAGCCCAGTTCGGTGGCCAGCGCTTCGGTGAGATGGAGGTGTGGGCACTGGAAGCGTACGGCGCATCGTACGTGCTGCAGGAAATGCTGACTGTGAAGTCGGATGACGTGAACGGCCGTACCAAGGTGTACGAGAACCTGGTCAAGGGCGACCACGTGATCGACGCGGGCATGCCGGAATCGTTCAACGTGCTGGTCAAGGAAATCCGTTCGCTGGGTATCGACATCGATCTCGAGCGCAACTAAGCAGGGCCAGCATGGCCGCCAGCCTTCGGGCTTGGCCTACGCTGTTAAAGCCGTCGTTCCCGCGCAGGCGGGAACCTAAGCCCGGTCAATGGCCGGCAAACTTGGATCCCCGCCTGCGCGGGGATGACGGTTTTAAGGGTTAGGTGGGTAAAGCAAGCGCCGGCGAAAATCGGCGAGAAGCGGCGGCAGTAGTACTCAGTACAGAATCAATCACCTTTGGAGTGATACATGAAAGCACTGCTCGATCTATTCAAGCAAGTTCAGCAAAACGAAAGTTTCGACGCCATCAAGATCGGCCTGGCGTCGCCTGAAAAAATCCGTTCGTGGTCGTTCGGCGAAGTCAAGAAGCCGGAAACCATCAACTACCGTACGTTCAAGCCTGAGCGCGATGGCCTGTTCTGCGCCAAGATCTTTGGCCCGATCAAGGACTACGAATGCCTGTGCGGCAAGTACAAGCGCCTGAAGCACCGCGGCGTGATCTGCGAAAAGTGCGGCGTCGAAGTCACCCTGGCTAAAGTGCGCCGCGAGCGCATGGGCCACATCGAACTGGCGTCGCCGGTCGCCCACATCTGGTTCCTGAAGTCGCTGCCGTCGCGTCTGGGCATGGTCCTGGACATGACCCTGCGCGATATCGAACGCGTGCTGTACTTCGAAGCATACGTCGTCACCGATCCTGGCATGACCCCGCTCAAGAAGAGCCAGATCATGTCGGAAGACGACTACGCCGCCAAGTACGAAGAATACGGCGACGACTTCACCGCATTCATGGGCGCCGAGGGCATCCGTGAACTGCTGCGCTCGATCGACATCCACCGCGATGCCGAAGCGCTGCGCGTGGAGCTCAAAGAGTCGAAATCCGAAGCCAAGATCAAGAAATACGCCAAGCGCCTGAAAGTGCTCGAGGCGTTCCAGCGTTCGGGCATCAAGCCTGAATGGATGATCATGGAAGTGCTCCCGGTCCTGCCGCCGGAGCTGCGTCCGCTCGTCCCGCTGGACGGCGGCCGTTTCGCCACGTCCGACCTGAACGACCTGTACCGCCGCGTCATCAACCGTAATAACCGCCTGAAGCGCCTGATGGAACTGCGCGCGCCGGAAATCATTACGCGTAACGAAAAGCGCATGCTGCAGGAAGCAGTGGACTCGCTGCTGGACAACGGCCGTCGCGGCAAAGCGATGACCGGCGCCAACAAGCGTCCGCTGAAGTCGCTGGCCGAAATGATCAAGGGTAAGGGCGGTCGTTTCCGTCAGAACTTGCTGGGCAAGCGCGTCGACTACTCGGGCCGTTCGGTCATCGTGGTCGGTCCACAGCTGAAACTGCACCAGTGCGGCCTGCCGAAGCTGATGGCCCTCGAGCTGTTCAAGCCGTTCATCTTCAACAAGCTGGAACTGATGGGTCTCGCGACCACCATCAAGGCCGCGAAAAAGCTCGTGGAAGTTCAGGAACCAGTCGTTTGGGACATCCTGGAAGAAGTCATCAAAGAACACCCGGTCATGCTGAACCGTGCGCCGACGCTGCACCGTCTCGGTATCCAGGCGTTCGAGCCGGTCCTGATCGAAGGCAAGGCAATCCAGCTGCACCCGCTGGTCTGCGCGGCGTTCAACGCCGACTTCGACGGTGACCAGATGGCAGTCCACGTGCCGCTGTCGATCGAAGCGCAGATGGAAGCGCGTACGCTGATGCTGGCGTCGAACAACATCCTGTTCCCATCGAACGGCGAACCGTCGATCGTCCCGTCGCAGGATATCGTGCTGGGTCTGTACTACGCGTCGCGCGAGGCGATCAACGCCAAGGGCGAAGGCATGATGTTCCCGGACGTGTCGGAAGTCATCCGCGCGTACGACAACAAGGAAGTCGAACTGGCGACCCGCATCACCGTGCGTATCGTCGAGTTCCCGAAGAACGCCGAAGGCGGCTTCGACCAGACGCTCACCCGCTACGAGACCACCGTCGGCCGTGCGATCCTGTCCGAGATCCTGCCGAAAGGCCTGCCGTTCTCGGTGCTGAACCGCTCGCTGAAGAAGAAGGAAATCTCGAAGCTGATCAACACGTCGTTCCGCAAGTGCGGCCTGCGTGCGACCGTCGTCTTCGCGGACAAGCTGATGCAGTCGGGCTTCCGCCTGGCGACCCGCGCCGGCATCTCGATCGCCGTCGACGACATGCTGATCCCGGACGTCAAGAAGGGCATGATCGCGACCGCCGAAGCCGAAGTGAAGCAGATCGAGCAGCAGTACGCTTCGGGTCTGGTCACCGCCGGCGAGCGTTACAACAAGGTCGTCGACATCTGGGGCAAGACCTCGGATGAAGTCGGCAAGGCGATGATGGACCAGCTCAAGATCGAGCCGGTCACCAAGCGCGACGGCACCGAAGGCACCCAGGAATCGTTCAACGCGATTTACATGATGGCCGACTCGGGCGCCCGTGGTTCGGCAGCCCAGATCCGCCAGCTGGCGGGTATGCGCGGCCTGATGGCGAAACCGGACGGTTCGATTATCGAAACGCCGATTACCGCGAACTTCCGCGAAGGCCTGAACGTTCTGCAGTACTTCATCTCGACCCACGGCGCTCGTAAAGGTCTGGCGGATACGGCGCTGAAGACCGCGAACTCGGGTTACCTGACTCGTCGTCTGGTGGACGTGACGCAAGATCTGGTGGTGATCGAAGACGATTGCGGCACCAACAACGGCACCCACATGAAGGCGCTGGTCGAAGGTGGTGAAGTCATCGAAGCCCTGCGCGACCGTATCCTCGGCCGCGTGACCGGCACCGATGTCGTCAATCCTGAAACCCAGGAAACCTTGTACGAAGCCGGCACCTTGCTGGACGAAGACATGGTCGAAGAGATCGAACGCGTCGGCATCGACGAAGTGAAGGTCCGCACTCCGCTGAACTGCGACACGCGCTTTGGCCTGTGCGCCAAGTGCTACGGTCGCGACCTGGGCCGCGGCATGCTGGTCAACAGCGGCGAAGCAGTCGGTGTGGTTGCAGCGCAGTCGATCGGTGAGCCGGGTACCCAGCTGACCATGCGTACCTTCCACATCGGTGGTGCGGCATCGCGCGCGGCAGTGGCATCGTCGGTCGAAGCCAAGTCGAACGGTACGGTCCGCTTCACCGCGACCATGCGTTACGTCACCAACGGCAAGGGCGCGCAAATCGTCATTACCCGTTCGGGCGAAGTGCTGATCACCGACGACCACGGCCGTGAGCGCGAGCGTCACAAGGTGCCGTACGGCGCGACCCTGCTGGTCAAGGATGGCCAGACCGTCAAGGCTGGTATCGCCCTGGCGACCTGGGATCCGCTGACCCGTCCGATCATCACCGAGTACGCCGGTACGATCCGCTTCGAGAACGTCGAAGAAGGCGTCACCGTCGCCCGTCAGGTCGATGAAGTGACCGGTCTGTCGACCCTGGTGGCGATCGATCCGAAGCGCCGCGGTTCGGGCAAGGTGCTGCGTCCGCAGGTCAAGCTGCTGAACGAAGAAGGCCAGGAAGTGAAGATCGCCGGCACCGAACACGCCGTGACGATCGGCTTCCAGGTCGGCGCGCTGATCATGGTCAAGGACGGTCAGCAAGCGACCGTGGGTGAAGTGCTGGCACGTATCCCGACCGAATCGCAAAAGACTCGCGACATTACCGGTGGTCTGCCGCGCGTTGCCGAACTGTTCGAAGCACGTTCGCCGAAAGACGCGGGCATGCTGGCGGAAGTCACCGGTACCGTGGCGTTCGGTAAAGAGACCAAGGGCAAGCAGCGCCTGGAAATCACCGACATGGACGGCAACAAGCACGAGTTCCTGATCACCAAGGACAAGCAAGTGCTGGTCCACGACGGTCAAGTCGTGAACAAGGGCGAGATGATCGTGGACGGCCCAGCCGATCCGCAAGACATCCTGCGCCTCCTGGGTATCGAAGCGCTGGCCCGCTACATCGTGGACGAAGTGCAGGACGTGTACCGTCTGCAAGGCGTGAAGATCAACGACAAGCACATCGAGGTGATCGTTCGCCAGATGCTGCGTCGTGTTCAGATCACCGAAGCTGGCGACACCGACTACATCGTCGGCGAGCAGGTGGAGCGTTCGGAACTGCTGGATGCGAACGACCGCGTGAACGCTGTCGGCAAGCTGCCGGCGCAGTACGAAAACGTGCTGCTGGGTATTACCAAGGCATCGCTGTCGACCGACTCGTTCATCTCGGCCGCATCGTTCCAGGAAACCACCCGCGTGCTGACCGAAGCGGCGATCATGGGCAAGCGCGACGGTCTGCGCGGCCTGAAAGAGAACGTCATCGTCGGCCGCCTGATCCCTGGCGGCACCGGTCTGGCATTCCACCGCGCCCGCAAGGAGAAGGAAGTGTGGGAAGCGGAAGAGCGCCAGGCACTGCTGCAGCAAGAGAAAGCCAATATGGCTGCCGAGCTGCAGGCGATGGAAGACCAGCAGACTGCACAGGCTTCGGCCGAGCAGCATAACGACGGCGAGTGATCGCGTAAGTTGTTAGTGAAAGCGGCACCCTGAGGGGTGCCGTTTTTTTTGCCTGTATTAAAGACTTCAGGACGCGATGAGCATCACGGTATGCCCGACCTCCAGTCTTGGGTTCGTCCTCAGCGCAGCTCGCACAAGGTATCTACGCAATGCCGGGATCCGAACTATTCGGCCCAGTAGCCGGTAACGTTTGCTGTTATCAATCAGGCGAGGACGGTAGAGCCCGAATCGTGCCAGCGCGTGATAGGCCAGCGTCGTCGCATGCCATTCCTTGTGGAAGTCGGCAACGGGTTCATGCCAAATATCGGCTTGTTCGAAGCCTTCGCTGTGGGCAAGATTGGTCAGTGCTCGGTCAGTCCAGCGCGTTACGTGATGCGGCGGCATATTGAGCGGAGAATTTGGAGCGATGGCCAGGAAGCTGTCCTGGGCTGGTACGGCGATCATCAGCGTTCCACCGGGCTTGAGCGCCTGAACACAGGCATGGAAGAACCGTTTGGGATGCTCGACGTGCTCCAGCACCTGGAACGCGCACACGATGTCGTAGCGAGGGCTGGCGGCGGCATGCTCCTCGACCGGCTGTTTCCTGACGTCCAGCCCGGCCGCACGCGCTTTGTGCACGGCTTCGTCATTGAATTCGAGCCCGGTGTACCGGATCGATTGCGGCAACCAGCGCCGGAATGCTCCCTTGCCACAGCCGACTTCGAGGACCGAGCTATCCTGGCGAATCAGCGTCGCCGCATGGGCGTATTCCGGTTTGTCGTCCTGGTAGTACCAGTCCTGCGTCTGCAACTGCTCGTAGAAGAGACCATCGCCCACGCAGGGGGGATCGAAAAAGCCCAGTTCGCAATGGTTGCAGTGGCATAAGGTGATGCTGCCGCCATGAAGATAGGCGCTGACGTCGATGCCTTTCTGCTTATAGCTGCGGATCAGATCCATCCGATCGACAGAGTCGACGGCCTCGGTATCAGCGGCACTGCATGCTGGACAAATGCGCTCAGGCACAACGTCCTCTCAGAGTTCTGGTCACCCAGGTGACGTTGCCGGTCAGCGTAGCAAGCGGGGAATGCGCCAATCTGGCCGTCCTCAAACGTGCGCACTTGCGTGTCGGCGCGCCATTCGATCGCATCCAGACATTTCGGCCCCACGTAACTCCTCGACGTAACTCCTGTATCCCGCCAAAACTGGAAGAAACCGAACAGAGCCGCTGCCGCCAGTCGAACCCAAGTCAGCCGGACACCCCTACGCATGAGAATGATCTACACTAGGTTAGCTTTTTACTATCCCTGAAGATCTTCCAAGGAGCAAATGATGAAAATGCGATGGATGAGCGCCGTCCTGCTGAGCGCCGTATGCGCTACCGCCAGTGCCGCCGACAATACCGTGACCCTCAAGCTGGCCACCGACAAAGGCGATGGCGCCAGCGTGGGCACCGTGAAGCTCAGCGAAACCAAGTATGGCGTGGTACTCACGCCCGACCTCAAGGACCTGCCGCCCGGCCTGCACGGCTTCCACATCCACGCCAACGGCAGCTGCGCGCCGAACCAGGCCGACGGCAAGACCGTCCCGGCCGGCGCGGCGGGCGGCCACCTCGATCCGGCCAAGACCAATAAGCACGGCACCCCATGGGGCGACGGCCATCTGGGCGACCTGCCGGCGCTGACGGTCGATGCCAAGGGCATGGCCACCAATCCGGTCCTGGCGCCGCGCCTGAAGATGTCGGACATCAAGGGCAAGGCCCTGATGGTCCACGTCGGCGGCGACAACCACTCCGATCATCCGGCGCCGCTGGGCGGCGGAGGCGGCCGCATGGCGTGCGGCGTGATCCAGTAAGCCGCGAACTTGCACTGAAAGCGGATGGCGGCGCATGGCGCGCCGTCCGCCGCTCGGTCCATCAGTCCGCGCGCAAGCGCCCGCGCAGCCACACCAGGCTCGACGCGGCGTAGTTCATCACCGAGATATGCCCATCCTCCGGCTGCTGCCACAGCTCGGCTGAGCGGCAGTGGCGCGCCAGCCATTCGCTGTGCGAGGGCGGCGCCACGCGATCCTGCATCCCATGCACGAACAGCGCCGGACAGGCGATGCGCGTGCAATCGAACCCCCACGGCGTCATATACGCGATATCGTCGTCGATCAAGCCGTCGTTCCCCTTGGCCAGCGCCGGTCCCACCACGCTGTCGAACCATGACCACGGCCCCGCCAGCGCATCCCAGTCTTCAGGCGTGAACATCTCGCGGTCGAACGCGAGCCCCAGCGCCTCATGATATGCCTTGGCCGCGCGCCCCTGCGCTGCCGCGCGCAGCGCCGCCGCCCCGTATGCGCCCATGCCCTTGAACCAGTCGAGCCCCTGCGCGTCGGGCGGCGCCAGGCCCGCGATGCTCACCGCGCCCACCACCCGTTCGGGCAGCAGGGCGGCGCACGCCAGCGCATGCGGCCCGCCGCCGGAATGCCCCATCACCGCGAAGCGCTTGACGCCCAGCCGGTCGGCGATGCGCTCGACGTCGAAGGCGGCCGAGGCGACGTCGCGCCCAATGCGCTCCGACGAGCCGCCATAGGCCGGGCGGTCGTAGCCGATCCAGCGTATGCCGAGCTGCGCCGCGAGGGCGAACAACGGCTCGGGCGGGCGGCCGATGTTCGGCGTGCCGTGGTGCCAGAACACGGCCAGCTCCTGCTCGCCGGGTGGCGCCAGGTCGTAGAAGTGCAGCGTACGTCCGTCGCCGAGCACCAGGTCGTCTTCGCGCATCGTGCGCCTCTTTCGTCGGTGGATCGAAATCGTTGGCCCCAAACGGTCGTTCCCGCGGGGGCGGGAACCTAAGTTTCTCGCGTTACGAAGACGCTGGCAAACTTGGGTTCCCGCCTGCGCGGGAACGACGTGCTACTGCTGACTAAAACTTGAAGCCTGGCGGCTGCGATTACTTTGCAGCGCGCGCCTTGCCGAACGGATCGCCTTCCTTCCACGCCGGCATCTGCGGCGCGTCGGCCACCGCGCGGCCCAGGTTCAGCGTGTACTGCGCCTGCTGCACCATGCCCGACAGGTCCCAGCTCGGATCGTATTCGTCCGACGCCTGGTGGTATTTGTCGCGGTAGGTCGCGGCCTTGGCGTTGTTGGCCTCGACGTCCTTCACCCAGCTGCGGCCCGCGCCCACCGAGAACGCCGGCACGCCGGCCTTGGCGAAGCTGAAGTGGTCGCTGCGGAAGTAACCGCCGGCCAGGTCAGGCCTGGGCTGCGCGACGGTCAAACCCATCGCTTGGGCGGCAGCAGCGGCCATCGCGCCCAGTTCGGTACGCTCGCTGCCCGGCACGCTGACGTCCTTCACCGGGCCCACCCAGTTCAGGCTGTCCAGGTTCAGGTTGGCGGCGGTCTTGGCGATCGGCCACAGCGGCTTGGCGACGTAGGCGGCGCTGCCCAGCAGGCCTTGCTCTTCGGCGGCCACCCACAGGAACATCTGGCTGCGCTTGGCCGGGTGCTTGACGGCTTGCTCCGCCATCGCCAGCAGCGCGCCGGTGCCCGAAGCGTTGTCGACCGCGCCATTGAAGATGGTGTCTCCCTCGGTGCCCTGCTTGCCCATGTGGTCCCAGTGCGCGGTGTAGATCACCACTTCGTCCTTGAGCTTTGGATCGGTTCCCGGCACCACGCCGGCCACGTTGAACTCTTCGAGCTTGCGCACCTGCGCGCGCGCGGTGCCCTTCAGGCGGGCCTTCAGGGTCACCGGCTTGAAGTTCTTGTCTTCGGCGGCTGCGCGCAGTTTATCCAGATCCTGGCCGGCGGCGGCGAACACCTTGCGCGCGGTGTCGTCGGTCATCCAGCCCTGCACGCCGGTGCCCACTTTCCCTTCGGTGAGCTGGAAGCGCTCGGCGTTGGCCCAGCTGTTCTGCACCACGCTCCAGCCGTACGAGGCCGACTTGTCGGTGTGGATCAGGATGGCGCCGGCCGCGCCCTGGCGCGCCGCTTCCTCGAACTTGTAGGTCCAGCGGCCGTAGTAGGTCAGGCCCTCGCCGTTGAAGCGGTTCGGTTCCGCCGCGGTCGGCATCGGATCGTTCACCATCATCACCAGCACCTTGCCCTTCAGGTTCATGCCCTTGAAGTCGTTCCAGCCGCCTTCTTCCGGCGCCACGGTGCCGTAGCCGACGAAGACCAGGTCCGCGTCCAGCTTGTGCTCGGCCTTGCCGTCGCCCGGGCCCCAGACCCAGTCAGCGCCGAACTGCAGCGGCAGCGCCTTGCCGCCGGCGGTGATCGCGATGTCGCTCTTGGCCGGCAGCGAACGCACGCCGGCGATCTTGACCGCCTGACGGAAGCTGTCGCCGTTGGCCGGCTTCAGACCGGCGGCCTTCGCCTGCGCCTCGAGATAGGCGACGGTCAGCTCGCCGCCGCGCTGGCCGGTGCCGCGGCCTTCCATGGCGTCGGCGGACAGGTGGGCCAGGTGCGCGCGCAGCGGCGCTTCCTGGACATTTTGCGCATGGGCCGGATAGGCCAGCGCCAGGCTGCCGGCGAGGGTGGTAAGGACGAGGGAAGAGACGATCTTGTACATAAAATCCTGCGACTTGAGTTGATCGGGAAGGGCACATTCGTGGTGTGCGCGGGACATTCTATGACAAGTCCTTAAAAAAAACGCAGGATATCGGTCGACATCGTCATTCCCGATTGCCCCCGTAAATACGGTTCGCCTTCGTCGCGCGGCGGTAGCAGATGCCGCGGCACGCCGGGCATGCGCTCTTGCACGGTGATCGCGAAAATCTCGTCGGGCGCGCTCTCGATCTCGAAGTGCAGCACCCGGTCTTCCATCCCGTACAGCGACAGCAGCCACGGCGCCTCGCTGGACGTGAGAGGCGCGCCGTCGAGCCGCGAGCGCAGCGCCTTGGCGCCCGACATGCGCAGCTCGATGTGCGGCGCGCGGTTTTTTGAACGCACAGTGAACGTGCCGCGCCGCACCTTGCCGACGGTATCTCGCAGCGCGACCACGCTATTACGCAGGACGAAGCACTCGGGGAAGGCGACCGCATCCTCGCGCGGCGCTTCGGCATACCACTGGCGCGGGCTGTTCCAGCCGAAGACTTCGACGAAGATGGTCGGCTGCCGGCCGGGGAACAGCCGGCGGCGCCAGTCGTCCAGCGGCTGCTCCGGCAGCAGCCAGTAAGCGCGCCAGGTGTTCGCGTCCTTGTAGTAGACCAGGTGTTCGAGGCCATCGGACGCGGGCGGCAGCGGGGCGCGCGGCGCCGCCTGTCCCGGCAGGGCAAAGCAGCTTGCGGCCAGCAGCGCCAGCGCGGCGGCGACGGCCGGCGCGACGGACATCACCAGCAGCAGGCTGGCGAAGCACAGCATCGGCAGCGCCATCAGCATCGGCGGCAGGTACAGGTGGTGCGGCGCAAGCAGCAGCCAGGCGTCACGCAGCGCCGGCGCAAACAATGCGGCGGCCGGCGCCAGGGCGGCCACCAGCACCAGCAGCCGCACGGCGAAGGCCTGGCGCCGGCCCCAGGCCGAGTGCAGGACGAGGAAGGCGGCCAGCGCCGCCGCCAGCGGCCAGGCCAGCACGTAGGCGGCGCCGGGCAAGAAGAACACGACCAGCAGCAGCGTCAGCGCGGGCCAGGCCAGCGCGCCGAGCACCGTCGCCGCGGCGCCGACGCTGCGGCGCAATATGTACAGCCCAGCGACGAAGACGCAGCTTGCTACGGCCATCACCATCAGCGGCAGGCGCTGCTCGCCCGCGAGGCCGGCGGCGGCAATCTCTTCGCGCCAGGTCCAGCTGCCCACGCGCACCACGAGCAGCAAAAAGCACACGCCGAACACGCCTTGCGCCGCCTCGGTCGCGCCGTCCGCGCCGAACAGGCGGCGCCAGGCGAACCCCAGCATCAGGCAGGACAGCGTCGCCGACGCCCAGGAGAGCCAGGCCGCGTGCTGCACCAGGCCCACGACGGGCAGCGAGAAATAGGCGACGGCGCTCTGCGTCCCGCGTTCGAGCGGCGCGTCGCCGTAGGATCGCGCCAGGCGCAGCATCGCGTCGCCCAGCTGCCGTGGATTTCCTTCGCCGCCGGCGAACAGCAGCACCGGCGTATCGAGCGCCGCCAGCGGACCGAGGTGCGGCGCGTCGTTCAGCATGCGCGCCAGGGTCGTCTCGAGCGAGGAGCCGCGCAATTCGGGCGCGGCGCGCATCCAGCCGGCCAGCGCGGCGCCGCCCGCGCCGCTGGTCTCGACCATGCGCAGCCCGGCGGCGCCGGAAGGATCGAACTTGAGCGCCAGGCCGATGCTGGCGGCCAGCGGATGCTGTTCGACGAAGCCCTTGGCGCCCAGCGCGCCGACGTGGTGGCCGTCGGTGAACAGCAGCACGACGTCGCTGGCGGGCGGCGCGGCGCGCAGGGAGCGCGCGGTTTCGAGCAGGGCAGCCATCGTGACGGCGCCGTGCGCCGCTTTGTGCACCGCGTTGCCGCTGTCGTAGTGGGCCGTGAGCAGCAGCGCCGGGCGGCGGCCCCCATCCGGGGCGCTGCCGGGAATCCTGGCGACGACGTTATGGACGACGCCGACCGTGTTGTGGATGGCGCCAAAATAGTAGACGACCGACTTGCGCACCGTGGCGCGCTGCACCGCCGGCGCCAGGCCCATCGCCCGCAGTTCGGCCAGCAGATAGGCACGCGCCTGGGCATTGCCTTCGGTCGCGATCGAGCGTGGGGTGGCCGCCAGCACCTGTATGTGTCTCTGCATGCGGGCGTTCCAGCCGCCGGCCGCAATCTCCGCCTGCGGCTCGGGCGGGGGCGGCGCCGTCAACGCCATCCAGCCCAGCACGGCCAGGACGGCCAGTCCCAGGCAGCCGGCCAGGGCGTGCATGAAACCCGTTAGATGGTGCGCCGGCATCGGCGTGCTTGCTGCATCCATGTGTTCTCTCTCCATTGTTGTTGTGATCGGATGTGGCCTGCGCAAGCGTCCATGCACCTGTCATAGGGACGAAAAAAAGCCCGCCGATGAAGTGGGGCGGGCCAAAAGAGGAAAGGGGTGTTTATTCCAGTGTCCAGACGTAGGCGAGCTGCGCCCACCCGGCTTCGGCTGTGCCTCCGTTCATCGCCGGCTGGAAGGTGCACAGGCTCAGGGCATTCACGGCGGCCCGATCGAGCTCACGCGAGCCGCTGGAAGACTGGATGCGCGAGTCCTGCACCCGGCCATCGGGCCCGACCAGCAGCGCCAGGGTCACGGTCCCGGTCTCGCCATTGCGCGCAGCGCGCACCGGATAGTCGGGTTTAGCGCAGCCGTTGGCGTCGGCCAGCACGGCGCTGCGCATCTGGCCGCTGTTCGACGACGGCTCGGCGGCCGGCTGTGGCGGCGCATCGGACTGGGTTTGCTGGGCCGGTTCAGGCGACGGCTCCGTAGTCGCTTCCATCACCTGCTCGAGCGGCGGCGCGGGCACCTCGACTTCCACATCCGGCACCACGATTTGGGGCGGCGCGGCCTTGGCGACGGGCTTCGGCGGTTCGGGCGGCGGGGCAGGCGGCGGCGTCTCCGGCTGGATCCACACCAGCTTGTCTTCCAGCATGGCAGGCAGCGAAAGCGACTTGGCGTTCATCGTGCTGATCACGCCCATCGCCACCAGCACGTGCAGGCCGGCCACCAGGGCGAACTTGCCGGCCTTGCCGCCGGCGCCGTGATTGATGTCAGAAAAATGCATGGCAACCTCCTTTATTCGTCCCGCCATCCGTCGGGATCGGCAGGTTTCCTACCTTGGAAGAATGCATATCTACAGCTCGTTGGAATCAATATATGCTATGTCCTAGCAATTTGCAAATCCATAATCTAGTAATTTTGTTTCTAGTTGTGTGTGCGCCAACGTGCCAAGCATCCCCATCGGTAGGGTGCACGCCTCCGCCGTCCACGCGTCCAGCAAAAGGAAGTGCGCGCAAAACGCATGCCGAAGCGCACAAAATCTCCCTGCCTTTCCATTCGCTTCGCCGCCCGTTGTATGAAATAATTCCTCACTGTGCCGTGGCTTTTCGCCCCGGCCACCGCAACGCCAGCCACTGGCACCGCACACCGGCCACGCGCCAGGAGAATCAAATTGGCAGAACAGAACAAACCCATCCGCGTCATGCTCGCGGATGATCACCCGATCGTCATGACCGGTTTCGCCATGTCGCTGGAAGCGGCGGGCATGCAGGTGGTGGGGCAGGCCAAGACCCCGAGCGAGGCGACCGCGCTGTACGCCGCCGAGCATCCCGACGTGGCCGTGCTCGACATGCGCTTCGGCACCGAGCTGACCGGCATGGACGCGGCCCAGGCCATCCTCAAGTCCGACCCGTCGGCCAAGATCGTCTTCCTGAGCCAGTTTGACCAGGACAGCCTGATCAAGGAAACCTACCGCCTCGGCGCGCACGCCTTCGTCACCAAGGATTGCGACCCGGCCGACCTGGCCACCGCAGTGCGCCACGCCCACGAGGGCAAGCTGTACTTCCTGCCGCACATCGCCTCGCGCCTGGCCAGCATGGCGGTGCGCGGCGAAGTCACGCCGCAGTCCCAGCTCGACGAGCGCGGACTGGAAATCTTCAAGCTGATGGCCGAGGGCATGACCAATGCCGAGATCGCGGAGCGCCTCGACCTGTCGACCAAGACCATCAGCAACATCAGCCAGTCGATCAAGGAAAAGCTGGGCGTGCACCGCCAGGCCAGCATCACGCTGCTGGCGGTCAAGCACGGCCTGATCGAGCCCTGACGCGATGGCCATCCTCCCGCGCCGCATGCCCCACCAGCGCCCGCGCGCGCCCGCGCTGGCGCCGCTGCTGGCGATCGCCTTCCTGCTCCTGCTGTCCGCCGGCGGCGCGCATGCGGCCCAGCATGCCGAGCGTGAGCGCGAACGCGAAGAAGCGCAGGGCTTCCGTTTCCAGATCCTGACCGGCGACGACAGCGCCGTCACCCACCGCATCGCCGACGACCTGTACAAGCGCCTGGTGCCCACCTTCGCCGCCTTTCGCACCGAGCTGGCGCAGAAGCGCCGCATGCTGTACGTGGCGATCGGCCCGACCGCGCTGCGCGACGCGCTGTCGCGCCGCTGCGATTGCGTGGTGATTTCGGCCTACACCTCGAGCCAGGTGTGGCGCACGCTGACCGCGCGACTGCCCAAGCCGCGCCGCATGGCCATGACCGCGATCTATGCCGAGCCGGCGCCGAACGATCAGATGCGCCTGGCCGAACTGCTGTACGGCCGCCCGGTGCGGGTCGGCGTGCTGCTCGGCCCCGACACCGCCTTCCTGAAGCCGGCGCTGACCGACGCCACCGAGATCCAGATGTATACGCCGGGCGAAGACCTCAATCACACGCTCAACAGCATGACGCGCGCCGAGACCCTGCTGGCGCTGCCCGACAGCGACATCTACAACGCCGAGAACGTGCGCAACATCCTGCTCTCGACCTACCGCCGCAAGCAGGGCGTGATCGGCTTCTCGGCCGACATGGTCAAGGTCGGCGCGCTGGCCACCACGTATTCCGAGATCGAGGAGATCAACGCCCAGGTGGCCGAGCTGGCCGCCGACTTCGTGCGCACCGGCGAGCTCGATCCGCCGCAGTTCCCGCGCTACTTCCGCACCATCATCAACGAAGGGGTGGCCAGTTCGCTCGACCTGCGCGTGACCGACGCCGCCCGTAACTTCGCACGGCGCGCGCCGGCCGTGCAATGAACCTGCGTTTCTGGCGCGGCTGGGGTGTCGGACGGCGCATGGCCGTCATCACCATGCTGCCCGTGATCCTGCTGTTCACCTCCTTCGTCTGGTATTCCTGGTATGCGCACCGCGCCCAGGTGGCCGAAGAGCTGGCCGAGCGCGGGCGCATCCTGGCGCGCGCGCTGGCCGAGACCTCCGAATACAACGTCATCTCTGGCAACCTGTCCGACCTGCGCCTGACCATCAACGGCCTGGTGCAGTCCGACCGCAGCATCTATAAAGTCGACGTGATCGACGGCAGCGGACGCGCCGCGGTGCGCGTGGTGTCCGAGTCGGCCAGCGACGCCCAGGCCCATTACTACGAGGCGCCGATCCGCAAGCAGGTGGTGTGGATCAACCTGTTCTCGGACAACGGCACGCCGCACGTGTCGGCATCGAGCGATTCGCGTCCGCCCACGCTCACCACCGAAGTCGTCGGCTGGGTGCGGGTGACGATGTCGCCGGCAAACATGATGGCCAAGCAGACCGACCGCTTCCAGATCGAGCTGTCGATGGCGGCGCTGGCGCTGGCCGCGAGCGGCATCCTGGCCTGGGTGCTGGCGCGCTCGCTGATCGTGCCGCTGCGCGAGGCGATCGGCACCTTGCGCCAGATCCGGGGCGGCAACTACCGTGTCCACCCGCCGGTCACCACCGGCGGCGAGATCGGCGAGCTGCAGGCCTCGATCGGCGAGATGTCGCTGGCGCTGGACGAATCCAAGCGCGACCTCGAGAACAAGGTGGCCGAGCGCACGCGCGACCTGCTGGCCTCGCGCAACGAGGCGCTGCGCGCCGACGCCGACAAGCGCAAGCTGATCCAGAAGGTCAACGAGATCATCGAGGACGAGCGCAAGAGCATCGCGGTCGAGATCCACGACGAGCTCAATGCGTCGTTGATCGCGGCGCGCCTCGAGGCGCAGGCGATCGGCCTGCTGGCGGCGAAGGCCCCGCCCGGGCCCGAGGTCGACGAGATCCGGCGCAAGTCCGAGGCCATCACCAAGCTGGCGCTCGACCTGTACGCCAACGGCCGGCGCCTGGTGCGCCGCCTGCGTCCCGAGGTGCTCGACATGCTGGGCCTGCACGGCGCGGTGGAAGAGATGGTGCGCCACTACGACACCACGTCCGGCTGCCGCTTCGACCTGCACAGCGAGGGCGATTTCGCGCGCCTGTCGAACGAGCTGGCGATTTCCGCCTATCGCATCGTGCAGGAGGCCCTGTCCAACGTCATGAAGCACGCCGCCGCGCGCTCGGCCCATGTCAGCCTGCTGCTGGACGAAGGCAAGGGCATGCTGCGCATCCGCGTGGTCGACGACGGCGCCGGCTTCGACACCGCAAGCGCCTCGGAAGGCATCGGCATCATCGGCATGCGCGAGCGCGCCTATGCGCTGCACGGCACGATCGAAGTGCGATCCAGCCCGGGCGAAGGCACCGACGTCGCGATCGCGCTGCCGCTCAACCTGCCGGTCCAGGCGCCAGGTGCGCCGGCGACGATTTCCGAAGCATCCACCTCACAACGATAAGATCCATGTCCACCGAACTGCTGACGCCCTTTGAGAAGGGCAACCTGAACCAGACCACCACCTGGAGCGAGTGCATCGCCTGGTACGAAGACCTCGCGCGCCGTTTTCCTGCGGTGCTGCGCTTCGAGAAGGTGGGCGTGTCGGATGCGGGCGTGCCGATCCACGCGGGCGTGGTCAGCAGCGACGGCGTGTTCGACGTCGAGGCGATCAAGCGCGCCGGTCGTCCGGTCTTCTTCAACAACAACGGCATCCACCCGGGCGAGCCGGAAGGCGTCGACGGCTGCATGGCGATCGTGCGCGACTTCTGCCTGCAGAGCGCCAAGCGCGCTGCGCTGGGCCGCACCGTGTTCCTGTTCGTCCCGCTGTACAACGTGGACGGCAGCTTCAACCGCGCCGACACCTCGCGCGTGAACCAGGACGGGCCGGAGCAGTTCGGCTTTCGCGGCAACAGCCGCCACCTCGACCTGAACCGCGACTTCGTCAAGTGCGATACCTCGAGCGCGCGCACCTTCAATCGGCTGTTCACCCTCTGGGATCCGGACGTGATGGTCGACACCCACACCTCGAATGGCGCCGACTACAGCTACACGATGACCCTGATCCACACCCAGGCCGACAAGCTGGGCGGCGGCCTGGGGAGTTTCCTGCGCGCCGAGATGCTGCCCGCGATCTACGCCGGCATGGATGCGCGCGGCTGGCCGACCTGTCCCTATGTGAACCCGGTCAAGGACAGCCCGGACCACGGCATCGCCGAATTCCTCGAGACGGCGCGCTTCTCGACCGGCTACGCGGCGCTGCACCACACGATCGGCTTCATGCCCGAGACGCACATGCTCAAGCCGTTCAAGGACCGCTACGCGTCGATGGTGGCGCTGGTCGAAGTGGCGCTGGAGTTCACGGTCAAGAACGCCGACCGCATCCAGGCGCTGCGCCGCGCTGCGCGCGAGGAAGGCCGCAAGCGGGCCGAATGGCCGGTGCGCTGGAAGATGGACGAGGCCAATCCCTCGCGCGTGCGTTTCAAGGGCTACGAGGCGAAGTACAAGAAGAGCGTCATCGGCGACTACAGCCGCCTGTACTACGACCGCAGCAGCCCGTGGGAACGCGACATCGCCTACTACAACAGCTTCCCGGTCGACGTCGCGGTGCCGGCGCCGCAGGCCTATGTGGTGCCGCAGCAGTGGGTAGAGGCGATCGAGCGCCTGGAGTGGAATGGCGTGCGCATGGAGCGGGTCGCGGCGGACCGCCTGCAGGAGGTGGCGTACTACCAGATCGCATCGGTGACCTCGCGCCCGTCGGCCTACGAGGGCCACATGTTCCATGACGAGGTGGCGCTGGACCGGCGCACCGGGCATGTCTTGCTGCGCGCCGGCGACTACATCGTGCCGCTGGACCAGGACCGGGCGCGCTATGCGGTCGAGACGCTCGAGCCGCTGGCCCACGACAGCTTCTTCCGCTGGGGCTTCTTCAACAGCGTGCTGGAGAAGAAGGAGCACTATTCGGATTACGTGTTCGAGGACGAGGCCGAGAAGCTGCTGGCTGAGGAGCCCGAGTTGGCGGCGAAGTTCGCCGAGTGGAAGGCCGCCAATCCGGGCCTGCTGGGCAGCCAGGAAGCGGTGCTCGACTTCATCTACGCCAATTGCGCGCGCTATCGCGAGCCGGAGTGGAACCGCTATCCGGTGTTCATGATCGCGAGGTAGGGTTGGCGGCTACGCCGCCGACGCGGTGATGGTTGGCCGCGAGATCATCCGGCGCGAGAGCGGAGCCGACACCAATCGACGCGCAACGTCGTCCCCGCGAAGGCGGGGACCCAAGGTCGCTCGCGCAGCCACTGCAATCAATCATAGCGGCGGCGCGAACAAATTGGGTTCCCGCCTTCGCGGGAACGACGCTGGCTGGATTTGCGGCAGTGCGGCAGCAGTGCGGCGATCCTTACTTCGACGCCGCGATCCACCGGTCGACCTTCGCCTCCAGCACCGCCAGCGGCAAGGTGCCTTCGTCCAGCACCACCTCGTGGAATTTCGGCAGGCTGAACTTGTCGCCCAGCGCCGCCTGCGCACGCTGGCGCAGTTCCATGATCTTCAGCGAACCGATCTTGTACGCCAGCGCCTGGCCCGGCATCACCATGTAGCGCTCGATCTGCGCGCGCGCTTCCAGTTCCGAGTAGCCCAGCGTGTCGCGGAAGTACGCGATCGCCCGGTCGCGGCTCCAGCCCTTGCTGTGGAGGCCAGTGTCGACCACCAGGCGCGCGGCGCGCAGCATTTCGTCGTTCAGGTGGCCGAAGTAGTCTTCCGGCTGTTCGAACAGGCCCATCTCCTTGCCCAGGGTCTCGGCATACAGCGCCCAGCCTTCGGTGAAGGCGGTGTTGCCGCCGAACTTGCGGAAGTTCGGCAGGCCCAGTTCCTGCAGCAGCGCGATATGGAAGTGGTGGCCCGGCTGGCCTTCGTGCAGGTACAGGGTGACCATGCCGGTGCGGCCATACTTGGTCGGGTCGTTCACGACCGACCAGAACACGCCCGGACGCGAGCCGTCGGCGGCCGGCGCCGAGTAGTGGTCCGACGCGGTCTCGCGCGTCAGTTCCGGCTCCAGCCGCACTTCCAGCGGCGCCTTCGGCATCAGGGTGAACAGGGCAGGCAGCTTGGCGCGCACTTGCGTGTCCAGCTTCTGGAACACCTCGATCACTTGCCGGTCCGTGGTGAACGGCTTGTACTTCGGCTGCTCGGACACCCACTTCGGCAGGCCGGCGGCCGGGCCGCTGTAGCCCATCTTCGGGCCGATCTTGCCGTATTCGCCCTGGATGCGCGCCACTTCCTTCAGGCCGATCGCGTGGATCTGCTCGGGCGTCATGTCGGTGGTGGTCATCGCCGCCACGCGCGCCTTGTACCACTCGGCGCCGTTCGGCAGCGCGTTCCAGCCGGCGGTGGTGCGGGTCTTCGGCAGGTATTCCTTCTCGACATAGCTGGCCAGGCGGTCCAGGGCCGGATTGAGCTTGCCGACCGTCGTGCGGTAGGCATCAAGCAGGCTGCGCTTGTCGGCAGCCGAGAAGCCTTCCGGCAGCTTCTTGATCGGGGTGTAGAAGATGCTGGCTTCCGCGCTCTTGGCCTGCAGCTGCTTGAGCTGCGGCAGCAGCGACTGCATCGGCTCGCGCGGATGCACGATGCCGCGCTTGACGCCTTCGCGCATGTTCGCGATCGACTGGTCGATGTAGGCGACCATCTGGTCCAGGCGGCTCAGGTAGTTGCGGTAATCCTGCGGCGTGGCGAAGGGCTGGGCGCCCTGGCCGCCGGCGTAGTTCGCCATGAACACCGGCATGTTGAACATCTGGTCCACCGGCAGCAGGTGCTCGGGGAAGGCGCCCAGGCGCAATGCGGTCTCGAGCTCGAACTTGACGACGTCGTAGCTGGCCTGCTCGTGCGCGTTCAGGCGCTCGCGCGGGATTGCCGCCAGGCGCTTCAGGTAGCCGCGGTACAGCGCAAACTGCGCTTCGCGCTTCTGCGGCGCGATCGACAGGCCGAGCTGATCGAAGAAGCGGCCGTCGCCGCTCTCGGTCGCCCACACCGGCTCGAAGCGGGCATAGGCCTCGTAGTACTCGTCGACCAGCTTGGCGATCGCCTTGCCGGCGTCGGTCGTGGCGACCTTCTGGTTGGCGGGCGCGGCGTCGAGCGCAGGCGCGGCCTGGACCGATGCGCATGCGAGCAGGGCGCCGATCGCCAGCGCGCCGAGCTTGAAGTTCTCTCTCATTTTTTTCCTTGTCGGGTCAGTAGCTGGCCAGCGGCGTCAACGCGCCGTTCTTGAAGGTGTAGACCGTCACCGCCGTCTTCTTGAGGTTGCCCTTGGCGTCGTAGCCGTAGGCGCCGACCACGCCCTGGTAGCTGATCGCGTGCATCGCGGCGCCGACCTGCCTGGCGTCGACCGACTTCGCCTGCTGGATCGCCTGGGCGATGAACCTGGTCTGGTCGTAGAACGAAGGCGCGTAGACGTCCGGATCGCGGCCGAAGCGCTTCTTGTAGCTGGCCAGGAAGCCCGGGCCGCCCGGCTGCTGGGCGACGATGGCGCCGGCCTGCGCGCAGCGCACGTTCTCGCCGACCGCTTCGCCGCCCAGCCGGGCCATTTCGGGGCTGCACAGGGTGTCGCCGCCCAGCAGCGGCACGTTCAGGCCCAGCTGCTTCATCTGGCGCGCCATCGGGGCGGCCTGCGGGGCGTAGCCGCCGAAGAAGATGGCGTCCACCTTCTTGGCGCGCAGCGAGGTCAGGATGGCGGCGAAGTCGCTCGCCTTGTCGTTGGTGAATTCGTGGCCCGCGACCTTGATGCCGGCTTTCTGCGCCTGGCGCTTGAATTCCATCGCGATGCCCTGGCCGAACGCGGTGCGGTCGTCGATCACGCCGACGTTCCTGACCTTGAGTTCCTTGGCGGCATAGCCGGCGACCGACGCGCCGACCTGCGTGTCGCTGGCCACGATGCGAAACACCGTCGGGTAGCCGGCGGCCGTGATCTTGGGGTTGGTGCCGACGGTCGACATCAGGATGCCGTTGTCGTTGTAGACGCGCGAGGCCGGAATCGCCACGCCCGAGTTATATGGGCCGAGCACGTATTTGACGCCGGCGTCGGCGAATTTCTGGGCCACGGTCACGCCCTGCTTCGGGTCGCCCGCATCGTCTTCGGACTGCAGTACGAAGCGCAGCACGTTGCCGCCTACCTGGATCTTCTGCGCGTTGAGTTCTTCGATGGCGAGGCGCACGCCGTTTTCATTGTCCTTGCCGGCGAAGGCGTTGGAACCCGACAGCGGGCCGCTCACGCCGATCTTCACGATTTGTTCAGCGGCGGTTGCCTGGACGGCGAACAACGCCGCCAGCGCCAGCGGCGCCATCTTTATTTTCGATCGCATTCCCTTGGTCTCCGTTGATGTCAACGGCCGCCATCATCGCACGATTCGCACGACCGGCGAAAGCGCCAGGCGTCGCCGTAAACACGCTCAGGCCGGCACGCCGTGCGAGATCAGTTCGAGCGGCAGGGCGGTGGTCGACTTGATCTGTTCCATCGAGAAGGCGGACGACACGCCGGTCAGGCGCGCGGTCTTGATCAGCTTTTTATAGAAGCGGTCGTAGCCGGCGATGTCGGTGGTGACGACCTTGAGCAGGTAGTCGACGTCGCCGCTCATGCGGTGGAACTCCAGCACCTCGGGCAGGGCGATCACGGCGGCGGCGAAGCGCGCCAGCCATTTTTCGTCGTGCTCGGTGGTCTTGATGCTGACGAACACCGTGACCGGCAGGCCCACCTTTTCACGATTGACGATGCTGACGCGGCTTTCGATATAGCCGTCTTCCTCGAGGCGCTTGACGCGCTTCCAGCAGGGCGTGCTGGACAGGCCGACCTTCTCGCTCAGGCCCGAGATGGAAAGCGTGGCGTCCGCCTGCAAGGCGGCGAGAATCGCACAATCAAACTTGTCGAGTGAGTTCATATTCCGCAAAGCATGTTTATAAGAATAATTATTCTATTAACAGCCCACAAATGGAGAAATTTGGGACGTTTCGATTGGCGTAAATCCGTACCATATTACTGGACAATAACGTGTTGTGCGACACCTTTTTATGTTTTTGGCAGCTAATCATGATCACCGAAATCTACCTCGACACCAACGCGACTTCGCCGCTGCTGCCTGCCGCCGCCACCGCCGCCATGGCTGCGCTGCAGGAGTGCTTCGGTAATCCGAGCAGCAGCCATGCGAGCGGCCTGCGCGCACGCGCGCTGCGCGAGAGCGCGCGCGCCTGCGCACGGCGGGTGCTGGGCGCCCCGAGCGGACGGCTGATGTTCAACAGCGGCGCCACCGAGGGCATCCAGACCGCGGTGCTGTCGGCGCTGTGCGCGCTACGCGAACGGCGCGCAAGCGGCGAAGAGTGGGCAAACATCGTGCTGGTCGGCGCCACCGAGCACAAGGCGGTGTCCGAGAGCGTGGCGCACTGGAACCGGCTGCTGGGTCTTGGGCTCGAACTGCGCGTGCTGCCGGTCGACGCCGACGGCCGCCACCGCCTGGACGTGCTGCGCGCGCTGGCGCCGCGCCTCGCTTTTGTTTGCACCATGGCCGCCAACAACGAGACCGGCGTCGTGTCCGACCTGGACGGCATCGCCGCGGTGCTGAGCGATACGGCCAGCCCGGCGCTGTGGCTGGTCGACTGCGTGCAGGCGCTCGGCAAGCTGCCGCTGCACCTGGGCGCGAGCCGCATCGACTACGCGCCATTCTCCGGCCACAAGCTGCATGCGCCGAAGGGCATCGGCATGCTGTACGTGCGCGAAGGCGCGCCGTTCACGCCGCTGATCTGCGGCGGCGGCCAGGAAGACAACGGGCGCTCGGGCACCGAGAACATGGCCGGCATCGCGGCGCTGGGCGCGGTGCTGGCAGCGCTGGAGCGCGGCGACACCTTTCTTGGCCTCGAAGAACTGCAGGCGCGCCGCGCGCGCCTGGTGGACGCCTTGACCCGCGCCTTTCCCGGCATCGTATTCAACGCGCCGCTGACGCATGCGCTGCCTACCACGCTCAACTTCTCGGTCCCCGGCGTCGCCAGCGCCGAGCTGCTCGACCTGTTCGATGCCGCCGGCATGCGCGTCAGCGCCGGTTCGGCCTGCGCCGCGTCGAAGGCCGCGCCGAGCTATGTGCTCGACGCGATGGGCTTGCCGGCCTGGCGTAGCGCGTCGGCGGTGCGCCTGTCGATCGGGCCGCTGCCGGACGACGCCGCGCTGGAGCTGGCGTGCGAACGCATCGCGCGCTGCGGGGCGGCGCTGGCAATGCCGGCAGCAGCGTCGGCAGCAGCGTCGGCCACGGCGGCGGCGGCGCTCGAGGCGGCGCATCCTGACGCCGCGCTGGACGCCGGCATGGAGCTCGACGCGATCGCGGCGCGCGGCTGGCTGGCGGCCCATCCCGACGCCATCGTGGTCGACGTGCGCGACGCGCGCGAGCACAGCGTCGCCGGCCAGGTGGAACTGCACGGCCGCATGGCGCTCAACGTGCCGCTGGCGAGCGTGAAGGAACATGCCGCCGCCTGGCTGGGCGCCGGGGCCCGTCCCTTGCTGTTCGTGTGCCGCAGCGGCGCACGCAGCGCCCGCGCCGCGCGCACCCTGCGCGCCATGGGCCATCCGCGCGCCTGCTCGCTGGCCGGCGGTTTCGCGCTCGCCATCTGACTCTCCCCGGCCGCCTGCCAGCTCGGCAGGCGGTGTGTGTACGCCAGCGCACGGTGACGTTCCGGTCCCTTCCATAGCATGGAGTCAGCCGTGCGCGCCCAGCATCATTTGTCTGGCCTCTTGCCCCGATAACCCCGGGTGTCCGTCCTCCGGCGGTCCGCCGCGCACGCCTCCATCCCGAGGTCCCCATTGACAGTTGAGAACGACAAGATGCCCGCCGGGCAGCATGCTCCCCATGGCGCCGGCGACACGGCCCCCATGGCGCCGCTGGCCGCGAATGCGGAGGGCATCGTTCGTTCCTGCGATACGCTGGACCGCGTCATGCGCGCCGGGTTCGCGCTGCCTCCCGCCGGCGCACGCCTGCTCGATGGCTACCATCTGCTCGACACCCAGCTGCGGCTGGCGCGCGCGCAATCGCGGCAGGTCGCCGCCAGCTTGCGCACGGCCGTTGCGGATGGCGCGGCGCGTGTCCAGGGCCTCGTGACCGATGCGCTGGCGCGCGCCGACGGCGTCGTCGACACCGAGGAGCTGGCGCGCCTGCTCGCCGCCAGCCAGCAGGACGCGCCGTTGCGCGTCGCCGAACTCGACGCGCTGCCCGCGCTGCTGCGTCTCGCGCTGATCGACCGGCTGGCCGCTTTGGCGGCGCGCGCCGCGCATGCCTGCGCCGGCCGCGAACGCGCCGCCGCCTGGGCCGCGCGTTTCCTCGACACCGCCGAGACCCGCCCGGGCGACCTGGTGCTGCTGTTCGCCGACATGGCGCGCAGCGAAGACGCGGACAACGGCGCTTTCGTCGCCGAACTGGCGCGCCGCCTGCAGGGCCGCGGCGCACCGCTGGCACAGGTAGTGGACTGGATCGACGCGCGCCTGGCCGATGGCCAGGGCAGCATCGCCGGATTGATGCAGGACGAGAGAAGCGAAGAGGCGCAGGACGCCGTCGCGGCCGGCAACGCCCTGGCCAGCCTGCGCGCGCTGGGCGGCGTCGACTGGCGCGCTTTCGCCGAGCGCCTGGGCGTGGTCGACGCGCTGCTGCGGGACGATCCGGACGGCAGTTATGCGCGCATGGACGGCGCCACGCGTGACCGCTACCGGCACACGGTCGCGCGCCTGGCGCATTCCCTCGGCGTGAGCGAGGCCGCGGTCGCGCAAGAGGCGCTCGCGCTGGCCGGCGTCCATCGCGCGCCGGGCGAGGGCGGGCTCGATACGCGCATTCGCCACGTGGGGCACTACCTGGCCGGCCCTGGTCTGGCGGCGCTCGAGGCGAGGCTGCGCGGACGGCGTGGATGGGCGCCGCGCGTTCGCGCCGCATTGCAGGGCGCTTGCCCCGGCATGCATAGGGGCGCCACGGCGGCGCTGGCCCTGCTGTTCATGGGCGCGGGCCTGGTCCACGCCTGGCAGGGCGGGGCCAGCGCGCTGCTGCTGCTCCTGATGGGCATCCTGGCGCTGCCGGTCGCCGGCGCCCTGGCGCGCGCCCTGATGGGCATGGCCCGGCGCTGGCTGGCCCGGCCCCAGGCCACGCCGCGCATCGACGTGGCGGCCGGCATTCCCATTGAAGCGCGTACGCTGGTGGCCGTGTCGGCGCAGCCGGACGACGCCGCGCAACTCGTGGCACTGTGCGAAGACCTCGAAGTGCGCTACCTCGGCAACCGCGATCGATATTTGCGTTTCTGCCTGCTGCTCGACCTGCCCGATGCGCCTGAAGCAACGCAGTCTCTGGACGCCGCCCTGCTGGCCCAGGCGGGCCACGCGATCGAGGCGCTCAACCGCAAGCACGGCGCGCGCGCTGGCGCTGAGGCCGGTCCCTTCATGCTGCTGGCGCGTGCGCGCACCTGGAGCGAAGACCAGCAGGCCTGGATCGGCCGCGAGCGGCGGCGCGGCCAGCTGGCCGACCTGAATGCCTGGCTGTGCGGCGAGCGCGAACGCTTTGCGCTCGCGGCCGGCAATCTGGGCGCAGCGGCCGAGATGCGCTACGTGATCGCGCTCGATGCCGATACCGGCCTGCCGCGCGACGCCGCGCGCAGCCTGGTGGCGGCGATGGCGCACCCGCTTCACCGGCCGCTGCAGGACGAAACGGGCCGGGTGCTGGAAGGCCATGCCATGCTGCTGCCACGGCTCGCCACCGCCTTGCCGCACCTGGGCGCCATGCGCTACCAGCGCCTGTGGCCTGATGGCGGCCAGGGCTGGGCCGCGATCTACGACGTCGACGCCTGGCGCCGCGCGATGGGGCCCGAGCTGCGCGACGAAGGCCGGGCAGAACCCGGCTGGGTCGAGGAAGACCGCCTGCGCGCCGCGCGCGTGAGCGACCTGCGGCTGGACGCCGCGCATCCGGACAGTTATGGCGAACACGTGCTGCGCCGCCATCGCGCCCTGCGCGCCGCCTGGCAGGAAGCGCGCCGCCTGGGGCGCGGCGCCGACCGCCTGCGCGCCGCGCGGGTGCGCGTGCGCCTGTCCGACGCGTTGGCCGGGAGCCTGGCCGCGCCGGCGTCGATCGCGCTGCTCGTGTTGTGCTGGAGCCTGCTGGCCGCGCCCGTGTTCTGGACCGCGGCCATCCTGGCGCCGCTCTGGCTGCCGGCGCTGCTCGACATCGTGGCCACGCTGGCCAGCCGCGCGGCTGGCGCGCCCCTGCGCCAGCACCTGGACGCCTGGGCGCGCGGCGCGCGCACGACCCTGGTGCGCGCCGCGCTGGCGCTGGCCTTCCTGCCGCACCAGGCCTGGCTCGACGCCGACGCGGTCGCGCGCGGCCTGTGGCGGCGCGACGTGAGCCGCCGCAAGCTGCTCGAACTGCGTCCTCCGGCGCTGGCGCGCGCCAGCGGCGCGATGGAGAACAACTGGCGCACGATGTGGTTCGCGCCGCTGCTGGCGGTCGGCGTCGCCGTGCTGCTGACCTTCGCCAACCCGTATGCGCTGTTCGCCACCGCGCCGCTGCTGCTGGTGTGGTTCCTGTCGCCGGTGCTGGCCTGGTGGGTCAGCCAGCCGGCGCGGCGCGGCATGCGCCTGGCGAAGGGGCAGACCCCATTCCTGCGCACGCTGGCGCGGCGCAGCTGGGCCTTCTTCGAGCAGCACGGCGCGACCAGGCACGGCCTGGCGCCGGAAGCCGTGTACGACCATTCCGAACTCACCGTCGACGAGCGGGTGTCGCCCTCCAGCATGGGCTTGACCCTGCTGGCGACCCTGAGCGCGCGCGACTTCGGTTATCTGCCGCTGGGCGGCCTGCTCGCGCGCAGCGAGCAGGCGCTGGCGTCGATGGCCTTGCTGGAACGCTGGCATGGCCACCTCTTCCAATGGTATGACGGCGTCACGCTCGCTCCGGTCGAGCCGGCCCATGTCGATACCGCGGCCAGTGGCGGCCTGGCGCTGGCGCTGCGCACCTTCGCCGCCGGTCTCGATGAGTTGCCGGACCGGCCGGTCCTCGACGCCGCCGCGCTGGACGGCATCCGCGCCACGTTGTGCGTGGCGCGCGAGCATGCGCCGCCCGGCCTGTTGCCGGCGCTGGACGCGCTGGACGAAGCGCTGGCGCCCGGCCGTTCCCGCGCCACGGATACCTTGCCGGGCCTCGCGGACTGCCTGCGCACGATCGCGGCCAGGGCGGCCGAGCTGGACGCCGGCTTGCCGGGCGACGCCGCCCCTGCACTCTGCGCCTGGACGGCGCGCCTGGCGCGCCAGTGCGCGGCGCAGCTGGACGACCTGCATGCGCTCACGCCCTGGACCCGCGCGGCGCAGGAATACGTGCTCGACGCCGGCCTGACCCGCATCCCGACCTTGCGCGAGCTGGCCGCGCTCGAGCCGCCGGGCGGCAACCAGGGCCTGGCCCAGTTGGTCGCACAGGGGCGCGCCTGCGCGCGTGAACGCATGGAAAAGATCGCGCGCCTGGCCGCGCAGGCGCGGGAAGCGGCGCGCATGGATTTCGGCGTGCTGGTCGACCCGTCCACGGGTTTGCTGGCCAAGGGTTGTCACGTGCGCGAGGGGCGGCAGGGGCGCCTGGATGGCGACGCCTGCGACCTGCTGGCGTCCGGGGCGCGCATGGCCAGCTTCGCCGCCGTCGCCCAGGACCAGTTGCCGCAGCAGCATTGGTGGTCGCTCGGCCGTCCCTTGCGCATGACTGGGGCCGGCGCGCTGCTGCTGTCGCGCGCGGGTGCGCTGGAGGACTATCTGGCGCCGCATCTCATGATGCCATCGTGGCGCGACACCCTGCTCGACGACGCCGGCCGGGCCGTGGCGCGCCTGCAGGCGGCTCACGCCAGGGGCCGGGGGCTGCTGTGGGGCTATACCGAGTCGGGCTGCAACGCGGTCGACGCGGCGGCGCGCTACCGCGTGCAGCGCTTCGGCCTGGACGCCGCGGCCCTGCAGCGGCGCGCGGGCGACGACCTGGTCGCCGCGCCCCATGGCGCCGCGCTCGCGCTGGCCGCGGCGCCGGTGCTGGCGGCGGCCAACCTGCGCCGCATGGCGGCGCAGGGCCTGCTGGGAGAGACCGGCTTCTACGAGGCGCTCGACTATGCGCCGGCGCGCCTGCCGCAAGGCGAACGCCAGGCGGTGGTGCGGGCCCAGTTCGCGCGCCACCAGGCCGTGATCCTGCTGGCGCTGGCGCGCCACCTGCAAGGCGAACCGATGCAGCGCCGCTTCGCGCGCGATCCCGAACTGCGCGCCGCGCTCGGCCTGCTGCAAGAGGCGGCGCCGGCGGCAGGCGCCGAGCCGCCCCTGCGCATCGATGCCGGCGTGGCGCCCGATGGCGTCGCGGCGAGCCGCCCCTACGCGCGCGTGCTCAAGCCGGATGCTTCGCCGCTGCCGGAAGTCCAGCTGCTGTCGAATGGCCGCTACCACCTGAGCGTCGACAGCGCGGGCGCCGGCGCCAGCTGTTGGGGGGGAGATGGGGCAACGCGCGCCGGGCTGACGCGCGCCGGCGCCGGCGAGACCGGCCTGGCCGTGCACGTGCGCGATACGGCTTCCGGCGCCACCTGGGCCAATGTCCTGCTGCCCGGCGCGCCGGCGCCCGACGAGGTCGAGGCGGTGCTGGCCGAAGGGCGGGCCAGCCTGCGCCGCGTGGACCACGGCATCGAGATGCGCACCGACGCGGTGGTGGCGCCGGGCGACGACGTCGAGCTGCGCCGCATCCGCATCGTCAATCGCGCGCTAGAAGCGCGCACCCTGGAACTGACGGGCTGCGTGGCGCTGGCCGGGCCGCCGCTGGAAGAGGGCGGCCGCAGCAGTATCCGCATCGAGTTCGACGCGGCCGTCGACAGCCTGCTGTGCGTGACCGCGCCAAGCGCGCCCGTGGTCGTGCACCGCATGACGGTGCGCGAGGTGGCGGGGCAGCCGAGCGTGGAAACGAATCGCGCGCGCTTCATCGGGCGCGGCCATGACCTGCGCGGCCCGCAGGCGGTCATGGAGGGCGGCGCGCTGCCCGGCCTGGACCCCGAGCCCGACCAGGCGCTGCTGGCGCTGCGGCGCAGCGTGACCCTGGCGCCGCAGCAGGAGATCACGGTCGACCTGGTGCTGGGCGCCGCCTCCAGCCGCGCGCTGGCGCGCGAGCTGGCGGCGCGCTACGGCGTCGCTCATGAGGTCGACCATGCGATCGAGGCCGCCTGGACCCTGGCCCAGGCCGAGCTGCGCCGCGCCGGGATCGGCGAAGCCGACGCCCAGCTGATCAACCGCCTGGCCGGCTGCCTGCTGCAGCCGGCGCCGGCGCTGCGCGCCGATCCCGCCGTCATCGCGCGCAATCTGCGCGGGCGGGCCGACTTGACCGCTTACGGCGTCACGGGCGACTTGCCGGTGCTGCTGCTGCAACTGGGCGAGGGAGAGGACACCGGGCTCGCGCGCCAGCTGTTGCAGGCCCACGGTTACTGGCGCGGCCACGGCCTGGCGGTCGACCTGCTGGTCCTGTGCGACAGCCGCGCGGCGCGCGAAGCCCTGATGCACCTGGCGGCGTCGCTGGTCGATCCGTCCAGCTTCGACCAGCCTGGCGGACTGCATCTGCACCTGAAGGAAGAGGTGCCGCGCGAAGACCGCATCCTGCTGCGCTCCGCCGCCAGCGTGCTGCTCGCGGGCGAGCGCGGCGACCTGGCCGACCAGTTGCGCCGCGCCGAGCGCGCGGGGAGCGCGGCGGCGCCGCCATTCGTCGCCACCGCGCCGGCGCAGGCATGGACCACGGCGAATCTGCCTTCGCCCTCGACCGGGGCCGCGCCGGAGCCCGTCAACGGCGCCGGCGGCTTCACGCCCGACGGCGGCGAATACGTGGTGCGCAGCAGCCCGGGCGCCGCCACACCTGCGGCGTCCGCCGCGCCCTGGATCAACCTGCTGGCCAACGACGCCTTCGGCAGCATCGTCTCGGAGCGCGGCCATGCCGTCAGCTGGAGCGGCGAGCGCGCCACGCGCCTGACGGCGGGGGACGAAGAGGCGATTGCGCCGCAGGGTGGCGAAGCGTTCTACCTGCGCGACGAAGATAGCGGCGCGGTCTGGTCGCCGACGCCGTGGCCGGCGCCGTCGCCGGAGGCGTACACGACGCGCCACGGCATCGGCTACAGCGTGTTCGAGCACCGTGCCCATGGCATCCATTCCGAGCTGCGCTGCTTCGTTGCCCAGGATGCGCCGCTCAAGTACAGCGTGCTGCGCCTGCGCAACGACAGCGATGCGCCGCGCCGCCTGAGCGCGACCGGATACGTGGAGTGGCTGCTGGACGAACGCGACGCGCCGCCCGGCCTGCAGGTGGTGACCGGGCGCGATCTCGCCAGCGGCGCGCTGTTGGCGCGCAATGCCTTCGGCGCGGGTTTCCAGGACAAGGTTGCGTTCTTCCACGTCGACGCCGAGCAGGTCGCAGTGACTTGCGACCGCCAGGAATTCATCGGCCGCCTCGGCGCCGCCGCGCGGCCGGCGGCGCTGGGCCGTGCCGGGCTGTCGGGCAACGCCGGCGCCGGCTTCGACCCGTGCGCGGCGCTGCAGGTCGGCGTTACCCTGGCGCCGGGGGCCGAGTGCGAGCTGGTGTTCGTGCTGGGCGTGGCCGGCCCCGGCAGCCTGGACGCCAGCGCGGTCGTGCAGCGCCATGGCACGGCGCAGGCCGCCGCCGCCGCATGGCGGCGCCTGCGCGACTGGTGGGACCACACGCTCGGCGCCGTCACCGTGCACACGCCCGACCCCGGCTTCGACCTGCGCGTCAACCGCTGGCTGCCCTGGCAGGCGATCGGCGCCATGATGGGCGAGCGCGACCCGGCGTTGCGGCTGCAGTCGGCCCTGGCCTGCGCCCACGCCCGCCCCGAGCTGCTGCGCGAGGCCGTGTTGCGCGCCGCGCCTGCGTTCACGGCCGGGGCCAGTGTCGAGGACTTCCTGTGGCTGCCGTACGCGTTGACGCGCTATCTCACGGTAACGCAAGACCATGCGCTGCTGGCCGTGCGCCTGACGGAACGTGACGATCTGTACCAGCACTGCGTGCACGGCCTGCGCGGCTGCCTGCGCTTCGGGCCACGCGGCCTGCCGCCGGCGGCGGGACGCCTGCATGAGGAAGGGGTGGCCGGCCGCGTCGAAAGCGTGCGCCTGGGCTTCTTCATGGCGGCCGTGCTGCAGCGCTTCGCCGAGGTGGCCGACCGGCGCGGCGACTTCGGCTTCGCCACCACGTGCCGCGGCGCGGCGCTGGCGCTGCGCGCGCAGTGCGAGGAACACGGCTGGGATGGCGACTGGTACCGCTGGACCTGGCTGGACAGCAGCAATGCCCTCGGCTCGATCGCCAACGCCGCCTGCCGCGTCGAGCTGTCGACCCAGTGCTGGGCGCTGGAGGCCGGGGCGGCGCAGGGGCCGCAGGCGCTGCGCGCGGCGGTGCAGCGCCTGCGCGTCGACGGCGCCATGCCGCGTTGCGATCCGCCGGTGGATGGCGAATGGAGCGAGCGCGTGCCGTCGAGCCCCGGCCAGGATCACCGCGCCACCGCCTGGGCCGCGGCTGGACTCGCACGGCTGGGCGAGTCCAGCCGCGCATGGCAGCTGGCGCGCATGCTCGACCCGATGGCGCATGGCGACGGGCCGCCTTACCTGATGAGCGGCGGCCTGCGCACGATCGCGCCGCATGCCGGGCGCGCCATCGGCGGCTTCGCCACGCCGGCGGCGGCATGGACCTGGCTGTTGCTGTTGGAAACGTTGCTGGGCCTGGAGCGCCACGGCGACGCGCTGCGCTTCGCGCCGCGCCTGGCGCCGGGCTGGGACGGGTTCAGCATGCGCTACCGTCATCGCGGCGCATTCTACGAGATCACGGTGCGCGCCACGGACGGCGACGAAGAAATGTTGCTGGACGGCCAACCCTGCCCGGATTGGAGCATCGCGCTGCGTGACGACCGGCGTGACCACAAGGTAGAATTGCTGGTTGCGCGCGCGCCCGGCGCGCCGGAAGCATAGGATCTAGATCATGAACATCGTCACCCGCGCCCTCGGCTGCGGCGTCTGCCTGCTGGCCGCGGGGTTTGCGGCCGGCCCCGCGCAGGCGCTCGACTGGAGCGATACCGCCATCAGCTGGCGCTACGGCAGCCGCTTCGCCGAGCCCTTCAATCCGGACCACATCGACAAGCACGTGCTCGCGCTGACCCATGCCAGCGGCTACAAGTACGGCAGCAACTACTTCAACCTCGACTGGCTCAAGTCCGACCGCAACGATCCACGCTCGCTCGGCGGCAGTTCCGGCGCCGAGGAAGCCTATCTGCTGTACCGCCACACGCTCGACATCGGCGCGCTGAGCGGGCGCGAGCTGCGCTTCGGGAAGGTGAAGGGCGTCGGACTCACCGCCGGCTTCGACCTGAACACCAAGCGCGACGTCGGCTACAACTCGCGCAAGCGCATGCTGGTGGTCGGGCCGACCCTGATGTGGGACGTGCCGGGCTTCCTCAGCACCAGCATCCTCCTGATCCGCGAAAGCAATGCGCCGAGCGGCGCCTTCGCCCCGATCTCCGAGGTGCGCGGGCGCTACAAGTACGAAAACCACCCGATGCTCAACGTCAGCTGGGGCATCCCGCTGAACGAACGCTGGGCCTTCGAGGGCTATGCCAACTTCATCGCCGAGAAGGGGCTGGACGAAACCGGCAACCCGACCGGCGCCGAGACGAATATCGACATGCAGCTGATGTACGACGTTGGCGCCCACTTCGGCCAGAAGAAGAACCGCTTCCGCGTCGGCCTCGAGTACCAGTTCTGGAACAACAAGTTCGGCAATACGCGCGCGGCCACCGGCGGGCGCGGGCAACGCGCCAGCACGCCGATGATTCGCGCCGAATACCACTTCTGACGGCGAGCGCTCAGTCGTCGTTGCTGCTCGCGCGCACCACCATCTGCACCGCGAGCGTCTGTTCCAGGCTGGCGCCATCCGCCCGCTCGAGCAGCGAATCGACGCCCATCCGCCCCAGCAAGTCCTTGTCGATCTGGATGCTGGTCAGCGGCGGGATCGCGCTGGAGGCGGCGCTGATGTCGTCGAAGCCGACGATCGCGATGTCGTGCGGGATCTTCAGGCCGCGGTCCAGGCAGTGGCCCATGGCGGCCAGGGCCGTGCTGTCGTTGTAGCAGAACAGCGCGTCCGGCCGCGGCGCGCGCGCCAGCAGGGCGTCGACCGCCTGGCGCACGTTCTCGAGGTTGTTGCCGATGCTGGGCAGCTGGACCTCGAGGTCGGGGTCGGCCAGCATGCGCGCCTCGAACAGCGCCTTGCGAAAGCCGCGGTAGCGTTCCAGGATGCTGTGGTGGGCCAGCGGGCCGGTGAGCATGGCGATGCGGCGCCGGCCCTGCCGGATCAGGTGGCGCGTGGCCAGGTAGCCGCCCAGGGCGTGGTCGGGATTGACCGAGCGGTAGCCGGGCAGGCGCATGTCGAGCAGCACCAGGGGCTTGCCGGTGTCGCGTAGCGCAGCCACCAGTTCCGGCTCGAAGAAGCCGGCGCACAGCATGGCGTCGGGCTGGTGCAGGCGCACCAGGTCGAGCACCGGCTCGGCCGGGCCCACCACCACGAACGACAGCGCGATGCCGCGCTTGCGGCAGGCGTCCTCGGCGCCATGCAGCACCGGCAGGTAGAACGGGCTGGCCGACTGCGTGTTGTGCTGGCGGTGCAGCAGGAAGGCGATGCGGCGCACGTCGCCTTCGCGCAGCTTGGCGAAGTCGTAGCCCATCTCGCGCGCCACCGCGCAGATGCGTTCGCGCGTCCTGTCGGTCAGCCCGTCCTGGTTCTTCAACGCGCGCGAGACCGTGCCGATCGAGTAGTCGGTGGCGCGGGCGATGTCGCGGATCGTGACGGCCATGGCGCGCTTCTCCTGTCTATTCTGCGATCAGTACCTGGTCTGCGTGTAGGGACGGGCGTTATGCTCGTTGCCCCAGTCCTTGTTCGGCGTGGCCTGCATGGTGAACACCAGTTCGCCGCCGGCCATGATGTCCTCGTGGCGGATGAAGGTGCGCATCAAGGGCTTGCCGTTGAGCGTCACGCGGCCGACGTAGCCGTTGGCATCCGACAGGTGATCGGCGCGCACCGTGAAGCGCTTCCCGTTCGGCAGGTCGAGGGTCGCCTTGTCCAGGAAGGGGCGGCCGATCACGTACTCGTTGCTGGCCGGGGCCACCGGATAGAAGCCGAGCGCGGTGAAGGCGAACCAGGCCGACATCTGGCCCAGGTCGTCGTTGCCCGACAGGCCGTCCGGCTTGTCGCTGTATTGGGTGGCCATGATGTTGGCCAGGCGTTCCTGGGTGCGCCATGGCGCGCCGGCGTAGTTGTACAGGTAGGCCACGTGGTGCGAAGGCTCGTTGCCGTGGGCGTAGTGGCCGATCAGGCCCGAGATGTCTTCCATGTGGGCGTACACGGTCTCGTCGACCTTGGCGTCGAACACCTGGTCGATCTTGCTCACCAGCCTGGTGTCGCCGCCCAGGAGGGAGATCAGGCCGGCGTTATCGTGCGGCATGTACCATGAATACTGCCAGGCGCTGCCCTCGGTATAGTCGCTGCCGAAGTTCGACTGCTCCGGATTGAACGGGGTGCGGAATTCGCCGGTGGACTTGCGCGCGCGGATGAAGCCGGTCTCCTTGTCGAACACGTTGCGGTAGTTCTGGGCGCGCTTGTAGTAGCGGGCCGCGATGTCCTTCTTGCCCATCTTCTCGGCCATGCGCGCGATGGTCCAGTCGTCGAAAGCGTATTCGACGGTCTTCGATGCGGCTTCCTTCTCGAGGTCGATCGGCACGTAGCCCAGCTTCATGTAGTGTTCCAGGCCGCCGTAGGGACCGTATTCGGCGCTGGCCGTCATCGCGGCCAGGGCCTTGTCGGCGTCGAAGCCGCGGATGCCCTTCATGTAGGCGTCGGCGATCACCGGCACCGCGTGGTAGCCGATCATGCACCAGGTTTCCAGGCCGTGGAACTGCCATACCGGCAGGATGCCGTAGGGGCTGTGCTGCTGCGAGGCGATCAGCGAGTTCACGAAGTCGGCGTTGCGCTGCTCGGGCGCGACGATGGTGAGCAGCGGGTGCAGCGCGCGGTAGGTGTCCCACAGCGAGAAGGTCGAGTGGAAGCGGAAGTTCTTCGCCTTGTGCACCTGGTTGTCCGGGCCGCGGTAGCTGCCGTCGAGGTCCATGAACAGCGACGGCGCCAGCATGCTGTGGTACAGGGCAGTGTAGAACTTGGTGCGCATCGGGCCTGCGGCCTCGACCTTCACCGCGCCCAGCGCGTCGTTCCAGGCCTTGCCGGCGCGCGCGCGCTCCTGGTCGAAGTCCCAGCCCGGCATCTCGGCCAGGTTGGCGATCGCATTGTCTTCGCTCACCGCCGACAGGGCGACCTTCACCAGCAGCGTGCCGTCCTGCGGCACGCCGAAGTTGAAGTCGGCCATCAGCTGCTTGCCTTCGACCAGCGCTTTATCGAGCGGCGTCTTGCCGGGCGGGGCGAAGCCGCGATAGGGGATCGCTTCTTCGCGGTTCAGAAGCTGGCGGGTGTCGATCGGGCGCGAGAACTGGATCGCGAAGTGCACCTGGCGGCCGGGCGCCCAGCCGCGCGTCTCGCGCATGCCGGTGATGGTGGTGCTGTTGCGCACGCGCAGGCGTGCCCACAGGTTCTTCTCGTCGTAGTTGTAGATGCTGGTGCGCAGGTCGAGCAGCACCTTGGCCGGCTCGCCGGCCTTGAATTTATAACGGTGCAGGCCCACGCGCTCGCTGGCGGTCAGCTCGACGTCGACCTCGTGGTCCTTCAGGCGCACGGCGTAGTAGCCCGGTTCGGCCTGTTCCTGGTCGTGCGAGAAGCGCGACCGGTAGCCCGAGAACGGGCGCTCCGGGTAGCCCGGCTCCAGCTTGGTCTCGCCGCTGTAGGGCATCAGGAGCACGTCGCCCAGGTCGGAGTGGCCGCTGCCCGAGAAGTGGGTGTGCGAAAAGCCGAGGATCGAGCTGTCGGCGTAGTTGTAGCCCGAGGCCCACGGATAGCTCTGGCGGAAGTGGCGGTGCTGGGTGTCGGGGCTGAGCTGCACCATGCCGAACGGGCGGCTGGCGCCGGGGAAGGTGTGGCCGTCGCCACCGGTGCCGATGAAGACGTTCACGGCTTCGGCCGGGCTGCCCGGTGGGGCGGCCAGCGCAGGAGTTGCACTAAACAGGAATGCCGCACCGGCGGCGATCGAGAGTTGTCCGAAATTGAGTCTGGCTGTCATGAGGTCTCCACGCTTGGCAGCAGCGATGGGCGCCGCCTGTTATAGAACCTACCGGGATAGGTTCTTAGTTGCACTATATCCAAGTGCAACTTATATGTGGAGACTAGTTTCCGGGCAATCCTTACCGTGTTTTAACCCATCTGTTTAGCCGGTTTACTAAACATTTCGCGCGGCGCCTGGCGACCGCTTTGATTTCAGCCAGGGTGTCCGGAGACGCCAGTGACGTCACGCCGATGCCGGTCAGGGCAGGGCGCGCCAGGCCGAGGCGGCGCACCAGGATCGGCGCCACGGTCTCAGGGGGCTAGCCGATCTCTCCGCGCACGTACACGCGCAACTGCAGGATGCGCGATCCCGAACACGCCGTCGCAGGGCAGCAGGCGCGAATGGCATGAAAGCGACTGGATCCAGTTGCAGGCTGACCGCCTGCTGCGAGACGTCCAGGTGCTCGGCCGCCGCCGGGATGGTGGCAAAGCGGTGCAGGGCGTCGAGCGTGCGCAGGTGGGCGATGTCGAGCTTGTCGATCATGGTGTCGGGTCCGTGGCCGCCAACATAACCGGCTATCGCGCACGCTGCAAGTTGCCATTGTTGAATTTTGTCAAAAAAACATGGATGAATGACAATTTTTAGAGGAGGCTGCTCAATATGAACGAGGCATGAAATTGCAAAAATTGCATCATGAAAACCTCATTCATCTCCTCCGCTCTGGCCCTGTCGCTGTGCTGCAGCCTGGCGCAAGCCGCCCCTGCAGAACACCAGGAATTCGAAGCCACCCTGCTCGCGCCGTTCCAGGCCGCCGCGGCGCGGACCTTTACGTTGAGCTTCGCCTATCCCGGCCTGGCGCGCAAGGACATGGTCGACTGGCGGGTGGAACTGGTTCGCCCCGATGGCCGCGTCGCCCTGCGCTGGCGTGGCGCGGTTCCGTTCACGGGCGAGGCGATGACGGTCGCCGTGCCCTGGTCGGGCCGTCTTGGACTGGCGCCGGCGCCGAGCGGGATCTACCGCGTCCGGCTGCGCGCGACCATGCGCGGCGACGCGCACGAAGAAGCCGAGCAGGATTGGGAGATCGCGGTCGGCGCGCCACCACTGCCCGCCATGCCGGCATTCGCGCCCCTGCCGCGCGCCTTCCAGGCGGCCGCCGTGCCGGCGCCCGGGGCGCTGCCCTATACGGTCTATCTCGGCAACCTGCACAGCCAGACCAACCACAGCGACGGCGGCGCCGACGTCGCCGAATGCAAGGGCTCGCAACCTCCCCGGGAGGGGCCGCACGGCCCGGACGCCGCCTTCGCCTACGCCAGGGAGCGCGGCCTCGATATCCTGGTCGCCTCGGAACACAACCACATGTACGACGGCTCGGAAGGCAGCGCGCCGGACGCCGACCCCGCCGCCGCCAGGGCCCTGTACCGCGCCGGCCTGGAGAGCGCCGCCGGCTTCTCCGGGAAGCACCCTGACTTCCTCGCCGTGTACGGCCTGGAATGGGGCGTCATCAACAACGGCGGCCATATCAACATCTTCAACAGCGACGAGCTGCTGGGCTGGGAGACCAATGCCAAGGGCGAGCTGATGGCCGACACGCGCACCTCCAAGGGCGACTATGCGGCCCTGTACACCCTGATGCGCGAGCGCGGCTGGGTGGGGCAGTTCAACCATCCGGCGCACGCGGGCCAGTTCCAGGTCGACGGCGTGCCGCTGGCGTATACCGAGGACGGCGGCGAGGCGATGGCGTTGTGCGAGGTGATGAACAGCACCGCGTTCTCGACCAACGTCAGCGAGACCGAGACCCGGCGCAGCAATTTCGAAGGCGCCTGCAACCGCTTGCTGGAAGCGGGTTATCGGCTGGCCTTCAGCACCAACCAGGACAACCACTGCGCCAACTGGGGCGCGTCCTTCACCAACCGCACCGGCGTGCTGCTGCCGCATGGCGCGGCCGTGAACCGCGCGACTTTCGTCGAGGCGCTCAAGGCGCGCCGCGTGTTCGCGACGATGGACAAGGATTCGCAGCTGGTCCTCTCCGCGAACGGCCGCCTGATGGGCGAGCGCTTCACCAACCGAGGGCAGCTCGCGCTGGTGGCGAACTTCGCCAGCCTGAAGGGCAGGAAGGTCGCCGCGGTCGCGATCATGGAAGGCGTCCCGGGCCGCAAGGGCACGGTCACGCAGATGTCGGACCAGGCCGAGACCACCTTCACCCCGAGCCCGGGGGCGCACTTCTATTATGCGAAGGTGACCCAGGACGACGGCAACGTGCTGTGGTCGGCGCCGGTGTGGGTCATGCAGGAGGAGTGAAGACTAGAACCCCAGCCCTTCGCCCATCCCCAGCAGGGTCGCGATGCCGAGCACCGCGAAGATCAGCGCCGCGATGCCATGCACCAGCTTCAAGGGCACGCGGTTCGCGATGCGCTCGCCGAAGTATACGGCCGGCACGTTGGCAAGCATCATGCCGAAGGTGGTGCCGGCGACGATGGCGGCCATCGATTCATAGCGCGCGGCCAGCGCGACGGTGGCGATCTGGGTCTTGTCGCCCATCTCGGCAACGAAAAAGGCGATCAGGGTGGTCAGGAACACGCCGTATTTCGCCAGCTGCGCTTCCTCGGCGTCGATCTCGTCCGGCGTCAGTACCCACGCGGCCATGGCGAGGAAGGACAGGCCCAGCACCCAGCGCATCACGCCGGGACCCAGCAGCTCGCTGACGAGGGCGCCGACAGCGGCGGCGAAGGCGTGGTTGGCCACGGTCGCGACAAGAATGCCGAACACGATCGGCAGGGGGCGGCGAAAGCGCGCGGCGAGCAGGAAGGCCAGCAACTGGGTCTTGTCGCCGATCTCGGCGAGGCCCACGATGCCGGTCGAGACGAGAAAGGCGTCCATCAGTCGGGTGAAGCAGGAAGAAGGCCGCGATCATAGCAGAGGCGGCTCTGTTTCTGCCGCTTCGCCCGCATATTGATCGCGCATGACCGCGGCCGGCCCGCGCTTTCGCTGGCCAGGCGTGCATGCTATCCTGCTCCCGCCTCGGCCTGCCGGGCCGACCTTCCCTGCGAGAGACCATGAACCAAAGCACCCTGCTGCGCGCCAGCACCGCAGCCTTCCTGAGCGCCTGGAGCGCCTACGCCTTCGCCCTCGATCCCCTCAGCTACGCCAGGTACGACCAGGTCAAGACCACCGCCCTGCACCTGGACCTGAAGGCCGACTTCGCGAAGAAAAGCCTGGACGGCTACGCCGAGCTGACCCTCGACTGGCTGGACAAGAAGGCGACCACGCTCGACCTGGACACGCGCGAGCTGACGATCTCGAAGATCGAGGCGCAGGATGCGAAAGGCGCCTGGCGCCGCGCCGACTACTCGCTCGGCAAGTTCGACGAAGAGAAGGGCCAGCCGCTGCACGTCAAGTTGCCGGGGCAGCAGAAGAAGGTGCGCATCCACTACCGCACCGCGCCGACCGCCACCGCGCTGCAATGGCTGCAGCCGGTGCAGACGATGTCGGGCAAGTACCCGTTCATGTTCAGCCAGTCGCAGGCGATCAATGCCCGTTCCTGGGTGCCGATCCAGGACACGCCGGCGGTGCGCTTCACCTACAGCGCGCGCATCGAGGCGCCGCAAGGCCTGCGCGTGGTGATGAGCGCCGATAACGACATGCAGGCCACCGGCAAGGGGGGCTGGAAGTTCAACATGCCGCAGCCGATTCCTTCCTACCTGCTGGCGATCGGCATCGGCGAGCTCGAAGCCGCCACGCTCGGCGGGCGCACCGGCGTCTATGCCGAACCGCAGCGCATCAAGGCGGCGCAGTACGAGCTGGCCGACACCGAAAAGATGGTGGAGGCGGCCGAGAAGCTGTACGGCCCGTATCGCTGGGGACGTTACGACATGCTGGTCCTGCCGCCGTCGTTCCCGATCGGCGGCATGGAAAACCCGCGCCTGACTTTCCTGACCCCGACCATGATCGCGGGCGACCGCAGCCTGGTCGACCTGATCGCCCACGAGCTGGCGCACAGCTGGTCGGGCAACCTGGTGACCAACGCCTCGTGGAAGCACTGGTGGCTCAACGAAGGCTTCACCACCTACGTCACCACCCGCATCCTGGAGGAGATCTACGGCAAGGAAGTCGCCCTCATGAACCTGCAGCTGGAGCAGGAAGAGGCGCTGGAGATGCTGAAGGACCTGCCTCAGCCCAAGCAGGCGCTGGTTTCGCGCCAGCCGGACACCTCGGCCGAGCACTACCCGGACACCTCGCTGGCCTATCCGAAGGGCGCCTGGTTCCTGCACACGCTCGAGCAGCGCGCCGGCCGCGCCGCCTTCGACACCTTCCTGCGCGGCTGGTTCGACGGCCACGCCTTCCAGAGCGTGACCAACGACCAGTTCCTGGATTACCTGCGCAAGAACCTGCTGGCGAAAAATCCGAAGATCATGAGCGAGGCCGAGCTGGACGAATGGATCCACGGTCCCGGCATCCCGGCCAGCGCGCAGCGCGCCGTGTCGCAGCGCCTGGCGCGGCTGAACGCCTCGATCGACGGCTGGATCAAGGGAACGGTATCGACCGGGCAGTTGAAAGCCAGGGACTGGAACGCCGTCGAGTGGATGAAGTTCCTGAACGATATCGACAACAAGGCCGATGCGAAGAAGCTGGAAGAACTCGACCGCGCCTATGACCTGGCCAACACGAAAAACAACGAAGTCGCGTTCCGTTTCTACCGCGCATCGGTGCACGCCGGTTACCGCGCCGTGCGGCCGCAGCTCGAAGCGTTCCTGATGAGCGTGGGCCGCCAGAAGTTCGTGGTGCCGCTGTACGCCGCGCTGCGCGAGAAGCCCGATGATCGTGCCTGGGCCGAAGGCATCTACAGGAAGGCGCGCGAGCGTTACCACCCAGAGACGCAATCGAGCGTCGACAAGGCGATGGGCAAGCAATGATGAGCATGAACCGACTCGCCGGCGCGCTGCTGCTGGCGTCGTGCGCGGCCGCCGTCGCTGCACAGAGCGCCTCTGCCCAGACTGCCGCCGCGCCAGCCGCCACCGCGGCGGCGCCTGCGTACAACCTGGAAGCCGACGTCAACCGGGTCCTGAAAACCTTCGACGTCCCCGGCATCGCCATCGCGGTGGTCAAGGACGGCAAGGTCGTCATCACCCAGGGCTTCGGCGTGCGACAACTCGGCGACCCGACGCCGGTCGACGGCAAGACCATCTTCGAGATCGCATCGAACTCCAAGGCCTTCACGGCGGCGGGGCTGGCGATGCTGGTCGACCAGGGCAAGCTGGCGTGGGACGACCCGGTCATCAAGCACCTGCCGGACTTTCGCATGTACGATGCGTACGTGACGGCCGAGATGACGGTGCGCGACCTGCTCACCCACCGCAGCGGCCTGGGACTGGGCGCCGGTGACCTGATGTGGTGGCCGACCACCACCTTCAGCACCGACGAAATCATCCACAACCTCCGCTACATCAAGCCGGCGACGAGTTTTCGCAACAGCTACGCCTACGACAACCTGCTGTACATCGTGGCCGGCAAGATCATCGCGCAAAAGTCCGGCAAGGACTGGGGTGCGACCATGCGCGAGTGGATCCTCGATCCCGTCGGGATGCAGGCCACCACCACCAGCCTGGAGCAGCACGAGCCGGGCATGAACGTGTCGGCGCCGCACAGCAAGATCGATGGCAAGGCGGCGGTGGTCAAGCCCATGCCGGTGGCGAACGCGATCGGCGCGGTGGGCATCAACACCAATGCCGAGGACATCGCGCGCTGGATGAACGTGCTGCTCGACCACGGCCGCGTGAAAACCGACGCGGGCGGCAAGGAAGTGCGCCTGTGGTCCGAGAAACAGGCGCGCGAGATGTGGACCGCGCAGACGCCGATGACGATCAATGAGCCGCGCCCGCCGCTGGCGGCGACCAAGCCGAACTTCTTCGCCTATGGCCTGGGCTTCCAGCTGCGCGACTACCAGGGCAAGCTGGTGGCGATGCACGGCGGCGCGCTGCAGGGCTTTTATTCGCGCGTGCTGCTGGTGCCGGAAGCGAAGCTGGGCATCGCGATCTTCACCAATGCCGAAAGCGGCCCGTCGCTCAATGCGCTGCAATACCGCCTGCTGGACCAGTACATGGGCGTGGCGCCCACCGACTGGATCGGCCGCATCGCCGAGGTCGACCGAGAAGCGCGCGAAAAGGAAGCGGCGCGCGTGAAGACCGAGACCGCCAGCCGCGCCAAGGCCTCCAACCCGTCGCTGCCGCTGTGGGACTACGAAGGCGAGTACGAAGACGCCTGGTATGGCAAGGCGACCGTCAGGCGCCAGGGCAGCAAGCTGGTGATGTCGTTCTCGCGCACGCCCGACCTGACCGGCGAGATGGAGCACTTCCAGCACGACACCTTCATCGTGCGCTGGAAGGAGCGCAACTTCAACGCCGACGCCTACGCGACCTTCTCGCTGGACCACGACGGCTCGATCGAGCGCCTGCGCATGAAGCCGGTGTCGACCGAGACCGACTTCAGCTACGACTTCCAGGACTTGCTGTTCACGCCGGTGAAAAAGGCGAAGTAAGACAAGGAAAAAGACAAGAAGACGCCCGCGGTGTGCGGGCGTTTTCTTGTGTGCTCGCGTTCGTGGCGGCGCATCGGCCTTGGGTTCCCGCCTCCGCGGGAACGACGTGCATGGGTAGCGGGCAAATAGTGCGTCCTCTAGCCGTATAAACTGGCACGTCGTTCCCGCGAAGGCGGGAACCCGAGTCAACAAGAACAGCGTTAGCCTACTTGCGCTCCCACACCTTCATCATGTCTTCCGACCCCTGCGACCTGATCCCGTTGTCCGACAGGATGGCCTCGGTTGCGGCCAGCGTGGCCTGGCGCGGCAGGATCATGGTCTCGCCGTAGCGCTGGTCGAAGCGCAGCACCACCTGCTCGTCCTTCAGGTCGCGCAGCAGTTCCACCAGATGGCGCAGGCTGCGCACGCTCTGGCCGTTCACCGATTCGATCACCGAGCCGAAGCGGTTGTTGTAGCCGCTCACCAGCTTGTGCGGGAAGAACGGCGCGCTGATCACCACCAGCTCTTCGCGCTCCGGCGTCGGCGAATCGCCGCGCCGCGTGACCAGGGGGCTGGCGTTGAAGGCGTAGGCGTTCATCCCCGGCGCGCTGCCGGCGACAAAGCTCATGAACTCGCTGGTGGCGCGCGAGAAGGTGATCGGGCCATAGATGAAGTAGGACGGATAGCCGCCATCGAGGTCCGAGATCAGGAGCGGACGCGGCCCGGTGGCCGGCACCTCGACCTTCATCTGCTTGCCGCCGCGGATGATCGTCATGGGCACCTTGCCGTTCTTCGCCACCTGCTGGATGCGGTACTGGAAGCGCACGCGCAGGTTCGAGCCCAGCTTGACCATGCCCTGGTTGTCGACCGCATGCTCGCCGATATGGGTGATCACGTCCCATTCCTTCAGCGGCCAGCTGGCGTCGACGCGGTAGGGGCGGTGCACCACCGCGCCTTCGACCGATTTGTCGAGCGCCAGGAACTGGCGCAGCGCCGGGTTCTCCAGCGTCTGCACGCTGTCGTGCAGCAGCGGCTTGCCGTCGTAGCGGCCGTCGGCCACGTCGCGCAGGAACAGTTCGATCTCTTCGTTCGGGATCACGTAGCCGATGTTCTGCGCATTGGCCGCGCCGGCGAAGGCCAGGCCGACCATGCGGTCGCCGGAGACCACCGGGCCGCCGCTGTTGCCGGGATTGATCGGGGCGTCGATCTGGATCCGCAGGCCCGAGCTGAAGGCGCCGTAGTTGACGAACTCCACGCGCGAGACGATGCCGGTGGTGGTCGACAGAGAATTGCCGCCGACCGGATAGCCGTAGGCGAACACCTGCTGGCGCACGTCGGGCAGCACGGGCGACCTCGGCACCGGCGGACGCTTGTCGAAGAAGGACGGGTCTTCCAGTTCCAGCACGGCCAGGTCGATGCCGCGCGCCAGCGCGATCACCCTGGCCGCCACCTTGTCGCCGGACTGGCTGGCCTGCACCTCCACCTGGCTGGCGTAGCCGACCACGTGGGCATTGGTCAGGATGCGCTTGCCCTCGATGATGACGCCGGAACCGGTGACCGAGCCTGGCGCCGCCTTGGCCCAGGGTTTATAGGGTTCGGGGCGGCGAATGGTGGCGAAGATCTTCACGACCGAGTTCTCGACCGCCGGCAGGACCGGCGCGGGCACGGCGCTCTTGGCGGCGCTTGAAGAAGCGACTGCGGGAGCAACGGCGGGCGCCGGGGCAGGCGTCGTGACGGGAGCGGGGGCAGGCATGGCCTGGGCTTCGGGCGGCGCGGTATCCTGGGCGTGCGCGGCGCCGCAGACGCCAAGGACGAAGGCGGCCAGGCTCAATGTCGGCAGGGGTTTCATGGTGTTCCTTCGGTTGGACGATGCAGGATGCCAGCGGAAGAATAACCACAGGCGCCGCAAAAGGAAATACGGGAATCGCCGCGGAGGATGGCCTGGCCTTCCTCCGCGACCAGGGCGGCGCGTTACTGCTTGACGAACTTGAGCGTCATGCGGTCGCTCTCGCCGATGGCGAGGTACTTCTCGCGGTCCTTGTCCTTGTTGGCCAGCACCGGCGGCAGGGTCCACACGCCTTTTTCATGGTCCGCGGTGTCCTTTGGATTGGCGTTCACTTCCGACTTGGCGGCCAGCTTGAAGCCGGCGCGTTCGGCCATGCGGATCACGTATGCCTCGTGCATGTAGCCGCTCGAGGCCTTGGCGTCCTGCTCCATCTTCGCCGGCAGGCGGTGCTCGACCACGCCCAGCACGCCGCCCGGCTTCAGGACCTTGTGCGCTTCCTTCAGGACGGTGATCACGGCGTCGTCGCCGTTGCCCAGCCAGTTGTGCAGGTTGCGGAAGGTGACCACCATGTCGACGCTGTTCGGCTGGCCCAGCGCGATGTTGCCCGGGGGCGCGAACTGGACCGGCGTGACCTTGCCGTACACGGCGCCATTGGCCGCCAGCTTGTCGCGGAAGGCCTTGCCGCCACGGCTCTCGGCGTCCGGCACGGCGCCATACAGCTTGCCGCCGTCGCGCAGGTAAGGCGCCAGGATCTCGGTGTACCAGCCGCCGCCCGGCGACAGCTCGATCACCGTCATGTTCGGCTTGATGCCGAAGAAGGTCAGGGTTTCGTAAGGATGGCGGTGGGTGTCGCGGGCCTTGCTGGCGGCGGCGCGGTGTTCGCCGGCGATGGCGGATTTCAGGGCGTCGTCGGCGTGCGCGGCGCCGGCAAGGCCGGTTGCCAGCATCGCGGCCAGGATCAGTCGTTTCATTGTGCGAGGTCTCCTTGATGGATGGGACGGCAGGTCAGGGCGCCGCCGTCGCCGCGCAGATGATCGAACAGGCACGGCCGACAGTCAAGCGTTCGTCGCAGTTGGGTATGCATGCCGTGTCCGGCGCTGTATTGACTGTCCGCGCACCACCCATCCGGACAGTCGGACACGCCGCGGACACTGCCAAACATGCGCATCGTTCAGTGCATCGGGGTGGCACAAAGATTGCCTATTCAAAACGCTAAGTCAATGCTATGGTTGAGAGGTTTGCCGAGTGGCACACAGGCAAATCCAAAACAAAAGCGATGTACATACAAGAGCGGCGCCGCGCTGTTGACGGAACCGCTGCCCGGAAGTAGGTCATTCAGGAGAACACATGGAACGCCGTACCTTTCTCAATCTCAGCAGCCTGGCCGCCGCCTCGGTGCTGCTGCCATTCGGTCGCGCGATCGCTGCCGAGGAACTGGTCAGCACGATGCCCGTCGCCGCCAAGAAGGCGCTGGCCGACGTCGCGCTGAACGCCGCCACCAAGGCCGGCGCCAGCTACGCCGACGTGCGCATCGGCCGCTACCTCAACCAGTTCATCACCACCCGCGACCTGAACGTCGAGAACGTGGCCAACACCGAATCGGCCGGCGTCGGCGTGCGCGTGATCGTGAACGGCGCCTACGGCTTCGCGGCGACCTCGGACATGTCGAACGACGGCATCGCCAACGCCGCGCGCCAGGCGGTGGCGATCGCCAAGGCCAACGCCAGGCTCCAGACCGAACCGGTGCAGCTTGCACCAGTCAAGGGCGTCGGCGAGGTCTCGTGGAGCACGCCGTACACCAAGGACTGGCGCACGGTGCCGATCGCGGAGAAGACCGACATGCTGATCGCCGCCAACAAGGCGGGCATGGAAGGCGGCGCCAACTTCATGCGTTCGATGCTATTCCAGGTGAATCAGCAGAAGTATTTCGCGTCCACCGACGGCTCATACATCGACCAGGACGTGCATCGCCTGTGGGCGCCGGTGTCGGCCACCGCGGTCGACAAGGCCACCGGCAAGTTCCGTTCGCGCGACGGCCTGAGCTCCCCGGTGGGCAAGGGCTATGAATACTTCGACGCCCGTCCCGAGCACAAGATCAAGGCCGCCGGCGGCGTCGCCACTCTGTACACCGACAGCTACGACATCGTCGAGGACGCGCGCGCCGCGGGCCGCGACGCCAAGCGCAAGCTGACCGCCAAGTCGGTCCAGCCGGGCAAGTACGACCTGATGCTGTCGCCGGAACACCTGTGGCTGACCATCCACGAGAACGTCGGCCACCCGACCGAACTCGATCGCGTGCTGGGCTACGAGGCCAACTACGCAGGCACCAGCTTCGCCACGGTCGACAAGCTGAAGTCGAAGAGCTTCAAGTACGGCGCCCCGATCGTCAACCTCTTCGCCGACAAGGTTTCCCCGGGTTCGCTGGGCGCGGTCGGCTACGACGACGAAGGCGTCAAGACCAAGCGCTGGGACATCATCAAGGACGGCATCCTGGTCAACTTCCAGGCCACGCGCGACCAGGCCCACATCATCGGCGAGAAGGAATCGCACGGCTGCTCGTACGCGGACGGCTGGAACACGGTGCAGTTCCAGCGCATGCCGAACGTGTCGCTGGCGCCGGGCAAGGCGCGCCTGACCCCGGACGAGATGGTCAAGGGCATCAAGAAGGGCATCTACATCATCGGCGACGGTTCGTTCTCGATCGACCAGCAGCGCTACAACTCGCAGTTCGGCGGCCAGCTGTTCTTCGAGATCAAGGACGGCAAGATCGGCCAGATGCTCGAAGACGTGGCCTACCAGTCGAACACCCAGGAATTCTGGGGCGGCTGCAGCGCCATCTGCGACGAGCGCGACTGGCGCATGGGCGGCTCCTTCTTCGACGGCAAGGGACAGCCGCCGCAGATCAGCATCGTCTCGCACGGTTCGTCGACCGCGCGCTTCAACGGCATCAACGTGATCAACACCGCTCGCAAGATCGGCTAAGGCAGGGACGCACATGAGCATCTTGACCCAGGAACAAACGAAGAAGATCAGCGACCGCGTGATGTCGCTGACCAAGGCCGACGAGTGCATCGTCAACATCGAAGGCAGCACCATCGGCAACATCCGCTTCGCCCGCAACGCCGTCTCGACCGCCGGCCTGGCCGACGACACCCGCATCCAGGTGCAGGTCGCCTTCGGCAAGAAGCAGGGCACGGCCACCATCAACGAATTCGACGACAAGTCGATCGAGCGCGCCGTGCGCCGCGCCGAAGACCTGGCGAAGCTGGCGCCGGACAACCCGGAATTCATCCCGGCGATCGCCAAGACCGCCTACAAGCCGTCCGACACCTTCGTGCAGAAGACCGCCGACATCGATCCGGAATACCGCGCGCAGGCCGCTGCCTACGCGATCGAGGGCTGCCGCAAGCGCGGCCTGGTCTCGGCCGGTTTCTTCACCGACCGTACCAGCTTCGAGACCGTCGCCAACTCGAACGGCCTGTTCGGCCACCAGGTCGCGACCTCGCTCGACTTCACCCTGACCGTGCGCACCGAGGATGGCCGCGGTTCGGGCTGGGTCAAGCGTTCGGCGCGCGACGTCACCAAATTCGACCCGCGCGAAGCGGCCGAGATCGCGATCGAGAAGGCATTGCGCTCGAGCGACGCCAAGGCGCTGGAACCGGGCCGCTACACCGTGATCATGGAGCCGGCCGCCACCTCGGACCTGCTGTCCTTCATGCTGGGCGGCTTCGACGCGCGCCGCGCCGACGAGGGCCGCAGCTTCCTGTCGAAGGCCGGCGGCAAGAACCGCCTGGGCGACAAGCTGTTCGACAGCCAGGTCAACATCTGGTCCGACCCATGGGACAAGGACGTCGCCGTGCTGCCATGGGATAACGACATGCTGCCGCGCGAACGCGTGGAGCTGGTCAAGGACGGCAGGATCAACGCCCTCGATTACTCGCGCTACTGGGCGCAGCAGAAGAAGCAGCGCGCGGTGGGCGCGGCCGGCAACATCATCATGGCCGGTACCAACAAGACCACCGAGGAACTGATCGCCAACACCAAGAAGGGCGTGCTGGTCACCCGCACCTGGTACATCCGCATGGTGGACCCGCAATCGGTGCTGCTGACCGGCCTGACCCGCGACGGCACCTTCTACGTCGAGAACGGCAAGATCAAGCATCCGATCAAGAACTTCCGTTTCAACGAGAGCCCGGTCTCGATGCTGAACAATATCGAGGAAATCGGCCGGCCCGCCGTGATCGGCGCTGACGAAGCGCGCTACTCGATGCTGATCCCATCGATGAAGATCCGCGACTTCAACTTCACGTCGCTGTCGGACGCGGTCTAAGCCCGCGCCCCCTCGGCACACCGTCGTTCCCGCGGAGGCGGGAACCCAAGTTCGCATGCGCTTGCCACTACGCTGAGAACTTGGATCCCCGCCTGCGCGGGGATGACGGGTACACGCTAACATTAGTGTGAACGCAAACGGATAACACACATGGAACGTCGACAATTCCTGCAGATCGGCGCCGGCACCGCTGGCGCCCTGCTCATTCCGGTATTCGGCAACGCGATCGCGGCCGAAGACCTGCTCAAACCGATGGCGGCCAGCGCCAAGAAGGTCCTGGCCGATACCGCCATGGGCGCGGCCACGCAAGCCGGCGCGTCCTACTGCGACGTGCGCATCGGCCGCTACCTGAACCAGTTCATCGTCACGCGCGACCTGAACGTCGAAAGCATCAACAATACCGAATCGAGTGGCGTGGGAGTGCGCGTGATCGCCGACGGCGCCTATGGCTTTGCCTCGACCAACAGCATGACCATGGACGGCGTCGCCCATGCCGCGCGCCAGGCGGTGGCGATCGCCAAGGCCAACGCCAGGCTGCAGACGGAGCCCGTGCGCCTGGCGCCGGTGAAGGGCGTTGGCGAGGTGGCGTGGTCCACGCCGATCAAGAAGGATTGGCGCGCCCTGCCGGTCAAGGAAAAGGCCGACATGCTGATCGCCGCCAACAAGGCCGGCCTGGATGCGGGAGCGAACTTCATGACCGCCTCGCTGTTCCAGATCAACCAGCAAAAATACTTTGCATCGACCGACGGCTCCTACATCGACCAGGACGTGCACCGCCTGTGGGCCCCGATCAACGCCACCGCGGTCGACAAGGCCAGCGGCAAGTTCCGTTCGCGCGGCGGCCTGGGCGCCCCGGCCTCGATGGGCTATGAATATTTCGACGCGCGTCCCGAGGACAAGGTGCGCGCCGCCGGCGGCGTCACCACGCTCTACACCAAGTCCTACGACATCGTCGAGGATGCGCGCCTGGCCGGCAGGCAAGCGCGCGAAAAGCTGACCGCCAAGTCGGTCGAGCCGGGCAAGTACGACCTGGTGCTCAGCCCCGAGCATCTGTTCCTGACCATCCACGAAAACGTCGGCCACCCGACGGAACTGGACCGCGTGCTCGGCTACGAGGCCAACTACGCCGGCACCAGCTTCGTGGGTCTGGACAAGTGGCAGAGCAAGAAATTCAAGTATGGCGCCGAGCGCGTCAACTTTGTCGCGGACCGCACCACGCCGGGTTCGCTCGGCCTGATCGGCTACGACGACGAGGGCGTGCCGGCCAAGCAGTGGGACATCATCCGCGACGGCATCCTGGTCAACTACCAGGCCACGCGCGACCAGGCCCACATCATCGGCGAGAAGGAATCGCACGGCTGCTCGTATGCCGACAGCTGGAGCACGGTGCAGTTCCAGCGCATGCCGAACGTCTCGCTGGAGCCGGGCAAAGCGCGCCTGACGCCGGACGAGATGGTCAAGGACGTCAAGAAAGGCATCTACATCCTGGGCCGCGGTTCCTACTCGATCGACCAGCAGCGCTACAACTTCCAGTTCGGCGGCACGCTGTACTACGAGATCAAGAACGGCAAGATCACCGGCCCGCTCGAGGACGTGGCGTACCAGGCCAATACCCAGGAATTCTGGAATGCCTGTTCGGCCATCTGCGACGAGCGCGACTGGCGCATGGGCGGCTCCTTCTTCGACGGCAAGGGCCAGCCGAGCCAGGTGAGCGCGGTGTCGCACGGATCGAGCACCACGCGCTTTAACGGCATCAACGTCATCAATACCGCACGCAAGATCGGATAAGGAGACCAGGATGAAATCCCTGAACCAGGAACAAGCAAAACGCCTCACCGATCGCGTGCTGTCGCTGTCGAAGGCCGACGAATGCACCGTGGCGATCGAAGGCAACCGTGTGGGCAACGTGCGCTTCGCGCGCAACAGCGTGTCGACCGCCGGCCTGACCGAAGACATGCAGCTGAACGTGCGCGTGGCCTTCGGCAAGCGCAGCGGCAGCGCCGCGATCAACGAATTCGACGACAATTCGCTGGAAAAAGCCGTGCGCCGCGCCGAGGAACTGGCCAGGCTGGCGCCGGAAAATCCCGAATTCATGCCCGCCATCGCGAAGCAGGAATACCGCTCCACCACCACCTTCGTGCCCAAGACCGCGGCGATCGACCCGGACTTCCGGGCCGAGGTGGCGGCCATCTGCATCGAGCTGGCGCGCAAGAACAAGCTGGTCACCGCCGGCTTCTTCACCGACAGCACCCGGTTCGCGACGATCGGCAACTCGAACGGCGTGTTCGGCCACCAGGACTTCACCGACCTGTCGTTCAGCCTCACCGCGCGCACCGAGGATGGTCGCGGTTCGGGCTGGGTGACGCGCTCGGCGGTCGACGCCGCGCGCTTCGACGCGCGCGAAGCGGCCGAAGTGGCGATCGAGAAGGCGCTGCGATCGCGGGAGGCGCGCGCGCTGGAGCCTGGCCGCTACACCGTGATCCTGGAGCCGGCGGCGACCTCGGAAATCCTCGGCAATATGTTCAGCGCTTTTGACGCGCGCTCGGCCGACGAGGGCCGCAGCTTCCTGTCGAAAGCCGGCGGCAAGAACCGCCTGGGCGACAAGCTGTTCGACAGCCAGGTGAACATCTGGGCCGACCCGTGGGACAAGGACGTGCCGGTCGCGCCGTGGGACAACGAATCGCTGCTGGCGCGCGAACGCACCCAGCTGGTCAAGGATGGCCGCGTGGCCTCGCTCGACTACTCGCGCTACTGGGCCCAGAAGACCGGCCAGCGCGCCACCGCGGGCCACGGCAACATGATCATGGCCGGCGGCACCAAGTCGCTGGAAGAGCTGATCGCGGGCACCAAGAAGGGCATCGTGGTCACCCGCACCTGGTATATCCGCATGGTCGATCCGCAGTCGCTGCTGCTCACGGGCCTGACCCGCGACGGCACCTTCTACGTCGAGAACGGCAAGATCAAGTACCCGCTCAAGAACTTCCGCTTCAACGAGAGCCCGGTCACGATCCTGAACAATATCGACGAACTGGGCAAGCCGCAGATCATCGGCGGCGACGAAGTGCCGTTCCAGATGGTGCTGCCGCCGATGAAGGTGCGCGACTTTAACTTCACCTCGCTGTCCGACGCGGTCTGACGGTCGCGAACTTCCATGGCGAGTTACGACTTCTACTTCACGCGTCTGATGTATGAATCGGGCAACTGGGACGTAGATATCCGCATGCCCAGCAACGTGCTGAACTCCCTGGTGGAGTACACCACGTTGCGGGTGGATACGACGGAGCGCATGGTCGCGCTGTCGGATCCGAAGATGCTGCAGGCACCGTTCTGCTACCTGGCCGGCCACAAGCTGGTGCAGTTCACCCCGGCGGAACGGAGCAATTTCGAGAAGTACGTGCGCGGCGGCGGCTTCGTCTTCGTGGACGACTGCAACCACGACATCGACGGCCTGTTCGCCAAGTCGTTCGAGGCCGAGATGGCGAAGATCTTCGGGCTGCATGCGCTCAAGAAGATCCCGAACAACCATCCGCTGTACTCGTGTTTCTTCAAGTTCGAGGACGGGCCGCCGACGACGTCGATGGAACTCAATGGCTGGGGCGACGACCTGGTGCACGAGTACCTGAAGGCGATCGAGATTGGCGGGCGCGTGCGCGTGCTGTACTCGAACAAGGACTATGGCTGCGAATGGGATTACGACTTCCGCAACAAGCGGTTCCTCGCGGTCGACAACACCCGTTTCGCGGTGAACATCATTCAATATGCGTTGGGAGCATGACCAGTGTCGCAACAAGATGCAGTAGCGTGGAATGAACAGGATATCGCCGCCCTGACGGCGAAAGTGGGCGCATTGAAGGCCAGCATGGCGCGCGTGATCATCGGCCAGGAAGACGTGGTCGACCTGCTCGTCACCTGCCTGCTGGCGGGCGGCCACGCGCTGGTCGAAGGCGTGCCGGGGCTGGGCAAGACCCTGCTCGTCAAGTCGCTGGCGCAGGCCACCGACATGCAGTTCCGCCGGGTGCAGTTCACGCCCGACCTGATGCCGTCGGATATCGTCGGCACCGAGATCCTGGAAGAAGACGCGGCGACCCGCCAGCGCGGGTTCCGTTTTCAGCCCGGCCCGGTGTTCACGCAAGTGCTGCTGGCCGACGAGATCAACCGCGCCCCGCCCAAGACCCAGTCGGCGCTGCTGGAGGCGATGCAGGAGCGTTCGGTGACCTTCGCCGGCCAGACCCATAAACTGCCGCGTCCCTTCTTCGTGCTGGCCACGCAGAACCCGATCGAGCAGGCCGGCACCTATCCGCTGCCCGAGGCCCAGCTCGACCGCTTCCTGCTGCGCATCGACGTGGTCTATCCGACCGAGGACGAGGAAGTGCTGATGGTCTCGCGCACGACCCATGCGGGCCTGCTCGATGCCGAGCCGGTGATGGATGTCGAGACCCTGCTGCGCCTGCAGCAGCTGGTGCGCGACATCGCGATCGGCGACCACCTGGTGCGCTATGCGACGCGCCTGGTGCGCGCCACCCGTCCGAGCGAGACCACGGTGGAGGCGGTGAAAAAGCACATCGGCTGGGGCGCCGGCCCGCGCGCCGGCCAGGCGCTGGTGCTGGCCTCCAAGGCGCGCGCGCTGATGCAGGGCCGCCTGGCGGTGACCCGCGACGACGTCCAGGCCATGCTGCTGCCGGTGCTGGCGCACCGCGTGCTGCGCAACTTCGAGGCCGAGGCCGACGGCATCGCCATCGCCGACGTGCTGCAGGCGCTGCGTAACGAAATCAAGGTGCCATAACCGGCGTTCGAACCATGTCGTTAGCGAACACCGCGCTGATCGCGCACACGCAAAAGCTCGACCTCGTGATCCGCCACGTGCTGGCGGGCCTGGGCCACGGCATCCACGCCGGCCGCGAGCGCGGGGCGGGCGTCGAGTTCTCGGAATACCGCGCCTACGTGCCCGGCGACGAGTGGCGCCGTGTCGACTGGAAACTGGCGGCGCGCGCCGACCGCTACTTCGTGCGCGAGGCCGAGCGCGACAGCCACGTGGCGGTCTGGCTGGTGCTCGACGCCAGCGCGTCGATGGCCGAACCAAGCCGCAGCACCCCTGGCCTCAACAAGCTGGCCTACGCGCGCGCGCTGCTCGGCTGCGTCGCCGCGATCGCGCAGCGCCAGGGAGATGCCTTCGGCCTGGTGGTGCTCGGTGGCGGCAAGGTGGCGTTCACGCCGGCCCTGCGCGGGCCGCGCCACCTGCAGCGCGTGCTGTCCCAGCTCCAGCGCGCCGAACCCGATGGCGACCTGCCGGATACCGCGACCCTGAAGGCGAGCCTGCACTTCGCCCAATCGCCGAGCGCGATCTACGCGGCCAGCGACCTGCTCGACTGGCCGTCGCCGCTGTCGGTGGCCTTGATCCGCCTGCGCCAGATGCGCCACGACGTGCGCGTGCTGGGCCTGCAGACCCAGGCCGAGATCGACGCCAGCTTTTCCAGCGAGCTGGCCTATCGCGATCCGGAACGCGAAGAAGGCGTGTTCCGCTTCGGCGCCGACCTGAAGGAAGGCTACCGCCGCAACCGCGAAGAACATTTCAACGCCGTCACGGCGCAGTGCCGCAAGAACGATATGCCGCTGACGCTGGCCGCGATCGAGCAGTCGCCGGTCGAGGTGCTGCGGCGCTGGTTGCGGCGTCCCGGAAGGTAACCCAGTGAAGATCACGCCATGAATGCACTCTGGTGGCTCGCGCTGCCTGTTCTCCTCCTGCCGATCTGGTGGCACCGCAAGAAGCGCGTGCAGAACCAGGCGGCCCTGATGTCGACCGCGCGCTTCCTGCCGCGCGCCGAGCCGCGCCAGACCCGCGTCTGGCGCTGGAGCGACCCGCTCTTGCTGCTGGTGCGCTGCTTGTTGCTGGCGGTCCTGATTGCCTGGCTGGCCGACCCGGTCTATCCGTGGCGCGGCGATACAGTCGTGGTGACGCAAGGCGCCGACCCCGCATGGGTCGAACGCGAGACGGCGCAAGCCGGCCTGGCGAACGCCGAGCGCGTCACGCTGACCGCCGCGCAAGCGCTGGGCTGGGTACACACGCACGAACGCGAATGGCAGCGTGACGCGCGCCTGATGGTGCTGGGCGACGTGCCGATGCCGGCCGCGAAGCCGGTGTTTGGCCGCCAGGTCGAGGTACGCACCCAGGCCAGCGCGCCCGTCAAGGTCGAGCGCCACGTCTACATCGCCAGCGAGCGCGCGGCCGAATGGCGCCGCATGTTCGCGGCGCAGGGCGGTCCCGATACAGTCATCGTCGACGACACGCCGGGCGCCGCGACCTCGCTGATCGTGTGGGACCGGGCCGAGGCGCCGCCCGCCGCGCTGCGCGCCCCGTTGTGGTGGGTGACGCAGCCGTCGACCTTCCCCGAGCTGGCCAAGCCGCGCGTGCTGGACGGGCTGCGCTACGCCGACAGCGCGCGTGGCCGCCTGTGGCATCATGCCGACTGGCCGCCGCGACATCCCGACGCCGCCCGCGCGCTGCTCGACGACTGGCAGCGGCTGCACGTCGGCCCGCGCCCATTCATGATGGCGTCGCAAGTATTCACGGCAAGCGACGCCGCCAATGCGCCGGGACCGGGCGGCGCGCTGCGCGGCGTTCTGCTGGCCGTCCTGGCCGCACTTTTTGTACTGGAAAGGAGTCTCACGCATGCACGGAGGCGTTGAGATCACCAAACGGGTATGGCGCGCAGCCCAGCTGCGCCGCCTGCCGCTGTGGATCGGCGGCGCGCTGCCGTGGCTGGCGATTCCTTCGGGACCGGGCCTGCTGGCCTGGGCCGGCTGGTGCGCGCTCGACTGGGTCAAGCTGCGCCGCCGCGTCACCTTCGAGTGGACCGCCTGGCTGGACGGCGCCGTGCCCGAGATGGAAGACAGCGCGGCCCTGCTCGAGGGGGCCGATTCGCCGATCGCCCGCCTGCAGCAGCAGCGCCTGTTCGACCGCCTGGACGCCGTCATCTCGCCGGCCCAGCTGCGCCGGATCGTCAGGCAGCATGTGTCCGCCGGCTATCCGATCATCCTGGTCAGCGCGGTGCTGGCGGGGATGGTGTGGTATGCGACCACCAGGCCCTCGGAAGCGGGCAGCGCAGCGCCAGCGGGCCCGGTGAGCAGCGCGAGCGCGGCCACGCTGGCCGGGCTCACCATCAAGCTGGCGCCGCCGGCTTATACCGGCATCAAGGCGTCCGAATCGGGCCCGGGCGACCTGCAGGCGCCGGAGCAGACCGTCGTCAGCTGGTGCCTGAAGGACGGCACCGCCGGGGACAACCGGATCGAACTGGGCAACGGCGAGGTGCTCGAGCCGGGCAAGGCGTGCGCGCGCTGGACCGCCACCGAGTCGGTGGTGTGGCGCTGGCGCGGCCAGCGCCACACGCTGCGCGTGATTCCCGATCAGCCGCCCGAGATCACGGTGCTTGCTCCGACCCAGATGATCCAGGACCTGCGCGAGAACGCGACGGGCGCCGCGATGGCGATCCGGATCCGCGACGACTACGCGATCCGGCGCGCCACCCTGCACATGACGCTGGCGCGCGGCAGCGGCGAGAACGTCAAGTTCACCGACCGCGAGATGCCGCTGCCGGCATCGAGCGACCCGAAGCGGCGCGACTGGTCGAAGCAATGGTCGCTCGCCGAGCTGGAGATGGAACCGGGCGACGAGCTGTATTTCTTCGTGCGCGCGACCGACAACGCCGGCAGGCCCCAGACCGTGCAGTCGCCCACCTACACCGTGCGCCGGCCGGCGCCGGAACAGGAAGCGGAAGAAGAGAGCGCGGCGATGCCGTCGCTGGTCAAGCCGGCGTCGCTGCGCAGCCAGCGCCAGATCATCATCGACACCGAACAGCTCATCGCCGATATGCGCGGCACGAAGATGGCGGCGGACGACGTACGCGACCGCAGCGAACGCATCGCCAACGACCAGGCGCAGCTGCGCCGCCGCTATGGCCAGTTCCTGGGCGAGGAATCGACGCTGTTCGCCGACAATGCCGGTTCCGGCACCGGCGGCGCGCAACAGCGGGACGAGCACGACGACCATGAAGGCCATGACCACGGCCCCGGCGAGCATCCGCAAGAGGAAAGCCACGGCCACGACCACGGCAGCCCGAACACCCGCAAGAGCGCCATCGTGAACGAGACCCAGCACATCCTGGAAACCTATGGCCACGCCCACGACGAGGCCGAGAACGCGACGATGTACGACGAGGGCACCAAGAAGGTGCTGCGCCGCGCGCTGGTCGCGATGTGGGATGCCGAGAAGTCGCTGCGCGCGATCGCACCGAAGACCGCCTTGCCGCCCGAGCACAAGGCGCTGGAAGCGATCAAGGAATTGCAGCAGGCCGAGCGCATCTACCTGCACAAGACCGCCTTCACCCCGCCGCCGATCAAGGAAGAAAAACGCATGACCGGCGAAATGGCGGGCGCCGCCAGCTACCGCCGCGAACAGGCGGCAGACGGTTCGCCGCTGCCGGAAGAGCTGCGCGCATTGGTGGCCGCCCTGTCCGGCGCGCCGTCCGGTGACACAGCGCTGCCTTCGCTATGGATGCGCACTGCCAACGACTGGGTGCGCACGCGCCTGAAGGACGACGAACAGCGCCTGGCCGCCCAGCGCGCGATCCAGGACGTGGCCGACGGCTGCATCGCCTGCCGCCCGGTGCTGCGCGCCTGGCTGCGCACCGGCGCCGGCGAGGGCCGGGTGCTGCTGCAGGGCAGCGGCAAGGTCGAGACCCCGTTCGCACGCCAGTGGCGCGAGGCGGGCGCGCCATGAACCAGACCCTGCTCATCGGCCTCATCGCCCTGGCCGGCGTCGTCAGCGCCGCGCTCTACCTGCGCCGCCGCCAGTGGCTGGACGCGCTCTTGATCGTCGTCGCGGCCGCCGCCCTGGGCCTGTTCGCGGCCGAGCTGCGCGTGCCCGGCGAGGCCGGCCGCACGCTGGCCATCGACCCGGCCGCGCCGCCGCTGTCCTTGTCGGCCTCGCTCCAGGGCGTGAATGCCCTGACCTTGAACGGCGACGGCCTGCGCGGCGCCGCATGGAACGATCTGCCGGCCCTGCCGCTCGCCTGGCAGGCGCCCAAGGGCGGCGCGCTACGCCTCGAGTTTCCGAGTCAGGTAGCCTTGGGCCGCCTGTTCACCCTGACGGTCGAGCGCGAAGCCAAGACCGGCAGTAAAGACGAGATCCAGGAAGAGATGCGCCTGGAACTGCTGGCCGAGAACGGCCAGCCGATCGCGCAGGCGCGCGGCGCGGGCAACCTGACCGTCGAATGGATGCCGCCGGTGGCCGAGCGCGTCGTCCTCAAGGCGCGCCTGCTGGATGCGAAGGACAAGGTGCTTGCCGAAGGCCCGGTGCCATTCACCGTGCACGAACCGGTCCAGTTGCAGGTCGTGGGCCGCTTCGGCGCGCCGTCGTTCGACCTGCGCGTGCTGAACGACCTGCTGGCCGGCAGCGGCGCACTGCTCGACTGGCAGGTCACGCTGGGCCGCGACGTCACCCGTACCGAGACGCCGCGCGAAGAGATGACGGCGCCGAACCTGATGGTGATCGATGCCGCCCGTTTCGAGCGCATGGGCGCCGGCGAACGCGCGTCCCTGCTCGAGCGCGTGGCCGCCGGCATGCCGCTCCTGGTGCTGGGCGGGAACGCGAACGATCCGGGCGTCTGGTCGCGCACCCTGCAATTGCCGCTGCGCGCGCAGCCGCTGGGCGGCAAGCTCGATGCGCCGTTGGAAATGCCGCTGGCGCCGATGCTGCCGGCGGCGCGCGACGCCGGCCCCTGGACCGGGTCGAGCGACATGGTCTGGACCCGCGACTGGAAGAAGGGCCGCATCGCCTGGCTGGGCGTGAGCGAATGGCACCGCCACGCGATCGCCGAACCGCGCAAGCTGGCGCTGTGGTGGCAGGGGGTGCTCGACCGCGTCGGCGTCGAGCGGCGCCAGGAAACCGAATGGCTGGCGCCCGCCGAGATGCCGCTGCCCGGCCAGCGCCTGGAAATCTGCGCCCGCGGCGTCGATGGCGAGGTCGCATTCCCGGAACTGAAACAAAGCTTGCGCTGGCAAGCCCGCGCCGATCGCGTCGATGCTTCCTGCGTCGCGCTGTGGCCGCAAAAACCCGGCTGGCTGCCGATGGCGGACCGCAAGGCGGGCGCGCACGCCGTCTACGTGTATGCGCAAGACGACTGGCCGCAATGGCAGGCAATGCAAAAGCGCGACGCCACCGCGCGCTACGCCGCCCGCACGGCGCAGCCGCCCGGCGACGGGCCGACACGCCCGATGCCGGCCTGGCCGTTCGCCCTGGCCTTCGCCGCGGCGATGCTGTCGCTATGGTGGCGCGAGCGCCGCTGATACGCCCCGGAGTCGCCGCGTGCGACTCCGTTGCAGCCCGCGTCCGGCGCGCCGGCCGGCCCCTCTCAGAACGTGTAGTCCGCCTTCACGTAGGCCGAGCGCCCATTCATGCCGAACGGGCAGGTTTCCCAGCAGTGCGTGAAGCCCAACTGCGGGAAAGGCGCCGCGCGCTCGGGATCCCAGCGCGTCGGATAGGTGTCGAACAGGTTGTTCACGCCCGCCGACAGCGCCAGGTTCTTGTTGAAGGCATAGCGCCCGGTCAGGTCGACGATCCACTTCGCTTCCCAGGTCTGCACGAACGGCGCCGTGAACCCCTGGCCCTGCACCGCGCCGAAGTAGTTGGCGCGCGCCGTCAGGTTCCACGGTCCGGTGGTGTAGTCGGCCGACACCACGTGGTGCTTGCGTGGCTGGCCGCGTTCGATCAGCGTCACCTGCGCGTCGTCGAACAATTGGGCACCGGTGAGCACCGGCGACTGCGAATGGCGGTCGTCGACCTCGGTCTTGTTGAAGCCCAGCTGGCCCGACAGCACCAGGGTCGAGCCCTGGCCACGGATGGTCTGCTGCGCCACCAGGTCGAGGCCGGTGGTGGTGGTGTCGATCGCATTGGTGAAGAACTGGGCCTGGCCCACGCGCAGCGGATCGAGGATGTTGCGGATCGGGCAGGCGGCCGGCGTCGGGCAGGGGCCGGACTCCGGTGCGATATTGCTGGAGAAGACGATGCGGTCGTCGATCTTCGTGCGGTAGACGTCGGCGGTGAGCGAGAAGCCCTGGGTCGGGCGCAGGATCATGCCGATGCTGGCGCTCTTCGAGGTTTCTTCCCGCAGCGGGGCGATGCCGAAGGCGCGCGTGACGGCGCTGTCTTCGCGCGCGGTCAGGGTCTCGGTCAGCACGCCGGCGGCGTTCAGGTTGGTCGACACCGAGCTGTAGAACTTCTGCTGCACGCCCGGCGCGCGGAAACCGGTCGAGGCGCTGCCGCGGATCCCGACGGTGCGGCTCGGGTCCCAGCGCAGGCTCAGCTTGCCGATCGTGGTGTTGCCGAAGTCCGAATAGCGTTCGTGGCGCGCCGCGGCGCCGAGCGTGACGTTGGCGCCGAACTGGCGCTCCAGGTCCAGGTAGTAGGCGGTATTGTGGCGGCCCTCGTCGACCGCGGTGCCCGGGGTGTAACCGGGGAAGCCCTGGATGCCCGAGGCGGCGATGCCGCCGTTCTGGTCGCGGATGACGATGGCGGGATTGTTGCTGCGGCCGTACTGGTACGAGACCGGATCGCCGGCCTCGATCTCGTAGTTGTCGCGCCGCCATTCGAAGCCGGCGGCCACGAACAGCTCGCCGCCCAGCACGTTCACCGGGCCCTTGAAATCGAGGTTGAAGGTGGTCTGCTCGAACTTGAGCGTGCCGGTGTCGGCCGACGTCGGCGACTCGCCGTTCTCGTACCAGTAGCTGACGTTGACCGAGTTCCGTTCGTGGAACTTGAGCTGGCTGCGGCCATGGTTGACGCTGGCGTCGGCGTTCCAGCCGTTCGGCAGGTCGTGGCGGTAGCCGACGGCGAGCGAGGCGTCCTGCACGGTGGTCACGATATTCGGCAGGAAGCCATTCGGATAGAGCGCGGGCACGTTGCGCGAATCCTCGGCCGGGCGGAAGAAGCCGCCCGAATCGCCCTTGCGTTTCGAGGCGCCGCCGAAAGCGTACAGTTCGCCGCCGGCGGTCGGGATGGCCGAATTCATCCACAGGTAATAGTCCTTGGCGTTGCTGTCGCCCAGGCGCTGGGTCACGCGCGGCGGGCTGACGCGCAGGGTGTCGGGACCCGCGCGGTTGGTCTCGTCGCGCTTCCTGGCCTCGACCGACAGGTTCAGGTAGCCGCCGTCGGCCCCCAGCGCGAAGCCGCGGTTGGCGCTGGCCGAATAGGTGTCGCCGTCGCCTTCGTCGGTGGTGCCGGCGCTGGCGCTGAGCGTGCCGTTGCCGGCGCCCTTCTTGAGGATGATGTTGATGACGCCCGCGATCGCGTCCGAGCCATACTGCGCCGCGGCGCCGTCGCGCAGCACCTCGATCGACTGGATCGCCGACAGCGGGATCGCATTGATGTCGGTGCCGGCCGAGCCGCGGCCGATGGTCTGCTGCACGTTGACCAGGGCTTGCTGGTGGCGGCGCTTGCCGTTGATGAGCACCAGGAGCTGGTCCGGGCCCAGGCCGCGCAGGGTGGCGGGGCGGATGATGTCGGTGCCGTCGCTCACGAAGGTGCTGGTGAAATTGAACGAGGGGTCGAGGTCTTGCAGCACCTTGCCCAGTTCGAGCGTGCCGGCGGACTGGATGTCCTTGCTGTTGATGAGGCCCACCGGAACCGCGGTGTCGAGCGCGGTCTTGGCCTGGGTGCGCGAGCCGAGCACCACGACTTGCGACATGCTGCTGTCCGTCTCCTGCGCGCCAACGGGCGCCAACGCCGCCATCAGTGCCGACGCCAACAGGGCGCGTTGCGGCAGTGTTTTCTTGTTCAACTTCCTGGTCATCCTCTCCCCCTGCATTGAGTGTTGTCATGTCATCCGCTTGACCGGATGTCATTTCATGTTAGCAACGGGTTCGCGATCTGCACTACGAAGTTATTGAAATAAGTAAATACGAAGGTGAACAGGTGGCACGGCTGTTGCATAAAAGAGACGTATTCTTTGAGTTCAAGGGATGTTCATGAGTTTCGGGTAATGCATTGAGAATAAACAAATTTTTGGTGAGAAATGTTGTGAGCAAGAGTTTGCTGGATTGTTACGTTCTTTAACAAGATTTCCAACGGTGTGCTGCCGAGTGGCTTTAGCATGTGATTTCAAGCCGGCGCTTTCGCCGCACTTCGTAGGCAGCCACATCATGATTCAACGACGAATCGACGAGCGGTCCGCGCTCGCTACCGAATATGCGTTGTTCCTGGCAGAGACGCGAGGCGTGTCGGCCGGGCTGATGTACCTCGAGAGCTGCAATGTCTCACGAGAGATCCTGCTGCGCGCCATGCAGGGTCCCGCCGCCCGCCGCAGCTGCGAGCGGCGTCAACGGCAACGGAACGACTAACATGAATATTACCCAGCTCTGCAAGCGCTACGGGCTGCAGCACCACGGCAGACTCGAAAGCGCCTGGGACGCCCACGGGCCGACCGGCATCGTGCTGATGCAGCTCTGGCACGCGCCCAACCAGAAAATCAGTGACCATCCGCTGCCCGGCGCGCAGCTGCGGGTGCGCTGCATGGAAGCCGGCCAGGCCGAACGGTCCGACGAAGCAGCGCGCGCCGCCCGCGTGCGCAGCATCGCGGCGCTGGAGGAGGGCGCGCGCGGCTTTGCCGCCATGTCGATCCCGCCGAGCCAGTCGCGCGGCGCCGGCGCCTGGGCCAAGTACGTCAATCTGGAACGGGTGTTCCCGGTGCTGGCGCTGGAACGCGAACCCTGCGGCGCGGTGTTCGCGGTGCTCGGCGCGCCCGTGCCGGCGTCCGAACTGGGCGTGGGCGGCCAGCTCCCGGAACGCCGTGCGCCCGCGCCGTGCCAGATCACGCGTGATCGCGCATCCACTCTTTCAGACCGTTGACCCAATTCCTGGCCGGCAGGTTCAGGCGCCGCTTGACCTCGCCGGCGCGCTCGTACAGCAGCGCGAAGTCGATCTCGGGCGCCTCCCGGAAGGCCAGCACCACCACGTTCGCGTCATGCACCTCGGGCAGCCAGGCGACAGCGTCGAACACCTGCTCCATGTGCAGGAAGTTCTTGTCATAGTTGCTGAAGTCGCCGAACACATTGGCGGTCATGATGCCGCCCGGCGCCAGGCAATCGCGGCAGCCCTGGTAGAACTCGACCGAATCGAGCACCGGGCCGCGCGCGTCCTGGTCGTACAGGTCGACCTGCAGCACGTCGAACTGGCCATGGTTGCCGCGGTCGAGCACGAAGTCGAGCGCATTCATTTCGCGCACGTCCAGGCGGGCATCGTTGTCGGGCAGGCCGAACAGCGCGCGGCAGATCGCGATCACGTTGGGATTGAGTTCGACCGCCGTGACCTTCGCCTCGGGAAAGCGCTGGTAGCAGAACTTGGTGAGCGCGGCGCTGCCCAGCCCGAGCTGGGCGATGCGGCGCGGCGCGCGCTGGAACAGCGTCCACATCATCATCATCTGCACGTATTCGAGCTCGATCGTGTCCGGCTTGGCGAGGCGCATCGCGCCCTGCACCCAGGAAGTGCCGAGGTGCAGGAAACGCACGCCTTCGAATTCGTCGATGGTGGCGGGCGGATGGCCGGGCTGGGCGAAGCGGGGATCGGTGGTGGACGGCGGCATGGTCGAGCGGCTGGAAAATCAACGCCGATCTTACCAGAGACGGTTCATGAGGTGGATGGCAGCGCCGGCAGGAACAGCGTCACCGCCAGCCCGCCGCCGTCGCGGTTGGCGAGCAGGATGCGCCCGCCATGTGCCTCGGCGATCTCGCGCGCCAGCGCCAGCCCCAGGCCGGTGCCGCTGCGCTTGGTCGAATAGAAGGGCACCAGCGCCTGGGTCAGCACCGCCTCGCTCATGCCGCTGCCGCGATCGAGCACGTCGATGCGCAGCTGGTCCTGCACGCGCCGCACCTGCAGCTGGACCTGCTCCGGCCTGGATCCTGACTCGTGCGCGTTCTTGAGCAGGTTCAGGAGCGCCTGCTCCAGCTGGGCGGGGTCGACCCGGGCAGGGTCCGGCGGCAGCTCGCCCTCGACGGCAAAATCGACCTGGCCGGTCAGGCGCGCGACCAGTTCCGGCCACGGGCAGGCTTCCAGGCGCGGCGCCGGCAGCTTGGCGAAGCGCGCATAGCCGAGGATGAAGCTCTCCAGGTGACGGGTGCGTTCGCCGATGGTCGAGAGGATCTGCGGCAGGCGCTCCACCTGCCCGCGCCGCACCAGCTCGGCGCCGGAATGCGCGAGCGAGGCAAGGGGCGCCAGCGAGTTGTTGAGTTCATGGCTGATCACGCGGATCACCTTCTTCCAGGTCTGCACTTCCTGGCGCCGCAGTTCGGCCGTCAGCTGGCGCAGCAGCAGCAGCTCGTGGCGCCGCCCATTCAGGTTGAAGGTGCTGCGCGCCAGGTGATAGACCTCTTCGCTTTCCCCTTCGCCGGCGCTGAACAGGCCGTCGCCGCCGCGCGCCAGCGCTTCGCGCAGGGCCGGCGCGGCGTTGTCGAGCACGGCGCGCAGCGCATGACCCTCGAGCTTGCGCCCATGCGCCAGCAGCTGGCGCGCGGCGACGTTGGCGTAGACGATGACCCCTGAATGCGCGCCGGCGTGGGACGCAGAATCGGCCACCAGCAGCATCGCCACCGGCGTGTTCTGCACCATCGAGTCGAGCAGCAGTTCGCGCTGGGCCAGGCCCAGGCGCTGCTCGCGCAGCACGGCGCCCAGCCGGTTGTGGGCCGCGATCAGGTCGCTCAGCTCATCGTTGTGCGGCCAATGCAGGCTGAAGGAAAAGTCGCCGTCGCGGTAGCTGTCGACCGTCCCCTCCAGCGCGCGAAACAGCGACAGGATGGGCTGGATTTGCGCGCGCAGGGTGATGATCGCGACCGGCAGCAGTCCGAGCAGGCACAGGCCCGCGACCAGCAGCGGGCGGCCGGGGAACAGGGCGTCCAGGCCCAGCGCGGCCAGCATGCCCAGGACGAGCAGGGTGCCGACCAGCGCCGACAGGCGCGTGACCAGCGAGAACCTGGCCCGGCCCGGCGCCTGGCTCATGCGCATTCGCTCATGAATGCACTCATGGACGTGGAATCGCCAGCCGCTCCATGCGGCGGTACAGCGCCTGGCGCGACAGTCCGAGTTCGTTCGCCGCCTGCGCCACCACGCCGCCGGCGCGCGCCAGCGCCCCCACGATGGCGTCGCGGTCGGGTTCCGTGTCCTGGGCCGGCAGGCTGGCGGCCGGCAGCCCGAGATCGGTCGCCCTGATGGTGTCGCCGCTCGACAGCAGGTTGGCGCGCGCCATCACGTTCTTCAGTTCGCGCACATTGCCGGGCCAGGGGTGGGCCAGCAAGGCCGCTTCGGCCGCCGGATGCAGGGTCTTGCCGCGTTCCAGGTACGACTGGGCCAGCGGCAGGATGTCGCCCGGACGGCTCGCGAGCGGCGGCAGGCGCAGCTCGATCACGTTCAGGCGGTAGAACAGGTCTTCGCGGAAGGTCCCGGCGCGGATCATGGCCGCCAGGTCGGCATTGGTGGCGCTGATCACGCGCACCTTCACCTGCCGCTCGCGGTTCGAGCCGAGCCGCTCGAAACGGCCGGTTTCCAGCACCCGCAGCAGCTTCATCTGCCCGGCCAGCGGCAGGTTGCCGATTTCGTCGAGGAACAGGGTGCCGCCGTCGGCGGCCTCGAACTTGCCTTCGCGCGCCTTCGAGGCGCCGGTATAGGCGCCGGCGTCGGCGCCGAACAGCTCGGCCTCGATCAGTTCGGACGGCAGGGCGCCGCAGTTGAGGACCACGAAGGGGCCGTCGGCCACCGTCGAATTGGCCTGGATGATCTCGGCGATGCGTTCCTTGCCGGTGCCGTTGGGCCCCGTGATCAAGACCGGCACGAAGGCAGCAGCCACCTGGCAGGTCAGGTGCAGCACGCGTTCGGTGGCCGGATCCTGCCACACCAGGCCGCGCAGATCGAAGTTCAGTTCGAGCTCGCGCCTGGCCTTGCGTTCGCGCTGCAGGCGGCTGGCAAGCAGCCGGTTGGCCTGGCCCAGCTCGATCAGGTTGCTGACCGTGGCCAGCAGGCGCTCGTCGTTCCAGGGCTTGGACAGATAGTCGGCGGCGCCAAGCTTGACCAGGTCGACCGCCGCGTCCAGGTGGGTCCAGGCGGTGAGCAGGATCACCGGCAGGTCGGGATGACGCAGGCGGATCTCGCGAAACAGGGCCACGCCTTCCTCGCCCGACGTGGTGTCGGCCGTGAAGTTCATGTCCTGGATTACCAGATCGACCGGCTCGCGGCCGAGGAGGTCCAGGCCTTCCTCGGGCGAGGCCGCGCGCAGCGCCGCGATGTCGTGCAGCGAGAACAGCACCTCGAGCGCCATGGCGACGGCGGCGTTGTCGTCGATGATGAGAACGGTGGGCATGGCCGCAAGCATAGCATCCTCGCGGTCAAGTACTGCGGGTGGCCAGCGCCGGCGAGATGCTGGCCGCGCGCCATGCCGGGCCATAGGCGGCCAGGATGCCGATCGCCCAGAACAGCAGGGCGCCGGCGGCCAGGTAGGGCAGCGGCAGCCGTGTCATTTCCAGCTCGCTCACCAACAGCTGGTTCAGGCCCACGCCCAGCAGCACGCCGCCGAACACGCCGCCGCTGGTGATCAGGACGTTCTCCACGATGAAGTAGCGCAGGATGTCGATTTTGCGCGCGCCGAGGGCGCGCCGCACGCCGATCTGCTTGCGGCGCTGGGTCACCCACAGGCTGGCCATGCCGACGATGCCGCTGCAGGTGATCAGGAGCAGCAGCGCGCTGACCGTCACCAGCATCCATGACAGCGCCATGTCGGCGCGGTAGCGGTCCTTGCGGTCGGCTTCGACCGTCTTGATGCGCAGGATCATCGGCGTGGCCGACGATTTGCGCAGCGCCAGTTCGGCTTCCCGCATCACGCGGTCGCGCTGGCCCGGCTCGGCGCGCATGGCGTACATCGTGCCCGGGCGGCCATACATGAATTCGGGGATCAGGATCGAATACTCCCCATCCATGCCCACTTCGGCATGCACGGTCTGCAGGCGCTCGACCACGCCGACCACCTGTGCCCCGCGCGCCCCGTTGCCGGTGCCGAAGTACATCATCTTGCCGACCGCCGGCGCGCCTGGCCACAGCTTCTCGGCCAGCGCCTTCGTCATGAGGATGGTTTCCGGCAGCCTGTTCTCGAGGGTCTGGTTGACCTCGGGGATTTCGTGCGGCAGGAAGTCGCGGCCCTCGACCAGTTTCAGGCCGAGGGTCTTGACCATCGATCCATCCGCCAGATAGGTCGAGGCATAGGCGCTCTCGCGCTCCTGGCGCGGATCGGCGGAGACACTGGTGGTGCCGCCACTTTGCGACATCGGCATCTGCGACGCCTGGCCGGCCGATACCATGCCGGGCACCGAACGCAGCACCTCGAGCTCGCGCTTGATGGTGGCCAGCATCTGCTCCGGCGTGTCCTGGTTCAGGTTGCGCACCGCGAAATAGAAGGTCGCGGCTTCGTCGGCCAGGCCGGAAGGGCGGGCCGCCACTTCGCGCCGTTCGTTGACGATGTGCAGGGCGTTGGCCAGGATCGCCAGGCTCAGGGCGACCTGCATCGCCACCAGGATCGGGCCGGTCTTGTTGCGCAACAGCGCGGACAGGATGGGTCGGATTTCCATGTTCATTCTCCGAAGGTCATTGCGATTTGAGCTGGATGGCCGGTGTCACCTGGCAGGCGCGCCAGGTCGGCAGCAGGCCGGCGATCAGCGAGGCGCAGACCGACAGCACGAAGGTCAGCGCCAGCATCTGCCAGTCCATGCGCGCCACCGCTGCCATACTCTTGCTTTCCATGCCGATCAGGGCCAGCGCGCCGAAGGCCAGCGCCAGTCCCAGCACGCCGCCGGCCAGGCCGACCACCCCGGTCTCGAGCAGGAACTGGCGGAAGATGTCGCGCCGCGAGGCGCCCAGCGCGCGGCGGATGCCGACCTCGGAGGCGCGCACCGAGAACTTCGCCAGCAGCAGGCCGACGGTATTCACCAGGCACAGGAGCAGGAAGCCGAACGCCAACCAGGCCGACAGCCGGGTATCGTTGCCCACCACCTTCTGCTTTTCCATCCATTCCATCACGTCGTACAGCTCGACCGGCGCCTGGCGCTTCAGGCGGCCCAGCTTGCGCTGTTCGCTCGCATAATTTTCGAGGAAGGCATGCAGGTCGGCGCGGTCCATGGCTGAGCGCGTCTCGAGCCAGAGCTGAATCCAGGTGCATTCCGAGGCCAGCAACGAGGCATAGCCGGAATCGCGCGACTCGCTGCAGTTGACGCTGCCATAGGGCTGCATCTCGCGCCGCACCGCGGTGGGGAAGGGAATCATGAAGTCCTCGCCGGTGGCGGGGCCGCTGCCGATCAGCTTGTAATAGCGCGGCATCGGATTCCACTCGTCGAGCACGCCGACCACGGTGAAAGGTTCGCCGCCCATGCGCAGGCGCTGGCCAACCGGGTTGGCGTCGCCGAACAGCTTTTCGGCCACCGCGCGATTGAGTACCACCACGTTGGCGCCGCGCGCCTCGTCCTCGGCGCTCCATGCCTGGCCATGCAGGAAGGGCACCTCGAACATGGCGAAGAACTCGCGCGTCGGCGCCAGGCCGTAGCCGGTAAAGGCCGGGATGTCGGCGCGCGGCGGCTCGATCGGCATGCCGGTGCCGAACAGCGCCGTGCCACGGTCGCCCGGCTTGGCGCGCAGGAGGTTCGTCGCATCCTTGTAGGTCATCTGCATGTCGATGTGCTCGGAACCTGGGATATAGCCTTCGGGTTGGGCGTTGTCGATGAACGGCACGAACAGGCGGTCGCTCTTCGATGGGATCGGGTCGCCCGACATCGCGTGCAGGATGGTAAGCGTCGAGACGCTGGCGGCCACGCCGACCGCCAGGGTCAGCACCATCAGCGCGGTCAGGTAGCGGTTGCGGCGCAGGCTGCGCACGCCGAGCTTGAAGTAATAGCCGAACATGGCCGCTCCTTATGCCGGCACCGAGGCGTGGGCCGGGGCGTGGCCATCCACCAGCGACGGCCCGCGCCGCACCAGGTCGGACACCTGGCCGTCGATGATGTGCACGTTGCGGTGGGTGCGCACCGCGAGCTCCGGATCGTGGGTCACCATCAGGATCGTGGTGCCGGCGGCGTTGATCTCTTCCAGCAGTTCCATCACGCCGCGCGCCATCTGGGTATCGAGGTTGCCGGTCGGTTCGTCGGCCAGCAGCAGCTTGGGCGAGCCGGCCAGCGCGCGCGCGATCGCCACGCGCTGCTGCTGGCCGCCCGACAGCTCGGCCGGGTAATGCCGCATGCGCGAGGCCAGGCCGACCTTGGCCAGCGCGTCCTCGATGCGCTCCTTGCGCTCGCGCGCATTGAAGCCGCGGTAGCGCAGCGGCACGTCGACATTGTCGAACAGGTTCAGGTCGGGGATCAGGTTGAATCCCTGGAAGATGAAGCCCAGCTTCTCGTTGCGCAGGCGCGAGCGGGCCGCGTCGTCCAGGCCTTGCACGTTGACGCCGTCCAGGACGTATTCGCCCGAGGTGAATTCCTCGAGCAGGCCGGCGATGTTCAAAAAGCTGGTCTTGCCGGAGCCGGACGGCCCGGTGACGGTGACGAACTCGCCCTGGCCGACGTGGATATCGAAGCCGCGCAGCGCGTGGGTCTCGATCATGTGGGTGCGGTACACCTTGGAGAGGTTGGTCATGCGCAGCATGGTTGGCTCCTTGTTCTGGAAAATGTCAGTTGATCGAAACACGTGCGGCGTTCTCGAAGGCGTCGGTGCCGGCCACCACGATCCGGTCGCCGGCCTTCAGGCCGGACAGGATCTCGACCGCCGAGATGCTGGTGGCGCCGACCTGGATCGGAGTGCGCACGGCGACCCCGTCGCGCATCACGTAGGCATGGCGGCCGCCTTCGTTTTCCACGAACGGGCCGCGCTGCACCATCAGGACGTCCGGTTTTTCCTCGATCAGCAGGCGCGCGCTGACGCGCTGGCTCTGGCGCAGGCCCTTGGGCTGCTCGCCGTCGAAGCGTACCCGCGCCAGCACCTGGTTCTTGACCACCTCGGGCGACAGCGCCGACAGCTTGCCGGTGGCGCGGCCCGACGGCAGCGTGATCTCGGCGCTCATGCCCAGGCCCAGGTCGCCGGCATAGGTCTCGGGCACCTCGACCTCGACTTCGAGCTTGGACAGGTCGACCAGGGTCATCAGCGGGGCATTGGCGATGACCACCATGCGGTTCTGGACGTTCAGGGTGCCGATGAAGCCGTCGACCGGCGCGCGCACGGTCAGCTCGTCGACGCGGCGCTGGGCATTGGCCATCGACAGGCGCGCGCGCTCCATCTCGTTGGTCTTGGTGCGGATCGCCAGCTGGACGTCGTCGCCTTCGAGCGCGGCCGCCTGCGCCGCGTGCCTGGCGCGGATGCCGGCCGAATCGAGCGCATCCTGGGCCTTCTGGTAGTCGATCTTGGCGATGATGCCGACCACGCCCACGCTGTCGTAGCGCTCCACCGTGCGCTGGGCCGACAGGCGCTCGATTTCGGCGGTGTCGGCTTCGCGCCTGGCCAGCAGCTTCTGCTTGCTGGCCAGGATCTGCTGGCGCGCCACCTCGGCCTTGAGCTGTTCGTAGGTCGAGACTTCGCGCTTGAGGGCGTCGGTCAGGTCGGGCGACTCCAGTACCGCCAGCACGTCGCCCTTCTTCACCGTGTCGCCGGCGGCGACCTTCAGGTTGACCGTGGCGGGGGCGGTGGAATACAGGGTCGGGCTGACGGCGGCCACCACGCGGCCGTTGACGGCGGCGTCGCGCACCAGCGTGCCGCGCTGGACTTCGGCGATGCGCACGCGGCTGGCGGAGACGGAATGTTCGCTGCCGCTCCAGGCGGCGAACACGGCGACGCTGGCGGCCAGCAGGGCGGCGGCGGCGCCGATCAGCAGCGCGCGGCGCTTGAAGGTGTGGGACGCCGACGGGGCAACGACGGCGTCTTGTTGCGATGTATCGCGAATCATGTTGTGTCCAGTAACGACGGGCTGCCTGTCGTTACAGCACAATCCATGCCAACTTGTAAGTCATTGATTCATAAAGAGGCCGCGCCGGACACCGCTGTCCGCGGTGTCCGTCCGGTCCGGCGCGGTCGTTCGCGGACAGAGCGGTCCGCGTCCGGCCGCTTATTTTTGCGGCTGCTGTTTCTGGCCGTACCTGCCGACGACCTCGCCCTTGGCCAGCACATGGCCCTTCATCGCCGCCAGCACCTGGTCGCGGTCGGCGCCGAAGGGGACGTCGAGCATCCTGTCGAGCGCATAGACCTGGAAGTGGTAGCGGTGCGCCGCCTCGCCGGCCGGTGGCTTGGGCCCGTAGTAGCCGGGCGCGCCGCGCGTGGTGCGGCCCTGCAGCACGCCGTCCGGGTCGGACAGGCGGGCCTGCTCCTGCACCCCTTCCGGCACGCTGGTGATGGTGGCCGGGATGTTCCACATCACCCAGTGCACGAAGGGCGTGACCGGCCTGGTGTCCGGGTCTTCCATGATGACCGCGTACGACTTCGCGCCTGCCACGGCTTTCCAGGACAGCGCCGGCGAGACGCCGTCCGCGTACTCGGTGTAACGCTCGTCCATCATCCCGTTGTTGCCGAAGCTCGGCGACGAGACGCTCAGCTGGCCCCGGGCCTCGGTCTCGGGCCGCTGGTTCGCCAGCGGGACCTTGTTGCCCTTGTTGACCTGCTGCTCCATGGGGCCGGCCGGCGCCTTCGGCGGGGCGGCGGCCGCCTTTGCGCCGGTGTAGGCGATGCGGTAGATCACGCCATTGGCGTCGTCCGCCATCAGGAGCGAGCCATCTTTTGCCAGCGCCAGGCCGACCGGACGCGCGATATGGGTCTTGCCGCCGTCCGTCAGAAAGCCGGTGACGAAAGGCTCGACCGATTTGGGCTGGCCGTCCTGGTAGCGCACGCGCACGATCTCGTAGCCCGACGCCGGCACCCGGTTCCACGAACCGCGCATGGTGACGAAGGCGTCGCCCTGGTATTCGCCCGGGAAGGCGCTGCCGGCGCCCCAGACCCACTGCATCGGCGCCGCATGGGCGGTGTAGCCCAGCACCATCGGCGTGCTGCGTTCCTTCCACTGCTGCTTGGTGATCTCGCCCTGCGGCGTGCTTTGCGGGTAGATGTCGCCGGCCCCGTACACGTGCGGCCAGCCGTACTGCTTGCCCAGCTCGATCTTGTTGATCTCTTCGGGCTGCACGTCGTCGCCCAGGAAATCGATGCCGTGGTCGAAGCCCCACAGTTCGCCCGTGGTCGGATGCCAGCCGAAGCCGATCAGGTTGCGAAGGCCGCTGGCGAAGATGGTGCGGCTCTTGCCGTCGGGTGACACGCGCAGCAACGTCGCGTTTTCCACATTGCTCTCGTTGCAGGTATTGCAGGTGCTGCCGACGCTCAGGTACAGCATGCCGTCCGGGCCGAAGGCCATGGTGCGATTCGGGTGCTGGCCCGAATCGGGCAGGTCGCCGATCAGCATCTTCAGTTCGCCCAGGCGGCCGTCGGGCTGGATGTCGGCCACGAACAACTCCTTGACGGTGACCAGGTACAGCTTGTTGTCGCGGATCGCCAGGCCGTGGGCGCCGGCGCGGTTGGCCACCGTGACCGGCGCGCCGTCGGCGCGGCCGTCGCCGTTGGCGTCGCGCAGCAGCAGCACGTCGCCCTGGTCGCGCCGGCTCACGTAGACGTCGCCGTTCGGCGCCACCGCGACGATGCGCGCATTCTTGAGGCCCGTGGCGAAGGCGCTCACCGTGAAGCCCTGTGGCGCCTTGAGCGCCTTGATGCGCTCCGGCGTGGCCTCCACCTTGTTGGGCTTCCAGACGTTGATCTTGGTGGAGAACATGGTGCCGTCGCCCTGCTGGGCGGTGGCGGAACCGAACACCATGCACAGCGCGGCTGCGAGCGAAGCGCGTTTCATCGAGGGCCTGCCTTTCTTGGTCATTATGAGTGGGAGCCTTGCCGATTGATCGTGCCAGCGATTCGGAACACGGTATGTTGGGAAACGTACATTGTCGGATTCAATGTCGCATTACCCGTAGCGGGTAATTTCGTCTAGAAAATGTTTTCGATCTTGCAAGTTAGCAATCCCGCCCGTATGTTGGATTGGCACCCGGCGCCGCCGGTTCTCTCCCAAGGACAGACCTTGTCGATGTTCGACCGCCTGCTCGACCTCTGGCGCAGCGTCGCGCCAGTGACTGAACCGCCACCGCGCCACTTCTTTACGCCAGACGACGTCGGACGCCTGCACCGCCTCGATGGCGCCGCAGGCATCGACGACCAGACCTGGGACGACCTGCTGGTCGCTTCTTTCGAAGACAGGCTGGCGCCCGACGCCAGCATTTTCGGGCGCCAGGTATTACACCGGCGCCTGCGCGCCGGCATCGACGATGCCGCGTGCACGGTGCAGCGCACCCGCCTGCAGGCGCTGATGGATGATCCGGCCCGGCTGGACGCGATCGACGCCAGCCTGCGCATCCTGCGCCATGCCGACGCCGAGGTGGCCGGCCTGCTGTTCCGGGATGCGGCGCCGACCATCCCGTTCTGGTCGCGCTGGCTATGGCTGCTGTCGCTCGCGCTGCTGTTCTCGCTCGCGGCCCTGGTCACCCTGCCGTTCGGCTGGGCGCTGACGCTGGCGGCTCTCGCCCCCTTGATGGCGCTGCAGATCCGCTATCACCAGTCGGTAGAGGAGTGGGCCGCCGCCATCCGCGCGCTGCATGCGCTGCTGCGCGCGACCAGCCTGCTGGGCAAGCAGGGCGGGCCGCTGCTCGAGACCTTCACGGAGGTGCGCACCAGGGCCGAACGCCTGCACCTGCGCCTGGCGCGTTCGCCGAGCCTGAGAATGATCCCGGCTGCGAAGCAGTATGCCGACTGGTTCGCGGCCGCCAATGTGGCGCACTACTTCAAGACGCTGCGCATCGTGCATGCCGAGCGCGCCTTCCTGCGCGAATCCTACCTCGCTTGTGCCAACCTGGAGGCCGACGTCACGCTGGCGCGCCACCTGGCATCGAGCGGGCGCTGGTGCTGGGCCGAGCGCGGCGATCCGCGCACGCTGGTACTGGAGGGCGGCATCCACCCCTTGATGGAAAAGCCGGTTGCGCTATCGGTGGTCCTGAACGGCAAGGGCGCCTTCATCTCGGGCCAGAACGCGTCGGGCAAGAGCACCTTCCTGCGCATGGTGGGCCTGAACGCGATCGCGGCGCGCGCCTTCGGTTTTTGCTACGCGACGCGGGCCTGCCTGCCGGCGCTGCCGGTGCGCGCCAGCATGCAGAATGAGGATTCGCTGCTGGGCGGCGAGAGCCTGTACATGGCGGAGCTGCGGCGGGCGAAGGAATTGCTGGATGTCGCCGGCCAGCCGCCCGGCATCTGCCTGATCGATGAGGTGTTCCGCGGCACCAATCACCTGGAGTCGGTATCGGCGGCGTGCGCCGTGCTGGAACAGCTGGCCGGACGCGACCTGGTGCTGGTGTCCTCGCACAACCTGGTGCTGGCGCCGCTGCTGCGCGAGAAGTTCGAGCCGTTCTTCATCGATACGGCCAGCGGCCGCCCGGTACTGGCGCCGGGCGTGCTGCGCAACCCGAACGGCATCGCGCTGCTGGCGAGCCAGGGTTTCGGGCCACGCGTCGAGAAGCGGGCGGCCGAGGTGGCGCGCTGGTTGAGCAGCCACCTGGTGGAGCCCGAGCCGCCGCACGCTTCCAGCTTCAAGGCCCGGGCGACGCCGCTGAACGCCACCGCCGTGTAGTTCCGGGCGCCGTCCGGCATGCGCCTGAAGCCCGGAAATGGCAGGCCCGGGGAGAATCCGCGCATATTCCTTTCTACGAGAAGTGGTATCTTCACGGTCAAGGCCATTTTCGAAGAAGAGGAATGAGCGCCAGCCTGGTTCTGCATATCGTCTGTCCAACCCAGAAGCGCGGCTTTGCCGCGTGCATGTCCTTTTGCTTCGTCTGTCTGCTGGCCTATGGCCTGGCGAGCGGCGCGCGGCACGACCTGTCGCTCGGCGTCGCCATCTTCGCCGCCTGCGCGCTGGCCATCGTCAGCGTGGCCGCCTGGGCGCTGTACCGCAACTTCGTGTTCCGGGATGAGCTATATATCGCCCCTGCGGGCGAGCTGCCGCCGATCGCGCTGGCCTTCCGGCCCGACGAGATCCGCGCGGTGCGGCTGCTGCCGCCGCCGGAGGCTTGGACGCCGGAAGCCAAGTGGGACGCCCTCGGCTTCGGCCATGGCCGGATCGAGATCGAGACCGCGACCCATCGCTACCACTTCGGGGCGGGGCTCGATCAAGAAGCGGCCGCGGCGGCGCTCGAACGGATCCAGGGTTTCTGCCTGGCGCAGCGCGGCATGCCGGTGGCGGCGTGAATGATACTGAGTGAGGAATGCTATGTCGGAGCTTGAAAAGAAGTGGTGGTTTTCCGGTATCGTGGGCGGGTTGACCACCTTTGCGACGCTGTTCCTGATGTCGACAGCCGGCCTTGCGCCATTTGAGTACACCGCTGCCCAGTGGGCCGTCTGGTTCCTGTGCTTCGTCGGTCTGCAGCGTTGTATTTCCTTCCTGGGCTGGTTGACGGTCCTGATGGCCTCCCCCAAGACGATCACCGCGGGGCGGAAATGAGATTCGCACCCAGCTTCGCTGCGGCCCTGCTGCTGTTCTTCGCCGCCGCTCTCGCCTCGGCCCAGTCGACCGAAGAACACATTGCGCTGGACACGCCGACCGGCCGCATCGCCGGAACGCTGCAATTGCCGGCCGCCCTCGAGGGCAAGCCGCGGGTGGCCTTGATCATCGCCGGTTCCGGCCCGACCGACCGCGATGGCAACAATCCCCTGATCCCGGGTCGCAACGACAGTCTCAGGATGCTGGCGGTGGCGTTGGCCGCGGAGGGTATCGCGTCGCTGCGCTACGACAAGCGCGGCGTGGCCGCCAGCCTGCCGGCCGCTCCGGCGGAATCCGAGCTGCGCTTCGAGACCTATGTGGACGACGCCGCCGCCTGGATCGCCAGGCTGAAGGCCGACCCGCGCTTCGGCGCGGTGGCCGTGATCGGCCACAGCGAAGGCTCCCTGATCGGCATGCTGGCGGCGCAGCAGGCCGGCGCCGCGGCCTTCGTCTCGATCGCCGGCATCGCCGATGGGCCGTCCACCGTCCTGCGCAAGCAGCTGGCCGGCAAGCTGCCGCCCGGGTTGAACACGGAGAGCGAGCGCATCCTGACGGCGCTCGAGGGCGGAACCACGGTCGACCAGGTGCCGCCGGCGCTCATGACCCTGTACCGGCCGAGCGTCCAGCCCTACATGATCTCGTGGTTCAGGTATGTGCCGGCGCAGCGCATCGCCGCCTTGACCATGCCGGTGCTGATCGTCCAGGGCAATACCGACATCCAGGTGGAGGTCGCCCAGGCCAATGCCCTGTACCGCGCCAAGCCGGATGCGACCCTGGTCATCGTCCCCGGCATGAACCATATCTTCAAGCACGTGCGGGCCGACCCGGCGCTGCAGGCGGCGGCCTACGGCGACCCGTCGCTGCCGGTGTCGCCGCTGCTGGTGAAGGCGGTCGGCGACTTCCTGAAAAAGGTCAACTGAGGTCCAACTGAGGGCCGGCCTCAGGCGGCGCGCAGGGTATGCGCCGCCGCCACCATATTGCGCAGCGCCGGCAGCACTTCTTCCCAGTTGCGGGTCTTGAGGCCGCAGTCGGGATTGATCCACAGGCGTTCGGCCGGGATGCGGATGGCGGCCTTGCGCATCAGGTCCACGATGTGGTCCTGGCTCGGGATGTTCGGCGAATGGATGTCGTACACGCCCGGTCCGATCTCGTTCGGATAGTCAAAATCGTCGAAGGCGTCCAGCAGTTCCATATCCGAGCGCGACGTCTCGATCGTGATCACGTCGGCATCCATGGCGGCGATCGCGCCGATGATGTCGTTGAACTCGGAGTAGCACATATGGGTGTGGATCTGGGTCTCGTCCGCCACGCCGTTGGCAGTGATGCGGAACGATTCGACCGCCCAGTCGAGGTAGGCCGTCCATTCGGCGCGCCGCAGCGGCAAGCCTTCGCGCAGGGCCGCCTCGTCGATCTGGATCACACGCACGCCGGCGCGCTCCAGGTCCAGCACTTCCTCGCGGATGGCCAGCGCCAGCTGGCGGCAGCTCACCGACCTGGGCTGGTCGTCGCGCACGAACGACCAGTTCAGGATCGTCACCGGGCCGGTCAGCATGCCCTTCATCGGTTTGTCGGTCAGCGATTGCGCATAGGTGGTCCATTTGACCGTCATCGCCTGCGGCCGGCGCACGTCGCCGAACAGGATCGGCGGCTTCACGCAGCGCGAGCCATAGGATTGCACCCAGCCGTTCTGGCTGAAGGCGTAGCCGTCGAGCTGCTCGCCGAAGTATTCGACCATGTCGTTGCGTTCGGCCTCGCCATGCACGAACACGTCCAGCCCCAGCGCTTCCTGCTCGCGCACGCAGCGCGCGATCTCGGCGCGCATCGCTTCTTCATACGCCGCCGCCTCCAGTTCGCCCTTTTTATGGGCATTGCGCGTCTGGCGGATCGCCGCCGTCTGCGGGAACGAGCCGATGGTGGTGGTCGGGTAGCTCGGCAGCCGGAGCAGGGCGGCCTGTTTGCGGCTCCTTTCGGCGTGGCTGCTGGTGCGCCGGCCCAGCTCGGGCGTGATCGCGGCCAGCGCCTGCGCCACGTCCGGGTTCGACACGCGCGTCGAGGCGCGGCGGCGGTCGATCGCGGCGGCGTTCTCGACCAGTTCGAGCTGCACCTGCGAGCGGCCATGGTCGAGCGCATGGGCCAGGATGCGCAATTCTTCCAGTTTCTGCACGGCGAACGCGAGCCAGGAGCGGATCTCGGGGTCAAGCGCGGTCTCGTTCTGCAGGTCGACCGGCACATGCAGCAGCGAGCACGAAGGCGCGATCCACAGGCGCCCACCCAGCCGGCGCTGGACCGGCTCGAGCCATTCGAGGGTCGCGTGCAGGTCGGTCTTCCAGATGTTGCGACCGTCGATCACGCCGAGCGACAACACCTTGTCCTGGCCCAGGGCCTCGATGGCCGGCGCGATCTCGGCGCGGGCATTGATCGCATCCAGGTGCAGGCCGTCCACCGGCAGCGCGCAGGCCAGCGCCAGGTTGTTATCGAGGCGGCCGAAATAGGTCGCCAGCAGTAATTTGACGCCGCTGTGCTGGAGCAGGTCGTAGGCACTCGCGTAAGCGGCCTGCCAGCGCGCATCGAGTTCGGTGACCAGCGCCGGCTCGTCGATCTGCACCCATTCGATGCCTTGCGTGACGAACCAGGCCAGCAGCTCGGCATACACCGGCAGCAGCCGGGGCAGCAGGTCGAGCCGGTCGCTGCCATCCTTGGTCTTGCCCAGCCACAGATAAGTCAGCGGACCGATGATGACCGGCTTCGCCTTGACGCCCAGCGTGCGCGCCTGGGCCAGCTGTTCGTCCAGGCGCGCGGTATCGAGCCTGAAACTGGTGTCGGCGGCGAATTCGGGGACGATGTAGTGGTAGTTGGTGTCGAACCACTTGGTCATTTCGCCGGCATGCACGCCGCCGCAGGCGTGGTCATGGTCGCCCTGGCTGCGGCCGCGCGCCACCCGGAAATACGAATGAAGCGACGCGTCGAGCGCATCGCCATGGTGCGCATGCGCGCGCGCCGGCACGTTCCCGAGGGTGAAGCTCATGTCCAGCACCTGGTCGTACAGGGAGAAATCGCCGACCGGGGCGAAGTCGAGCCTGCCCTGCTGTTGCCAGTGGCGCTGGCGCAGCGCTGCGGCCTGGGCGCCGAGTTCCTGGGCCGAGGCTTCGCCTTTCCAGAAACGTTCAAGGGTAAATTTCAGTTCGCGGCGCGCGCCGATGCGTGGAAAGCCGAGGGTGTGGGTAGTCGTCATGTGGAAGTCAGCCTGATGAATGGATGAGTTCATCATAGGCCGCTTGACCCATGAATAAAATTGGTATGATTTCATCCATCCATTAATTCTGCTCATGTGACATGATCGAACGCATCCATTTGTCCCTGATCCGTGAGGTCGACCGGCGCGGCTCGCTGACCGCGGCCGCCGACGTGCTGTGCCTGACGCAGTCGGCCCTGAGCCACACGGTAAAGAAGCTCGAGCAGCAGCTGGGCACACCGGTCTGGACGCGCGAGGGCAGGGCGCTGCGCCTGACCCAGGCCGGGCGCTACCTGCTGGCGCTTGCCGAGCGGGTGCTGCCTCAGCTCGAGCATGCCGAGCGCCTGATGCACGAATACGCGCGCGGCGAGCGCGGCACCTTGCGCATCGGCATGGAATGCCATCCCTGCTACCAGTGGCTGTTGAGGGTGGTGGACCCTTACCTGGCGGCGTGGCCCGAGGTCGATGTCGACGTCAAGCAGCGTTTCCAGTTCGGCGGCCTCAAGGCCCTGCACGGCTACGAGATCGACCTGCTGGTCACGCCCGATCCGCTGTTCAAGCCGGGGCTGCGCTTCGTGCCGGTATTCGACTACGAGCAGGTGCTGGTGGTGGCGCGCGGCCATCGGCTGGCCGACATGGCGCATGTGGCGCCGGCCGATCTGTCGAACGAGGTGCTCATCACCTATCCGGTCGACGTCGAGCGGCTCGACATCTATAACCAGTTCTTCCTGCCGGCCGGCTGCGCGCCGCGCCAGCGCAAGACGATCGAGACCACCGACATCATGCTGCAGATGGTGGCCAGCGGTCGCGGCGTGGCGGCGCTGCCGCGCTGGCTGGTGGAGGAATACGCGGGCCGGATGGCGGTGGCGCCGGTGCGGCTCGGCCGGGACGGCGTGTTCAAGCAGATCTTCCTGGGCACGCGCGAAGTCGATGCCGGCACGGCCTACCTGGAAGCGTTCGTGGCCATCGCGCGGCAAACGTAAATGCCCGCAGGCATGGTTTGCACCGTCGTGGGGTGGAGCCCGTCGCGGTGATGCCACATTTCTCCTGGTTTACCGGCCGGGCCGTCCGGGCAGGCTTGACGGAGCGGCAAATTGGTTGACCTGCCGTCACATTCAGCGTATATTCGCGAGTTCTCGTTTTTATTCTGCACATCGTATACGCATTCGCAGCCGCTCCTTTTGTCGAGTGGCTTTCCGCGCCTGCGCTGTCAGTTCTCACGGGACTAGGTTTAGTCCCCGGGCCAGCATGTTCGCCGTCTCGGGTCGTCAATTCAGTAGCAATTTTGTTGGATTAGGAACGATGCCAACCATCAATCAACTGATTCGCAAGCCGCGTGAAGCCGCGGTTGTGAAGAGCAAGTCGCCGGCACTGGAAAACTGCCCGCAAAAACGTGGTGTGTGCACCCGTGTGTACACCACCACCCCGAAGAAGCCTAACTCGGCGCTTCGTAAAGTCGCTAAAGTGCGTCTGACCAACGGTTTCGAAGTCATTTCGTACATCGGCGGTGAAGGCCACAACCTGCAAGAACACAGTGTCGTGCTGCTGCGCGGCGGTCGTGTGAAAGACTTGCCAGGTGTGCGTTACCACATGGTTCGCGGTGCACTGGATACCCAGGGCGTCAAAGACCGTAAGCAAGCGCGCTCGAAGTACGGCGCCAAGCGTGCCAAGGCTGCGAAGAAGTAATCTTCGAGGTGCGTGTCATCGACACGTCACATTAATTAGATAAGTTGAGCCGGCCGCAAGGCCGAGTAAGTGAAGGGTCATGAGGGCCTTTCGCGAGTGCGGAATCCGCACTCAACTGAAGACAGGAAGGAATTGAAATGCCACGTCGTCGTGAAGTACCCAAGCGCGAAATCCTGCCGGATCCAAAATTCGGCAACACCGATGTCGCCAAATTCGTCAACGTTCTGATGCTGTCCGGCAAGAAGTCGGTTGCAGAAAACATCATCTACGGTGCATTCGAACACATTCAATCCAAGTCGGGCAAAGACCCGCTGGAAGTGTTCACGACCGCGATCAACAACGCTAAACCGATGGTGGAAGTCAAATCCCGCCGCGTCGGTGGCGCCAACTACCAGGTGCCAGTGGAAGTTCGTCCGGTTCGTCGTATGGCGCTGTCCATGCGTTGGTTGCGCGAAGCCGCAAACAAGCGCAGCGAAAAATCCATGCCGCAACGTCTGGGTGGTGAACTGCTGGAAGCGGCCGAAGGCCGTGGCGGCGCAATGAAGCGTCGTGACGAAGTGCACCGCATGGCAGAAGCGAACAAGGCGTTCTCGCACTTCCGCTTCTAAAAACATGGGCAGACCGCAGGGGGATTTTTCTCCTGAATATGCCCCTGCAGTATCTGTTGTTCAGGCCGGGCTCATTTTGATCATCAAGATGATGCTCGGTTTTGTCCATTCAAAGATTTAGGAAAAATTATGGCACGCAAGACCCCCATCGAGCGCTACCGCAATATCGGTATTTCGGCTCACATCGATGCTGGTAAAACCACCACCACCGAACGCGTCCTGTTCTACACGGGCGTCAACCACAAGATCGGCGAAGTGCACGATGGCGCAGCGACGATGGACTGGATGGAGCAGGAGCAAGAGCGCGGCATTACCATTACCTCGGCAGCGACGACCTGCTTCTGGAAAGGTATGGCTGGTAACTTCGAGCCTCACCACATCAACATCATCGACACCCCGGGCCACGTTGACTTCACCATTGAAGTCGAACGCTCGATGCGCGTGCTCGACGGCGCCTGCATGGTTTACTGCGCAGTCGGCGGCGTGCAGCCACAGTCGGAAACCGTGTGGCGTCAGGCTAACAAGTACAAAGTTCCACGTCTGGCCTTCGTCAACAAGATGGACCGTACCGGCGCGAACTTCTTCAAGGTCTACGAGCAGATGCGCGCTCGCCTGAAGGCGAACCCGATCCCTCTGCAGATCCCGATCGGCGCGGAAGAGAACTTCCTGGGCGTGGTCGACCTGGTCAAGATGAAAGCAATCATCTGGGACGAAGCTTCGCAAGGCATGAAGTTCGACTACCGCGACATCCCTGCGGAACTGGTCGATCAAGCCAACGAATGGCGCGAGAAGCTGGTCGAGACCGCTGCTGAAGCCAGCGAAGAGCTGATGAACAAGTACCTGGAAGAAGGCGATCTGTCGGAAGCAGAGATCAAGGCCGCCCTGCGCCAGCGCACCATCGCGTCGGAAATCGTTCCGATGATGTGCGGTACCGCGTTCAAGAACAAAGGCGTGCAGGCAATGCTGGACGCCGTCATCGAATACCTGCCGTCGCCAGTGGACATTCCACCAGTGGCCGGTACCGATGAAGACGACCAGCCGGTCACCCGCAAGGCCGACGACAACGAGAAATTCGCTGCACTGGCATTCAAGATCATGACCGACCCGTTCGTGGGCCAGCTGATCTTCTTCCGCGTCTATTCGGGCATGGTCAATTCGGGCGACACCGTCTACAACCCGGTCAAGGGCAAGAAGGAACGCCTGGGTCGTATTCTGCAGATGCACGCCAACCAGCGCGAAGAAATCAAGGAAGTGCGCGCCGGCGACATCGCCGCTGCGGTCGGCCTGAAAGAAGCGACCACGGGCGAAACCCTGTGCGATCCTTCGGCTGTCATCACCCTGGAAAAGATGGTCTTCCCTGAGCCTGTGATTCAACAGGCAGTCGAGCCGAAAACCAAGGCCGACCAGGAAAAAATGGGCCTGGCGCTGAACCGCCTGGCACAGGAAGACCCGTCGTTCCGCGTGCGTACCGACGAAGAATCGGGCCAGACCATCATCGGTGGTATGGGCGAGCTGCACCTGGAAATTATCGTTGACCGCATGAAGCGTGAGTTCAACGTGGAAGCGACCGTCGGCAAGCCACAGGTTGCATACCGCGAAACCATCCGCAAGGCAGTCACCGACGTCGAAGGCAAGTTCGTCAAGCAGTCGGGCGGTCGTGGTCAGTACGGTCACGCAGTGCTGTCGATCGAGCCGCAAGAGCCAGGCAAGGGCTTCGAGTTCGTCGACGCGATCAAGGGCGGTGTGATTCCTCGCGAATACATCCCTGCAGTCGAAAAAGGTGTGCGCGAAACCCTGACCAGCGGCGTGCTGGCTGGTTACCCGGTGGTCGACGTCAAAGTCACCGTGACCTTCGGTTCGTACCACGACGTCGACTCGAACGAAAACGCGTTCCGCATGGCGGGCTCGATGGCGTTCAAGGACGGCTGCCGTAAAGCAAGCCCGGTCATCCTCGAGCCAATGATGGCCGTGGAAGTGGAAACGCCTGAAGACTACGCCGGTTCCGTGATGGGCGATCTGTCGTCGCGTCGCGGCATGGTCCAGGGCATGGACGAAATCCCAGGCGGCGGCGGCAAGATCATCAAAGCCGAAGTGCCACTGTCGGAAATGTTCGGTTACTCGACCTCGCTGCGTTCGGCGACCCAGGGCCGCGCGACCTACACGATGGAATTCAAGCACTACTCGGAAGCGCCGAAGCACGTGATCGACGCCATCGTCACCGCGAAGTCCAAGTAATACATCATGGGGGGATGGGACGTCCCATCCCCCCTGTAAACAAAATATATCGTTTCTCTTAAAGGAATTAGGAAATGGCAAAAGGTAAATTCGAACGGACCAAGCCGCACGTGAACGTCGGCACCATCGGTCACGTTGACCACGGCAAAACCACCCTGACGGCTGCAATCGCTACCGTCCTGTCGAAGAAATTCGGCGGCGAAGCCAAGGCCTACGACCAGATCGACGCGGCTCCGGAAGAAAAAGCACGCGGCATCACCATCAACACCGCGCACGTCGAGTACGAAACCGAAAACCGTCACTACGCGCACGTTGACTGCCCAGGCCACGCCGACTACATCAAGAACATGATTACCGGTGCTGCGCAGATGGACGGCGCGATCCTGGTGTGCTCGGCCGCCGACGGCCCGATGCCACAGACCCGCGAGCACATCCTGCTGGCGCGTCAGGTTGGCGTTCCATACATCATCGTGTTCCTGAACAAGTGCGACCTGGTCGACGACGCGGAACTGCTGGAACTGGTCGAAATGGAAGTGCGCGAGCTCCTGTCGAAATACGAGTTCCCAGGCGACGACGTGCCAATCATCAAGGGTTCGGCACGTATGGCCCTCGAAGGCAAACCAGGCGAAATGGGCGAAGAGTGCATCACCCGCCTGGCTGAAGCCCTGGACACCTACATCCCAACGCCAGAGCGCGCTGTGGACGGCGCCTTCCTGATGCCAGTGGAAGACGTGTTCTCGATCTCGGGTCGCGGCACCGTCGTCACCGGTCGTGTCGAGCGCGGCGTTGTCAAAGTCGGCGAAGAAATCGAAATCGTCGGTATCGTCGACACCGTCAAGACCACCTGCACCGGCGTGGAAATGTTCCGCAAGCTGCTGGACCAGGGTCAAGCTGGCGACAACGTCGGCCTGCTGCTGCGCGGTACCAAGCGTGAAGACGTGCAACGTGGTCAAGTTCTGGCAAAGCCAGGTTCGATCAAGCCGCACAACCACTTCACCGGTGAGATCTACGTCCTGTCGAAAGACGAAGGCGGCCGTCACACCCCGTTCTTCAACAACTATCGTCCTCAGTTCTACTTCCGTACGACTGACGTGACCGGTTCGATCGAACTGCCAGCAGACAAAGAAATGGTCATGCCAGGCGACAACGTCTCGATCACCGTCAAGCTGATCGCTCCGATCGCGATGGAAGAAGGTCTGCGCTTCGCAATCCGCGAAGGCGGCCGTACCGTCGGCGCCGGCGTGGTTGCCAAGATCCTCGCCTGATTCATCAGGCTGGATCTTTGATGAGATGCCCTTCGGGGCGTCTTGTCAGCACAACGATGGGGGCAGACTTTTTGGTCTGTCCCCATCTGTTTGAGCGGGAACGATGATATACTCCCGCCTCTTGAGCAGTACCGAAGTACCTTTACCACATTGCCGGCAGCAAGCCGGAACGTTCTTTTAAAGGAATTAGCATGTCCGCTCCAAACCAGAAAATCCGTATCCGCCTGAAAGCGTTCGACTACAAGCTGATCGACCAGTCCGCACTGGAAATCGTCGAGACCGCCAAGCGCACCGGCGCCGTCGTCAAGGGCCCGGTCCCACTGCCGACCCGCATCCAGCGTTTCGACGTGCTGCGTTCCCCGCACGTGAACAAGACCTCGCGCGACCAGTTCGAAATCCGTACGCACCAGCGTCTGATGGACATCGTGGACCCGACCGACAAGACTGTTGACGCGCTGATGAAGCTGGACCTGCCAGCTGGCGTCGACGTCGAAATCAAGCTGCAGTAATACAAAATCAGGTGCCGGCGGACGCTTCCGCCAGCGCTGCAAGGGCCGGATCGACCTTCAACGGGCGATCCGGCCCTTGTCGTTTCAGGCGCTCGCATGCGCTTTGCATGAACTGCACGCAGCTGCACCTCAATCGTTGTTCGCCCCGCGCCGGCATGATGTAATCGATTGGTTTCGTACTCCGATTGCCGCCGCATGCCCCCGCTTCCCTTCGTCCAGAGCCTTCGGACTATGTCCTGGCGCGACCTCGCCGCCTGGGGTCTCGTCGCCATGTTCCTGGTTTCCATCGCCAAGTGGCTCGCACCCGACGCCGCCAGGCCTTTCCTGCGCAATGTCGCCCTGGCGCTGCCCATGTTGCTGCTGGCGGCCAAGGACATCGCCCACGCGCCGGACGCCTGGCGGCGCCTGCGCAGCGCGCATGCGGCCCGGGCGCCATGGCATACGCGGGTGACGGCGCTGCTGCCGCCGGAACTGGTGGGGATGCTGAGGCTCGACCGCCTGCTGTGGGTCGGCTGCGTCATGCGCCTGCGGCGCCAGCCTGCCCCATGCGCGCTGCCGGACGGCGTTGCGCTGACCTATCTGGAACGCGGTGGCTACGGCGCCGCGACCGCCGTCGTCTTCGTCAGCCTGCTGTTCGAGCTGCCGGTCCATGTCCTGCTGCTGAACCTGTTCGTCGAGGATGCCGGCACGCTGGCCCTGCTGCACGTGCTGGGCGCCGTGGCCGTGCTGTACACGTTGGCCTGGGTGCTTGGCGACCGCTGGCATATCGGGGCAGGGCGCCACGTCATGACCGACGACGCGCTGCACCTGCGCGTGGGCGCCCGCGCCGAGGGCGTGCTGCCGTTCGCGGCGATCGTGCGCCTGGAGGTGGTGGACTCGCCGCTGCCGATCTGGCGCCGGCGCCATGGCGTGGCGAGCCAGGACACCTTGCTGGTGACGCCGTTCGACCGGCCGAACTGCGTGCTGGTGCTCGGCGAGGACGCGCGCATCGACATCCTGCACTGGCAAGCGCAGAAGTGCTTGCCGCGTTACGTGTTCCTGTATCTCGACCGGCCCGAACTGCTGGCGGCGCGGCTGCGCCGGCGGGACGAAGCTTGATCCGGGCCGCCCCTGGCGCGCCCGTCGCGCTGGCGCATATCGGGTTCGTGCTCGCGTTGCTGCCTTTCGCGGAAACGCCCGATGCGCGCCACGCGGACGCCCCCGTCGACTATGTCGCGGTTGTTTTCATTCCGGCTTCGCGGCCGCCGGTGGCCGCGGCGGCGCCCGCGCCGCTCCCGGTCACGGCAGCGCCAAGGCGCCGGCCGGATCGCATGAGGGCGCGAGCCGAAGAGATGACAGCGCCACCGGCGCCGCTGGCTGCGCTGCCCGCGATGTCCGCGATGCCCGCGCTGCCGCCGGCGACGGACAGCCAGCAGACGCTGGCGCCGGCCCGGACCATCGATATGGAATCATTGCGCGCCGCGGCGCGGCAGGCGGACGGCGCGCGGGCGCCGACCGCGCCGGAAAGCCTGCGCGAATCCGGACAGATGCGCGCCAGCGACGACGGTGCGCTGGCGCGCGCGGTGCGGCGGGCGAAGCGACCCGATTGCCAGACCAAGTATGCCGAGGGCCGAACGACGGTCAACCTGCTGCTGCTGGTGCCGCTCGCCATCGAGACGATCACGGACAAGGGCTGCAAGTGGTAGCAGCCCCTCTCCGGGCAAGCGCTTGTTTGCTGCCCGCTTGGTTGCTGCCGGCTTACTTGCTGCCCGTCTTCCAGCGCATCCCGAACCCGTAGTGCCGGTCCATCAGCTCGTGCGCGCTGGTCATGCCCTGCTGCTGGAAGTATTCGGCCAGCTTGGTGATCACCAGGTTGCCGCCCCGGTTCTCGATCAGCGCGATCGCACACATGATCTGGCGGTCGCCGCCATCCAGCCTGACCTCGACCGGCGCCTGGCCCGGCGCCGACACCGTCACCACGCCATTGGTCACGCCCCAGTTGGCCGCGCCTTCGTAGATGAAGGAAAAGATCACCGCGCGCTTGATCTTGTCGAAGCGCTCGCCGTTGATGAACAGGTTCTCGCCATTGGCGGCGGCGCCGGTGCGGTCGTCGGCATCCAGTTGGATGAACGGTTCGCGCTCGTAGTCGCCGAAGGTGTTGCCGAGCGCCTGCACCAGGCCGCGGCGGCCGTCGGCCAGCTCGTACATGCAGCCCAGGTCGAGATCGATACCGCTGCGGCCCTTGCGCGCGGCGCCGGCCTTGTTGGCCATCTCGCCGGCCTTGTTCGCGAGGTCGCCCGCCATGCTGGTGAGGCGGTCGAGGAAGCCGCCGCCGCGCGCGGCCGAGGACGGCGGCGGGGGCGAGGCCGGCGGCGGCGCGATCGCCGCCTGGTTCCAGTTCAGGTTGACGTGGATGCGGCCGTAGCCGCCGCCGGGGCGCTTGTCGAGCGAGATCTTGTCGCCGCGCTTGTCGAGCGTGATTTTGGACAGCGATACCGCCGGCTTGGGCGCGGGGGCAGGTGCCGGTGCCGGTGCAGGCGTCGGGGCAGGCGCGGCCGGCGTCGGCGATCCCGCCTCGGCGCCGCCGAAGTGCTGCAGCAGCGCCGACAGGCCGCCATTGAAACCCTGGCCGACGGCGCCGAAGCGCCACAGGCCGTCGCGGCGGTAGAGTTCGGCCACGATCAGGGCCTTCTCGTCGCCGAAGTCGGCGCCCGACCACGGGAAGCGCACCGCGCTGCCCAGGGTGAGTGCGCTGGCGCCCAGCGTGCGCATGGTGGCCGCGCCGTCGATCGCCGCCACGAACACGAGTTTCGTGATCGAAGGGGGCAGCGCGTCGAGGTTGACCGCGAAGCGGGCGCGGCCGCCGCCCAGGTCCAGGCGCACCGCGCCTTCGGGGCTGGCCAGCTGGTTGTAGAACACCATGTAGCGGTCGTCCGACAGCTTGTCGTTGGCGTCGAGGCCGAAGCAGGATACGTCGACCGAGGCGCCGTTGGCGGCGATCTCGATGGCGACATCGAAAACATGGCCGGTGCCGAGGTCGGCCAGCTTGCCTTTCTGTCCGCGTCCAAATGTAGTCATGTGGGTTCTCCTTCCAGGAATGGTTTATGGCCCAGTTCGGCGCGTGAGCCGAACAGGCGTGATTGCTCGAGGGTGCGCTCGGCCCAGGCGCGGTGGGTGGCGACTTCCTGCATCGCGTCGTCCATGCGGAACACCGCCGGGCTCGAAGCGTCGAGGATGGCGCGCGCCACCGCCAGGTCTTGCGGCGTCACCTTGAAGTGTTGCTCGATCGGGGCGATCTGGGTCGGGTGGATTGCGGTCTTGCCGACCATGCCGTGGGCCAGGTCTTCGATCACTTCCTGGTCCAGCAGTTCGGGCAGGTCGAGGTATTCGAACACCGGCGCGGTCAGCATGAAGCCGTAGGGACGGAAGGTCGTCACCAGGCGCGAAATCACGGGCCCGAGCGGCGTGCGGTACAGCGTCATGCCGCGCGGGCGGCGCAGGCCGAGCAGGGCCAGCAGGTCGTTGCCGCCGATGCGCAGCGCCAGGATGCGGTGGCGCACGCCCGGCGCTTCCAGGGCGGCGCGCAGGCCCTGCATCTCGCCGTCGTCGAAGGCCTCGGCCGTCTCCAGGGTCGGCATCAGGACGTGTCCGGTGTGGCGCACCAGCTTGAAATAGCTGTCGAAGTTGCGGCGTGTGATCTTGGGCAGCACGAAGCCGGTCAGCTTCTCGGCGCCGGGCATGGCCAGCACGCGCGCCAGCACCTCGGGGTTGCGCACCCGCACGAAGCGGTCGGCCGCCACGTCCAGGCGCATGTTCGCCAGCACCACCGACAGGTTGAACAGCGACCAGGAGAGTTCCCGGTCGGCGATCGAATCCTCGGTGCAGAAGATCAGCGAGCGCGCGTGCGGCAGGCGCTCGCCATTGGCGATCGCGGTCAGGTTCTTGTGATTGGCCGGCACGTACAGCGACGCGCCCAGTGATTTAGCCATCCGATGCACTCCTGATCAGGGATACGGCGTGATAGGGCAGGTGCGGGTCGATCTCGACCGGCACGCGTTTTTCTTCGGCCAGCACGGCCAGGTGCGCCACTTCGGCGGCGGCGGGGTCGCGCAGCACGACCAGGCGCGGCACGCGGCGCAGCAGCACGCGCGTGGCTTCGCCGATGCCGGGCTTGACCAGGTTGACGTCGGCGATGCCGAAGCGCCGCATGGCGGCGCCGATGTAGCTTTGGGAGCGCGCGCGCGCGGCCGCGGCGTCGATCGGTTCCGCGCGCGGCAGCGTGTCGGATTGCGCCAGCGCCAGCCGCACCAGCTCGTCGGCGAACGCCTGCGAACGGTCCACCGCCGCGAACTGTTCGTAGAACACGCAGCCGTGGAAGTCGTCGGTGCGCATGTCGTCGCTCATGACGGTGCGGCTCACCAGGCCCGACACCGTGGCGTTCAGGATGCTCGACGGGATCAGGTAGTCGTCGCACGAGGCCGCGCAGGCGGCGGCGCCGGCCAGGTCGGACAGCACGTGCAGGCCGGCGTCGATGTGGGTTCCGTGGCGCACGTTGAACACTTCGACCGAGCCGGCCAGCTCGCGCGCGATCACGCCCTTGCCGGTCCAGCCGTCGAGGAAGACGATGGAATCGGGCGGGTGCCCATGCGCCAGGATGTGGCGCAGGGCGGCGGCGTCGATGCCGCGGTCGCGCACGATCGACACCGAATAGTGCACCGCGTCGCGCCCGAACAGCTCGCGCAGCAGGCGGGCGACCACCACGCCGACCGGGGTGCCGGCTCGCGCCAGCGACACCAGCGCCAGCCGGTGCAGCGGGCGCGCGGCAATCAAGCGGGCCAGGCGCAGGCAGTCGCGCGCCATGCGCGCATTGTTGGCGCGGCAGGCCTCGTCGAACAATGCCATGTAGCGCGCCGACGGCTGCGACTCGGGCGACAGCATCTGGCTGTAGTGGCGCCGGCCGCTCTGGATCAGCGCCTCTTTCTCGGCGACGTCGACGAAGCCTTCCTGGGCCATGCGGCGCAGCAGGAAGCTGACCTCGCCCTTGCGGTAGCTGCCGGAGAAGTCTTCCCAGTCGCTCACAGCGCCCCCACCGTGACGCCGGCGAGCTGGGTGCCGCGCGGGATGATGGCGTAGTCGCAGGCGGCCATGAAGCGCGCGTCCGAGCGGCTGTCGCCCATGCCGAAGGTGACGATCTCGCCGAATTCGAGTTTCAAGCGTTGGGTGACGTGGGCCACCGCGTTGGCCTTGTTCAGCGCCTTGGGCAGGATGGCCAGGTTGTTGCCGTTGCGATGGATGAAGTAATCGCGGTCGCCGTCGGCGATCCAGGGCCGCACCACGTCTTCCTCGAGCGGCGCCAGGCGCCTGGCCTCCTTGTCCGGATCCTTCACCACCAGGAAGAACGGGGTGCCGAAATCCTCGATCATGCGCGCGCGGCCGCCATAGCCGGTGCGCGCGCCATGGTCGTCGATGTGGGCGGCCAGCGCCAGCAGGCCAGGCAGCGCGGCGTGCATCGCCGTGCGCATGCCGTCCAGCCAGGGCTGGTCGACCGCGCCGCCCGGCTCGAGCACCACGCCGCCATAATTGATGACGGCGTAGCTGTCGAACGGCAGGGACACGCGGCGCAGGCCGTCGAGGTCGCGCGCGGTGGTCGGGATCATCGTCATCCCGTCCTGCAGCAGGGCCAGCAAGGAACGCTGGGCCGGCGTGGTATACGAACAGATGCTGCCGTCCTTGTAATAGGAGGCCGGCTCCAGCGCGCCCGGGGCGTGCGCGCCGCATTTGCCGATGGTCTGGAACAGCGTATCGTCCAGGTCAGCGAACAGGAACTTCTTCAACGTGGTCCTCGGACTGGAAGTGGAATAGGCGCGCTTGCAGCTGGCCGGCGAGCTGGAACAGCGCGGGGCCGGGCGCGGTCTCGTGGCAGACCAGCACGTGGTCGTACTGGCCGGGCGCGACGTTGTACAGGTAGTTGGCAATGCCCTCGCCGTAGTTGTCGGGGAAGGTCAAGGCATGCGCCACCGCGCCCCAGGCGAGGATCGGCGAGCGCGTGGTCGATTGCACCACCACGTCGACGCCGTGGCGCTGCAGGGCGGCGCCGAACAGGGTCGAGACGTGCATGAATTCGCCGGTGCCCAGCACCAGCACCCGGCTGCCGGGTGCGAACCCGGCAGCCAGGCGCGCCGCCAGTTGCTCCGGCGCCCGCAATGCCCGCCCCGTGCCGAGGCGGCCGAAGGCGGGGCTGGCGCCGCGGTCGGCGTGTTCTTCATAGCGCTGCGCCAGGCCCTGGTCGGGCGGCAAGGGCCCCTGGACGAAACTGAATTCGCCCTCGACCAGCGCGCCGCTCGTCACCGGCATGCCGAAGCGGGCGTCCAGCAGCCCGGTTGCGGCGCGGCCCATGAAATTGGTGATGGTGGCCAGGTGCACCCGCTCCAGGCCCGGATTCAGGCGGCGGCAGGCGGCGGCCAGGTTGACGAAGGTATTGCCGGTGCTGGCCTCGTCGTCGACCAGCACCAGGGTGCGCGCGGCCAGCAGCAGTTCCCGAAGCGCCGGCTCCTGCGGCGTGTGCAGGAACTGGCGCGGCGCATGGCTGTGCGCTTCCTCGAATTCGATCAGCGGGCCATCGCCGACCCGGTAGCGGGTGGTATGCAGGAACAGCGCCTGCTCGCCCGGATGGGCGCGCAGCCAGGCTTCGAACACGCCCTGGCCCAGGCCGATTGCGGTCTCCGCCATGGCGATGAACACCACCGGGCCTTGCACCGTGCCGCCGAGCGGCGGCACGGTCGCCGCCAGGCGCTCGTGCACCATCAGCATGTCGCTTGGCCGCGCCGGCCAGTGCTTGCCCAGCACCTTGCTCAGGAACAGGAAGCCGCGCTTGGCGTTGGCGCGCGCGGCGAAGCCGAGCAGGGCGTCGAGTTCGGACGCGCCGCTGTCGATGCGCAGGTCGAGCGTGCCCGTTGGTAGCTCGACCTGGAGTTCAATACCTTGAACAGGAACCGGGAGCGGCGCGTTCATGCCAGCTCCGTCGCGACGCCGACTTCGGCCACGCGCATGCCATGGCGCGGCGCCGGAATCTCGAGACCGTCGTAGCCCTCGGCGAAGCCGCGCAGCGCGATATACGGCAGGTTGGGGCCGGCCAGGCAGGCCATGCCGATCCCGCCCGACATGCGCGGATTGATCTCCAGCAGGCGCGGGCGGCCGCCGCCTTCGCGGAACTGGACGTTGAACACGCCATTGAGCTGGTAATCGGCGGCCAGGCGCGCCGTCGCATCCAGGATGTCCTGGCGCATGTCGATCAGCTGCCCGCCGCCGGCTTGCGGCAGCTTGCGGCGCACCACGCTCGTGACCAGGCGCCCATGGTCGCCCACGCAGTCGACGCTGTATTCGGGGCCGTCCAGGAATTCCATCAGCAGCATCGTCTTGAACGGGCCCGATGCGGCGACCAGCTCGCCCAGCCCGCGGCGCAGGTCCTGGTAGCCGATGTGGTACTCCACGCCGCCAAGCAGCAGCGCGGCGCTGCTGCGCGCTTCGTCGACGATGGCGAAGCCCAGGCCATAGATGCCGTGCGCCGGCTTGACGCACAGCTTCGCATGCTGCGGGCGCAGCTCGGCATAGGCGGCGTCGAACTGCTCCAGGGTCGTGAAGGGGCGGAAGGCCGCCACCGGCGCGTCCGGCAGCACCGTTGCGGCATAGAAATCGGCCTTGTCGTGGATGCGCTTCAGTTGCGCCGGCGGGGCGGCGCTGAGCACGCGGGTCTGGATGTCGGCGAAGCGTGCATGTTCGGCCGCCAGCAGGGTGGCTTCGCGGCCCGGCACGAAGATGTCGATGTGATGGTCGCGGCAGAACCGGAGGCACCAGTCGACGTAGGCGTCGCCCTTCAGGCCGGTGGGCTCGACGTAAAATTCATGGGCCAGGCGCGCGGCCGGCGCGTGGCGGTTGGCGTTGCTGTGGATAATGGTGAAACGGCCTTCGGTATCGGCCTCGCGGATCAGCTTGATCGCCGCATTCACGGACGAAAACGTCCTGTTGTACCAGACGCGCATGTGGTTTCTCTTGATGGATGATCGGCCACTGGCGTGGCGTTGCTGGTCCGCGCCGGGAGGCGCGGACCGTCAGGGAAGCTCCCTGTGTGACTCTTAGGCGTTGACGCCGAACGAGCGTGCCAGCGGACCGAGGCCGCCCTGGAAGCCCTGGCCGACGGCGCGGAACTTCCATTCGCTGCCGGCCCGGTACAGCTCACCGAAGATCATTGCGGTTTCGGTCGAGCTGTCCTCGGACAGGTCGTAGCGTGCGATCTCGGCTTCACCGGCCGCGTTCAGGCAGCGGATGTAGGCCTTGCCCACCTGGCCGAAGTTCTGGCGGCGCGCGTCGGCGTCGTGGATGGTGACGCAGAACGAGACCTTGTCGACCTCGGCCGGCACGCGCGCCAGGTCGACGGTCAGCTTCTCATCGTCGCCGTCGCCCTGGCCGGTGGTGTTGTCGCCGGCGTGGACGACCGAGCCGTCGCTCGATTTCAGGTTGTTGTAGAAGATGAAGTCGGTATCGCCGCGGACCTTGGCATCGGCCTTCAGCAGGAAGGCGCTGCCGTCCAGGTCGAAGGCGGATCCGTCGGTCGAGCGTGGATCCCAGCCCAGGCCGATGATGACCTTGGTCAGGCCCGGTGCTTCCTTGCTCAGGTTGACGTTGCCGCCTTTTTGCAGACTGATTGCCATGCGAACTCCTTTTCCGTTGAGGGATGAAATGGACGACGATGCCGCCGTCGCCATCGGGGATGCATCCGCCAATATAGGCGGTAATTGCTCAATTGTACATGGGGCTGGACCGCGCGAATTTCAACATTGTCCATAGAGAAATGCGCGTACTTACACCCCGCCTGGCTCCGGCAATGTCACATTCGCGGATGGGGCGGATCGGGCAGGAAGGGGCCGGCTACCGGCAACCGGGGACGCCGGCTGGTCGGGCAGCCGCAGCAGGCGCAGCGCGCTGTCGGTGCGTCCGCCATGCGGACATGAGCTCGGCCGTATCGGAAGGGCTGTTGTCGAGCGGGTGTCTGCATGGCGATCCGCAGACCGGCCGGCTGGTTACCTGGCCGGCCGGTCTGCGGAATCGGGAGGGCCTGATCACGCCGCCCTGGCCTCGGCCCCGGCATGATCGGGCAGGGCGCTGACCGGCGCCGGCGCCAGGTCGGCCGACGCCTGCGCGCGTTGCAGCTGCACGGTCTGCGCCGGCAACGCCAGCGACACCCCGCGTTCCTTCAGCCCGGCCAGGATGCGCAGGTAGATCTCCTGCTGGATGTCCATGTAGACGGCATAGTCGGTGTTGTCGACGTAGTACACCACTTCATAGTTGAACACCGGCGCATTCAGGCCCGCCAGGTGGGCGCGGTCGAAGCGCACCGGTTGCTGGGCGCAGACGATGTCCTTGACCATGGCCGGCAGCTCGCGCAGCACCGGTTCCGGCGTCCGGTGCGAGACGCCGAACTGGAACACCACGCGGCGCGATTCCATGCGGCGCAGGTTCTGGATCCGGCTCTTGAGCAGGTCGTTGTTGGAAAACACGATCTGCTCGCCGCCCAGGCTGCGCACGCGGGTGGTCTTCAGGCCGATCTTCTCGACCGTGCCCAGCATCTTGTCGACGATGATGAAGTCGCCCACCACGAAGGGCTTGTCGAGGACGATGGAGAGCGAGGCGAACAGGTCGCCCAGGATGCTCTGCACCGCCAGCGCGATGGCGATGCCGCCGATCCCCAGGCTGGCCACCAGGGTGGTGATGTTCACGCCCAGGTTGTCCAGCACCATCAGGGCCACCACCGCCCACAGCGCCACCCGCACCAGGAAGGCGATGGCGGCCGCGGACGTGATGCGGTCCGGGTCTTCGTTGCGCTGGGCGCGGGTCGCCGCCAGCCAGGTGCGCAGCGCGCGGTCGCCCCAGATCGCGACCTGGAACAGCACCGCGGTGATGGTGACGCGGCCGATGAACAGGTGCGCCGTGTCCGGCAGGGTCAGGAAGCTGGCGCCGGCGTAGATGCCGACGATGACCAGCACCAGCAGCTTGGTCGAACGCAGCGCGGCCACCGCGATGTCGTCCCATTTGGCGTCGGTGCGCGCGGCAAGCGCCGCCAGGCGCCGCGCCAGGATCGATTTGACGGCGTCCAGCCCGGCCGCCACGGCCGCGATTACGACCAGCGCGACCAGCCAGTCGGCAACCGGATTGTTGAGGATGACGTATTCCATCACGGGTTCATTTCCCTTTCATTCAATGTTCGAACTCAATGTTTGAACCTCAGGCGGCGGAGCGCTCGTCCTGCGCGCCATCCGCGCCGGATGCCGACAGCGCCGTCAGTGCGGCCAGGAAGTCGTCGCCCCAGCGCGCCACGTCGCGGTCGTTCACGATCGCCGCCATGCGTCCGGATCGGTAGGCCACTTCGTCCGCGCCCATGGTCAGCGCATGGTACAGGGTCGTGCTCATCGCATTGCGGTCATACGGGTTCACCAGCAGCGCGCCGTGCAGCTCGACGGCCGCGCCGGCGAATTCGGACAGCACCAGCGTGCCCGGACGCCCGACGGCGTGGCGGGTGGCCACGTATTCCTTCGCCACCAGGTTCAGGCCGTCGCGCAGCGGCGTAATCCAGGCGACGTCGCAGGCGGCATAGTGCGCCACCACTTCCTCGAACGGCAGCGAGCGGTAGAAGTAGCGTACCGGCACCCAGTCCAGCGTCGAGAAGCGGCCATTGATACGGCCCACGGTGCGGTCCAGCTCCTCGCGCAGGCTGTCGTAGATCTCCATGCCCGACGCCGCCGGCGTGATGATGTTGATGAGCATGACCTTGCCCAGCAGCTCGGGATGCTGTTCGAGCATGCGCTCATACGCCTGCAGCTTTTCCAGCGATCCCTTCACGTAGTCGAGGCGCTCGATCGAGATGATGCCGGTGCGGCCGTCCAGGTAGTCGTCCCATTCGGCGATCTGGCGCCCGATGTCGTCGCTCTTGACCAGGTCTTCGATCAGGCCGGCGTTGGTGCCCACCGGATGGGCGCCCAGCGTGACCCGGCGTCCGCCCACTTCGAGCGCGGTATGCATGCGGTCCACGCCCAGCGCGCAGCCGAAGGTCAGGTAGCGCGGCGCGCACGGCACGGCGGCAAGCACCTCGACCGGCGCGCAGGAGCGCGCGGCGTCGACGAAGTTCTCGACGTAGCGCGGAATGTGGAAGCCCACGTAGTCGCACTGCAGCAGGCTGCCGATGATGTCGTTGCGCCAGGGCAGGATGTTGAACACGTCGCTGGAGGGGAAGGCGGTATGGTGGAAGAAGGCGATCGTCAGGTCCGGGCGCAGCGGGCGCAGGAAGGCCGGCACCATCCACAGGTTGTAGTCGTGGATCCAGGCGGTGGCGCCGGGCGCGGCTTCGCGCGCGGTCTGCTCGGCGAACAGGCGGTTCACCTCGAGGAAGCGCTCCCAATGGTCCTGGCGGAATTCGGCTTTATCGGGGAAGGAGAAGATGATCGGCCAGAACGCCTCTTTCGAGAACTTCTTGTAGAACTGGTCGATGTCGTCCGCCGTCAGGGGAATCCGGGCCGCCTTGAGCTGCGGGTAGCGCCCCTCGTCGACGGCCACGTGCGGGATGAATCCGGTCGGCGTCCGGCTGGCCTGCTGCGACCAGGCGACCCACGAGCCCTTGCGCCCGCCGGCGAAGAAGCTGAGCAGGGTCGGCATGATGCCGTTCGGGCTTTTCGGGCGGCGCTGGTACGTGACGCCGCCTTCCATCACTTCGTCATAGGGCAGGCGGTGGTAGACCATCACCAGTTCGGCCTCGCCGTAGGAGATCGCGTCGTGCGCCACGACGTCGCCGTCCAGGCGCAGGCCATGGCGGCCGAAGGCCTGCAGGATGCCGCCGCAGCCGGCGGCGTCGGCCACCACCACGCGCGGCATCTTGCGCACCGCCTGCACCAGCGCCGGTTCGGCGGCGCCGACCACCACGCCGCGGAACCCCGCCTCGAACATCGACAGGTCGTTCAGGGTGTCGCCCGCCACCACGATATGGGCCGGATCGAAGCCGGCGACTTCGGCCAGGCGCCGCACCGCGACGCCCTTGCCGACGCCGCGCGGCAGCACGTCCAGGTAGCGGCCGGCCGAGAACAGCAGGTCGCAGCCGAGGGCGTCGACGGCGGCGCGCAGCGCGGGCGTGATGGCCTCCTCGGTGGCGTAGAAGGATACGCGGCGTTCCTGCGGCACCGACTGGCGCACCAGGTCGGGAAAGCCGGCCAGCGCTTTCAATACCGCCTGGGTGCCCGGCCAGCGCGCCGCGATCTCGTGCGCCAGGGGTTCGACCGGCCGCAGGTCGGCGTCGACGATGGTGGCGCCGACGTCGGCGACGATGTAGTGGGGACGCGGCACAGTCGGGTCGGACAGCAGGGGAATGACGGTTTCCAGGCCGCGGCCGGTGACGAACACCAGCTTCGCCTCCGGCAGGGCGCCGGAAAACAGTTCGCGGATGCGGCGCCGCGCCTCGTGGGTGCCGGCCAGCAGCGTACCGTCGAGATCGGTAGCCAGGACCAGGCGTGAGGGATCGAGCTGGCGTGGCCAGTGGCGTGTTTCAATGACAGTCATTCTCATCCTTTGCAGCGATGCGTCCGCCCATGAATCAGGGGATCGGGTGGCGGACCGGGTCTGAGCCCGCGATGCTCGCCAGGGAGGCGCGCGGGCCAGAGAAAGGCGGGATGCGAAAAAGGCGCTCTCTTCTATAGGAATGCGCAATCGACACATCGGGAACCGCCAGGCGGAAAAGGGGCGGGCAGCGCCGGCATCGATGCCGGAAATCACGTACGCCAGGAGCGCGCGACGCGGCCGACCCTCGGAAAGCATTTGTACAATAGCATTTCGAGGCGTCATCTTCAACCCGCGATTCGCCTGGGCGTCCCCGGCGCCGCCGTGGAGACATGAACGGAAATTGACGAGCACGCGAAAAAAACTATTGCAAAACTTGAAGCCCAGCTCGTATAATTCGGCTCCCCGGGCGGTTAGTTCAGCTGGTTAGAATACTTGGTCGACATCCAAGGGGTCGCAGGTTCGAATCCTGCACCGCCCACCAGACTTCCAGATCGCAGGCTCCCAGCAATGGTCGTAGCCTGTAGAGAAAAGGCGCAGCGGTGCGCCTTTTCTGTGCCGCTCGGCTAGAGCGGATTCTTCTTTCTCCAGTGACTGCGAAAAGCGCAACAGGCCGGATTTGACTCCGATTTTTCCTGTTGCGCCGAAGCCTTTTGCGCGCTATACTAGCCGGCTTCGGTATGGGCCTGTCTTTTTTGCCCATATTTTTTAGTAGTTCAACTACCCCCGCCCAATCGTAGGTGGGAATGGAGAAAAAATGAGCCTGGGCCTCCTCGGTCGCAAGGTTGGCATGATGCGTATCTTCACGGATGACGGCGATTCGATCCCTGTCACTGTGCTGGACGTGTCGAACAACCGTGTCGCACAAGTCAAAACCCCTGAAACTGATGGCTACACCGCAGTTCAGGTCGTCTACGGTCAGCGTCGCGCTTCGCGCGTGAACAAGGCTGCCGCCGGTCACTACGCCAAAGCTGGCGTCGAAGCCGGTACGATGCTGAAGGAATTCCGCATCGATTCCACCAAAGCCGCCGAACTCAAAGCCGGTGACACCATCGATGCTTCGATGTTCGAAGTGGGCCAGAAAATCGACGTGCAAGGCACCTCGATCGGTAAGGGCTACGCCGGTACCATCAAGCGTCACAACTTCGCCTCGGGTCGTCAGACCCACGGTAACTCGCGTTCGCACAACGTTCCTGGCTCGATCGGTATGGCCCAGGATCCAGGCCGCGTGTTCCCAGGCAAGCGCATGACCGGTCACATGGGCGACGTTACCGTCACCACGCAGAACCTGGAAGTCGCGCGTATCGACACCGAGCGTCAGCTGCTGCTGATCAAGGGTGCCGTTCCTGGCGCGAAGAACGGCCAAGTGGTCGTCAAGCCAGCTGTCAAAACCAAAGCCAAGAAAGGAGCGTAAGCATGGAACTGAAGCTCCTGAATGAGCAAGGTCAAGCTGGCGCCAACGTTGCAGCAACCGACGAAGTGTTCGGTCGTGAATACAACGAAGCCCTGATCCACCAGATCGTCGTCGCCTACGCTGCCAACGCACGTAGCGGCAACCGCAAGCAGAAGGACCGTGAAGAAGTCCACCACACGACCAAGAAGCCATGGCGCCAGAAAGGCACCGGCCGCGCTCGTGCTGGTATGTCGTCGTCGCCTCTGTGGCGTGGCGGTGGTCGTATCTTCCCGAACACCCCGGACGAGAACTTCTCGCACAAAGTCAACAAGAAGATGTTCCGTGCAGGTATCTGCTCGATCTTCTCGCAACTGGCTCGCGAAGGCCGCCTGAACGTGGTCGAGAACCTGTCGATCGAAGCTCCAAAGACCAAGCTGCTGTCGCAAAAACTGCAGACCATGGGTCTGGAATCGGTCCTGGTGATCACCGACACCATCGACGAGAACCTCGAACTGGCATCGCGCAACCTGCCGCACGTGCTGGTCGTCGAGCCGAAGCACGCTGATCCGATGTCGCTGGTGTTCTACAAAAAAGTCCTGGTCACGAAAGCTGCTCTGGCCAAGATCGAGGAGATGTACGCATGAGCGCCGCAATCAAATTCAGCGAAGAGCGCCTGATGAAGGTGCTGCTGGCTCCGATCATTTCCGAGAAGGCTACCTTCGTTGCGGAAAAGAACGAGCAGATCGTGTTCAAGGTCCTGCCTGACGCGACCAAGCCAGAAATCAAGGCTGCCGTCGAGATGCTGTTCAAGGTCGAAGTGGAATCGGTGCAAACCGTGAACCGCGAAGGCAAGCAAAAGCGTTCGGGCCGTTTCACCGGCCGTCGCAACCACACCAAGCGTGCTTTCGTGTGCCTGAAGCCAGGCCAGGAAATCAATTTTGTCGAGGAGGCTAAATAATGGCACTCGTAAAGATGAAGCCAACCTCCCCAGGCCGTCGTGGCATGGTGAAAGTTGTGACCGAAGGCCTGTACAAAGGCCGTCCGCTCGCAGCCCTGGTTGAAAAGAAATCGAAAACTGCCGGCCGTAACAACAACGGTCACATCACCACCCGCCATAAAGGCGGTGGTCACAAGCAGCACTACCGTCTGGTCGACTTCAAGCGCCAGAAGGACGGCATTCCTGCCAAGGTCGAGCGTATCGAATACGACCCGAACCGTACCGCGCACATCGCACTGCTGTGCTACGCGGACGGCGAGCGTCAGTACATCATCGCCACCAAGGGCATGGCTGTCGGCGACAGCGTCATGAACGGCTCGGAAGCGCCGATCAAGGCCGGTAACTGCCTGCCAATCCGCAACATCCCGGTCGGTACCGTGATGAACTGCGTCGAAATGCTGCCAGGTAAGGGTGCCCAGATGGCCCGTACCGCCGGCGCCGGCGTCGTGCTGATGGCCCGTGAAGGCACCTACGCCCAGGTTCGCCTGCGCTCGGGTGAAGTCCGTCGCGTGCACATCGAGTGCCGTGCAACCGTTGGCGAAGTCGGCAACGCCGAACACAGCCTGCGCAAGATCGGTAAGGCTGGCGCGATGCGCTGGCGCGGTGTTCGTCCTACCGTCCGCGGTGTGGTCATGAACCCGGTCGATCACCCGCACGGTGGTGGTGAAGGTAAAACTGCAGCCGGTCGTCACCCAGTGTCGCCATGGGGCCAGCAGACCAAGGGCAAGCGTACGCGTTCGAACAAGCGCACGTCGTCGATGATCGTTTCGCGCCGCGGCAAGAAATAAGGATAAAAAATGACTCGTTCATTGAAAAAAGGGCCGTTCATTGACGCCCACCTGGTGAAAAAAGTCGAGACCGCGCAAGCGACCAAAGACAAGAAGCCAGTCAAAACCTGGTCGCGCCGCTCGACGATCTCGCCAGACTTCATCGGTCTGACGATCGCCGTGCACAACGGCAAAGTGCACGTGCCTGTGTACGTGTCGGAGAACATGGTCGGCCACAAGCTCGGCGAATTCGCGCTGACCCGTACGTTCAAGGGCCACGCCGCTGACAAGAAGGCGAAACGATAATGGAAACTAAAGCAATCCTCAAAGGCGTGCGCCTTTCGGAACAAAAAGGCCGCCTGGTCGCCGATCTGATTCGTGGCAAGAAAGTTGACGCAGCACTCAACATTCTGCAATTCAGCCCGAAAAAAGGCGCGACCATCATCAAGAAGGTTCTCGAGTCGGCGATCGCCAACGCGGAACACAACGATGGCGCCGACATCGACGAACTGAAAGTGGTTCAGATCTATGTCGAAAAGGGCCCGATCCTGAAGCGCTTTACTGCACGTGCAAAAGGCCGCGGTGATCGCATTTCTAAACAATCCTGTCACGTTTACGTGACTGTCGGTAACTAAGGAGTCATACGATGGGTCAGAAAATCCACCCAACCGGCTTCCGCCTGGCGGTCACCCGTAACTGGGCATCGCGCTGGTATGCTGGTAACGGCAACTTCGCTTCGATGCTGCAGGAAGACCTGGAAGCCCGCGCTTTCCTGAAAAAGAAGCTGAAGAACGCTTCGGTCGGCCGCATCGTCATCGAGCGTCCTGCCAAGAATGCACGCTTCACCATTTACTCGTCGCGTCCTGGTGTCGTGATCGGTAAAAAAGGCGAAGACATCGAAGTGCTGAAGACCTCGCTGGCCAAGATCATGGGCGTGCCTGTGCACGTCAATATCGAAGAGATCCGCAAGCCAGAGATCGATTCGCAGCTGATCGCCGATTCGATCTCGCAGCAGCTCGAAAAGCGCATCATGTTCCGTCGCGCCATGAAGCGTGCGATGCAAAACGCAATGCGCCTGGGCGCCGTCGGCATCAAGATCATGTCGTCGGGCCGCCTGAATGGCATCGAAATCGCACGTACCGAATGGTATCGCGAAGGCCGTGTGCCACTGCACACCCTGCGCGCCGATATCGACTACGGCACCAGCGAAGCATCGACCACCTACGGCATCATCGGCGTCAAGGTCTGGGTCTACAAGGGCGACCGTTCGGTCACCGGCGAAGCACCAGTCATCGACACCCCGCCAGATGAGAAGAAGCCACGCGGCCCACGTCGTGACGACGGCAAGCCATCGCGCGGTCCACGTCCAGCCGGCGGTGCACGTCCAGCTGCCGCGCCAACCGTGCGCGCTCGTCCAGCTGTCAAGCTGGCGACCCCGGCTGCCGCTGCACCCGCTGAGAAAGCAGGAGAATAAGCATGCTGCAACCATCGCGCAGGAAGTATCGTAAAGAGCAGAAGGGCCGTAACACCGGCATTTCGCACACCCGCGGCACCGCGGTCTCGTTCGGTGAGTTCGGTCTGAAGGCAGTTGCCCGCGGCCGTATCACCGCACGCCAGATCGAAGCGGCACGTCGCGCCATGACCCGTCACATCAAACGTGGCGGTCGTATCTGGATCCGTATCTTCCCGGACAAGCCGATTTCGAACAAGCCGGCCGAAGTCCGTATGGGTAACGGTAAGGGTAACCCAGAGTACTACGTCGCTGAAATCCAGCCAGGCAAAGTCCTGTACGAGATGGACGGCGTCGCTGAAGAACTGGCGCGCGAAGCGTTCCGCCTGGCCGCTGCCAAACTGCCACTGGCTACCACTTTCGTGGTTCGCCAAGTTGGCCAATAACAGGAGTTGAATATGAAAGCATCGGAACTCCGCGGCAAAGACCAGGAAGCGCTGCAGAAGGAGCTGAACGAGCTGCTGAAGGCCCAATTCGGTCTGCGCATGCAAGTCGCCACCCAGCAGCTCGGTAACACCTCGCAGCTGAAGAAAGTACGTCGCGATATCGCGCGTGTGAAGACTGTGATGAACACGAAGGAAGCCAAATGAACGACACCACTAAAACGGCGCTGAAGCGTACGCTGGTCGGTAAAGTCGTGTCCGACAAAATGGACAAGACGGTAACCGTCCTGATCGAACGTCACGTCAAGCACCCGCTGTACGGCAAGATCATCGTGCGCTCGAACAAGTATCACGCGCACGACGAAGCGAATGAAGCGAAAATCGGTGACACCGTCGAGATCGCAGAAGGTCGTCCGATCTCGAAGACGAAGGCGTGGACTGTGACCAAAGTGTTGCAAGTCGCACAGGTACTGTAAGTACCCATAAAATTTGTCTTGCGTGGCCCGCTGGTATCTGGGATACTAGCGGGCTTCGTTCATGTGTTGCCGCAGTTATCCCCCGCGGTACAGCGGCCTGTAACGAAAGTGTATTTGGAAAGTCCAATCACCCAAACATGGGGCTCCAGCAGGGGCGTCATGGCGGGACCAAGACTGACCGCAGGCCCACGGTTCTCCGTGGGGTTTTCTACGGCTTAAGTTGGGAAAGAAACTACTATGATTCAAACCGAAAGCCGGCTCGAAGTAGCCGACAACACCGGTGCCAAGGAAGTTCTGTGCATCAAGGTGTTGGGTGGCTCGAAGCGCCGTTACGCGAGCATTGGCGACATCATCAAGGTCACCGTGAAAGTCGCAGCCCCACGTGGCCGCGTCAAAAAGGGTGAAATTTACAATGCCGTGGTTGTGCGTACCGCCAAAGGTGTGCGCCGCCAGGATGGTTCCCTGGTCAAGTTCGACGGCAATGCCGCTGTCCTGCTGAACGCCAAGCTGGAGCCAATCGGTACCCGTATCTTCGGACCAGTCACGCGCGAACTGCGCACTGAAAAGTTCATGAAGATCGTGTCGCTGGCACCTGAAGTTCTGTAAGGATTCGACATGGATAAGATTCGTAAAAACGACGAAGTCATCGTTCTGGCCGGTAAGGACAAGGGCAAGCGTGGCGTCGTTCAGAAGCGTGTAGACGCTGAACACGTCATCGTCGAAGGCGTCAACGTCGCTAAGAAAGCGACCAAGCCTAACCCGATGACCGGTGTTACTGGTGGTATCGTCGACAAGACTATGCCGATTCACGTGTCGAATGTCGCGCTGTTCAACGCTGCGACCGGCAAGGCAGATCGCGTTGGCTTCAAAGACCAGGACGGCAAAAAAGTCCGCGTCTTCAAGTCGAGCGGCGAAGTAGTGAAAGGGTAAGAAGAAATGGCCCGTCTCCAAGCAATTTACAAAGACAAAGTCGTTGCCGAGCTGACCGAGAAATTCGGTTACAAGTCGGTGATGGAAGTGCCGCGTCTGACCAAGATCACCCTGAACATGGGTCTGTCGGAAGCAGTCGCTGACAAGAAGATCATCGAGCACGCCACCGGCGACCTGACCAAGATCGCTGGCCAGAAGCCAGTCGTGACCAAGGCTCGCAAGGCAATCGCAGGTTTCAAGATCCGCGAAGGCTACCCGATCGGCACGATGGTGACCCTGCGCGGCGCCCGCATGTACGAATTCCTGGACCGTTTCATCACCGTGGCCCTGCCACGCGTGCGTGACTTCCGTGGCGTGAGCGGCAAATCGTTCGATGGTCGTGGCAACTACAACATCGGTGTCAAAGAGCAGATCATCTTCCCAGAGATCGACTACGACAAGATCGATGCACTGCGCGGCATGAACATCTCGATCACCACGACTGCTAAGACCGACGAAGAAGCCAAAGCGCTGCTCGCCGCCTTCAAATTCCCGTTCAGGAACTAAGAGCATGGCAAAACTTGCACTGATTAACCGCGAACAGAAGCGTGCAGACCTGGTGGAGAAATTCGCCCCGAAGCGTGCAGCTCTGAAAGCAATCATCGACGACCAGTCGAAGTCGGAAGAAGAACGTTACGAAGCGCGCCTGAAGCTGCAGGCGCTGCCGCGTAACTCGGCACCGACCCGTCAGCGTAACCGCTGCGCCATCACTGGCCGTCCACGTGGCACTTTCCGTAAATTCGGTCTGGCACGTACCAAACTCCGCGAATTCGCCATGAAGGGCGAAATTCCGGGTATGACCAAAGCAAGCTGGTAATAGGAGAATATGCAATGAGTATGAGCGATCCTATCGCCGATATGCTGACCCGCATTCGCAACGCACAAGTTGTTCAGAAAACCACGGTCGCAATGCCGTCGTCGAAAGTCAAGGTTGCCATTGCCAACGTCCTGAAGGACGAGGGTTACATTGAAGATTTCGCAGTGTCGTCGGCTGACGGCAAATCGGAACTGAAAATCGGTTTGAAGTATTACACTGGCCGTCCGGTCATCGAGCGCCTCGAGCGCGTGTCCCGTCCTGGCCTGCGTATCTACAAGGGCAAAGACGAGATCCCAACCGTCATGAACGGCCTGGGCGTGGCAATCGTGTCGACTCCGCAAGGCGTCATGACTGATCGCAAAGCACGCGCTACCGGTGTCGGTGGCGAAGTGATTTGCTACGTGGCTTAAGGAGTAGACGATGTCTCGAGTAGCTAAGATGCCAATCGCAGTCCCAGCCGGTGCCGAAGTCGCGATCAACGCGTCGTCGATCACCGTCAAGGGCCCGCTGGGCACCCTGACCCAAGCCCTGAACGGCCTGGTCAAAGTGGAAAACAACAATGGCACGCTGACCTTCGACGTGATCGACGATTCGCGTGAATCGAACGCCATGTCGGGCACCCTGCGTGCACTGGTCAACAACATGGTCACCGGCGTCACCAAGGGCTTCGAGAAGAAGCTGAACCTGGTCGGCGTGGGCTACAAGGCAGCAGTGCAGGGCAACGCCCTGAACCTGTCGCTGGGCTTCTCGCACCCGGTCCTGCACGCGATGCCTGAAGGCGTCACCGCAGCGACCCCGACCCCGACCGAGATCCTGATCAAGGGTATCGATCGTCAAAAGGTCGGCCAGGTTGCCGCCGAAGTTCGCGCTTACCGCTCCCCTGAGCCTTACAAGGGCAAGGGCGTCCGTTATTCGGACGAAGTGGTCAAGCTTAAAGAAACCAAGAAGAAATAATCGGAGCAGACATGGACAAGAAACAATCCCGTCTGCGTCGTGGCCGTCAGACCCGCATCAAGATCGCCCAGCTGGGTGTGAACCGTCTGTCGGTTCACCGCACCAACCTGCACATCTACGCGAACCTGATCAGCCCGGACGCAAAAGTACTGGTGTCGGCTTCGACCCTGGAAGCGGAAGTGCGCGCCGAACTGGCTGGCCAGACCGGCGCTGGCGGCAACGCTGCAGCAGCTGCCCTGGTTGGCAAGCGCGTCGCAGAAAAAGCACTGAAAGCAGGAATCACCGAAGTTGCGTTCGATCGCTCGGGTTTCCGTTACCACGGTCGGGTGAAGGCGCTGGCGGAAGCCGCGCGTGAAGCCGGTCTGAAGTTCTAAGGAAGAATCGTCATGGCAAAAATGCAAGCGAAAATGGCAAGCGACAAGCCGGATGATGGCATGCGCGAAAAAATGATCGCGATCAACCGCGTGACCAAAGTGGTCAAGGGTGGTCGTATCATGGGTTTTGCAGCGCTGACCGTTGTCGGTGACGGCGATGGCCGCATCGGCATGGGCAAGGGCAAGTCGAAGGAAGTTCCAGTCGGCGTGCAAAAAGCGATGGAAGAAGCCCGCCGCAACCTGATCAAGGTGCCACTCAAGAACGGTACCCTGCATCACACCGTGTCCGGTCGTCACGGCGCCTCGCGCGTCATGATGATGCCAGCGAAGCCTGGTACCGGCGTGATCGCTGGTGGCGCAATGCGCGCTATCTTCGAAGTGATGGGCGTGACCGACGTGGTCGCCAAGTCGACCGGTTCGTCGAATCCTTACAACCTGGTGCGCGCAACTCTCGACGGCCTGTCGAAGATGAGCACCGCGGCTGACATCGCTGCCAAGCGCGGCAAGTCGGTCGAAGACATCGTCGGTTAAGGAGAACTCACATGGCAAACACCGTTAAAGTTCAGCTCGTCAAGGGCCTGATCGGTACCCGTCAAGACCACCGTGCCACCGTGCGCGGCCTGGGCCTGCGTCGCGTCAACTCGGTCTCCGAGCTGCAAGACACCCCAGCCGTACGTGGCATGATCAACAAAGTCTCGTACCTCGTGAAAGTTGTTTCGTAAGCCCTCGGGCTTGCGAACGGAGAAATCAATGGAACTCAATACCATTCAACCAGCTGACGGCGCCAAGCACTACAAGCGTCGTGTTGGTCGCGGCATTGGCTCCGGCCTGGGCAAGACTGCCGGCCGTGGTCACAAGGGTCAGAAATCGCGTTCGGGCGGCTTCCACAAAGTCGGCTTCGAAGGCGGTCAGATGCCTCTGCAGCGCCGTCTGCCAAAGCGCGGCTTCAAATCGCTGAACGCCACCTTCAAGGCTGAAGTGCGTCTGTCCGACCTGAACAACCTGGCTGTCGGCGACGTCGACATCCTGGTGCTCAAGCAGGCAGGCATCCTGTCGGTCGTGGCTCGCGACGTGCGCGTCATCCTGTCCGGCGAGATCACCAAAGCGGTGAACCTCAAGGGCCTGAAAGCGACCGCTGGCGCGAAAGCAGCGATCGAAGCAGCTGGCGGCTCGGTCGCGTAAAGCGGCCGCTGCCTGATCGGAGCAAAAATTGGCGACTAATTCACAACTTGGTAAAAGCGCCGCTTCCGGATTCCCCTGGGGCCGGCTGTGGTTTTTGCTTGGCGCATTGGTCGTGTACCGCATCGGTGCTCACATCCCGGTTCCCGGGATTGACCCGGTGCAGCTCGCTGCGCTGTTCAAGCAGAACGAGGGCGGCATCCTGGGCATGTTCAACATGTTCTCGGGTGGCGCCTTGTCCCGCTTTACCGTGTTCGCGCTCGGCATCATGCCTTACATTTCGGCTTCGATCATCATGCAGCTTGCATCGATCGTCTCGCCGCAACTCGAGGCGTTGAAGAAAGAGGGCGAGGCCGGCCGCCGCAAGATCACCCAGTACACCCGTTACTTCACGGTGGCACTGGCGTTGTTCCAGGCGTTCGGCATCGCAGTCGCGCTCGAGGCGCAGCCTGGCCTGGTCATCGACCCAGGTCTGGCGTTCCGCTTCGTGACCGTGGTGACCCTCCTGACCGGCACCATGTTCCTGATGTGGCTGGGCGAGCAGATCACCGAGCGTGGTCTTGGCAACGGCATTTCGATCATCATCTTCGCCGGCATCGCAGCAGGTCTGCCTTCGGCCCTGGGCGGCTTGTTCACCCTGGTCTCGAACGGCTCGATCGGCAGCTTCTCGGCCATCCTGATCGTGGTCCTGGTGGCTGCGGTGACGTATGCGGTGGTGTTCGTGGAACGCGGACAGCGCAAGATCCTGGTCAATTACGCCAAACGCCAGGTCGGCAACAAGATCTACGGTGGCCAAACCAGCCACCTGCCCTTGAAGCTGAACATGGCAGGCGTGATCCCGCCGATCTTCGCGTCGTCGATCATTCTGTTCCCGGCGACGATCGTCGACTGGTTCACGCGCGGCAAGGATTCGTCCGGCCCCGTGATCGGGTTCCTGAAGGATCTGGCGGCGTCGATGGCGCCAGGCGAGCCAATCCACGCGTTGCTGTATGCGGTGGCGATCGTGTTCTTCTGCTTCTTTTACACCGCGCTGGTATTCAACAGCAAGGAAACGGCGGACAACTTGAAGAAGAGCGGCGCGTTTGTTCCGGGCATCCGTCCGGGCGAGCAGACCGCGCGCTATATCGACAAGATCCTGATGCGCCTGACCCTGGCCGGTGCAGTCTATATCACCCTGGTGTGCCTGGTGCCGGAGTTCATGACCGCGCAGTGGAAGGTTCCCTTCTACTTCGGTGGCACGTCGCTCCTGATCATCGTGGTGGTGACGATGGACTTCATGGCACAAGTGCAGAACTACGTCATGTCGCAGCAATATGATTCCCTGCTGCGTAAGGCTAACTTCAAGGGTGGAGTTCCTACGCGATAAGCGGGGAGTGCATAGAGCGAATGGCAAAAGACGACGTCATCCAAATGCAAGGGGAGATCCTCGAGAATCTCCCAAACGCGACGTTCCGCGTAAAGCTGGAAAACGGCCATGTGGTCCTGGGGCATATCTCGGGTAAAATGCGGATGAACTATATCCGCATTCTCCCGGGTGACAAGGTGACGGTGGAGTTGACTCCGTATGACCTGTCCCGGGCCCGCATCGTGTTCCGCACCAAGTAAAAACATCATCAAGTAAACGAACCGAAGAGAGTGCAAAATGAAAGTTAACGCTTCAGTCAAGCGGATCTGCCGCAACTGCAAGATCATCAAGCGCAAAGGCGTGGTCCGTGTGATCTGCGTCGAGCCGCGTCACAAGCAGCGTCAAGGTTAATCGAGGAATAACGAATGGCACGTATTGCAGGGGTTAACATCCCAAATCATCAGCACACCGTTATCGGCCTGACGGCTATCTACGGTATTGGCCGTCCGCGCTCGCAGAAGATCTGCGACGCAACCGGTATCGCGACCACCAAGAAGGTCAAGGACCTGGACGATAACGAACTCGAGAAGCTGCGCGACGAAGTCGGCAAGTTTGTCGTGGAAGGTGACCTGCGCCGCGAGCTGTCCATGAACATCAAGCGTCTGATGGACCTGGGTTGCTACCGCGGCATGCGTCACCGTAAGGGCCTGCCGGTCCGTGGTCAGCGTACCCGCACGAATGCTCGTACCCGTAAAGGTCCGCGCAAGGCAGCTCAATCGCTCAAGAAATAATCTAGGAACCGACTATGGCCAAGCAACAAAGCAGCGCAGCAGCAGCACGTGTGCGCAAGAAAGTGAAGAAGAACGTTGCCGAGGGCATCGCCCACGTGCACGCTTCGTTCAACAACACGATCATCACCATCACCGACCGCCAGGGCAACGCCCTGTCGTGGGCAACCTCCGGTGGCGCCGGCTTCAAGGGTTCGCGCAAATCGACCCCGTTCGCGGCTCAGGTCGCTGCCGAAGCTGCAGGCAAGGTCGCTCAGGAATCGGGCGTGAAAAACCTGGAAGTGCGCATCAAGGGCCCAGGCCCAGGCCGTGAATCGGCTGTGCGCGCTCTGAACAACCTCGGCATCAAGATCACCGAGATCCAGGACGTTACCCCAGTTCCACACAACGGCTGCCGTCCGCCGAAGCGTCGCCGTATCTAAGACATCGGGACATCGGGCAATCGGAGCGCCGCCTGGCGTTTCCCGGCCCGGTCCGTGTCTGGAACACGACGCACGGGGCGCACGCCCCGTTGTGTTTTACGAGAACGCCGGTGCAGTTGCCCAGAAATGGGTTATACTGCCCGGCTCTTGTCGCCTGCCATCCCTGATGGCGGGCGATGTTGTAAGCCACGTCTGGCCTCATGCAGAGCCGGACTAGCGCCTGGGTGCATGGGGTTTGCCCATGCGTCTCTGGGGCGTGATCAAATATTAAAGGAAATCTAACGTGGCACGTTATATCGGACCAAAAGCAAAACTGTCGCGCCGTGAAGGCACCGACCTGTTCCTGAAGAGCGCACGTCGCTCGCTCGATTCGAAGTGCAAACTGGACGTCAAGCCAGGCCAGCACGGCGTCAAGTCGGGCGCCCGCACCTCGGACTACGGCAACCAGCTGCGCGAAAAGCAGAAGGTCAAGCGTATCTACGGCGTGCTGGAGCGTCAGTTCCGCCGCTACTTCGCCGAAGCGAACCGCCGCAAGGGCAACACCGGCGAAACCCTGCTGAAGCTGCTGGAATCGCGCCTGGACAACGTCGCTTACCGCATGGGCTTCGGCTCGACCCGCGCCGAAGCACGCCAGCTGGTGAGCCACAAGGCCTTCACCGTGAACGGCAACGTCGTGAACATCGCGTCGTACCAGGTCAAGACCGGCGACGTCATCGCTGTTCGTGAAAAAGCCAAGAAGCAAGTGCGTATCGCTGAAGCGCTGTCGCTGGCCGAACAAATCGGCTTCCCGAGCTGGGTCTCGGTCGACGCGAAGAAGCTGGAAGGCACCTTCCGTTCGTTCCCGGAGCGTAACGAAATCGCTGCCGACGTCAACGAAGCGCTGATCGTCGAACTGTACTCGCGTTAATTGACAAATCGAGCGGCGCGCCGCTCGATTTGTCATCCCCGCGAAGGCGGGGACCCAAGTTCTGCATCCGAAGTTGCAAACTTGGGTTCCCGCCTCCGCGGGAACGACATGGTGGTGGTGGTGCAAGCGCAGCGATCAAGGATCGGCCTTGCAGCGGACAGACAATCCCCGGATCGAAGTTTTCATCATTCCTGTCGCACAGAATCGTTTTACCCGCCTGCCATTGTGCAGGCGTTCTCTATAAAGCCATCAGCCTTATCGGTGTAACGAGCCGAGGGTATTGAAAAGGACTCATTCATGCAAAATAGTTTGTTGAAGCCACGTATCATCGACGTCGAAGCACTGGGCGCCGGCCACGCGAAAGTCGTGATGGAGCCGTTCGAGCGTGGCTATGGCCACACTCTCGGCAACGCACTGCGTCGCGTCCTGCTGTCGTCGATGGTGGGCTACGCGCCGACCGAAGTGACGATCGCTGGTGTCGTGCATGAATATTCGTCGCTGGATGGCGTGCAGGAAGACGTCGTCGACCTGCTGCTGAACCTGAAGGGCGTGGTCTTCAAAGTCCACAACCGCGATTCCGTCACCCTGACCCTGAAGAAGGAAGGCGAAGGCGCCGTCCTGGCTTCGGACATCGACCTGCCGCACGACGTCGAACTGATCAACCCTGACCACGTCATCGCCCACCTGACCGCAGGCGGCAAGCTGGACATGCAGATCAAGGTCGAGAAGGGTCGCGGCTACGTGCCGGGCAACGTCCGTCGCCTGTCGGAAGACACCAACAAGACCATCGGCCGCATCATCCTGGACGCATCGTTCTCGCCGGTGCGCCGCGTGTCGTACGCCGTGGAATCGGCCCGTGTCGAACAGCGTACCGACCTGGACAAGCTGATCATCAACATCGAGACCAACGGCGTCATCACCCCGGAAGAAGCGATCCGCCAGTCGGCGCGCGTGCTGGTCGACCAGCTGAACGTGTTCGCCGCCCTGGAAGGCACCGAAGCCGCCGCCGAAGCGCCGTCGCGCGCACCGCTGGTCGATCCGATCCTGCTGCGTCCGGTCGACGACCTGGAACTGACCGTCCGTTCGGCCAACTGCCTGAAAGCAGAAAACATCTACTACATCGGCGACCTGATCCAGCGTTCGGAAAACGAACTGCTCAAGACGCCGAACCTGGGCCGCAAGTCGCTCAACGAAATCAAGGAAGTCCTTGCTTCGCGCGGCCTGACCCTGGGCATGAAACTCGAGAACTGGCCACCAGCCGGCCTGGAAAAGTAATCAGAAGTTCTGCAGTACCCCGCCCGGGCACAGTGTTCGGGCGGATTCAACCTTGAACCGGTCCGCGGTCATGCGCAAGTGTGAACGATCGAAGAACTGGATTTAGAAAACACCGAAAGGAAATACCATGCGTCACCGTCACGGCCTTCGTAAACTGAACCGTACCTCGTCCCACCGTCTGGCAATGCTGCGCAACATGACTGTTTCGCTGCTGCGTCACGAAGCCATCAAGACCACCGTCCCGAAAGCCAAGGAACTGCGTCGCGTCATCGAACCGATCCTGACCCTGGGCAAGACCGACACCCTGGCCAACAAGCGCCTGGCCTTCGCTCGCCTGCGCGACCGCGAAATGGTCCAGAAGCTGTTCGCTGAACTGGGTCCGCGCTACGCCAACCGCAACGGCGGCTACCTGCGTATCCTGAAGATGGGCTTCCGCGTTGGCGACAATGCGCCTATGGCCTACGTCGAACTGCTGGACCGTCCAGAAGTCACCTCGGCTGAAGAAGCACCGACCGCCGAGTAATCGACTGTCACCGCAAAAAAGACCAGGCCTCGCGCCTGGTTTTTTTTCGTCCCTGCCAAGGATGAGTTCCGGCGCGAAGCGGGCAGGCGGTGTACCATGCCCGGTGCAGTAACTTCCACGAGAGACCATGGTTCGATTTTCCGCCCGCCGCCTGCTGCAGGCCTGCCTGACGCTATTCGCCGTCCTCGCCCTGTTTACCGCGCTGCCCGCCCGCGCCGAGCAGGACTTCCTCGATCCCGCCGTCGCCTTCCGTTTCGACGCGCGCATGGCGGACCCGCAGACCGCCGAGATCACCTACACCATCGCGCCCGCCTACTACATGTACCGCGAGCGCTTCGCGTTCCGGGCCAGCGGCGCCGGCGTCACGCTGGGCGAGCCGCAGGTCCCGCCGGGCAAGGTGAAGTACGACCCGACCTTCGAGAAGGATCTCGAGACCCATGCCGGCACCCTGGTCATCCGGATCCCGGTCGAGGGCACCGGTCCGTTTACGCTGACGGCCACCAGCCAGGGCTGCGCCGACGCCGGCCTGTGCTATCCGCCGCAGGAGCACAGCGTCAACCTCGGCGCGGGTGGCGCGCCGCCCGCGTCCGGCCTGCCGATCGGGGGCGCTGCGACGCAGGGCGGCATGTCGACGCCGTCGTCCGCATCGCTGGCCGATACGCCGGCAGCGGCTGCCGCTGCGCCGCAATCGGACCTGTCGACCATCGCCGGCATCCTCGGCGGCGGCAGCCTGCTGGCCATCGTGCCGGCCTTCATCCTGCTCGGCCTGGGCCTGGCGTTCACCCCCTGCGTGCTGCCGATGGTGCCGATCCTGTCATCGATCATCGTGGGCGAGGGCAAGCACGTGAGCCGTTCGCGCGGCTTCGCGCTGTCGCTGGCGTATTCGCTGGGCATGGCGATCGTCTACACCCTGCTCGGCGTCGCCGCCGGCCTGGCCGGTGAAGGCCTGGCCGCCGCGCTGCAGAATCCCTGGGTGCTGGGCGCCTTCGCGCTGTTGATCGTGGCCATGTCGCTGTCGATGTTCGGTTTCTATCAGTTACAACTGCCTAACACCTTGCAGACCCGCTTGACGCAGGTATCCAACAGCCAGCAGGGCGGCAAGCTGCTCGGCGTATTCATCATGGGCGCCATCTCGGCCCTGATCGTGGGTCCCTGCGTGGCGGCGCCGCTGGCCGGCGCCCTGGTCTACATCAGCCAGACGCGCGACGTCTTCATCGGCGGCGCGGCGCTGTTCTCGATGGCGGTGGGGATGAGCATTCCGCTGCTGCTGGTGGGCCTGTCGGCCGGAACGCTGCTGCCGCGGGTGGGGCCGTGGATGGAGTCGGTCAAGCGCCTGTTCGGCGTGCTGATGCTGGCGATGGCGATCTGGCTGGTGGCGCCGGTGATCCCGGGCGCGGCCCAGATGCTGCTGTGGGCGGCGCTGCTGCTGGGGTATGGCTTCTATCTGCTGCGCCATACCCGCCATTGGGCGGCGATGGCCTTCGGCGCGGCGTTCGCGGTGCTGGGAGCGACCCAGCTGGTGGGCATCGCCAGCGGCGGGCGCGACGCCTGGGCGCCGCTGGCGCACCTGGGCGGCGCGCCGCAGGACCACGCTCTGGCGTTCAGCCGCATCAAGACCGTGGACCAGCTCGACGCCGCGCTGGCGGCCAACGCCGGCAAGACCGTGATGCTCGATTTTTACGCCGACTGGTGCGTGTCGTGCAAGGAGATGGAAAAGTTCACCTTCGTCGATCCGGCCGTGCAGGAAAAGCTCGCCGATACCGTGCTGCTGCAGGTCGACGTGACGGCCAACGACGCCGACGACAAGGCCATGCTCAAGCGCTTCGGGCTGTTCGGGCCGCCGGGCATCATCCTGTTCGATGGCGCCGGCAACGAAATCCCGGACAGCCGGGTGATCGGCTTCCAGAACGCGGAGAAGTTCCTGGCGTCGCTGCAGCGGCTGCAACGGTAAGGTCGGCGGCAGCGCCGCCAACCCTGCCGGCGCTGGCTCACGCGTTCGCGCGCTGGCCGTGCTGGCCGTGATGGCCATGGTGACCGTGGTGACGCGGTCCCTTGCGGTGCTTGGCCTGCTCATCGAAGGTCTTGCGCTGCTCCGGCGTCAGCTGGGCATAGAAGCTGTTCAGGGCCGACAGCCGCGCCTCCATGCGCGCGGTGCGCTCCTTCTGCATCGCGATCTGCTTCTCCATGCGTTGCGGGGCAGTCAGGCTGGCCCAGGCGGCGCGGTCGGGACGGCCGGTGCGCTCGCCTTTATTTGGCGGCGCCATGCTGGCCACGAAGGCGTCCCAGGCCGGCTGCTGCTGCGCATTGAGCTTGAGCGCGTCGCGCAGCTTGGCCTGGCGTTCGGCGCGCTTCTGTTCCATCTTCGCGCGCCGTTCGCCGGCCTTGGCCTGCCATTCGGCCTTCTTGGCCAGGCGTTGCTCGGCCGTCAGGGCCGGCCGGCCTTCGGCGGGGGCGGCGGTCTGGGCCTGGACGCCGACAGTGGCGCAAGCCAGGCCGGCAGCGGTAAGAGCGATCACGAGGTTCTTGCGGAGGGTGTTCATGGTTCTTCCTTTGTGAGAGTCTGGTTGACGTGCATCCGAAACGCTCGCTGCACGGTTCCCATCTTGCGCACAAACTGTAACCGCGGGGTTTCCCCTGTCTCGGACATTGTATCAATATGTTTCGGGCCTATTTGCTTATACACAGCGATACAAAATGCTCGTCCGGGCTATGCATAAACTCGGATAATTGAGGTTATGGATACTCCCTCTACGATTCTGATCGTCGACGACGACCGCGACATCCGGAGCCTGCTGGCCGACTACCTCGAGTCGAACGGCTACCGGACGCTGGCCGCCGCCGATGGCAACGCGATGTGGAAGGCGCTCGACGAAACCCGCCCCGACCTCATCGTGCTCGACCTGAACATGCCCGGCGACGACGGGCTGACGCTGTGCCGCAAGCTGCGCGCCACCTCGACCCTGCCGGTCATCATGCTGACCGCCCGCAACGAGCCGCTGGACCGCATCCTCGGCCTCGAGATGGGCGCCGACGACTACCTGCCCAAGCCTTTCGAGCCGCGCGAACTGCTGGCGCGCATCCGCAGCGTGCTGCGCCGCTCGCACGCCATGCCGTCCAACACGCCGTCCGAGAACGTGCAGCAGATGCGCTTCTCGGGCTGGACGCTCGACCTCACCGCGCGCCACCTGCTCAACCCGGACGGCATCGTGATCATGCTGTCGGGCGCTGAATTCCGCCTGCTGCGCGTGTTCCTCGAGCACCCCAACCGCGTGCTCAACCGCGACCAGCTGCTCAACCTCACCCAAGGCCGCGACGCCGACCCGTTCGACCGCTCGATCGACATCCAGATCAGCCGCCTGCGCCAGAAGCTGGGCGAGGACGCGCGCATGCCCCAGATCATCAAGACGGTCCGCAACGGTGGCTACGTGCTGGCCGGCCAGGTGACGGTGGAGCCGGCAGCGTGAAGGATTTCTTCGGGTCGATGACGGGCCGGGTGTTCCTGACGCTGCTGCTGGGCGTGTGGATCTCGGCCGCGCTGACCCAGCTGGCGGCCGACTACCAGCGCTGGCGCGACTGGGAGCGCCAGCTCGACCAGCACCGGCTGGAGCGCGCTGAGCAATTGATCATGGCCACCGAGATCGTGCCGGCCGAGGCGCGCTCGATCTACCTCGAGGTCGCCAACCGTCCCGGCCTGGAGCTCGCAGTCAGCGACACCCAGCCGGCCCCGGCCCCGGCCACGACCTTCGCCCGCCAGCTGGCATCGCGCCTGGGCAAGGGCTACCGGGTCGAATCGGTCGTGGCCCGCCCGGCCGCCTGCGACACCGCACAGCGCGTGCCGATGATGTACGGGCTGCTCAGCATGGGTTATGGCGGCGCCTGCGAATCGCTCAACGTGCACCTGCGCGATGGCGCCGAGCTGCGCCTGTCGGTGCTGCCGCCGCGCCTGGTCCGGGACGGCGACACCGACCTGCGCGTCCTGGTGGCCCTGTTCATGATCAGCATCGCCGTGCTGGCCTACCTGGTGGCGCGCATGACCACCCGGCCGTTCAAGCAGCTGGCCCAGGCCGCGCAAGACCTGGGGCAGGACATCAACCGCCCGCCGCTCGACCTCACCGGCGCCAGCGAGATCCGCCAGGCCAGCGCCGCCTTCAATGCGATGCAGGCGCGCATCCGCCAGTACATCTTCCAGCGCACGCAGATGCTGGCCGCGATCACCCACGACCTGCAGACGCCGCTCACGCGCATGCGCCTGCGGCTCGAGAAGGTGGCCGACGGCGAACTGCAGGAACGCCTGATCGGCGACCTGTCGGCCATGCAGGAAATGGTGCGCGAAGGCCTGGTGCTGGCGCGCAGCATGGACACCACCGAGGCGATGCAGATGCTGGACCTCGATTCGCTGCTGGAGGCGGTGTGCGCCGACGCCAGCGACGCCGGCCAGGAAGTCACGCTGCAGGGCAAGGCCACGATGGCGGTGCTGGGCCGGCCGCTCGACCTGCGCCGCTGCCTGGGCAACCTGATCGACAACGCGGTGAAGTACGGCCGCGATGCGCGCGTCTGTGTCGACCGCGTCAACGGCGCCGCACGGGTGCGCATCCGCGACAGCGGGCCGGGCATTCCGAGGAGCGAACTGGGACGGGTGTTCGACCCGTTCTACCGGGTCGAGACCTCGCGCTCGCGCGAATCGGGCGGCACCGGCCTGGGGCTGACGATCGCACGCAACGTCACCGAGCAGCATGGCGGCACCATCACCCTGACCAACCATGCGGAAGGGGGACTGGAAGTGACCTTGATGCTGCCGGCCTACTATCCGAACAAATTGGTCAGCAAATAGCGAAGCGCCAAACGTAATACACCAAGCGGTAACAACACTGTGGGACAATGCGGCGCCCTCATCCAGGGCAAGCGGCAGGGCCGCCACGATCAATGATGGAGTCGCCGACAATGGGCGGCAAGGGACAAGAATGAAGAAGAAGAATGTCGGCGTCATCGCCGGAATTGCGGCGCTGGTCGTGGCTGGCGGCTGGTACATGAACCAGGGTAACGACGCCAAGGCGGAGGCAGGCGCGGGCCGGGGGCCGGGCGGCCAGCCGCCGGTGACCGTCAACGTGGTCGCGCCCGAGCGGCGCGACGTCGGCGTCGAACTGTTCGCCAACGGCACCGTGACCCCGGTGCGCACCGTCAACCTGCATCCCCAGACCGTCACCACGATCCGCGCCGTGCATATCCGCGAAGGCCAGTTCGTCAAGGAAGGCCAGCTGATGTTCTCGCTCGACGACCGCGCCGACCTGGCCAACGTCGCCCGCGCCGAAGCGCAAGTGGCGCGCGACTCGGCCACCCTGGCCGACCTCGAGCGCCAGTACAAGCGCAGCCAGGAACTGGTGGCGCAGAACTTCCTGGCCCAGAGCGCGCTCGACTCCCTGCTCAGCCAGGTCGAAGCCCAGCGCGCCCTGGTGCAGTCGAACCAGGCGGCGGCGCGCGCCACGCGCGTGAGCGCCAGCTACACCACGATCCGGGCGCCGATGACGGGCCGGGTCGGCGCCATCGACGTCCATCCGGGCACCCTGGTGCAGATGAGCACCTCGCTCACCACCATCACCCAGCTCGACCCGATCAACGTGTCGTTCACCTTGCCGGAATCGACCCTCGGCCCGCTGCTGGCGGCGCAGAAGCAGGGCAACGTCGAAGTGCGCGTCAACCAGGGCAACGGCGCGGGCAACGGCGCCGGCAGCGGCAAGGAAGAGACCCCACCGGTGGTCGGCCGCCTGAGCTTCATCGACAACGCGGTCGATCCGCAGGCCGGCACCATCCGCGTGAAGGGCGAGTTCGCCAACCGCGACACCACCCTGTGGCCGGGCCAGTACGTGACCGCCAACGTGGTGGTGCAAACGCTGAAGAATGCGGTGGTGATCCCGCAGAGCGCCATCATCACGGCATCCAACGGCACCTTCGTCTATGTGCTGGGCGAGGGCGACTCGGCGCGCCAGGTGCCGGTGCAGCGCGTCTACGCCTTCGGCGACCGCGCCGCCGTCACCGGCCTGAATGGCGACGAACGGGTCATCACCGAGGGCAAGCAGAACCTGCGTCCGGGCGGCAAGGTGCGCCTGGCAGGGCAGGGCGCCAGGCCGGCCGCGCCGGCCCCCGCGCCAGCGCCAACCAAGCAGGGCGAGCAGGCATGAATCTGTCCGAACTGTGTATCCGCCGTCCGGTGATGGTGGTGCTGCTGTCGCTCAGCCTGGTGCTGGTCGGCATCCTGTCGTACATGCAGATCCCGGTCGCGGCACTGCCCAGCTATAACACGCCGGTCATCAACGTCTACGCCAACCTGGCCGGGGCCAGCCCCGAGACGATGGCGTCCTCGGTGGCGCTGCCGCTCGAGAAGCAGTTCTCGACCATCGCCGGCATCAAGCTGATCACCTCGACCAGCACCCAGGGCGACACCAATATCGTGCTGGAGTTCGATAACGAGATCGACGTCGACAAGGCGGCGGTGGACGTCCAGGCGGCCCTGCTGGTGGCCCAGCGCCGGCTGCCGCTCGAGATGACCGAGATGCCGTCCTACCGCAAGGTCAACCCGGCCGACGCCCCGATCCTGTTCATGCACCTGACCTCGCCGTCGATGGACTTGTCGGAGCTGAACGACTACGCCGAAAACCTGATCTCGCCGGCGATCTCGACCGTGCAAGGCGTCTCGCAAGTCTCGATCAACGGCGGCAAGCGCTTCGCCGTGCGCGTGCGCGCCCGTTCCGACCTGATGAACGCCCGCAACATCTCGATGGACGAGCTGGCGGCGGCCCTGCGCGCGGCCAACTCGAACACGCCGCTGGGCATCCTCGACGGCCCGACCCAGGCGCTGACCATCCAGGGCGGCGGCCAGCTGATGCGGGCGGCCGACTTCGCCAACCTGATCGTCGCCACCCGCGACGGCCTGCCGGTGCGCCTGCGGGACATCGCCGACGTGCAGGACAGCTACCAGTCGGTCAAGGCCATGGGCAGCCTGAACGGCGAGCGCTCGATCTCGCTGATGGTGCAGCGCCAGCCGAACGCGAACACCGTGCAGGTGGTCGATGCGGTGCGGGCGCTGATCCCACGCTTTGAGGGGCAACTACCTGCATCTATCAAGATCGAGCTGGTCAACGACCGCTCGCTGTCGATCCGCGAAGCGATCCACGACGTCAACCTGACCCTGGGCGGCACCGTGCTGCTGGTGATCCTGGTGATCTTCCTGTTCCTGCACCGCGCGGCGGCCACCTTCATCCCGGCGGTGACGGTGCCGATCTCGCTGCTGGGCGCGCTGTCGCTGCTGTACTGGCTCGGCTACAGCCTGGACAACATCTCGCTGCTCGGTATCACGCTGGCGGTCGGCCTGGTGGTCGACGATGCGATCGTGGTGCTCGAAAATATCGTGCGCCATATGGAGATGGGCAAGAAGCCGATGGCCGCGGCCCTCATCGGCGCGCGCGAGGTGGGCTTCACCATCATCTCGATCTCGATCTCGCTGGTGGCGGTGTTCATCCCGATCTTCTTCATGCCGGGCGTGATCGGCCTGCTGTTCCGCGAATTCGCCGTGATCGTCGGCCTGGCGGTGCTGGTTTCGGCACTGGTCTCGCTGACCCTGGTGCCGATGCTGTGCTCGCGCCTGCTCAAGGATGGCGGCCACGTCGAGCCGAAAGACATGTCGTGGATCGGCCGCCGCTTCGAAGCCGGCTTCACCCGGGTGCGCAACGGCTATGGCCGCACCCTCGACCTGGCGCTGCGCCACCGGTTCGTGGTGCTGATGCTGGCGCTGGGCACCTTCGTGCTGACCGGCGTGCTGTATTCCACCATGCCGAAGGGCTTCTTCCCTGAAGAAGACATCGGCCAGATCCGCGTGATGGTCGAAGCGTCGGAAGACACCTCGTCGATGGCGCTGGCCGAGCTGCAGGGCAAGGTGGTCGACATCATCCGCGCCAATCCCTACGTGAAGGACACGACCTCGTTCAGCGGCGGCGGCAATACCGGCCGCATGTTCCTGGTGCTGAAAGACCGCGGCGAACGTCCGCCGATGGACCTGGTGATCGACGACCTGCGCAAGGCCACCCGCGCGGTGCCGGGCGTGCAGGTCTTCATGTCGCCGCAGCAGAACCTGCAGCTGGGCGGGCGCCAGAGCAAGGCGCGCTACCAGTACACGCTGCAGAGCGTGTCGGGCGGCGAGATCAATGGCTGGGCCGAGCGATTCCTGGAAGGCATGCGCAAGGACGAGCGCTTCCGCGACGTCAACAGCGACTCGCAGAACAAGGCGCTGCAGGCGACCGTGGACATCGACCGCGACAAGGCGGCGCTCCTGGGCGTGGAGATGGACGACATCCGCACCGTGATGTACGCCTCGTTCGGCGAACGCCAGGTCTCGACCATCTATTCGACGGCGGCGAGCTACTACGTGATCCTGGAAGCGGCCGCGAGCGACCGCTACTACGACGAGGCGCTGTCGCGGGTCTCGGTGCGCTCCAAGAGCGGCGAGCTGGTCAAGCTCTCCAGCATCGCCTCGGTGCGCCGCACGGTCGGCCCGCTGCAGGTCAACCACCAGGGCCAGCTGCAGGCGATCACCCTGTCGTTCAACCTGGCGCCGGGGGTGCCGCTGGGCGACGCCACCGCCGCCATCGAAGACATGGGCCGCGCCATGAAGCTGCCGGCCTCGGTCATCGCGACCTATGGCGGCGACGCCGCCGTGTTCCAGGACACGCAATCGAGCCAGCTGATCCTGATCATCGCCGCAGTCGGCGTCATCTACGTGCTGCTGGGTGTGCTGTACGAGAGCTATATCCACCCGCTGACCATCCTGGCCGGCCTGCCGTCGGCCGCCGTCGGGGCGCTGATCACCTTGTGGGTCTTCGACAAGGACCTGACGCTGATCGCCATGATCGGCATCCTGATGCTGATCGGCATCGTCAAGAAGAACGCGATCATGATGATCGACTTCGCGCTCGACGCCCAGCGCAACCTGGGCATGAGTCCGCAAGAGGCGATCCGCGAAGCCTGCATCCTGCGCTTCCGCCCGATCCTGATGACGACCCTGGCGGCGCTGATGGGCGCGCTGCCGATCGCGCTGGGCATCGGTGCCGGCGCCGAGCTGCGCCAGCCGCTGGGCCTGGCCGTGTGCGGCGGCCTGATCTTCTCTCAAGTCATCACCCTGTACATCACCCCGGTGATCTACCTGTACCTGGACCGCTACAGCGGCACCGGCCCGATGACCGACGAGCAGATCGCGAAGGCCGACCAGGAGCACGTGGCGCATCCGGCGGCGCCGGTCCACCCCGTGCACCCGGCCTGAGCGGCCACCACGTGCGCCGACCGGCCGCCAGTATTGGAAGCTGCACTGTCCGATACTGGCGGCCGGAAACATTTGGTAACAACCATCAACGCCCGGGATGGGAAGGCGAGGCGGCGCGCGTGATGCGTCGGCGCCGCAAAACAGTTAGACTGCGACTCTCTGCCGTTTTTTTAGACGTGGCTTCCAGGAAATCGATCGATCTTGCGTGACCATTCCCACACCTACGACCAGGACAGCGAAGTGTGTTCCCATTGCGGGCAGCCACTGCCGCCGCCAGGACTGCGCTATGGGCTGGGGCTAGCCTACGGGCGCAAGAAGCCGAGCCGCTACGGCGTGGCCGGCACGGTCGCCGTCCACCTGCTGCTGGTGCTGCTGTGGTTCTATGAGCCGAAGGAACCGGAGCAGCGCACGGCCCGGCCGGCCTCGGAAGACCAGGGCGACAGCCAGGTCGTCTATGTGGCGCCGCTGCAGGAAACCTCGCCCGTCGAAGCCGCGCCGCGGCCGACGCCGCGGCCCCTGCCGGCGCCGCCGGTGCCGCGTGTGGAACAGGAACGCATCATCGTCCAGCGCTTGCCGGACACCATCACGGTTCCCGACGAGCGTCCCGCGCCCCCGGCCCCGCCGCAACCGCAGCGCCAGCAGCCGCCCACCGAAGTGCCGCCCGACATGGACATGGCGGCCTATGTGAAAGCCCAGCGCGAGCGCCGCGGCGCGCCGACCGGCAGCGAAGTGCCGGCCCAGGAAAGCGACGCCGCGCGCGGCACCCGCAACGCGCTGGCGAACATCGCCGCCATCAACGGCCGCGGCACCGACGACAGCAACGAGACGGGCGGCATTTTCTCGGTGTCGAACAAGACCTTCAACACCATGGACCTCAAGTTCCGCGGCTGGAACCCGAGCTTCAAGCGGCGCTGGCTGACCGCGGTGACGGTGGAGCAGGGCAGCGAGCGCGACATCGAGACGGCCGTGATCAAGAAGATGATCGAGCTGATCCGGCGCGAGAAAAAGGGCGATTTCGAGTGGGATTCGCACCGCCTGGGACGCGTGGTGAAACTCAGCGCACGGCCGCAGGATACCGATCAGCTGATGACCTTCCTGTACAAGGAAATGTTCCCCGATTACAGGCCGGTGCCGGGCAGGTGATCGCGCCGCCTTTTCGTCGCGCCGCCTATTCATCGTGACAATAAAAAAACCGTGCCGAGGCACGGTTTTTTGTTGAGTGCGGTGCGATCAGCCTGCCTTCAGCTTGCGCGCGATATCCAGCGCAAAATACGTCAGCACGCCATCGGCGCCGGCGCGCTTGAACGCCATCATCGATTCCATCATGACCTTGTCGTGGTCGAGCCAGCCGTTGAGCGCGGCCGCCTTGAGCATCGCGTATTCGCCGCTGACCTGGTAGGCGAAGGTCGGCACCTTGAACTCGTCCTTGACGCGGCGCACCACGTCCAGGTAGGGCATGCCCGGCTTCACCATCACCATGTCGGCGCCCTCGGCCAGGTCGAGCGCGACTTCGCGCAGCGCCTCGTCGCTGTTGGCCGGGTCCATCTGGTAGGTGTTCTTGTCGGCCTTGCCCAGGTTGGCGCTGGAACCCACGGCGTCGCGGAACGGGCCGTAGAAGGCGGACGCGTACTTGGCCGAATAGGCCATGATGCGGGTGTGGATGTGACCCTGCGCTTCGAATGCCTGGCGGATGGCGCCGATACGGCCATCCATCATGTCCGAGGGCGCCACGATGTCCACGCCGGCCTCGGCGTGGGTGAGCGCCTGCTTCACCAGCATCTCGATCGTCTTTTCATTGACGATGTAGCCGTTCTCGTCCGGCAGGCCGTCCTGGCCATGGGTGGTATACGGGTCGAGCGCGACGTCGGTGATGACGCCCAGTTCCGGGAAGTGCTGCTTGAGTGCGCGCACCACGCGCGGCACCAGCCCGTCCGGGTTGGTCGCCTCGATGCCGTCATAGGTCTTGACCGACTGGTCCACCAGCGGGAACAGCGCCATGGCCGGGATGCCGAGTGAAACGCATTCTTCGGCGACTTTCAGCAGCAGGTCGAGCGAGACGCGTTCGACGCCCGGCATCGACGCCACCTGCTGGCGCTGGTTCTGGCCTTCGAGCACGAACACCGGATAGATCAGGTCGGCGGCGGTGATGGTGTTTTCGCGCATCATGGCGCGCGAGAACGGGTCGCGGCGCATGCGGCGCGGGCGGGCCGCCGGATAGGCGGAAGGTATGATGGTCATCGTGATCGTCCTTGCAAAATCAGGCGGCAGGCGTATCGTCGTCGTCCGCCGACGGCGCAGCACTTTCCTGGTTGCCGGTGTGGTCTGCTGCGTCTTCCTCTTCCGAGCTCAGCCCGGCCAACTCCAGGATCTTGGCGTCCGCTTCCTCGATGCCGATGCGCTTGAGCGCCGAGAACAGCTGTACGGTGAACGGAAAGCCATTGCCTTCCTCGTCAACATAGCTGTCGAGCACGGCGCGCGCTTCACGCAGGGCATTGGTCGACTCGTTGCGATTGAGCTTGTCGGCCTTGGTCAGGATGCAGTGGATCGGCTTGCCGGTCGGGGCGAACCATTCCAGCATCTGGACGTCGAGGTCGGTGAACGGACGGCGCGAATCCATGATCAGGATGAGCGCCGCCAGCTGGTCGCGGCGCTGGACGTAGTCGCCCAGCAGTTTTTGCCAGTGCAGCTTGGCGGTGCCCGAGACTTCGGCATAGCCATAACCCGGCAAGTCGACCAGCAGCGCTTCGATCTCGTCGACCCGGACCGCATCCTTGCGATGCTGGCCCACATGGGCGCCGCCGATCGAAAAGTAATTGATATGCTGGGTACGGCCGGGTGTCTTGGAAGCGAACGCCAGACCCTTCTGATTGGTCAGGATATTGATCGCTGTGGATTTGCCGGCGTTCGAGCGCCCGGCGAAGGCGATTTCCGGGACGTGCGTGTCGGGCAAATCGCGCAACTGGTTAACGGTCGTGAAGAACCGGGCTTGCCATAATCTGGACATTGGGAGAGGGATAAGAGGCTACGAAATGGCGTTTTGGAAACAAAGCTATTGTACAATAAGGGGTTGATTGCTGCTCCGCCCCTGGCGGTCACGATCGAAGGCGCTGCACTGAACTTTTCAACATTGACTTTTTCAAGGTGCGTTTATGAATCGCTTGTCGTCTCCCCTGCTCAAAACACTGTTGCTGGCTTCGCTCACTGTGTTCGGGGGATTACCGGCGGCGATGGCGGCGTCCGCCGCAACCGCGCCAGCGGTCAAAGCCGATCCAGCCAAGGGCGGCGTCTTGTACGAAACCGGCGACCCGGCACGCGGCCTGCCGTCCTGCCTGTCCTGCCACGGCGCGGCCGGCAATTCGACGATCGCGGTCAATCCGAAACTGTCTGGCCAGTTCGCGACGTATACCCACAAGCAGCTGGTCGACTTCACGACCGCGCACCGCCAGCAGCCCATCATGACGACCTATGCCAAGATGCTGACGGAGCAGGAGAAGAAGGATATCGCAGCCTGGCTCGCGACGCAGGCGCACAAACCGGGTGCGGCGAAAAACAAGGAAACCGTGGAGCTGGGCCGCAAGATCTATCGCGGCGGCATTGCGGAAAAAGGCGTGGCTGCCTGCGCCAGCTGTCATGGCGCCACCGCCAACGGCATCCCGGCGCAATACCCGCGCCTGGCCGGCCAGCACCAGGATTACACCACCGCCCAGCTGGAAGCATTCAAGACCGGCGCCCGCGCCAACAGCCCGCAGATGACGGTGCTGTCGCAACGGATGTCGCCGGAAGAGATGCGTGCAGTGGCAGACTATATCGCCGGCTTACGCTAAAAGTGTCGCTTTGGCGCTACGCATGAGCATGAGATGAACGGAAGAGGGCGGCAGCGTCGAGCTGACGCCCTTTTTTCCACGCGCGGGCCCGCGCAAGATGAAAGTTGTAGAGTATGAGCACCACCGGAATCGAACTGAACACCCGCCGCCGCTGGCTGGCCGACACCGTCGAGCTGATCTCGTCGATGCGCTTCGCGATCAGCCTGCTCACCATCATCTCCATCGCCTCCGTCATTGGCACCGTGCTCAAGCAGAACGAGCCGATGCCCAATTACGTGAACCAGTTCGGGCCGTTCTGGTTCGGGATCTTCGACAGGCTCGGCCTGTACAACGTCTATTCGAGCTGGTGGTTCCTGGTCATCCTGGTGGTGCTGATCGTCTCGACCGCGCTGTGTGTGGTGCGCAACACGCCGAAGATGCTGCGCGATATGCGCAGCTGGCGCGACAACGTGCGTGTCGAATCGCTGCGCAATTTCCACCACAAGGCCGAGTGGCAGGCGCCGCTGTCGCGCACCGCTCTGGCCGAGCAGAGCGCGTTGCGCCTGCGCCACGCCGGCTATGCCACCAAGATCGTCGAGAAGGAGGGCGCCACGTTGGTGTCGGCCAAGAAGGGCGCCGGCAACAAGTTCGGCTACATCTTCGCCCATTCCTCGATCATCGTGATCTTGCTCGGCGGCATGCTAGATTCGGAACTGCCCGTGCGTGCCCAGCAGTGGTTCTTCGGCAAGACGCCGTTCACCGGCAGCGGCGTGATCGCCGAGATCCCGGCCCAGCACCGCCTGGGCACCAGCAATCCCAGCTTTCGCGGCAATACCGCGATCGCCGAGGGCCAGACCAGCCATACCGCGATCCTGAACCAGCCGTCCGGCGTGCTGGTGCAGGAATTGCCGTTCGGGATCGAGCTCAAGAAATTCCACATCGAGTTCTACTCGACCGGCATGCCCAAGCTGTTCGCCAGCGACGTCGTGGTGCACGACCTGGAAACCGGCCGCACCTTCGAATCGACCATCAAGGTCAACCATCCGCTGATCTACAAGGGCATCGCGGTCTACCAGTCGAGCTTTGACGATGGCGGCAGCAAACTCAGGCTGACCGGTTTCCCGATGACGGGCGCCAGCGCGGCCAGCTTCCCGATCGAAGGCGAAGTCAATAGCGCTACCGAACTCACGTTCGGCAAGGACACCTATGCGGTCGAGTGGTCGGGCTTCCGTCCCTTTAACGTCGAGAACATTGCACAGGGTAACGACACGCGCGCGGTGAGCAAGAACACCTCGCTCAACGCGCAATTGAGCGCGACCCTGGGCAAGGCTTCGGGCGCGGCGGCCGACCCGGACGCCAACAAGGACCTGAAGAACGTCGGCCCCAGCGTGCAATACAAGCTGCGCGACCACACCGGCCAGGCGCGCGAGTACATGAACTACATGCAGCCGCTGACCCTCGAAGGCGCCCAGGTCTACCTGGCCGGCGTGCGCGCGAACCCGTCCGACAACTTCAGTTTCCTGCGCATCCCGGCCGACGAGCGCCACGGCGTGGGCGACTGGATGCGCCTGCGCGCGGCGCTGTCCGATCCGGCCGCGCGCCAGGAAGCGGCAACCCGCTACGCCAGCCGCGCGCTGAGCGCCGAGCAGCGCGGCGGCGCGCTGGCCGGCCAGCTGCGGGAGTCGGCCGCGCGCACGCTCGACATCTTCGCAGGCGCCGATGGCCGCGGCGGTTTCGTCGGCGTGGCCCGCTTCCTGGAACAGGTCCCGCAGGCCGAGCAGGAAAAGGCGGCCGGCATCTTCATGAAGATGCTCAACGGCGCGTTGTGGGAGCTGTGGCAGGTGGCGCGCGAAAGGAACGGCGACGCCCCCGCCGAGCCGCTCGAGGCCAGCGGCCGCTTCCTGCAACTGGCCACCAATGCCTTGTCCGACAGCTTCCTGTACGGCGCCCCGGTCTACTTGCAGCTGGACGATTTCACCGAAGTGAAGGCGTCGGTATTGCAGATGACGCGCTCGCCGGGTAAGAATGTGGTCTACTTCGGTTGCCTGCTGCTGACGCTGGGCGTGTTCGCGATGTTCTATATCCGTGAACGGCGCGTCTGGATCTGGGTGCGCGACGTGGATGGCGGCGGCGCACAGGCCCTGATGGCGATAAGCACCCAGCGCAAGACGCTCGATTTCGAGCGCGAGTACGAAGACTTGTCGGTCAAGCTGCCGCAACCGGCATAAGCAGGCGACGATGTGGAGAAAATGATGGAACTGGCCCAAACGAAAAATGGCGCTCCGGCGCGCTCGACCGACAAATACCAGGAAAAGGTCGGGTACTTTCGCCGCCTGAGCGCGGCCGACTGGCTGTACGGCGTCGCGCTGCTGGCGGCGGCCCTGTACGCACAGGTCCAGTACGGCCATTTCATGGACATCTATGAAGAAGTCATCCTGATCTGTACCGCGCCCGTGTTCGCGGCGCTGGGCTGGTACTGGAAGCCGATGCGCTGGCTGGTGCCGCTGGTCGGCGTGCTGTCGCTGGCTGCGATCTCGATGTACGGCGGCAACCTGGCGGCGGCCGAGCAGAAGTTCTTCCTGAAATACATGCTGTCGAGCGGTTCGGCCATCCTGTGGATGAGCGCGCTGTTCATGTTCTCCACCGGGTTCTATTGGGTCGGCCTGCTCAGCCGCGGCAAGTTCGGCGGCGGCGTCGGCGCCAACCTGTGCTGGGCCGCGATCGTGATCGGCTCGGTCGGCATGATGGTGCGCTGGTACGAAAGCTACCTGATCGGGCCGGACGTGGGCCACATTCCGGTGTCGAACCTGTACGAAGTGTTCATCCTGTTCGCGATCATCACCGCGCTGTTCCACCTGTACTACGAAGAACACTACGCCACCCGCCAGCTGGGCCCGTTCGTGATGCTGATCATCGCCGCCGCCGTGGCATTCCTGCTGTGGTACACGGTGTCGCGCGACGCCGCCCAGATCCAGCCGCTGGTCCCGGCACTGCAGAGCTGGTGGATGAAGATCCACGTCCCGGCCAACTTCATCGGCTACGGCACCTTCGCCCTGGCGGCGATGGTCGCCACCGCCTACCTGCTCAAGTCGCACGGCATCCTGGCCGACCGCCTGCCGTCGTTCGAGGTGCTCGATGACGTGATGTACAAGTCGATCTCGATCGGCTTCGCCTTCTTCACCGTCGCCACCATCCTGGGCGCCCTGTGGGCGGCCGAGGCCTGGGGCGGCTACTGGTCGTGGGACCCGAAAGAGACCTGGGCCCTGATCGTCTGGCTCAACTACGCGGCCTGGCTGCACATGCGCCTGATGACCGGCCTGCGCGGCCGCGTGGCGGCCTGGTGGGCGGTGGTGGGCTTGCTGGTGACCACCTTCGCCTTCCTGGGCGTGAACATGTTCCTGTCGGGGCTGCACTCGTACGGCGAGCTGTAATCCGTCGCGGCCAACGTTGGCCGCCTAACGCTGGCTTAAGCGAACTTGGTGTAATGTTGAAGCACCAATAGTTCGCGAGGCCAGTCATGCTCTTCAAACGCAATCCGAACGGGATCGACCTCCCGTTCCCGTCCGAGATCACGCCGCAAGCGGTGTACGAAGGGCGGCGCCAGTTCATCACCCGCATGGCGGCCACGGCGGCAGTCGGCAGCGGCATGTGGGAGATGGCCAACCGCGAAGCGTTCGCCCAGGCTGCAGCGAGCGGCGGCGCCCAGAAACTGGCGGCGCGCGCCAACGTGGCGCTGTCCACCGACGAGAAGCAGACCCCGTTCAAGGACGCCGCCGGCTACAACAATTTCTATGAGTTCGGCCTCGACAAGAGCGACCCGGCCGAGAACGCGCACACCCTGCGCACCCGCCCGTGGACCGTGCGCATCGAGGGTGAGGTCAACAAGCCGCTCACGCTCGACATCGACAGCCTGCTCAAGCTGGCCCCGCTCGAGGAACGCATCTACCGCCTGCGCTGCGTCGAAGGCTGGTCGATGGTCATTCCCTGGATCGGCTACTCACTGTCGAACCTGCTCAAGCAGGTCGAGCCGACTGGCAACGCCAAGTTCGTCGAATTCACCACCCTGGCCGACCGCAAGCAGATGCCGGGCCTGAGAAGCGGCGTGCTCGACTGGCCGTACGTCGAGGGCCTGCGCATCGACGAAGCCATGCATCCGCTGACCCTCCTGACCATGGGCATGTACGGCCAGGTGCTGCCGAACCAGAACGGCGCGCCGGTGCGCCTCGTCGTGCCCTGGAAATACGGCTTCAAGTCGGCCAAGTCGATCGTGCGCATCCGCCTGGTGTCGCGCCAGCCGCGCACCGCCTGGAACGACTCGGCGCCGCGCGAATACGGTTTCTATTCGAACGTGAACCCGAACGTCGACCATCCGCGCTGGTCGCAGGCGAGCGAGCGCCGCATCGGCGAGACCGGCCTGTTCCAGCCCAAGCGCAAGACGCTCATGTTCAATGGCTATGACCAGGTCGCTTCGCTCTACACGGGCATGGACCTGAAACGCTATTACTGATGGCGCTCCAGCTTTCCAATCAACAGGTCGGGTGGGTCAAGGTTGTCGTCTTCGTGCTGGCGCTGCTGCCGTTCGCGCGCCTCGTATGGGGGACGGCCACCGGCGCCTTCACCGATCCGCTGGCGGAGATCACCGGGACCAGCGGCGAATGGGCCTTGTACTTCCTGTGCATCACGCTGGCGGTCACGCCGCTGCGCCGCCTTTCGGGCTGGAACTGGTTGCTGAAACTGCGGCGCATGGTCGGCCTGTTCACCTTCTTCTATGCGCTGGTGCACTTCATCGCCTTCCTGTGGTTCGACCATTTCTTCGACGTCGCGGCGATGCTGGCCGACGTGGTGAAGCGGCCGTTCATCCTGGTCGGCTTCATCGCCTTCGTGCTCCTGATCCCGCTGGCAGCCACGTCGACCAATGCGATGATCAAGCGCCTCGGCGGCAAGCGCTGGCGATGGCTGCACCGGCTGATCTATGCGATCGGTCCGCTGGCGATCCTGCACTACTGGTGGATGAAAGAGGGCAAGAGCGACTTCGCGCAGCCGATCCTGTTCGGGGCCATCGTCGCCGTGCTGCTGGGGCTGCGCGTGTTCTGGCATGTCAGGCGCAAGCCACAAACTGTTGGCGTTTGACTGTACCCCGGCAAATTCCCGTAACCGGGGCGCATGACTGGCAGGATGCGTATGGACACCGTCTGCAGTCTGCGCGGCAATAAGACGAGCATTATTTTGCTGTTGCCAAGCGCTCGGCCGTCTGTCTGGACAGTTCTGCGCTCTGTTGTATGGCACGCCGGAGTTGTAATTGTGTTTCTGCAAGCCCAAATAATGCGATCGATCCCTCGTAAGATAAATGCCCTTCGTCACGATATAGGCTGACGTCGTCGATACGAGTACGGCAAAACTGATCGTCGCACAAGATGGCATCGAATCGCACGATTGGCAGATGTATTTCTTTCTCTACCCGATCAAGCAATGCTAATACGTTACCACTATGCTGCGCGTACTGTTCGCGTTTGATTCTGCATTGTTCATCGACGCCGCCAATCCACTGTCCTCGATCTCGCCGTTCCAGGCAACGACCAATATCGAAACCTGCTGAAGGAGGTGGTGCAACCAGAATGACATCACGCCCCAATGTGCGGATCGCACTGACAGTCCTCGCCAAACCTGCATGACCTTTTGGCAGCGTGCCTGTAACCTGAGTTGGTTCGTCACCCAGCGCAACCCGCTCAAGTACAGTCGTATTTCTCGTATATTGCGTCAGAGGGCTGGAAAGAATAACGGTATGAATCTCCGGGTTTTTCTTCAAATATGAAAGAACCGTATCATTGAACTCGATGCATTTTTTGGCCCAGCGCTCGCTATTGAACTCGATTGATGCCAAGCCAATCAACGGACCGCAACGTCCCATCGTGGCCTGCACAATGTGTTTCGGGTAGATGGATTTGTGTGACAAGCCCGGAATGAGATGCATCGCAAACGAGTCTCCCCATACAAGTACCGTCGGTGTTTCTGAATTTTGGCACGATTCGCTGGGAAGAAAATGCGTTGTACTTGCACATGCCGGCGCGAATCCCGTATTGGCGCGCCGGCTAAACGCATAGTCTTTTTCAGGATTTTTTGGAATAACAGCCTGTGCCACGCCCAAAGCCATTACTGTCACGCAGGTGGCCGCAATGGCAGGACGGTAGGAAACACGCAGATTGCCATGCCTGAACGGCTCTTCGACATGACGGTGCAGTATCCACGCCAGCAAGAACGACAAGACAATCAACGCGGCCCGGATCAAGTACTGGGTGAGCGTATTTTCATTGCCAAGTACGACGTTGTTATAGAAGGCAAAAATCGGCCAGTGAACCAGATAAAGGGAGTAAGAAATATCTCCCACCTTATGCAGTGTTTCGATGATCACGCCACGTTGTAACAAGGGATGGCGGGCCAGTATGACACCAAGTGTACCGAGACAGATCAATAATGCCTGCGGACCAGGGTGAAACGAATAGAACGTCAGGATGAGACAGGCCAGGAGCCCGAGTGCCGAAAAAATCGCCAGCTTTCCAGCAAGGACTCTGATCCATCGAAGCTCGATCAGAAACACGCCCAGTGAACCGATAAGCAGTTCCCATGCACGAGTCGGCAGCAGGAAAAACGTCGACGCCTCGCCTTTGTGGACGTAGCACAGGGCTATGCTGGCCATTGTCAGCAAGGCCAGGACAGGGAGCCAGGCTCGCCTGGGGAAAACCAGGAAGATCGCAGGAAGGATAAAGTAATATTGCTCTTCAACCGCCAACGACCAGACATGCAGAAGCGGTTTTAACTCGGCCGCGCCGGAAAAGTACCCTGATTGGTTCGTTAGTACAAAGTTGGCCGAGAAGGTCAATGCGCCGAATAATTGATGCCAAAAATCTGCGAGCTCCTGAGCACCAAGAATGAATGGCGCTGCTAGCGAGGTCAATAAGAAAGTGACAAAAGCTGCGGGCAGCAGCCGTTTCGCACGCCGAGTCAGGAACGACTTGTAGCTGAAACTATTATCCTCGACAGCCTTTTTGATCAGACTCGTAATCAAGAATCCCGACAGAACGAAGAAGATGTCCACGCCAAGATAACCGCCATCGAGTGCGCCTATTTTCGCGTGGTAGAAAACCACGGCAAGCACGGCAAGTCCTCGCAGTGCCTGAATGTCGGCGCGAACCCTAACGATTGACTGGGCCATACAAAATTCCGAGAAGTTATTAAAAATTGCAAGAAAGAATTATACTCATGACAATGAGTAGTGCAATATATTTAATTTTCTCATCATTTGACTTCAATCATTTGTGCCATAAATACATCACAAGGTGATATCTGATTGAAGGGAATTTACGTTTTCATCACGTTATCGACGGCTATAAAACCTTCGATGAACCGGAACAGGGCGTTCTCTGTCAGTGTTGATGGTCTGGAAGGTTGGCGCGATGGCGCCGTCATCTGGCGCTGCCCAATGGCCGCTGGCCGAAAGGCGTGGCGCACCACCGGAAGATGCCGGTGATGCGAGGAAGGAAAGCCGGTATGGTTTGCCGCTATGCCTGGGTGATCATGGTTTCGAGCGCAAACACCTCAGCCGGCGTCTCGCGCCGGCGCACCAGGTGGGTGACGCCACCATCGACGACCACCTCGGCCGCCCGGCCGCGGGTGTTGTAGTTCGACGCCATCGTCATGCCGTAGGCGCCGGCCGTCATGATGGCCAGCAGGTCGCCCGGTTCGAGCGCCAGCGCGCGCTCGCGCGCCAGCCAGTCGCCCGACTCGCACACCGGGCCGACGATGTCCCACACCAGTTTTTCGCCGTCGCGCGGGATCACCGCCTGCACGCCCATCCAGGCCTGGTACAGGGTCGGACGCATCAGGTCGTTCATCGCGGCGTCGACGATGCAGAAGTTCTTCTCGGCGCCCGGTTTCAGGAATTCGGTCCTGGTCAGCAGCACGCCGGCACTGGCCACGATCGAGCGGCCCGGCTCGAAGATCACCTTGATCGGCCGGCCGCCGTGTTTCTCCGCGCGCCAGGCGTCGATGCGCGCGAACAGGCGGCCCAGATAGTCGCCCACCGGCACCGGCGGCTTGTCGCCGGCCACGCCGTAGTCGACGCCGATGCCGCCGCCGATGTCCAGGTGGTGCAGGTCGATGCCCTCTGCATGCAGGGTGTCGATCAGCTCGATCAGCTTGTCGAGGGCTTCGAGCAGCGGGGCGTCGTCCAGCAGCTGCGAGCCGATATGGCAGTCGATGCCGACCACGTCCAGGTGCGGCAGGCTGGCGGCGGTGCGGTAGGTGTCCAGCGCATCGTCGAACGCCACGCCGAACTTGTTGGCCTTCAGGCCGGTCGCAATATACGGGTGGGTCTTGGCGTCGACGTTCGGGTTCACGCGCAGCGAGACCGGCGCGCGCATGCCGAGCTTGCCGGCGACCTCGTTCAGGCGGTGCAGTTCAGGGATCGATTCGACGTTGAAGCACAGGATGCCCTTTTCCAACGCAAGGTTCATCTCTTCAATCGTCTTGCCGACGCCTGAAAAAATGGTCTTGCCCGGGTCGCCGCCGGCCGCGATCACGCGCAGCAGCTCGCCGCCCGAGACGATGTCGAAGCCCGCTCCCTGGCGCGCCAGCAGGTCGAGCACGGCCAGGTTCGAGTTGGCCTTCATCGCGTAGCAGACCAGGGCGTCGCGGCCCTGGCAGGCGTCGTGGTAGGCGCTGAAGTTGTCGAGCAGGGCGGCTTTCGAGTAAACGTAGGTCGGCGTGCCGAATTGTTCCGCGATGGCGGACAGCGAGACGTTTTCGGCGTGCAGGACGCCGTCTTGGTGCGAGAAGTAGGACATCAGCGGTGCGGTGCGGGCGTGGAAGCGTTGTTCGAAGGGACGGGTTGGGGTGGCTGGTCGACCGGGGCCGCGGGCGGCGCCGATGCGGGCCTGGCCGGCGGCGTCGGCATGTACAGGTCGCCGGTCTGGCCGCAGCCCGACAGGGCGGCGAGCAAAACAGCGAACGGGAGAAGCGCAAGAGAGGACTTCACGATTAGAATCACGGTTTGATTAGCAGATTTTGGAGTGTAGCATGACCGAAACCGAATTTTTGGACCTTGCCGACCTGACCCTCAAGCAGATCGAGGAAGCCTTCGATCGCCTGAACGACGAGGACGTGATCGACGTCGAATGCAAACGCAGCGGCAATGTGCTGGAGATCGAGTTCATCGACAACGGTTCCAAGATCATCGTCAACAGCCAGGCGCCGCTGCAGGAAATGTGGGTGGCGGCGCGCTCGGGCGGCTACCACTACAAGCGCGTGGGCGACACGTGGCGCAATACGCGCGACGACAGCGAGTTCTTTGCGTCATTGTCGACCTATGCGAGCGAGCAGGGCGGGGCGCAGGTGTCGCTGGTTTGATCTGACGCTGGGGAGCCTGAGGCTCCCTTTTTTTGTTGGCGGAAGAAAGTCGTCCCCGCGAAGGCGGGGACCCAAGTTTGCCTGCACACCACTTAACTCAAACGTAGTGGCAGAGCTGGTGACTTGGGTCCCCGCCTCCGCGGGGACGACGTTGACAAGCCAACGATGAAGCGCGTGATCAGAACAACTCGTTCCTCACCGCATCACGCTCCTTCTGCTGCTCCGGCGCCGGCGGCGGGCCGACGTCCAGCGTCTCGACCCCGCTGCCCGGGGGGGTCTCGGCGTAATAGTAATCCGAACCGTACTGCACCAGCCCGGCCGGCACCTCGCGTTCGACGTTCGGCTCGCCCTTGAGCGCCTTCTGCATGTAGTCGATCCAGATCGGCAGCGCCAGGCCGCCGCCGGTCTCGCGCGCGCCCAGGTTGCGCGGCTTGTCGTAGCCCATCCAGGCGATGCCCACCACCTTCGGCTGGTAGCCGGCGAACCAGGCGTCGATCGAGTCGTTGGTGGTGCCGGTCTTGCCCGCCAGGTCGGTGCGCTTGAGCGCCATCGCCTTGGCCGCGGTGCCGTAGCGCACCACGTCCTTGAGCATGCTGTCCATCAGGAAGGCGTTGCGGGCGTCGATCACGCGGTTCGCCTCAATGCCGGCGCGCGCCGGGCGCGCCTCGGACAGCACCTTGCCGTCGCTGTCGGTGACCTTCGAGATCAGGTAGGGGCTGATGCGGTAGCCGCCGTTGGCGAATACCGCGTAGGCGCCGGCCATCTGCAGCGGCGTGGTCGCGCCGGCGCCCAGCGCCAGGGTCAGGTACGCCGGATTTCGCTCCGGCTCGAAGCCGAAGCGGGCCGCATATTCCTGGCCGTAGCGCGCGCCGATCTTGTTCAGGATGCGGATCGAGATCATGTTCTTCGACGAGGTCAGGCCGCGCCGCATGGTCATCGGGCCTTCGTACTTGTTGTCGTAGTTCTTCGGCGCCCAGGCCTGGCCGCCGGTCTGGCCGGCATCGAAGCTGATCGGGGCGTCGTTGACGATCGTCGCCGGCGACAGGCCGCGCTCGAGCGACGCCGAATAGATGAACGGCTTGAACGAGGAACCCGGCTGGCGCCAGGCCTGCGTCACGTGGTTGAACTTGTTGCGGTTGAAGTCGAAGCCGCCGACCAGGGCGCGGATCGAACCGTCCTCGGTATTGGCCGCCACGAAGGCCGATTCGACTTCCGGCATCTGGGTGATCAGCCACTTCGACTCGTCGTCCTGCATCACGCGGATCACGGCGCCGCGGCGCACGCGGCGGTTCGGGGCCGCCTTGTCGGACAGCCAGGCGCGCGCGAAGGCGAGGCCCGGACCGGTGATGGTGATCGTGTCGCCCGAGGCGATGGTCGCCTGGACTTGCGTCGGGGAGGCCTGCAGCACGACGGCGGCGATGATGTTGTCGCTGTCCGGATGCTCGGCCAGCTCGGCTTCGATCGCTTCATCCGCGTCAAGCTTGGCCCCCGGGATGTCGATGAACGATTCGGGGCCGCGGTAGGGGCGGCGGCGCTCGTAGTCCATCACGCCGCGGCGTAGCGCCAGGTAGGCGGCGTCCTGGTCGGCCTTGGTGATGGTGGTGAACACGTTCAGGCCGCGGGTATAGGTGTCTTCCTTGAACTGTTCGTAGACCAGCTGGCGCGCCATCTCGGCCACGTATTCGGCGTGCACGCCGAAAGCGGTGCTGTCCGACTTGATCTTGAGCGGCTCCGCCTTCGCCTGGGCGAACTGCGCATCGCTGATGTAGCCGAGCTGGTGCATGCGCTGCAGGATGTATTGCTGGCGGGTCTTGGCGCGGGTCGGGTTGACCACCGGGTTGTAGGCAGATGGCGCCTTCGGCAGGCCGGCCAGCATGGCCGCTTCGGCCACGCTGATGTCGCGCAGGTCCTTGCCGAAATAGATCTGGGCCGCCGACTGGAAGCCGAAGGCGCGCTGGCCCAGGTAGATCTGGTTCATGTACAGCTCGAGGATCTGGTCCTTGGAGAGGTTCTTCTCGATCTTCCAGGCCAGCAGGGCCTCGTAGGCCTTGCGCTTGAAGGTCTGCTCGGACGACAGGAAAAAGTTGCGCGCGACCTGCTGGGTGATGGTCGAGGCGCCCTGGCGCGAGCCGCTGGTGGCGTTGTGGAAGGCGGCGCGCAGGATGCCCCAGTAGTCGATGCCGCTGTGCTCGTAGAAGCGGTCGTCCTCGATCGACAGCACCGCCTTCTTCATGACGTCCGGGATGTCCTTGAAGTGGACCAGGGTGCGGCGCTCCTCGCCGAACTCGCCGATCAGGACGTTATCGGCCGTAAAGATACGCAGCGGCATCTTGGGCCGGTAGTCGGTGATGGTGTCCAGCGCCGGCAGGTTCGGGTAGGCCATCGCGAGGGCGAACACGACGACCAGCACGCCGATGGCGCCCAGGCCGAACAGGCCGGCGATGGCCATCAGGATCAGCCGCTTGGGGCTGAACTTCGAGGAGGAGGCAGAGGATGCCGCTTGTTTCTCTTTCATGCTGACTTTCGCTTTGTTGATCCGCCTCATTATAAGGCAGCGGTTTAGTGCCCGATACTCGCCAGAGCTTAAGAGAACTCAAAGGCAATATTGTCCTGGCAAGAAAACGCCGGAGTGTGGTGCGCACGCCCCGGAATAAAGTGTTCCAGTGCAGAAACTTCTTGTCCGTCGTCATCCTTTGTTGCTACGATCCGAAGCGGTGCTGCACGTAAGTATCGGATTTTTATAAGAAAGTTATAAGAAGTAAATAGCTGTTTTATTTACGACAACACCCAATTCCGGGCATTTCAAGCTCATTCTGCAGCCACAGGAGTGTATTGGTGATCAATCTGGGGTCCTTGTTTGGACAGTCGAGCCCGCCGATGGCCGGGCTCGATATCAGCACGTCCGGCGTCCGCCTGGTCGAGCTGGCCGACGCCGGCAAGGGTATCGTGCGCCTGGAGCGCTACGCCACCGAGGCGCTGCCGCGCGGCGCCGTGGTGGACGGCAATATCGAAAACATGGACCAGGTCGCCGATGCGGTACGCCGGGTCTGGAAAAAGAGCGGCACCCGCGCCCGCCACGTGGCGCTCGGCATGCCGCCCGCCGCCGTGATCACCAAGAAGATCATCCTGCCGGCCGGTTTATCGGAAGACCAGTTGGAAGTGCAGGTCGAGTCCGAGGCCAGCCAGTATATCCCGTTCGCGCTCGATGAGGTCAGCCTCGACTTCGACGTGATCGGCCCGGCCGCGAATTCGCTGGACGACATGGAAGTGATGCTGGCCGCCGCGCGCCGCGAGAAGGTCGAGGACCGGGTCGCGATCGCCGAAGCCGCCGGCCTCACCGCCACCGTGATGGACATCGAGTCGTACGCCGCGCGCAGCGCGCTCGAACACGCCGCCCTGCCGCGGCCGGACCAGATCGTGGCGCTGTTCCAGATCGGCGCCCACGCCACCCACGTGTCGGTGCTGCTGAACGGCGAAGCGGTCTACGAGCGCGAGCAGCCGTTCGGCGGCAATGCGCTGACCCAGGACATCGTGCGCGGCTACGGCATGGCGTTCGAAGAAGCCGAGACGCGCAAGAAGGCGGGCGACCTGCCCGAGAACTACCGCGCCGACATCCTGGCGCCGTTCCTGGACAGCGCGGCGCTGGAAATCACGCGCGCCATCCAGTTCTTCTACACCTCGACCCCGTATACCCGGATCGACCAGCTGTACCTGGCCGGCGGCTGCGCGCTGCTGCCCGGGATCCTCGACGTCGTGGCCGCCCGCACCCGCCTGCCGACGCTGCTCGCGGCGCCGTTCGAGGGCATGCAGCTCGGCGCCGGCGTGCGCGAACACCAGCTGCGCCAGGACGGCCCGGCCTATCTGGTCGCCTGCGGCCTGGCGCTGCGGAGGTTCGGCGCATGATCCGGATTAACCTGCTGCCCCATCGCGAGGCCAAGCGCAAGCAGAAGCAGACCGCCTTCGTCGCCCTGCTGGCGCTGGGCGGCGTGCTGGGCGCCATCGTGGTGATGCTGGTTGGCGCTTATAACGCCAGCCAGATCTCGGTCCAGAACCAGCGCAACGACGTGTTGAAAAAGGCCAGCGCGGAGTTGGACAAGAAGATCAGCGAGATCACCAACCTGAAGGAAGAGATCGCGGCCCTGCAGGCGCGCCAGCAGGCGGTCGAGGACTTGCAGGGCGACCGCAACCAGCCGGTCCACCTGCTCGACGAGCTGGTGCGCCAGACGCCGGAAGGCGTGCACCTGAAATCGGTCAAGCAGAGCGGCCAGCGCGTGATCCTGACCGGCAACGCCCAGTCGCAGGAGCGGGTGGCCGAGCTGCTGCGCAACCTGTCGAGCGGCTCGGCATGGCTGCAGAACCCGGACCTGACCGAAGTCCGGGCGATCACCCTCACCCAGGGCAAGACCAGCCGCAAGGTGGTCGAGTTCACGCTCGGCGTGTCGATCAAGCGCGCGCGCCTGAGCGACGAGGGCGAAGAAGCCGCGAGCGGCGCCAGGCCGGCCGCGGCCAGGCGCGCGGTGGAGAAGGCATGAACATCGACATCAAAGAACTCGGCGCCCGGCTGGCGGCGCAGTTCCAGGACCTGCAGGGCCGTTCGCCCGGCCAGTGGCCGCTGGCGCCGCGCCTGCTGTGCGCGGCCGGCGTGCTGGCGGCGGTGGTCGGCCTGGGCTACTACTTTTACTGGAGCGACCAGTTCGCGGCCCAGGAGCGCGGCGCGCGCGACGAGGAAAAGCTGCGCGCCGAGTACAAGACCAAGATGGCGCAGGCGATCAACCTGGAAGCGCTCAAGGCGCAGAAGGCGCAGGTCGACCAGTACGTGGTGCGGCTGGAGAAGCAGTTGCCGAGCAAGTCCGAAATGTATTCGCTGCTGTCCGACATCAACCAGTCGGGCGTCGGCCGCGGCCTGCAGTTCGAGCTGTTTAAGCCGGGCCAGGAAGTGGTGCGCGACTACTACGCCGAGCTGCCGATCGACATCAAGGTGAGCGGCCGTTACCACGACATGGGCGCGTTTGCCGCCGACATGGCCAACCTGCCGCGCATCGTCACCCTGAACAACCTGACCCTGTTGGCCGGCAAGGACGGCAGCCTGGGGCTGCAGGCGGTGGCCAAGACCTTCCGCTACCTCGACCAGGAAGAGCTGGCGGCCCAGCGCGCGACGCGCGCGGCCGAGAAGAAGAAGGGCAAGAAGGGCAAAGGGGCGACCAAGTCCGCGGCCAAGACCAAGACCGGGGGCAAGAAATGATGCGCGCACGAGTGACAGCGCTGTTGCTGGCCAGCGGTTTACTGGCCGCCTGCGGCGACGGCGGCGTGGGCGAGACCCGGGCCTGGATGAAACAGGTGGAAAAGCAGACCGTGCCGAAGGTCAAGCCGCTGCCGGAACCGAAGAACTTCGAGCCCTATGCCTACGATGCGCGCCAGGCGCCCGACCCGTTCGACCCCGGCAAGCTGCTGGGCGAGATGGCGCGCATGGCGCAGGCCAGCAGCAATGCCAACCAGCCCGATCTCGAGCGGCCGAAGGAATTGCTGGAGACCTTCCCGCTCGACACGATGCGGATGGTCGGCACGATCCAGAAGGGCGGCGTGCATTACGCGCTGCTGCAGATCGAGCGCTCCCTGTACCGGGTGCGCAGCGGCCAGCGGATCGGACAGAACTATGGGCGCGTCACGCGGGTGAGCGAGGGCGCCGTCGAGATCAGGGAATCGGTGCAGGACGCCACCGGCGACTGGGTGGAGCGCATGGCCCACATCGAGCTGCAGAGCCGCGCAGCAAACAAGGAGAGCAGTAAATGACCTTCAACGTCAAGATTCGCTTCGCCCCGCCGGCATGGCTGGCGCGCGCCGCGGCCGCACTCATGCTATTGACGTGCGCCGGCGCCGCCCTGGCCCAGGGCAATGCGATCGAGTCGATCACGGCCAACCAGCAGGGCAGCAACGTCGTCATCAACGTGACCATGCGCGAGGTCCCGGCGCGTGCGCCGATCGGCTTCGCGATCACCAACCCGTCTCAACCGGCAAGGATCGCGCTCGACTTCGGCGCCACCGCCAACGCCACCGGCAAGACGGTGCACGAGCTGAACCTGGGCGACGTGCGCAGCCTGAACGTGGTGCAGGCCGGCGAGCGTACCCGCCTGGTGCTGAACCTGGCGCGCGCCCTGAACTACGCGACCACGATCGACGGCAAGTCGGTGGTCGTGACCGTGGAAGGCTCGGGCGGCGTGGCGCGCGCGCTCGACGCCGGCGGCGTGCCGGTGGTGGCGGCGAGGCCGGCCGCGCTTCCCGCAACGCGTCCTCAATTGCGCGACCTCGACTTCCGCCGTGGCGCCAATGGCGCCGGCCGGGTCGTGGTGGACCTGCCCGCCAACCAGGTGGCGGTCGACGTGCGCCAGACCGCCAGCGGCGTGACCGTCGACTTCCTCAATGCGCGCCTGCCGGAGTCGCTCCGCCGGCGCCTGGACGTGACCGATTTCGGCACGCCCGTCACCCGCGTCGCGACCCAGGCCCAGGGCGACAACGTGCGCATGACGGTGGAAGCGCAAGGCGACTGGGAACAGTCGGTATTCCAGAGCGACTCCCAGCTCGTGGTCGAGGTGCGCAAGGTCGAGAAGGACCCGAATCGCGGCAGCCTGGGCTCGCGCGACAATCCGCAGGGGTATCGCGGCGAGAAGCTGTCGTTCGATTTCCAGGACGTCGAAGTGCGCGCCGCGCTGCAGGCGGTGGCCGACATCTCGGGCCTGAACATCATCGCCAGCGACTCGGTGACCGGTTCGCTGACCCTGCGCCTGAAGGACGTGCCGTGGGACCAGGCGCTGGACGTGATCCTGACCGCCAAGGGCCTGGACCAGCGCAAGAACGGCAACGTGGTGTGGATCGCGCCGAAGGAAGAACTGCTGACCAAGGAAAAGCTCGAGCTCGAGCAGCGCGCCCAGATCGCCGAACTCGAACCGCTGCGCTCCGAGATCTTCCAGCTCAATTACCAGAAGGCGGAATCGTTCCGCAACGTGTTCGGCCTGGACGCCGGCGGCGCCACCGCGGGCAGCGACGCGGGCGGGCGCAACCGTGTGCTGTCGCGGCGCGGCAGCGCGATCATCGATCCGCGCACCAACCAGCTGTTCGTGACCGACATCGCCGCCAGGATCGAGGACATCCGCAAACTGATCCAGAAGACCGACATCGCCGCGAAGCAGGTGCTGATCGAGGCGCGCCTGGTCGAGGCCAACGACGGCTTCTCGCGCAACCTCGGCGCCAAGCTGGGCTTCAACGACCTGCGCACCCAGCGCGGCGGCGACTCCGGCTGGCAGGTCAGCGGCAACGAGCGCGTCGCCATCGGCGGCAACCTGGCCGGCGTCGGCCAGGTCACGGGCCAGACCCCGGCGACCACCAGCATCGACAACACCACCATGGTCAACCTGCCGGCGGCCGGCATCGGCGGCATCCCGGCCTCGACGCTGGCGTTCTCGCTGTTCTCGTCGGCCGCGAATCGCTTCCTGAACCTGGAACTGTCGGCGCTGGAAGCCGACGGCAAGGGCAAGATCATCTCGAGCCCGCGCGTGGTCACCGAGGACAAGCAGGTCGCCGTGATCGAGCAGGGCGTCGAGCTGCCCTACGAGCAGGCGACCAGCAGCGGCGCCACCTCGATCTCGTTCAAGAAGGCCAACCTGCGCCTGGAAGTGACGCCGCAGATCACGCCGGACGGCAACGTGGTGCTGGAAGTGGACGTCAACAAGGATTCGAAGGGGGAAGAGACCCGCGCCGGCTTCGCGATCAACACCCAGCACGTCAAGACCAAGGTGATGGTCGAGAACGGCGGCACGGTGGTGCTGGGCGGGATCTACCAGCAGACCGAGCGCAACAACGTGACCAAGGTGCCGCTGCTGGGCGACGTCCCGCTGCTGGGCTACCTGTTCAAGACCACCGGCACCGAGCACAGCAAGACCGAGCTGCTGGTCTTCATCACCCCGAAGATCGTGAACGAGAACGTGGCGGGCGCGCGCTGAACCGACCTTAACCCCAAACGATAATAATATGAACAACCAACACATCAAGTACGGCAGCCTGGCGCTGCTCCTGGCCGCGACCCTGTCCGCCTGCGGCGGCGGCGGCGGCAATCCGGGCACCCCGGGCGGCAGCGGTGGTGGCGGCACCGGCGGCGCGCCGGTCGTGCCTGCCGCGCCGACCGTCGGCGTCAGCCTGGTCAATGCCGCGGGCGGCGCCAGCACCGCGCTCTCGGGCGCCACGCCGCTGACGGTGCGCGCCGTGGTGCTCGACGCCAGCAAGCGGCCGGTACCGAATGCGCTGGTCACCTTCACCACCGACGACGACCTGGCCGTGTTCGCGCCGGGCGCCGGCACCGCGCTGACCGACGCCAGCGGCACCGCGAGCATCACCATGCGGGTGGCCAGCCTGGCCGCCGGCGGCGCCGGCAGCGTCACGGCCAGCGCCACCGTGGCCGGCACCGCCATCACGAATTCCGCCAACTACGCGGTCAACGCCACCGCGCTGACCTTCAGCGCGCTGCGCCTGGCGCCGGCCAGCATCAATGCCTACGATTCGAGCCGGGTCTCGGTCGACCTGCTCGCCAATGGCGTCAAGTACATGGGCCAGGTCAACGTCAACTTCTCGTCGGCCTGCGTCGCTGCCGGCAAGGCCACGCTGGCCACCGTCGTCGCCACCAACAACGGCACCGCGGAGACGGTCTACCGCGACCAGGGTTGCGGCAACAGCGACACCATCACCGTGAGCGCCGACGGCGTCGCGACCCCGGCGACGGGGTCGCTCGCGGTCGCCCAGCCGAGCGCCTCGTCGGTGCAGTTCGTCGAAGCGCAGCCGACCGACAAGTCGATCGTGATCCGCGGCCAGGGCGGCATCAACCGCACCGAGACCGCGACCCTGCGCTTCCGCGTGTTCGACCTGTTCAACCGTCCGCTGGCCAACAAGCAGGTCGATTTCACCGTCGAGCCCGAGAACCTGGTCACCCTGAACAAGAAGACCGACCGCACCGACCAGAACGGTGAAGTGATCACCACCGTCAACTCGGGCGCCGTGCCGACCACCTTCCGCGTGCGGGCCGTGCTGCCCGGCACCGGCGCCGGCGGCCAGCCGGACATCTCGACGCATTCGGACACGATCGTCGTGACCACCGGCCTGCCGACCCAGCGCGCGTTCTCGATCTCCGCCACCAGCGGCAACGTGGATGGCTGGTCGTTCGACAGCGGCACCACGACCCCGGCCGCCACCGTCAACGTGCTGCTGGCCGACCAGTTCGGCAACCCGGTCGCGGATGGCACGCCGATCGTGTTCCAGACCAACCTGGGCGCCATCGGCACCTCGAGTTCGGGCGGCTGCGTCACCGTCAACGGCGGCTGCTCGGTTCCGTTCCGCACCCAGGCGCCGCGCGTCGCGCTGCCGAACACCCCGGTCACGCCATGCAATAGCGGTTCCAACGCGGCCCCGGACAGCACCCGTCCAGGCGTGGCGACGATCTGCGCCAGCACCACCGACGGCAGCAACGTCCAGGCCGTCAAGACGACGATCACGTTCAGCGACGAAACCCTGGCCAGCGCCTACGTCGATGGCGCCAGCTCGCAGTCGACCGGCGACCTGGGCAGCGCGAGCGCCAACGATCCGAAAGTGTTCCTGGTCCAGCTGACCGACCTGAACGGCAATCCGCTGCCGTCCGGGTCGACCGTGGCGGTCACGGGTCTGGTCAACGCCACCCTGGTCGACATCAGCCCGGCCCGGGTGCCGAGCATCTTCGCCATGCCGGGCGCCGGCCCGCAGGGCTCGTCGCACCGGATCACCCTGAGCGCCACCGGGCCCAAGCCCTGCACCACGGGCGCCCGGGCGACCTTCAATGTGGGCGTCACCACGCCGCGCGGCGACGTCAGTTCGCTGCCGTTCTCGCTGAACTTCACTTGTCCATAAAATTCGCGGAGAGACAGGCGGCCAGTCTATACTGGCCGTCTTATCATTAGAGCGGGTTTGGTAGTGCCACATCCCAAGAACGACAATATCTTCCTTGTTGGCCTGATGGGGGCAGGGAAGACCACGATTGGACGATTGCTTGCACGCAAGCTCAATCGCCGCTTCGTCGATTCCGACCACGAGATCGAGGCGCGCACCGGCGCCACCATCCCCTGGATCTTCGAGATCGAGGGCGAGGCCTGCTTCCGGCGGCGCGAAGCGGACGTGATCCGCGACCTCTCCAGCCAGCAGGGCCTGGTGCTGGCCACCGGCGGCGGCGCCGTGCTCGACCCGAAGAGCCGCGCCCTGCTGGCCGAGCGCGGCACCGTGATCTACCTGCGCGCCTCGATCGGCAGCATCCTGCAGCGCACCGCCAACGACAAGAACCGCCCGCTGCTGCAGACGGCCGACCCGCGCGCGAAGCTCGAAGAACTGTGGACCCAGCGCGATCCGCTATACCGCGAGATTGCGGACCTCGTCATCGACACCGGCCGTCCTAACGTACAATCGATGGTACAAACCATATTGGACCAGCTGGCGGCGCAAGAAATGGCTCGCGCGCGCCGGCATGCAAGGACATCGATGAACGAACAGGAACGCATCACCCTCAACGTCGACCTCGGCGAACGCAGCTACCCGATCGCGATCGGCCCCGGCCTGCTGGACGACGCCGCGCTGCTCGCGCGCCACATCGGCGGCAACAAGGTGGCCATCGTCACCAACACCACCGTCGCGCCGCTGTATCTGGCCAAGGTGGCCGGCCACCTGCGCGCGCTCGGGCGCGACGTGGTCGAGATCGTGCTGCCGGACGGCGAAGAGCACAAGAACTGGCAGTCGCTGAACCTCGTCTACGACGCGCTGCTGCAAAACAAATGCGACCGCAAGACCACGCTGGTGGCGCTGGGCGGCGGCGTGATCGGCGACCTGACCGGGTTTGCCGCATCGAGCTATATGCGCGGCGTGCCCTTCGTGCAGATCCCGACCACCCTGCTGTCCCAGGTCGACTCCTCGGTGGGCGGCAAGACCGGCATCAACCACCCGCTGGGCAAGAACATGATCGGCGCCTTCTACCAGCCGCGCGCTGTCATCGCCGACACCGCGACGCTCGACACGCTGCCGGCGCGCGAGCTGTCGGCCGGCCTGGCCGAGGTGATCAAGCACGGCGCCATCCTCGACGCGACCTTCTTCGACTGGATCGAGGCCAACGTCGGGGCCTTGCTTGCGCGCGAGCCGCAAGCGCTCGCCCACGCCATCGCGCGGTCCTGCGAGATCAAGGCCGAGGTGGTGCGCAAGGACGAACGCGAAGGCGGCCTGCGCGCGGTGCTGAACTTCGGCCATACCTTCGGCCACGCGATCGAGAACGGCCTGGGCTACGGCGAATGGCTGCACGGCGAGGCGGTCGGCTGCGGCATGGTGATGGCGGCCGACATGTCGGCGCGCCTGGGCCTGATCGAACCGGCCGCCGTGGAGCGCGTGCGCGCCCTGGTGCGCGCCGCCGGCCTGCCGGCCGTGGCGCCGGATCTTGGCGAGGCGCGCTGGATCGAGCTGATGGAAGTCGACAAGAAGAACGAGGGCGGCGAAATCCGTTTCATTCTCCTCAAGCCGCTCGGCAGCCCGTCGATCACCACGGTCCCGCTGGACATCCTGCGCTCGACCCTGGCGGCGTGCAGCGGCTGAGAGGATGACCATGGACGCGATGCGCAGCTTCGACGCGGGCCTGGCTCCCTACGCGGCGCACTCGTCGCAGTCGCGCGGCCGGCGCCACGCCGAACCGGGACCGGGCGCGCGCAGCGAATACCAGCGCGACCGCGACCGCATCATCCACTCGACCGCCTTCCGGCGCCTGGAATACAAGACCCAGGTGTTCCTGAACCACGAGGGCGACCTGTTCCGCACCCGGCTGACCCACAGCATCGAGGTGGCGCAGATCGGCCGCACCCTGGCGCGCAGCCTGCGCCTGAACGAAGACCTGGTCGAAGCCACCGCGCTCGCGCATGACCTCGGCCACACGCCGTTCGGCCACGTGGGCCAAGACGTGCTCAACGACTGCATGAAGGATTTCGGCGGCTTCGAGCACAACCTGCAAAGCCTGCGCGTGGTCGACCACCTGGAGGAGCACTACGGCGCCTTCGACGGCCTGAACCTCACGTTCGAGACGCGCGAGGGCATCCTCAAGCACTGTTCGCCCAACAATGCGCGCCAGCTGGGCGAGCTGGGCCAGCGCTTCCTCGACCGCAGCCAGCCCAGCCTGGAAGCGCAGCTGACGAACCTGGCCGACGAGATCGCGTACAACAACCACGACATCGACGACGGCCTGCGTTCGGGGCTGCTCACAATGGCCCAGATGGAAGAGGTGGAACTGTTCGCGCGCCTGCGCAGGCAGGTCGAGCTGCAATACCCTGGCCTGGCGGGACGGCGCGCGCTGTACGAGACGATCCGCCTGATGATCACGGCGATGACGGCCGACCTCGTGGAGACGTCACGACAGCGGATCCTGGACGCGAACCCGCAGACCATCGACGACGTGCGCGCCGCGGCGCCGCTGATCCGCTTCTCGGACACCATGCGCGCCGAGACCACGGCCCTCAAGCGCTTTTTGTACGCCAACCTGTACCGCCACTTCCAGGTCAACCGCATGCGGGTCAAGGCGAGCAGCATCGTGCGTGAACTGTTCCAGGCCTTCCTGGACGACCCGGTGCTGCTGCCGAACGACTACCAGGTCGACGGCGACCCGATGAAGCAGGCGCGCAAGATCGCCGACTACATCGCCGGCATGACCGACCGCTACGCGATCCGCGAGCACCGCCGCATCTTCTCGCTCGATCACTTCTGATCCGCGGCCATGGACCGGATGCCTGGGTCGGCGGCACCACGCCGGTCGGGCGCCCCGGCAACCCATTGAGTAAATGAGTATTATTTGCATCTGGCTGCGAGTTTTGTTAGGCTGAAGTTTTCAGCCATTTTAGGAACATCGTGCGTCCCACCAAAATCGCAGCAATTGTCCTGGCATCGTTGGTTGCTCTTCCGGCATTCGCCCAGGAAAAAGTCGTCAACTTGTATTCGGCACGCCATTACCAGACCGATGAAGCGCTCTACTCGGACTTCACGAAGCAAACCGGAATCAAGATCAATCGGATCGAGGCCGGCGAGAACGAGTTGCTCGAGCGCCTGCGCAACGAAGGCGCCTACAGCCCGGCCGACGTCTTCCTGACCGTCGATGCCGCCCGCCTGGGCAGGGCCCAGGCATTGGGCCTGTTCGCGCCGGTGACATCGAAGATCCTGAACGAACGTATTCCAGCCCACTTGCGAACCGATCAATGGTTTTCGTTCTCGCAGCGCGCGCGCATCATCGTGGTCAACAAGGCGAGCGTGAACCCGGCCGACGTGCAAAACTACGAGGACCTCGCGAACCCCAAGCTCAAGGGCAAGGTATGCGTGCGTTCCGGCGCCCATCCGTATAACCTGTCACTGGGCGCAGCCATGCTGTCGCACCACGGCGAGCAGAAGATGCAGGCCTGGGCCAAGGGCCTGGTGGCGAACTTCGCGCGGGCGCCGAAAGGCGGCGACACCGACCAGATCAAGGCCGTCGCTGCCGGCGAATGTGGCGTGGCCCTGGCAAATTCGTATTACGTCGCGCGCATGCTGCGCTCGACCAAACCGGAAGACAAGCAGGTCATGGACAACGTGACCGTCATCTGGCCGAACCAGAAGACGACCGGCGCCCACATGAATATTTCTGGCGGCGGGATGCTCAAGACGTCGCCCAACAAGGAGTCGGCCGTCAAGTTCCTGGAGTACCTGGCCTCGAACCAGGCGCAGATCTACTTTGCCGACGGTAACAACGAGTGGCCAGTCGTCGCGAGCGTCAAGACCAGCAATCCGGGGCTGGGGGCATTGGGTAACTTCAAGGCCGATACCATCAATGTGGGCGCGCTGGCGGCGAAGCAGGCCGAGGTCCAGAAGATCTACGACCGCGCCGGTTGGCGCTGATCGGTCCCCGCTGATCGGTCCCGCTTCGTGCCCGGGCCTGCCGGCCCCGCGATGCCGCCCCGCTTCAGGCCGGGCGGCATCGCGTCGTTTCAGCCCTGGCGGCGCCTGGCGATCTCACGGGTGATCAGCAGCAATGGCAAGACGCCGACGGCAACGATCGTCAACGCCGCCGTCGACGCTTCGCTCAGGCGCTCGTCCGAAGCGAGCATGTGGGCCTGCGTCGCCAGGGTATCGAAATTAAACGGGCGCATGACCAGGGTCGCCGGCAATTCCTTCATGACTTCCACGAACACCAGCAGGCCGGCGGTCAGCAGGCTGGTGCGCAACATGGGGATGTGCACGCGCGCTAACGTCGCAGATGCGCCATATCCCAGCGAACGCGCCGCGTCGTCCATCGACGTGGTGATCTTGCCCAGTCCCGCCTCCACCGTATGCAGCGACACCGCGAGGAAACGCACCAGGTAGGCATACACGAGCGCCGCGATGCCGCCAGTGAGCAGCAGGCCGGGATTATGGCCCGTCAGATCCGTGATGCTCGCCGCCAGCCAGCGATCGAGCCTGGTCACCGGCAGCAGGACGCCGACGGAGATCACGGTGCCCGACAGCGCATAGCCAAGCCCGACCAGGCGATTCAGGTGGCGATGGAAGCTGGCGCGCGCAGTGCGCGCGGCGTAGGCGAGCAATACCGCAATCGCCACGGCCAGTACCGCCGCCAGCGCGGCCAGTACAAAGCTGTTGCGGGCCAGTTGAATGAAGCGTTCGCCAAACTGGGCGTCGCCGCTGCTGATCGCCATGTGCAGCAAGGCCGTTGCCGGCACCAGGAAGCCGGCGGCGAGCGGCACGCTGCAGAACAGGACGGCGCCGAGGGCGCGCACACCGGTGAGCCGATCGCTCGGCTGGAGGGTCTGGCGGCTGCCGCTCACTTCGAAACGCGCGCGTCCGCGGCTGAGGTGCTCCATCAACAGCAGCAGCATCACGAAACCCAGCAATGCCGCAGCCAGTTGCGCCGCCGCCTCGCGGTCGCCCAGTGAAAACCAGGCGCGATAGATGCCGGTGGTAAAGGTCTGGACACCGAAGTACGACACGGCGCCGTAGTCGGCCAGCGTTTCCATCAGGGCCAGCGTGGCGCCGGCGACGATGGCGGGTCGGGCGAGCGGCAGCGCGATCGTGTAGAAGCGCCGCCAGGGCCCCAGTCCCAGCGAGCGGCCCACGTTGAGCATGGCGCTGGAACGCTCCAGGAACGTCGCGCGCGCGAGCAGATACACGTACGGATACAGCACGAACGTGAAGATCACCGCCGCGCCGCCAAGGGTGCGTATATCGGGAAACCAGTAGCTTCCCGGCGTGAGCGCGAAGGTGGCGCGCAGCCAGGACTGCACCGGACCGACGAACTGGAGCAGGTCGGTATAGGTGTACGCCATCACGTAGGTCGGCACCGCCAGCGGCAGTACCAGCGCCCATTCGAACACGCTGCGTCCCGGAAAATCGTGCATGGTGACCAGCCATGCGGCGCCGGTGCCGATCACGACCGTCCCGATGCCCACGGCCGCACACAGATACAGGGTGCTCACGATATACGAAGGGAGCACGGTATCGACCAGGTGCGTCCATGTCGGGCCGCCCGCGCCGGGAAGCAGGGACGCCGCGACGGTCAGCAGCGGCACTGCAATCAGGGTCGCAATGACCAGTGCCATCAGCTGCAGGGTGTTGAACGCCGGTTTAGCCATGATAATGTTAGGAAATAAACGAATTATAATGGCGCTGTCCTCGTTAGCTGTGGATGAGGATTGAACTGCTGAGCTGATCCGCAGTCCAATCCCGGTCGTCATCGATCGGGAGCGTACGATGAAAGCGCCAAAGTTTGCGCGGCTGTTCGCCCAGCTGCCAAAGCTGAACCAGCCGCAGCGCCAGAAGGTGCTCGCCGCCCTGCATCCGGCAGCCGGGCTGGACCGGGTGATCGCCCTCATCGGCGAGATCCGGTCAATAGGGCGGCGCTGTCCGGATTGCGCCTGCGAACGTTGCTACCGGCATGGCCAGGCCAACGACCTGCAACGCTATCGCTGCTGCTCGTGCGGCCGCACCTTCAACGACCTGACCGGCACGCCGCTGGCGCGGCTCAGGCTCAAGGGCAAGTGGCTCGCCTATCTCGAAGTGGTGCTCGATTCCCGCTCGGTCCGCTCTGCGGCCAAGCTTGTCGGCGTGCACCGCAACACGGCCTTTCGCTGGCGTCATCGCTTTCTCGACCGGGTCAAGGACGACCGCCCGGCGCGTCTCTCAGGCATCGTCGAGGCCGACGAGATGTTCCTGCTCGAATCGCAGAAGGGTGCACGCAAGCTCGACCGCCAGCCGCGCAAGCGCGGCGGCAGGGCTGCCCTGCGCGGAATCTCGCACCACCTCGACTGCATCCTGGTGGCGCGCGACCGCAGCGGCCAGACCATCGACGCCGTGACCGGACGCGGCGCCCTGAAGGCGGCCCAGCTGGTCAGGCACCTGCTGCCGAAACTCGACCAGCAGGCGCTGCTGGTGACGGACGCCAATGCCGCCTATGCCGCCTTCGCCCGTGCCCATGGCATCGCGCATCAAGCGGTTAATCTCAGTGCCGGCGAACGGGTGCGCAAGGGCGCCGAGGGCGCCATCCATGTTCAACACGTAAACGCCTACCACCGGCGCTTCAAGGAATGGCTGGCGCGCTTCCATGGCGTGGCGTCACACCGACTGCCCAACTACCTGGGCTGGCACTGGGCGCTCGATGGCGGGCGGGTGCCTTCTGTCGAGCAATTGCTGCGCATCGCATTCGGGGTCATCAACAGCTAATGGGTACAGCGCCATTATAATGGCTCCTTTTTCCGACTGGATCACGATGGCGCTTCTTGAACTGCGGCAGCTTTCTCATGCTTACGGCAAGCACACCGTCGTGGACGGCTTGTCGCTGCGCCTGGCGCCCGGTGAGATCGGCTGTCTGCTCGGGCCGTCCGGGTGTGGCAAGACCACGGTCTTGCGCTGCATTGCAGGCTTCGAGCGGCCCGATGCAGGACTGATCCAGGTGGGGGACGAAGTCGTCAGCTCGCCGGCCGGCCATGTGCCGGCCGAGCGCCGACGCATCGGCATGGTGTTCCAGGACTACTCGCTGTTTCCGCACTTGAGCGTGGCCGCCAATATCGCCTTCGGCTTGCGCGCCATGGCGCCGGCTGCGCGCAAGGCGCGCGTGGACGAGCTGCTGGTCCTGGTGGGACTGCCCGGCCATGCGGACAAGTATCCGCACGAGCTGTCGGGTGGCCAGCAGCAGCGCGTGGCGCTGGCGCGCGCCCTGGGACCGCGGCCGCGCCTGCTGCTGCTCGACGAACCTTTCTCCAGCCTCGATGTGGATCTGCGCGAACGGCTGGCGGCGGAAGTGGGCGCCATCCTGCGCGCCGAAGGCACCACCGCGGTGCTGGTCACGCACGACCAGCATGAAGCCTTTGCGATGGCCGACCAGGTCGGCGTCATGCACAACGGCCAGATCCAGCAGTGGGATACGCCCTATAACCTGTATCACCGTCCGGCCAACCGTTTCGTGGCCGATTTTGTCGGACAAGGCGTGTTCGTTCACGGCCAGGTGCTGCCAGGCGGCGCAATCCGCATCGAGCTCGGCGACCTGCCCCAGCCTGCGGCGGATAGCGCCGCGTCATGGCGCAGCGGCGACGCTGTCAGCGTGCTGCTGCGCCCGGACGACGTCGTGCACGACGACGCCAGCGAGGTGACGGCCGAAGTGGTCGCCAAGGCGTTTCGAGGCGCCGAATTCCTGTATACGCTCAGGCTCGAAAGCGGACAGGACGTCCTGTCCCTGGTGCCGAGCCACCATGACCATGCGCCGGGCGAACGCATCGGCATCCGCCTGGACCTCGACCACGTGGTCGCCTTCGCGTCCTGACTGCGCCGGTCAGCCGAACAGGCTCGGCCTTGCCAGGTCGCGCAGCAGTTTCTTGACCGGCGCCGGCAGCGGCGCCTCGCCGATCGCATCGAGCTTCCACCAGACATGGCCGGGCGCCGGCGCGGCGCGCGCCGCCAGCGTCACCGCGAACGGCGCGATGTGCAGCTTGTAGTGGGTGAAGACGTGCACCAGCGGGCTCAATGGCCGCACTTCGTCGAGCGTGCCGAAGGCGCCTGCCGCTTGCGCGACGCTGGCGGTGCAGACCGGCGGCGCATCCTCGTCCATCGCCACGTGCCCGCCCACTTCCGGCAGCGACAGCAGGCCGCCCCAGATGCCGGTCTGCGGGCGCTGTTCGAGCAGCACGTCGCCCCCGTCGATCACGACCAGCAGCGCGGTGCGTTTCTCGGGCGTCGCCTTCTTCGGTTTGCGCACCGGCAGTTCGGCGGTGCGGCCGGTGGCGAAGGCCACGCAGCGCGCCTGCAGCGGGCAGCGGCCGCAGTCGGGCCGCGAACGCGTGCACAGGGTGGCGCCCAGGTCCATCAGGCCCTGGGTGTAGGACTCGATGGCGCCCGGGTTGCCGGCCACCTCGGGCAGCAGGGCGTCGGCGCGCCGCCACAGCGCATCCTCGACCGGCTTGAGGCCCGGATAGGCGTCGATGCCGAACACGCGCGCGAACACGCGCTTGACGTTGCCGTCCAGGATCGCGGCGCGTACGCCGCTGGAAAACGCCGCGATCGCCGCCGCGGTCGAGCGGCCGATGCCGGGCAGGTCGGCCAGCAGCGCCGGGTCGCTCGGGAATACGCCGTCGTAGTCGTGCACCACGCGGCGGGCGCAAGCGTGCAGGTTGCGCGCGCGGGTGTAGTAGCCGAGGCCGCTCCAATGCGCCATCACGTCGTCGAGCGGCGCCTCGGCCAGCGCGTGGACGGTCGGGAAGCGCTCCAGGAAGCGGGCGTAATAGCCGAGCACCGCAGCCACCTGCGTCTGCTGCAACATGATCTCGGACAGCCAGACGCGGTAGGCATCCTGGGTGTTTTGCCAGGGCAGGGTATGGCGGCCGTGGCTGCGCTGCCAGTCGATCACGGCCTTCGAGAAGGTGGGGTCGGCCAGCTGGTCGAACTCGGTGAGGCGTTTCATGCGATATCGGGTGAGTGGCTTGGAGCCGCAAGTAAGGTGGTGACGCCGGCCGCGATGGCGGCCAGGTGCTGGCGCGTGGATTCGAGCTCGGCCTGGCCGTGCTCGAAGGCGCCGATCTTCTGTTCCAGGCTGTCGCTGGCGTCATGGATGCGCTGGACCGTGGCCTGGCGCTGGCGCAGGTTGTCGCGGTGCTGGCGGATCTGCGTTTCCAGCGGCGCGTTGGCGACCTTCAGCCAGGCTTCGACGTCGGCGTTGGCGGCGCGGTAGACGCGCCGCACGCGCGAGGCGATCGAATCGAAGAAGCGCTCGAGCAGCGTCGCGCGGCTGGTCATCAACAGGGTCGCGGTGCCGAACTGGCGCTCGAACAGCGTTTCGATGGCGTCGATCTCGTCGACGTGGCGGGTCAACGACAAGGTTTGCGGCAGCGCCAGCGACAGGCCGTGTTCGGCCGCGAAGCGGCGGTGCATGGCGTCCATCATCGACTTGATCTCGTCGACCTTGGCGCAGGCGTCGAGCAAGCCGGCGCGCGCGCCGGCGAAGTAGTTGCGCACCGGCGCGCGCATGCCGGTGGCGAAGCGGCTTGCCGCCATCGCGGCGCGCACCGTCTCGGTCCGGTCCTGCAGGCCGTCCATGCCGACCAGCGTGTACAGCTCGGTCGACAGGCGCGTGAACACGGCGCGCGTGCCCTGCAGCTTGAACAGGCCGGCGTCGAATTCCTTCTTTTCGGCCTCCACCCGGCGCACCATGTGGGCGATCATGCCCTGGTTCTTGCCGCGCAGGCTGCGCAGCTCCTGCAACTGCTCGACCAGCTCGCGCAGGCGCGCCGCCGCCAGCATCTGCTGGCCCGCCGCCAGGATCTCGAGGTCGGCGCGCAGCTGGCGCGCATTGATCGAGCGCCGCGCCGGGATCAGGTGGTGGAACAGCGCCGCTTCGAGCTCGCCCAGGCGGCTGCGCTCGAACAGGTCCATGTCGCCGCCGATGCGTCCGACCAGCGCCTTGTGGGCCGAGACCGGATAGACCTGGCCGGCGTCCAGCCCGAGCAGGCGCGCGACGTCGTGCTGCTGGCGCGCGATCTCGGCGTCGTTGGCCGCGCCGTCCTTGAGCTCGTCCCACATGGCGTCGATCTTGTTCAGCACCGCCAGCCGGCCCGGCCCGGCCCCGATATGGGTGCGCCAGACCTCGATGTCGCTGCGCGTCACGCCGGTGTCGGCGGCCAGCACGAACAGCACCGCGTGCGCGTTCGGGATCAGGTTCAGCGTCAGTTCCGGCTCGGTGCCGATCGCGTTCAGGCCCGGGGTGTCGAGGATCACCAGGCCCTGCTTGAGCAGCGGATGCGGCAGGTTGATGATGGCGTGGCGCCAGCGCGGAATGTCGATCGCGCCATCGATCGCGCCGTCCATGCCCAGGCCGGCGGCGAGGTCGGGATCCTGCGGGTCGAACAGGCCGTAGCGCTCGGCCTCGCCCGTCGCCACGCGGCGGGTCTGGCTGACCTGGCGCAGCGTCTCGTGCATCGCGCCAGGGGCGTCCAGGTCCAGCGGCAGCACGGTCCAGGCGCCGGGATCGTCGCGGTAGTCGCCCAGGGACAGCTGGCCGGCGCGGGTCTCGATCGGCAGCAGGCGTACGCAGGGCGGCAATTGCTCATCCCATAGCAGTTCGGTCGGGCACATGGTGGTGCGGCCGGCGCTGGACGGCAGGATGCGCTGGCCGTAGTCGGCGAAGAACAGGGCGTTGATCAGTTCGGTTTTACCGCGCGAGAACTCGGCCACGAACGCGACCGACAGCCGGTCGTCGCGCAGGCGTCCGAGCGCGCGCGCCAGCACCTGTTCGCCGCCGGCGTCGATCAGTCCGGCGTCGCGCAAGGCCTTGCCGTAACTCTCGAGGCTGGCGGCAACGCTGGTTCGCCACGCTCCATACTGTTGTAGATCCTGCATCGTTCAGCCCATAGCCCCTTGTATTCCTAGCGCTGGCACTGCGCGCAATAGAAGGTCGAACGCTGGCCCTGCTTGATCTGGCGGACCGGCGCCTCGCACTGGCGGCAGGGCACACCAGCACGATCATAGACGAAATATGTCTGCTGGAAATAACCAGACTGCCCATTTACGGCAATAAAGTCACGCAGGGTACTGCCGCCCTGGACGATGGCGGCGGCCAGGATGTCGCGGATCGCCTCGGCCAGCCGGTCGTAGCGCGCGCGGCTGATGCGCGAGGCGGGCGTCCGGGGGCTGATCCCGGCCCGGAACAGGCTCTCGCAGGCGTAGATATTGCCGACCCCAACCACGATGTCGCCGGCCAGCAGCACCTGCTTGATCGGCGCGCTGCGGCGCCGCGTTTCCCGGTGCAGCAGGGCGCCGTCGAAGTGCCCGCCGAGCGGTTCCACGCCCAGGCCGCGCAGCAGGATGTGCTCCTCCAGCGCGCCGTCCTCGTTGGCATGCCACAGCACGGCGCCGAAGCGGCGCGGATCGTGCAGGCGCAGCACCTGCACGCCATCGTGACCATCGACGACGAGGTCGACATGGTCGTGCTTGCGCGGTTCGATGCCCGGCGGCAGCACGCGCAGGTGGCCGGACATGCCCAGGTGGACGATCAGGGTGCCGTGCTCGAAATGGATCAACAGGTATTTGCCGCGCCGGCCGGTGGCCAGGATGCGGCGGCCGGCCAGCAGCGCGGACAGGCCGGGCGGGAACGGCCAGCGCAGGCCGTCGCGGCGGCAGACGACCTGCACGACGACGCGGCCTTCGATATGGGGCGCGACACCGCGCCGGGTGACTTCTACTTCTGGCAGTTCAGGCATGGGGGAGACGAATCGTGTAAAGTCGGGTTGCCGTCGCGGCCGGGCAGCTTGCGGGCCGGGCCGGCGCCAGGAATCCTGATGCAGCTCATGCGCGGCAGGCGCCTGCGCATGGGCGTAAAATCAAAACATCAACTCGGATTTTGGACTTGCTTTGAAAAACGCTTTCGCCATTGTAACCGTCTCCGGGCTGCTCGCAGGCCTGCTCTCGGGATGTGCTGTGTCGCCGCAACAGCAGTCGCTCGCCGCCGGCGAGCAGGCCATGTTCGGCCAGCAGCAATCCGCACCGCAAGAGGCCGAGCTGGACGCGGAAGAGCTGGCGGCCCGGCAAAAGGCCGAGGAAGAAGCGCGCCTGCCCAAGGTCGAACTCACGCCCGTCATGCTCGAGCAGCTGATGAAGGCCGAACTCGCGTTTCGCAACGGCGACTGGCAGGGGCCGTATCTGACCGTCTACAACCTGGCCCAGCGCACCCGCGATCCGCGCCTGGCGCGCCGCGCGGCCGAGATGGCGGTGGCCGCCAAGCAGGCCGACGACACCCTGGCCGCGGTGCGCCTGTGGTACCAGCTCGACCCGGAATCCGATGAGGCGACCCAGTATTTCGTCGGCATGGCGGTCACGTCCGACAAGATCGCGGAACTCGAACCGATCTTCGAGCAGCGCCTGCGCGAGGCGACGCCGGCCCGGCGCGGCGTGCTGCTGTTCCAGGTCCAGCAATTGCTGGGCCGTGCGCAGGACAGGGAAGCGGCAATCGCCATGCTCGAGCGCCTGATCGCGCCTTATGAGAACACGATGGAAGCGCGCGTCGTGCGCGCCCAGATCGCCCTGGTGCGTGACGACAAGGCGCTGGCCCGCCGCGAAGCCCAGGCGGCGTTGGCCGTCAAGCCCGACGCCGAGATCGCCCTCCTGATGCTGGCGCAGGTGACCGAGGACGAGGCCCAGGTGACGGCCTTGATGCAGAAATTCCTCAAGAGCTACCCGAAGGCGAACGAGGTGCGCGCCGCCTACGCGCGGGTGCTGGTCAACCGCAAGGATTATCCGGCGGCGCGGCGCGAATTCGAGCTGCTGGTCAAGGCCCAGCCCGAGAACGTCGCCCACCTGTATGCGCTGGGCATCCTGGCCACGCAGATGAACGACGCGCCCGGCGCAGAACAATATTTCACGCGCTTCGTGGAAATACTGGGGCGCAATCCGGAGGACGAACGCGATCCTTCGCGCGCGCTCCTGATCCTGTCGCAACTGGCCGAAGAGCGCAACGACCTGGCCGGCGCCCTGCAATGGCTGGACAAGGTGCCGGAAGGGACGGATGCGCAAACCCGCTTCAATGCCCAGCTGCGCCGCGTCCACCTGGTCGGCAAGGGCGGCGACGTGAACAGCGCGCGGCGCCTGCTGGCCGAGATCAAGACCGACGATCCGGCGCGCCAGGCCCAGCTCGCGGCGGCCGAGGCGCAACTGCTGCGCGACGCCGGCCAGCTGCAGGAAGCCTATGCGGTGATGGAAGCGGCGACCCGGCGCTTCCCGAAAAATCCCGACCTGCTGTACGACTTCGCGCTGCTGGCCGAAAAGCTGGGCAAGGTCGACGTGATGGAAGCGCAATTGCGTGAAGTAATGGCGCAGGCGCCGGACAATCACCACGCCTATAACGCCCTCGGCTATTCGCTGGCGGAGCGCAATGTGCGCCTGCAGGAAGCCTACGGCCTGATCGCCAAGGCGCTCGAGATGGCGCCGGACGACCCCTTCATCATGGACAGCATGGGCTGGGTCCATTATCGGATGGGCAACCTGGTGGAGGCCGAGAAATTCCTGCGCCGCGCCTATGATTTGCGCAAGGACCCCGAGATCGCCGTCCACCTGGGCGAGGTGCTGTGGCAGAAGGGCGATAAGTCGACGGCCGAAAAGCTGTGGCGCGAGGCGCGCGCCAAGGACCCGCACAACGACACGCTGCGCACCACGCTGGCGCGGTTGCGGCAATCCTTGTGAAATAATCGACCCTGGCGGCGGATGGCGCACAGCCGTCCGCCGCGTCCGGTTTCTTTATCATGCTCTCTTGAATTGTCCTATGCCGCTGACCCGACGTCTCACCTTGCTTGCCTTCGCCGCCGTTCTCGCCGGCTGCGCCACCGGCGCCGCCAACCGGTCCACGGCCACGGTCGGCGACTACCGCGACACCATCGACCTGTCGGGCAAGCTGTCGGTCAATTACCAGAAGGATGGCAGGCAGGAGTCGATCACCGGCAATTTCAACTGGGAACAGCGCCCCGAGGCGATCGACGTCGCCCTGATGTCTCCGCTGGGCCAGACGGTGGCCACGATCAATGTCACGCCCAATGCCGCGACCCTGGTCCAGGGCGGCCAGGAACGCACGGCAAGCGACATCGACAGCCTGACCCAGGAAACGCTGGGCTGGCCGCTGCCGGTGTCCGGCCTGCGCGACTGGCTGCAGGGCTATGCGCTGGACGCGCAGGGGCAGCGCTTTCGCGCCTCGCCGGCCAATAACAGCGTCACGACCAGGGATGGCTGGCGCCTGCGCTTCGTCGAGTGGCAGGATGCTGCCGCGGCCCAGCCGGTTCCGCGCCTGATCCAGGCCGAGCGCGCCGCCTCGGGCGACATCACCGACCTGGCGATCCGCATCGTCATCCTGCCGGCGGCCTGATCCATGCGTTCGCTGCACGATTGCCCGGCGCCGGCCAAGCTCAACCTGTTCCTGCACGTCACCGGCCGCCGCGCCGATGGCTACCACCTGCTGCAAAGCGTGTTCCAGCTGATCGACCGCGCCGACCGGCTGCATTTCGACCTGCGCGACGACGACCTGATCCGCCGCACCAACGAGGTGCCGGGCGTGCCCGAAGAGCAAGACCTGGTCGTGCGCGCGCTGCGCCTGCTGCAGGCCGAGTTTGCGCGCCGGCATGGCCGGCTGCCGCCGGGCATCTCGGTCAGGGTGGACAAGGTCTTGCCCATGGGCGGCGGGCTGGGCGGCGGATCGTCGGACGCGGCCACCGCCTTGATGGCGGCCAACGCCCTGTGGAAGGCTGGCCTGGGCCGCGAAGAATTGATGGCGCTGGGCTTGCCGCTGGGCGCCGATATTCCGTTTTTCCTGTTCGGCGAAACCGCGTTCGCGCAAGGCGTGGGGGAGGCGTTGCAGGCGGTGCCGGGTCCGGATTGCTGGTATGTGGTGATCGAGCCGGGTGTCGCGGTGCCGACGCCCGCAATTTTTTCTGCGCCAGATTTGACAAGAGATTCAAAGCCCGTCAGAATAGCGGACTTTTCCAGCCACCTCGATTCATGCAGTACGGTTGGGTTTGGGAAAAATGATTTGCAGGACGTGGCGATGCGCCTGTTCCCGCCGGTAGCAGAGGCGGTTGAATGGTTGAGCAGCCATGGCGATGCCAGGATGACTGGCTCAGGGGCGTGCGTGTTTTGCGCGTTCTCCAGCGAAGACGCTGCCGACCATGTGTTGGCGCAAGTGCCGGGCAAGTGGACGGCATGGAAGGCGAAGTCGTTGAAGACACACCCGCTGATGAAATCGCTCTTGCAAAATCAGGGAGTTATAGAATAAAATACTGCCTGTCGCAGCGCTGAGCAGCAAGATGTAGTGCCAAGCTACAACGCCCGCGGCAAGCAGTAACGATCGTGTAGGGGAATCGCCAAGTTGGTTAAGGCACCGGATTTTGATTCCGGCATTCCAAGGTTCGAATCCTTGTTCCCCTGCCAAAGTTTTCTTGATCTGTCGATGCCGAAGCGTCCAGCAAGAAATCGCGATACGGTGCCGAGCGCCGCATCAGCATGCTAATCAGCCGGTACAGCCGGCTGATTGTTTTTCTACCGTACAAACGCTTTTTACCCTTTTAGGACTCCCATGGCTTACGAAAACCTGATGGTTTTTACCGGCAATGCCAATCCGGCGCTAGCAGAGGGGGTCGCAAAAAGTCTCGGCATTCCTCTCGGTAAGGCAGTCGTCTCCAAGTTTTCCGACGGCGAAGTCATGGTCGAGATCAACGAGAACGTGCGTGGCAAGGACGTCTTCGTCCTGCAATCGACCTGCGCTCCGACCAACGACAGCCTGATGGAAATCATGCTGATGGTCGACGCCCTCAAGCGCGCCTCGGCCGGCCGCATCACCGCCGCCATTCCTTACTTCGGCTATGCCCGCCAAGACCGCCGTCCGCGTTCGGCGCGTGTCGCGATCTCGGCCAAGGTCGTCGCGAACATGCTCGAAGAAGCCGGCGTCGAGCGCGTTCTGATCATGGACCTGCACGCCGACCAGATCCAGGGTTTCTTCGACATCCCGGTCGACAATATCTACGCATCGCCAATCCTGCTGAGCGACCTGCAGAAGCGCAACTACGACGACCTGCTGGTCGTGTCGCCCGACGTCGGCGGCGTGGTGCGCGCACGCGCCCTGGCCAAGCGCCTGGGTTGCGACCTGGCGATCATCGACAAGCGTCGCCCGAAGGCGAACGTGTCGGAAGTGATGAACATCATCGGCGAAGTCGAAGGCCGCAACTGCGTGATCATGGATGACATGGTCGACACCGCAGGCACCCTGTGCAAGGCCGCCGAAGTGCTCAAGGAGCGCGGCGCCAAGAAAGTCGTTGCCTATTGCACGCACCCGGTCCTGTCCGGCCCGGCGATCGAACGCATCGCGAACTCGCCGCTGGACGAACTGGTCGTCACCGACACCATCCCGCTGAGCCCAGCCGGCGCCGCCTGCGGCAAGATCCGCCAACTGACCTGCGCACCGCTGCTGGCCGAGACCTTCAAGCGGATCGTCAAGGGCGACTCGGTGATTTCGCTGTTCGTCGACTAAGCTTTTTAGTCGCTGGTTTTCGCGGCGCGCCTGGCTCGATAGCCGGCGCGCCGTTGACGTATCAAAGCAAGTTGCAATACGCAGGTCGTTCCCGCGGAGGCGGGAACCTCATTTGCAAGCGCCTCGATGACGCTTGCAGTACTTGGGTCCCCGCCTTCGCGGGGACGACGCTGTCGTAGTGCTGCAGAAGTATCGATTTTCTTGAGCGCGCATTCCGGCGCTCGTTCTTGACCTCCCTGGTCGCGGGGATGGTCGCCACTGGGCAACCGGGCCGTGGAATTGTCTGCGGCATTCGGGCCCATTTATTTTTGGAGTTTCACATGAAAGTAGTCGCATTCAACCGCACTCAGCAGGGGACCGGAGCGAGCCGCCGCCTGCGCAACGCTGGCCAGACCCCAGGCATCATCTACGGTGGCACCGAAGCCCCGGCGCTGATCGCCCTGGACGGCAACGCGTTGTACCACGCGCTCAAGAAAGAAGCATTCCACGGTTCCGTGCTGGACCTGGAAATCGACGGCAAGACCCAGCAAGTGCTGCTGCGTGACTTCCAGATGCACGCATTCAAGCAACTGGTCCTGCACGCCGACTTCCAGCGCGTCGACACCTCGAAGCCGATCCACACCAAGGTCTCCCTGCACTTCGTGAACGCCGAAGTCTCGCCAGCAGTCAAGCTGAGCGGCGCCATCGTGTCGCACGTGCTGAACGAACTGGAAGTGTCGTGCCTGCCAGGCAAGCTGCCAGAGTTCATCGAAGTCGACCTGTCGAAGCTGGAAGCCGGCCAATCGATCCACACCGGCGACCTGGCCCTGCCAGAAGGCGTGACCGCGCTGACCCACGGCCAGAACCTGACCATCGTCACCACCTCGATCCCACGCGGCGCAGCAACTGCTGAAACCGCTGCCGAGTAATACCGGCTGATCGCGCCGCTTCGGTGGCGCATCGAAAAAACCCGCCACGGCTTGCCTGGCGGGTTTTGTTTTGTTGGGTTGGCGGCTTGCCGCCGACGCGGTGATGGTTGGCAGCGAGATCATCCGGCACGAAATCGGAACCGATCACAATCACCGCGTCGGCGGCGAAGCCGCCAACCCCACGGACATCGCTATGGCCTGCACCGAACATCGTTGTGCACGCCAGATAGCCCGTTTGAGCGATAATCGCCTTTTCCCCATAAGACCCACGCATGTCCATCCGTCTGATCGTCGGCCTCGGCAACCCTGGCCCGGAATACGAACAAACCCGCCACAATGCCGGCTTCTGGCTGGTCGACAACCTGGCCAACAGCCTGCCGGGTTGCCGCCTGCAGCGTGAATCGCGCTTCAACGCCCTGGTGGCCAAGACCGCGATCTCGGGCAACGACGTCTGGCTGCTCGAGCCGCAGACCTTCATGAACCGTTCGGGCCAGTCGGTCGGCGCGCTGGCGCGCTTCTACAAGATCAATCCGGACGAAATCCTGGTCGTGCATGACGAGCTCGACCTGATGCCCGGCGTCGCCAAGCTCAAGAAGGGCGGTTCCTCGGGCGGCCACAACGGCCTGAAGGACATCACCGCGGCCCTCGGCACCCAGGAATACTGGCGCCTGCGCCTGGGCATCGGCCACCCGCGCAGCCTGAACCTGCAGCAGGGCGTGGCCGATTTCGTGCTGCACCGTCCGCGCCGCGAAGAGCAGAGCCTGATCGAAGAATCGATCGACAAGAGCCTGCGCATCATCCCGCTCGCCTGCGAAGGCAAGCTCGACGTGGCGACGATGCAACTGCATACGGCCTGAGGCCGCGCTCGCCGCTTCCCCGGCTACCCGGCTCATCCGCCCCGCACCACGACCTGCGAGCGCAGGTCGCGCAGCATGCGCTCGAGCGCTGGCCGCATGCGCCGGTAGTCGTCGGGCGAACACGTGGCCGCCGTGTGCCTGAACTTGAGCTGGCGCCTGACCGTCACCAGCGCGCCGCGCCGCTGGTAGTGCGAGCGGTAGGCGAAGTTGGCATCAATCACCTTGACGGCGCGCGGCAGGGCCAGCACCTGGGCGCGCTTCGGCAGCTGGAAGCGCAGCTCGTCTTCGGCATCGATCGCCGGACAGACGAACTCCTGGCGCCGCTCGGGTTCCCGCGTGAACGCGAACACGGCGTCGCCCAATCCTCCCCAGAAGTTGTACGTGGTGGCCAACCCTGTCGGCCCCGGCAGTTGCGTGAAGCCGCTGCTGGCGCCGCGCAGCGACAGGGTGTAGTCGTCGGCCACGCTGTCGGTGTCGCCCGGCTCCAGCACGCCGCCGCCCTGTTGCCCCAGTCCTTGCAGCATGCGCTCGACGAAGCGGTCGCGCTCGGCCGCCGGCGTCGCGCGCACCACGCGCCGGTAGGGCTCGGCCTGGGCGCCGCTGCTGGTGCGGGTGACCTTGAAGCGGCTGCCGCCGTCGGGCTGGATGTCGAACTGGGTAAACGTGCGGCTGCGCGCCTGCTGAAAGAAAGGAATCATCGCGAACCCTCCCGAGCGCGCCAGCACCGCGGGCTTGCCGAGCAGCGCCGCCGGCAGGAAGCCGCCCGCCACCGATTCGGCGGTCGGATCGAGATACAGCTGCAGCGAAGGAATGTAGACGATCGCATGATTGAGCACGCCGAGCGTGGGCACGCCGGGCAGGCGATAGGCGTCGCCGTTATTGACCAGCGCCACCGTGCTGTCGATGCCGGAGCTGGCCAGCAGCGCCTCGAGCAGGGTCGCGTGGTCCTTGCAGTCGCCATAGCGGTTGGCCAGCACGCTCGATGCCGCATGCGGCACCACGCCGCCGGGGCCGAGATAGACGCCGACGTAGCGCACGTTCTTGCGCACCCAGTCGGAGAGGGCGATCGCGCGTGCGCGGCGGTCGAGGGTGGCGCCCGTGATGCTGGCCGCCAGCGCCGCCACCGTGTCGTCGGGCATGGCCTTGCCGGCGGCGCGCTCCTGGTAGGCGCGCGCGAAGGCGGCATAGTCGGCGAAGGTCGAGACCGCGAGCCGCTTGCCGTAGTCGAGATAGCTGACCGAATCGGCCTCCAGTCGCGCATTGTCGCCGTCGACGTAGCGCCAGGCATAGCGGCGCTTGCCGGGCGCGGGCGCGCCCATGCCCGTGGCCGGCGCCGTGGCAATCGCGTCGAAGCCGACCGCGTCGGCGTGCAGCGGCATCGAGGCCGGCATGTCGTAGACCAGGCGGAAGTCGCGCTGGCGCTGGAAGCGCGCTGCGGTCAGGTCTTCGAAGTGGCCGGGAAACAGCGGCGTGTGGCGCCGCACGACGTAGCGCACCACGACCTTGTCGCCGGCCTCGACGTCGGGGAACACGACGATCTTGAGCCGCGTGTCCTGGAACATCGGGGCGTCGAGCGAGGCGGCTTCTTGCTGGTCGCGGATCTGGTGCGGCTGCACCGCCAGGCGCCGGCCGTCGGCTTTCTCGGTGTGCGCCTCGACCGAGACGACGTCGTCGAGCGACTGGTTGTAGCCGATGTAGAACTGGGCGTGTTCGTGCAGCGCCGCGCGGTTGACGATGGTCTTGGCCTGCTCGACCGTGAGCGTGTAGGCGCCGCTGGCCTCGACCACGAAATGCTGGACGTGGCGGTCCACCACTACCGAGCGGTCGGTGCCGCTGTCGGCCTCGAGCGCGCTCGCCGATGCAGGCAAGCACAGTAATGGCAGCAATGGACACAGACGCAGACACAGCATGACGACGAAGCGCAGGGGCATGGCATTCTCCGGACACGCGACCGGCCCATGTTACGCAGCAGTACGGTCGCAGGATTGATCGGGCGCAAGTGCATGCTTCCTGCGATAATTTCGGCATGAAGGCGCTTACTTTTCATGCCGGGCCATCGGCCATGGCGCAGATCGCGGAACACGGCTTGCGGGCGCGGGACGTGGCCATCGTGCCGGCCGCCGCTGGCGGCCCCAAGGGGCTGATCTTCCAGTCGCTGGACCAATGGATGTTCGGAGAATGGTTCCCGTCGGCCCCGCGCGAACGCACGCTGATCGGCGCCTCGATCGGCGCCTGGCGCATGGCAGCCGCCTGTCAGAAGGATCCGGTCAAGGCCCTCGCCCTGCTGGGCGAGCTGTACGCGGGCCAGCGCTACACGAGCCTGAAGCCTTCTCCACAGGACATCGACGCGGTCGTCCAGGCCTTGCTGGGCGAACTGGTGCGCGGGCATGAAGACGACATCGTCAACCACGAGCATTACCGGCTGCACCTGTTGACCGCACGCGGGCTGCGTTCGCTGGCGTCGCCCGCGCACCGCCATGCCGAGATGCGCGGCTTCGTGTCGGCGGCGCTGCACAACGCCGGCTCGCGCGGCTGGCTGGCGCGCCTGCTGGAGCGGGTAGTGATCAGCGACGCGCGCAGCAAGGCGCCATGGCTGCGCGAGCGCTTCGACGGGTTCAATACGCACTTTTCGAACCTCACGCGCGCCAACCTGGCGCCCGGCCTGCTGGCATCGGGCACGCTGCCCCTGCTCATGAAGGCGGTGACCGGCATTGCCGAAGCGCCCGCCGGCAGCTACTGGGACGGCGGCATCATCGACTACCACCTGGCGCTGCCGTATTCGCGCGCCACGGGCGAGCTGGTGCTGTACCCGCATTTCAGCGAGCACATCGTGCCGGGCTGGCTGGACAAAGGATTCCCATGGAGAAGGGCAGCGCGCGGCGCCAATCGCGGCTGGCTCGACAACGTGCTGCTGGTGGCGCCGTCCAGGGAATTCCTGCGCACGCTGCCGCGCGCAAAACTGCCGGACCGCGCCGACTTCACCTTCTACGGGTTGAATCACGATGAGCGTGCACGCACGTGGAAGCGCGCCATCGGGGAAGGGGAGCGGCTGCGCGACGAGCTGGCCGAATTCGTCCTGCGGCCGGACCCGGGCCGCATCAAGCCGATCTAGCCGATCCAGGCTTGCCACAGTAGAAACCCCAGCGTTGCAACGGGCACGGAACGCGCCGTTTTTTGCGGCAGCCGGCCCTGTCCGGGTTACAATGCACGGTTTGGAGCGGTTCATCGATCGCTCGCGCTTATCGAATTAGGAATAGTATCCATGACCCTCAAATGCGGCATCGTCGGCCTGCCCAACGTTGGCAAATCCACCCTGTTCAACGCCCTGACCAAGGCCGGCATCCCGGCTGAAAATTACCCGTTCTGCACCATCGAGCCGAACGTGGGCGTGGTCGAGGTGCCGGATCCGCGCATTGACGCGCTGACCGCCATCGTCAAGCCGGAGCGCGTGGTCAAGGCGATCGTCGAATTCGTCGACATCGCGGGCCTGGTGGCCGGCGCGTCGAAGGGCGAGGGCCTGGGCAACCAGTTCCTGTCGCACATCCGCGAAACCGACGCCATCGTCAACGTGGTGCGCTGCTTCGAAGACCCGAACGTGATCCACGTGGCCGGCAAGGTCAGCCCGATCGACGACATCGAAGTCATCCAGACCGAGCTGGCGCTGGCCGACATGGGCACCGTCGAGAAAGCCATCCACCGCGAGCAGAAGAAGGCGCGCTCGGGCGACAAGGACGCGGCCAAGCTGGTCGCGTTGCTCGAACGCCTGATGCCGCACCTGAACGAAGGCCAGCCGGTGCGCACCATGGGCCTGGACAAGGAAGAGATGGCGATCATCTACCCGCTGCACCTGATCACCGCCAAGCCGGCGATGTTCGTGGCCAACGTGTCGGATACCGGTTTCAAGGACAACCCGCTGCTGGACCAGCTGACCGAGTTCGCCAACAAGCAGAACGCCCCGATCGTCGCCATCTGCGCCGCGATCGAATCCGAGATCGCCGAGATGGACGACGCCGACAAGGCCGACTTCCTGGGCGACATGGGCATGGACGAGCCGGGCCTGGACCGCCTGATCCGCGCGGCGTTCAAGCTGCTGGGCCTGCAGACCTACTTCACCGCCGGCGTGAAGGAAGTGCGCGCCTGGACCGTGGCGATCGGCGCCACCGCGCCGCAGGCCGCGGGCGTGATCCACACCGACTTCGAGCGCGGCTTCATTCGCGCGCAGACCATTTCGTATGATGACTTCCTGACCTACAAGGGCGAGGCGGGCGCCAAGGAAGCGGGCAAGATGCGCGCCGAGGGCAAGGAATACATCGTCAAGGATGGCGACGTGCTGAACTTCCTGTTCAACGTCTGATCCACCGGGCGCGCGAAGCGCCCGCCCACGACACAAGCCCTTCAATCCGAAGGGCTTGTTTCTTTTTGGCTTGGCAAAACAAAACAAGGCATGCCGTCTGGATACGGTTGAGCTACAGGAAAACATGAACGAAGCAGTCCAGAACCGTTTGCTGCCCTTGCCGTACTGGCGCGCCGCGCTGGCCGAAGTGAGCCTGCTGCATCCCGAGGTGGCGCCCGACAGCAAGCCGGTCGCGCTCGCGGAAAACGACGGTGCGTGGCGGGTCGCGCAAGCCGCGCCCGACCTGGCGGGCTGGATCGAGGCACAGTTCAATGCCAGCAAGCTGGAGCGGAGCGGCCGCATCCCCTTCGTGCTGATTCCGGCGCGCCTGGCGCTGGACGCGAGCCACGGCGCCAGGCAGGACGGCGCCGAGCTGCACAAGGGCGCGTCGGTGCTGTGCATTCCTTGCCTGCTCGATCGCCAGGGCCTGCTGTCGCCCGACCCCGAGCGCATGCCTTGGATCCCGCGCGAGCTGCTGGAACCGACCCTGGGGCGCACCTCGGTCGGCGCGCTGGCCAGCGTCGACGACTTCATCGGCGCGCTGCCGGAACAAGCCACCGGCATGGGCGACACCTTCCAGCTGGCGGCGCGCCTGTTCGCAGCCGTGACGGGGGTCGGGCTGCCCGCTCTGTCGTCACTGCTGCCGGCTGGGGAGGGGAAGCGGCTGCCGGATTTCGCGCTCCACGAGCACCGCCTGGTGTCGGGCTGGCACGGCATGCCCTACGAGCCGCCGGTCGTCGCGCGGCACCTCCTGAAGCTGTACGATCGCATCATCGCCGAGGGGCCGCCCACGCCGCTCCTTGACACCTTGCGCACCGTCGCCGCCAGCGCGGCGCGCGCGCCGCTGCCCTTGCAGCAGGCCGCGCCGTACGATGGCAAGACGGTCGGCCACATGCATCCGCTGCACCACCTGTCGCCGTCCCAGCGCACGGCGATGGTCGAGCTGCAGCGCCTGGGCGAGGGGCAGATCCTGGCGGTGAACGGGCCGCCCGGCACCGGCAAGACCACCTTGCTGCACAGCGTGGTCGCCCAGCTCTGGGTCGACGCGGCCCTGGCCGGCGGCGATTGTCCGCTGATCGTGGTCGCCTCGACCAATGTGAAGGCGGTCGAGAACGTGCTCGACAGCTTCGCGAAAATCGCGGCCGAGACCGGGCATCGGCGCTGGCATCCCTACGGGCGCGGCTTCGGGCTGTTCCTGGCGTCCGAATCACGCCAGAGCGCGCATCCGGCCTGCACCGGCAAGAGCCACCCCTTCGAGGAGTTCGAGACGCCGGACATGCTGGTGGCCGCGGAGCGCCATTACCTCGACTGCGCGGCCATGCATTTCAGGCGGCGCGGCGACGGCGTCGGCACCGTGGTCCACGACCTGCACGCCGAACTGAAAGGGCTCGCCGCGCGCCTCGACGCCCTGGTGGCGGCGCGCCATGCGCTGTTCCATGCGCTCGGCCAGGACATCGACGACGGCGCCGTCGCCGCGTACCGGGTCTTGCTGGCGACCTTGAACGAGGGGCTCACGCGTTGCCGCGAGCAGCTGGCGCGGCTGCGCGATCGCCGGAACGAGAGCGATCAGGCCGCCGACGCCGCCTTGCGCGCCTACGAGGCGCGCCGCGACGACATCATGCGCGCCGAGAAGGCGTGGGCGGCCTACCTGGCCGACGCCTCGGTCTGGCTCGATCTCTTCAGTTTCGTGCCGGCAGTGCGCCGGCGCCGCATGGCGCGCGACCGCCAGGTGCTGATGGCGCATCCGCTGACCGCCGACCTCCAGCACCGCGCCGACGGCATGCCGGGACACTTCCATACGCTCAAGAAGGAAGCGCTGCAGCACAAGAACGACACCCTGGCCGAGCTGCTCGCCTTGAACGAGGCGCTCGCGCGCCAGAGCGACGACGTCAAGCAGGAGATGGCGCTGCTGGAGCAGGAGCGTGCCCGCGTCACCGGCGCCTTCGCCGCCTGGCGCGACGTGGCCGGCGACGATCCGGAACTGCTCGACGCCAGCCTGGCCAACCTGAACGACCACCTGGACAAGAAGGTACGCGCGCGCATGTTCGCCGTCGCCGACTGGTACTGGTCGGGCCAGTGGATCCTGGAAGTGCGGCACCGGATCAGGAGCGGCATCAAGGATACCAAGGGACGCCGCAAGCTCGAAGCGAAGTACCGCCGCTTCGCCAAGCTCTCTCCCTGCATGGTGTCGAACTTCCACATGGCGCCGTCGTTCTTCACCGCCTGGGAAGGCGAAGACATGCCGTTCTGGAATACGATCGACCTGCTGGTGGTGGACGAGGCAGGACAGGTCTCGCCCGATATCGGCGCGCCGATGTTCGCCCTGGCGCGGCGCGCTATGGTGGTCGGCGACACGTTCCAGATCGAGCCGGTCTGGAACGGCGGCGAAGCGACCGACCGCGCCAACGCCGTCAAGTTCGGCCTGGCGCCGGCCTTCCACGACCCCGCCTACGAACGCCTGGCGCAGGCCGGGTTTGCGTCGGCCAGCGGCAGCCTGATGCGCATCGCCAACCGCAGCTGCACGGTCCGGCAGTACGAGGACATCGGCGGCCTGATGCTGACCGAACACCGGCGCTGTGTGCCGGAACTGATCGATTACTGCAACCGGCTGATCTACGCCTGCCGCCTCGCGCCGAAACGCGCGTCGCTGCCGCCGGCGGAGCGGATCCTGCCGCCATTCGAGCTGATCCACGTTGGCGGCAGGGATGTGCGGCGCGGCGGCAGCCGCCAGAACGACGCCGAGGCGGCCGCGGTGGTCGATTGGCTCAAGGCCCACCGCGAGGCCATCGAACGGCATTACCTCGATGATGCGGGCAAGCCGACGCCGATCTGGGCCCTGGTGGGCATCGTGACCCCGTTCGCAGCCCAGGCGGGCGCGATCGAGCGGCGCCTGCGCCGCGACATGCCGGACCTGCTGCGCAAGGACAGCCGCCTGACGGTCGGCACCGTGCACGCGCTGCAGGGAGCCGAGCGCGCCATCGTGCTGTTTTCGCCGACCTATGGCGACAGTTTCACTGGCGGCGCCTTCTTCGACCAGAAGCCGAACATGCTCAACGTCGCGGTATCGCGCGCCAGGGACAGCTTCATCGTCATCGGCAACCGCAAGGTGTTCGATGCGGGCCGGCCTGCGCTGCCGTCCGGCCTGCTGGCGACGTATCTGGTGGAACGCAGCCGCGAGACGGTCGAGGGCTAGCGGGCAGGGCGGCCGATGCCATCGGATCCGCCCTTCGGGATCGCGCCGGCAACGCCGATTGCTGCCATACTGATGGCTTCTTTCCGCCTCCCTCAATCACAGCATGGCCATCGTCTCCGAACTCTTCCTTTATCCGATCAAGTCCTGCGCCGGCCTGTCCGTGCTTGACGCGACGCTGGCCCTTGACGGCCTGTCGGCCGGCGGCGTGCACGACCGCGAATGGATGGTGGTGACGCGCGAGGGCCTGTTCCTGACCCAGCGCGAATACCCGCGCATGGCCACCATCGCGCCGCGCGTCGAAGGGGATGCACTGGTGGTCGAGGCGCCCGGCCTGTCTCCGATCCGCCTGCCGCTGGCGCACGCGCCCGAGGCGCCGGCGATCGAGGTGCTGATCTGGGACGACCACGTCCTGGCCGCCGACTGCGGCGAGGATGCCGCGGCATGGTTCACGGACGCCGTCGGCGCGCCATGCCGCCTGGTGCGCTTCCGCCCGGACGTCGTGCGCCCGAAGATCAGCCCATGGACCGGCGGCTTGCCTGCCGCCGCCCGCTTCTCGGACGGCTACCCGATCCTCCTGATCGGCCAGTCCTCGCTCGACGACCTGAACCGCAAGCTGGCGCAGGCCGGCCGCGCCGCGCTGCCCATGAACCGCTTCCGTCCCAACGTGGTCGTGGAAGGCATCGACGCCTTCGAAGAGGATTTCGTGGCCGTTTTCAGCGACGACGACGTCAGCCTGCGCCCGGTCAAGCCCTGCGCGCGTTGTCCGATCCCGTCGGTCGACCAGGCCACCGGCATTCCCGGCCCTGATCCCCTCGACATCCTGCAAACCTACCGCGCCAACGCCCGCATGGATGGCGCGGTGACGCTGGGCATGAACGTCATCGTCCAGGACGGCATCGGCCGCACGGTGCGCGTCGGCCAGGAACTAAACGCCGAGCTCGCTTTCTAAGTAATTCTAAATAAGCACCACGGCAGGCCAAACGCCGGCAGCCCGCGACAGTGTCGCAAAATCGCCTATTCCCTTGTACTGACAGGCGGTTTTTCATATCCAAGCAAGAGTGGATGGCGTAATGTTATGGTTATTGCTGAAAGGAATGCTTCATGCACGAGCCGAGCGCGTCGACGCGAGAACTGATGGCGGAAAACGAGACCCTGCGCGCGCGCATGGCGTACCTGCTCGAGCAGGCCGAACGTAACCACGACATCATGTGCCGCCACCAGGCCTTCGACCTGCAGATCGTGGGCGCCGGCAGCTTTCCGGAACTGGTCGGCACGATCTTTCGCACGCTGCCGGTGATTTCGGAACTGGACACCGTCACCCTGTCGCTGGTCGATCCGGATGCCGACATCTATACCGTCATGCACCGCCTGGGCGTCGATTTCGAGCAGTTCCCCAACCTGATGTTCTGCGAGCATGCGGTCGAGCTCGGCTTCGACATGGCGCCCGAGCGCCGTCCGCGTCCGATCCTGGGCGCCTATGCGCCGGGCCAGCACTGCGCCATGTTCCCGCATCCGCCCGCCGGCCTGCAGAGCGTGGCCCTGGTGCCGCTGCTGCGCAATACGCGCCTGATCGGCAGCCTGAACCTGGGCAGCGCCGATCCGGCCCGCTTCACGCCGAACCTGGGCACCGATTTCGTCGAGCACATGGGCTCGATCATCGCGATCTGCCTCGAAAACGTGATCAGCAACGAGATGCTCAAGTACATCGGCCTCACCGATTCGCTCACCGGCGTCTACAACCGCCGCTACATGGACCGCCGCCTGATCGAAGAGACCGCGCGCGCCCGGCGCCAGGGCTATCGCCTGTCCTGCATGTACATCGACATCGACCACTTCAAGCGTGTCAACGACACGGTCGGCCACCAGGGCGGCGACGAAGTCCTGCGCGAGGTGTGCGGCCGCATCAAGGCCGAGCTGCGCATGTCGGATGCGCTGGGGCGTTTCGGCGGCGAGGAATTCGTGGTGCTGCTGATCGACGCCGACCTGGAAAGCGCGAGCATGGTCGCGCACCGCATCCGCGCCGGCGTCGCCGCCGCGCCGATCAGCCTGAGTGGCGGCGAACGGGTCGACGTGACGGTGTCGATCGGCGTCGCCGTGCTATCGGAGCAGTGGTCCGATTCCGCGCACGACCCTGCGCACGACAACGCGATCGAAGGCATGACGCAGGAACTGGTGGCGGCCGCCGATGCGGCGCTGTACCAGGCCAAGGCCGGCGGCCGCAACAAGGTCGTCGCCTTCGCGTGATTGCACGCGTAACGCCGACCCGACGGTTGTTGGTGAATGTGGTCACACGTAAGGTGGTCACAGCAGCCGATCCTCGGCCCGGCTGACCGCCTCCCCATCCCCCCGTACCACCACCACGTCGCCCGCGGCCAGCACCACGCCAGGCCCCGGCTCCACGTCCTTGCCGCCGCGCCGCAGCGCCGTCACCTCGGCCGCGACGCCGTGCAGCCCCAGTTCCGCCAGGCTGCGGCCGATCGAGCCGGCCTGCGCGTGCAGCCGCACCGAATGCAGGCGCACATGCCCCGGCTCGAGCGTGGCGCCGCTGTCGCTGGCGCCATGGAAGTAGCCGCGCAAGGCCGCATAGCGGTCGTCGCGCGCCGCCTGCACCCGGTGCACCACGCGCCGCAGCGGCACGCCCAGCGTCACCAGCGTGTGCGAGGCCAGCATCAGGCTGCTCTCCAGCGCCTCCGGCACCACCTCGGTGGCGCCGGCGCGTTTGAGCACGTCCATGTCGGCGTCGTCGTGGCTGCGCACGATCACCGGCAGGTTCGGGGCCAGTTCGTGCACCAGGTGCAGCACCTTCAAGGCCTGCCGCGTGTCGGCGAAGGTGATCACCAGCGCGCTGGCGCGGTGGATGCCGGCCGCGATCAGGCTTTCGCGGCGCGCCGCGTCGCCGTACGAGACCGCGGCGCCGGCCGCCTGCGCCTCTTGCACCCGCTCCGGATCCAGGTCCAGCGCGTGCCAGGGCAGCGCCTCTTCCTTGAGCAGGGTCGCCAGGCTCTGGCCGCTGCGCCCGAAGCCGGCGATGACTACGTGGTTCTGGGTCTTCATGGTGCGCGTGGCGAGCTGGGTCAGCTGCAGCGACTGCGTCATCCACTCGTTGGCGGCGAACTTCATCGCGATCCGGTCCATACTGGCGATGACGAAGGGCGCGAGCAGCATCGACAGCACCATCGAGGCCAATACCAGCTGCATCACGAACGGGTCGACCAGCTTCGATCCGGAGGCGTGATTGAGCAGCACGAAGCTGAATTCGCCCGCCTGGGCCAGCGCCAGGCCGGTGCGCAGCGCCGTTCCGGGCGACGCCCCGAAGGCGCGCGCGAGCAGGGCGATCAGGCCGAACTTGAGCAGCACCACCAGCGCGAGCAGGAGCAGCACCAGCCACCAGTGCTTGATCACCATCTGCAGGTCGAGCAGCATGCCGATCGTGATGAAGAACAGCCCCAGCAGCACGTCGCGGAACGGCTTGATGTCTTCTTCCACCTGGTGTTTATAGGGCGTCTCGGAGATCAGCATGCCGGCGACGAAAGCGCCCAGGGCCAGCGACAGGCCGGCCTGCTCGGTGATCCAGGCCGCGCCCAGCGTCACCAGCAAGAGGTTGAGCATGAACAGCTCCTGCGAGCGGCGCTTGGCGACGATGGTGAACCAGCGCCCCATCAACTTCTGGCCGAAGAACAGCAGCAGGGCCAGCACCAGCGCCGCCTTGAGCGCTTCCACTCCAAGGGTGATCGCCAGGTCTTCCGGGTCGCGCGCCAGCGCCGGAATCATGATCAGGAGCGGCACCACCGCCAGGTCCTGGAACAGCAATATGCCGACGATGCGCCGCCCATGCCCGCTGTCGAGCTCGAGCCGCTCGGTGAGCAGCTTGACGACGATGGCGGTCGAGGACATCGCCAGCGCGCCGCCCAGCGCGAAGGCGGCCTGCCAGCCGAGCGGTATGCCGGGCAGGAACCAGGCCGCCAGCAACCCGATCCCCATGGCGGCCAAGATCGTCGCCATCACCTGGGCCAACCCCAGCCCGAACACGATGCGCCGCATCGCGCGCAGCTGCCCGAGCGAGAACTCCAGGCCGATCGAGAACATCAGGAACACGATCCCGAACTCGCCCAGCGCATGGGTGGTGGGGCTGTCCTCGGCCAGGGCCAGGGCGTGCGGGCCGATCAACACGCCGACGGCGAGGTAGCCGAGCATCGGCGGCAGTTGCAGGCTGCGGAAGGCGACCACGCCGAGGACGGCGCAGCCCAGCAGGAGCAGGGTGAGTTCAAGGCCGGAATGCATTGGCGCGATACGCGATGAGCGGTAACTGTTGATCTTATGGCATGCGCCCTATGTGGCGCGGAAGGTGCTTGTCATCGTTTGTTACGACTGGCAAGTTTTTTGCTTTCCCAATTCGTTTATACTTCCAAAATGAGTGTAACCGATGAAAAAATAATGCCGAAAAGTTTTGACGAGACCCTGGCCCGGCGCGTCCTGGCTCTGGGTCGCGACACGCTGTCGATCGAAGCGGACGCCATCCGCGCGCTGCAGGCGCGCCTGGGCGACGACGACAGTTTCGTGAACGCCGCGCAACTAATCATGGCTTGCGACGGTCGCGTGGTGGTGTCCGGAATGGGCAAGTCGGGCCACATCGGCCGCAAGATCGCCGCCACCCTGGCGTCTACCGGCACCCCGGCCTTCTTCATGCACCCGGGCGAAGCCGCGCACGGCGACCTGGGCATGGTCACCAAAAACGACGTCGTGATCGCGATTTCCAATTCGGGCGAATCGTCCGAGATCCTCGATATCCTGCCGGCCGTGAAACGCCTTGGCGCGCGCGTGATCGCCATGACCGGCAAACCCGCCTCGCGCCTGGCCAGGCTGGCCGACGTGCACCTGAACATCGCGGTGGACAAGGAAGCCTGCCCGCTCAACCTGGCGCCGACCACCAGCACCACCGTGACCCTCGCCATGGGCGATGCGCTGGCCGTGGCGCTGCTCGACGCGCGGGGTTTCCGCGAACAGGACTTCGCGCTGTCGCATCCGGGCGGCGCGCTGGGCCGGCGCCTGCTGACGCACGTGCGCGACGTGATGCGCAGCGGCGACGCGGTGCCGAGCGTCACCCCCGACACCCCGCTGGTCGAAGCGCTGCTCGAGGTCACCCGCAAGGGCCTCGGCATGACCGCCGTCGTCGACCCCGAAGGCCGTCCGGTGGGCGTGTTCACCGACGGCGACCTGCGCCGCGTGATCGAGCGCATGCACGACTTTTCGAACATCCAGATCCGCGACGTCATGCACGTCAACCCGCGCCGCGTGCGGCCCGACCAGCTGGCGGTCGACGCCGTCGCCGTGATGGAGGAATTCCGCATCAACCAGATGCTGGTGGTCGACGACGACGACCGCCTGGTCGGCGCGCTGCACATCCACGACCTGACCCGCGCCAAGGTGATCTGATGAGCGACACGTTTATCCCGGCCATCACCCCATTGGCCCACATGGAACGCGCCGCGCGCGTGAAGGTCATGATCTTCGACGTCGACGGCGTGCTGACCGACGGCAGCCTGACCTACGGCCCGGAAGGCGAAGTCACCAAGACCTTCAACGTGCTCGACGGCCTGGGCATCCAGCTGCTCAACAAGACCGGCGTCCAGACCGCGATCATCAGCGCGCGCCTGTCGCCGATCGTCGTCAAGCGCGCGGCCGATCTCGGCATTTCGCACGTCCACCAGGGCATCCATGACAAGCGCATCGGCTTCGCCAAGCTCCTGGCGGCCACGGGCTTCACCGCCGAGCAGTGCGGCTACATCGGCGACGACGTGATCGACCTGCCGCTGTTCGCGCGCGTCGGCTTCGCCGTCGCGGTGCCGTCCGGCCACCCCGAAGTGCAGCACCGCGCGCACTACGTGACGAAAAACGCCGGCGGCCGCGGCGCGGTGCGCGAGGTGTGCGATCTCGTGATGCGCGCCCAGGGCACCTACGACCAGGCGCTCGCGCCGTACTTCGCCTGAGGCCACCCAGCATGGCTACCATCGTCCAGAACAAGCGTACCGCGCACCGCTGGAATCTCCTTGCGATGATCGTGATCGGCACCTTCTTCGCCTTCGGCAGCTTCTGGCTGCTGCAGCTGATGCAGGCCTCCGACATCGATGCCCAGCTGGGAGGGCCGCCGGACGAACCGGACTACATCGTCGAGAACTTTTCCTTCGTGCGCATGACCGAGAACGGCCAGCCGAGCTACCTGGTGTCGGGCAAGCGCCTGGCGCATATTCCGAACGGCGACGTGTCGCACGTCGACGCGCCGGTGCTGCGCGGCGTCGAGCCGGGCCGCCCGCCGATGACGGTGGTGGCGAAGAACGCGCAAATCCATCACCAGGAGCACCGGGTCGAGCTGATCGGCGACGTCGACCTGCAGCGCCCCAAGACCGCGCAGAGCGAATCGCTGCACGTGCGCACCCAGGCGCTTACCGTGCTGCCCGACGAAGAAATCCTGAAGACCGATCTGCCGATCGACATGCAGCTTGGCGCCTCCAACGTCAAGGGCACCGGCATGGTCGCCAATAATGCGACCATGCAGCTGCACCTGTCCAGCCGCGGCCAGATCGTCTATCCGCCACGCCAGCGCTGATTCCCCGCACCAGCGCCGCGTGCCAACCCGAGACCCTTAACCGACCATGAAAAAACTACTTGCCGCCGTTTTCCTTTCCCTGCTGTCGCTGACCGCGGCCGCCGAGCGCGCCGATTCGCTCAAGGAGGCAGTCATCAACTTCGACTCGCTCGACGTCGACGAGGTGACCGGCACCCGCATCCTGACCGGCAACGTGGTCCTGACCCGCGGCACCCTGGTGCTCAAGTCCGACCGCGCCCTGGTCAAGGAAAGCCCGGAAGGCTATATGAGCGTGACCCTCACCGCCGCCGGCGGCAAGGTCGCCACCTTCCGCCAGAAGCGCGACGGTGGTTCCGACCTGTGGGTCGACGGCCAGGCCGAGCGCATCGAGTACGACGAGCGATCGGAACTGGTGCGCCTGTATTCCAACGCCGTCGTGCGCGAACTGGAAGGCGCGCGCATGACCAACCAGATCACCGGCCCGTTCATCTCCTACGACAACCGCAAGGAAGTGGCCACGGTGCGTAACGACACCAGCGGCCAGAGCAAGGTTGGCGGCGGCCGCGGCACCCTGATCCTGGCGCCCAAGCGCGCACCAGGCGGAGGCGCCCAATGACGGCGATTCCGATGGAGCTGGACGATTGCAGCACCCTGGTCGTCAAGGGCCTGCAGAAAAGCTATGGCAAGCGCCTGGTGGTGCGCGACGTGTCGCTGCAGGTCGAGTGCGGCGAGGTGGTCGGCCTGCTGGGCCCGAACGGCGCCGGCAAGACCACGTCGTTCTACATGATCGTGGGCCTGGTGCCGTCGGACGCCGGCTCGATCGACATCAACGGCACCGACATCACCAGCCTGCCGATCCACCGCCGCGCCGTATTGGGCCTGTCCTACCTGCCGCAAGAGGCGTCGGTGTTCCGCAAGCTGACGGTGGAAGAGAACATCCGCGCCGTGCTCGAGCTGCAAAAGGACAATGGCAAGCCGCTGTCGAAAGACCAGATCAACGAGCGCCTCGACACCCTGCTGGCCGACCTGCAGATCGAGAAGCTGCGCGAGAATCCGGCGCTGTCGCTGTCGGGCGGCGAGCGCCGCCGCGTGGAGATCGCGCGCGCGCTGGCGACCAATCCGCGCTTCGTGCTGCTGGACGAACCGTTCGCCGGCGTCGACCCGATCGCCGTGATCGAGATCCAGCGCATCGTGCGCTTCCTGAAAGAGCGCCGGATCGGTGTCTTGATCACCGACCACAACGTGCGCGAGACGCTTGGCATCTGCGACCGCGCCTACATCATCAACCAGGGCGCGGTGCTTGCCTCCGGCCGTCCTGACGACATCATCGCGGACGAGTCGGTGCGCCGCGTGTACCTGGGTGAACACTTCCGCATGTGAGCGACGCCTAGATGAAACAGTCCCTGCAACTTCGCACTTCGCAGCACCTCGCGCTCACGCCGCAACTGCAGCAGTCGATCCGGTTGCTGCAGCTGTCGACGCTCGAACTGCACCAGGAGATCGAGCAGATACTGGGCGATAACCCCTTGCTCGAGCGGCTCGACGATCCGCTCGACCGTTCGGTGCGTTTGCTGGCCGATGGCGCCATCAACAATGCGCCCGCCAATGGCGAAGCGCCGCCGGCGCCCGGCCAGCAGGCCGAGGGCCAGGACGCGCCGGCGCAGGAGGGCGAGAGCCTCGAGAGCGGCGCCGACAACGATCGCGTTGATGCTGACTGGAGCGAGGGCGGCGCGCCGTCGTCCGGCGGCGGCGAGGACGAGGACGGCCGCCCGCAGCTGGAAGCCTGCGCCATCACCCTGCGCGAACACCTGATGGAGCAGGTGCGCGAAGCCACCTTGTCGGTGCGCGACCGTGCGCTCGCCGAGCTGGTGATCGATGCGCTGGACGACAACGGCTATCTCGACGAGCCGCTCGACGAGATCCACGCGCGGCTGCCCGAAGAACTCGAGATCGAGATCGACGAGCTGCGCTGCGCGCTGGCGCTGGTGCAGAGCATGGACCCGGTGGGCGTCGGCGCGCGCAGCGCGTCCGAGTGCCTGGCGCTGCAGATCCGGCGCATGCCGGGCGTGCCAATGGTCACGCGGCGCATGGCCCTGACCATCGTCGAAGGTTACCTGACCTGGTTCGCCCAGCGCGAATACAGCAAGCTGAAAAAAGCGCTCGACTGCGACGACGAAGACTTGCGCGAGGTGCAGGCCGTGGTGCGCCAGTGTAATCCGCATCCGGGTGCGGTCTTCGCCTCGAACGTGTCGGACTACGTGGTGCCGGACGTGATCGTGCGCCGCGCCAAGAGCGGCTGGGCGGTCACCCTGAACCCGGACGTGATGCCGCGCCTGCGCGTGAACAGCCTGTATGCCAGCCTGCTCAAGCAAGGCAAGAGCGAAGCGCAGATGGGCGCGCAGCTGCAGGAAGCGAAGTGGCTCATCAAGAACATGCGCCAGCGGTTCGACACCATCCTGCGCGTGGCGGAGGCGATCGTCGAGCGCCAGCGCAACTTTTTCTCCCACGGCGCGGTTGCCATGCGGCCCCTTGTTTTACGCGAGATAGCTGATACACTAGGCCTACACGAGAGCACAATTTCTCGTGTCACAACCCAGAAATACATGCTGACCCCGCACGGCATGTTTGAGTTGAAGTATTTCTTCGGTAGCCACGTTGCCACCGAGGCGGGAGGCGAAGCATCCTCGACGGCAATCCGTGCGCTCATCGCACAATTGACAGGAGCAGAAGACCCTAGGAACCCATTATCCGACAGCAAGATCGCGGAGATGCTCGGGGAACAAGGCATGGTCATTGCGCGCCGGACGGTTGCAAAATACCGTGAAGCCCTCAAGATACCCCCTGTAAGCCTCCGCAAGTCCTTGTAACTGCGCCGTCCACACCCGTCGTGCCTTGTCGCGTTGGTGTGGTCCACACGGTGCATCATTTTCAAAGGAGTGTGTATGAACCTCACAATCAGTGGCCATCATCTCGAAGTGACCCCCGCCATCCGTGAATACGTTCAGAATAAGCTCGAGCGCATCATTCGCCATTTCGACCAGGTGATCGACACCCATGTCTTCCTGGCCGTCGACAACCTCACTGAAAAAGAAAAAAGGCAGAAAGCAGAGATCAACGTCCAGGTGTCGGGCAAGACCCTGCACGTGGCAAGCGTCGCGCAAGACCTGTACGCGGCGATCGATACGCTGATGGATAAGCTGGACCGACAGATCCTCAAACACAAGCAAATGCTGAAGGACCATAGCCGTACTTCGATCAAGCGCCTGCCGGAGCGTGGCAGCGAAGAGGCCGCTGCCGCCTGACCAGGCGCAGGGCTCACACCAGCTAAGGGCGTCTGAGGGGACGCCCTTTTTGCATCCGCCTTTCCGGTTTTACCCGCAGCGCGTGTTCGGTAAAATGCAGGTCTCTCCATGATGGATCACCCCATGACCGACCATGTCCTGACCCGCATCGCCAACCGCACCGGCATCATCACCCTGGACCGCCCGAAGGCGCTCAATTCGCTGTCGCTCGCGATGGTGCGCGCGCTGACCGTGGCGCTGCGCGCCTGGCAGGATGACGCGCAGGTCGAGGCGGTGGTGCTGACCAGCAGCAGCGAGAAGGCCTTGTGCGCGGGCGGCGACATCCGCTTCTTCCATGAGGTCGGCCATGCGACGCCGATGGGCGGCAGTGCGTTGCTCGAGGATTTCTTCACCGAAGAATACGCGCTGAACCACCTGATCCATTTCTATCCGAAGCCCTACATCGCCGTCATGGACGGCGTGGTAATGGGCGGCGGCATGGGCATCGCCCAGGGCGGCCCGGATTGCGGCCTGCGCATCGTGACCGAGCGCACCAGGATGGCCATGCCCGAGGTGAACATCGGCCTGTTCCCAGACGTCGGCGGCAGCCATTTCCTGTCGCATGCGCCGGGACGGCTCGGCTATTACCTGGGCCTGACCGGGCTGACGATCGGCGCCGCCGACGCGCTGCATATCGGGCTGGCCGACCTGTTCGTGCCCGGCGCCGAACTGCCGGCCCTGCATGCGTTGATCGCGTCCACGCCCGGCGCCGCGCTGCCGGCGGCGATCCGCGCCTTCGCGGCGCCATTTTCCGCGCTGGCGGGCGAGAGCGAATTGCCGTCGCTGCGCACGCGCATCGACGCCCATTTCGGCGCGGCCTCGGTGGCCGCGATCATGGCCTCGCTCGAAGGCGACGCGACGCCGTTCGCGCAGCGGGCCCTGGCGGCGATGCGCCAGCGTTCGCCCCTGATGATGTGCGTGACCCACGAACTGCTGGCGCGTGGCGCGCAGCTGTCCGTGGCCGACTGCCTGCGCATGGAGCGCACGCTGGTGCGCCACAATTTCGAGCATGGCGAAGTGCTCGAAGGCGTGCGCGCGCTCGTCGTCGACAAGGACAATGCGCCGCAATGGAACCCGCCATCGCTCGAACAGGTGACGCCGCAGATGGTGGCACGCTTTTTCGAACCGGTGTGGCCGGCGCATGCGCATCCGCTCAGGCACCTCGCATAATCACGGCGAACATATTCATTTTTGCGTGACAGCGTATCGGCGGGGTGTGAACATCGGGCCTTCATGACCTGAAAGGACACCCGATGCGCCTGACCGCCTTGCTGATCTCGATGACCTTATGCGGCGCCGCCGCTGCCCAGGACTATCAGCCAACTTTCGATCCGAGCCGGCTCAAGGGTCCGGCAGCAGGGCCGGTCAACGAGATCATGGTGCTCGGTTCACCCCACTTGTCGCACTTGCCCAAGACGTTCCAGCCTGCCAGCCTGTCCTTGCTCAACGAGCGGCTGGCGGCGTGGAAGCCGCAGGCGATCGCGGTCGAAGAGCGCTCCGGGCCGCAATGCGATTTTCTGCGCCGTCACGCGGCGCGTTATGCGGAGACGGTCGAGACCTATTGCCCGGATACCGCGGCGGCGAAGGCCGCAACCGGTCTGGACGTTCCCGAAGCGACGGCGCAAGCGGAGAAGCTGCTGGCCGGATGGCCGGCGACGCCGTCGCCTGCCCAGCGGCGACGCCTGGCGGCCTTGTTCCTGGCGGGTGGAGAGCCGGCATCGGCTGCGGTCCAGTGGTTCCATTTGCCGGCCGGGGAGCGCCGCGCCGGCGACGGCCTGGATGCCGCCCTGGTCGAGCAGCTGCGAAAGCTCGCGGTCGATCCCGACGAAAGCGTGATGATCGCGGCGCGCCTGGCGGCCCGGCTGGGTCATGAACGCGTGTATGCGATGGACGATCAATCGGCAGGCCGTCCGTACACCGACCGCAAGGCGGCCGGCGAGGCGATCATGAAGGCCTGGGACAATCCGGCCAACCGCGCGCTCCGGCAGGCGGACAAGATCCTGTATCAGGGCTTGGGCAGCGCCGAAGGCATGCTGGCGCTATACCGCGCCTACAATGCGCCCGATCATGTCTCGACGGTCTTCGAAGCTGACTTCGGCGCGGCGCTGAACGAACCGTCGCCGCAGCGCTTCGGCCGCGCCTACATCGGCTACTGGGAAACGCGCAACCTGCGCATGGCGGCGAACATCCGCGACGTCGTGGGCGTCATGCCGGGCACGCGGCTCCTGGTCATCGTCGGCGCTTCGCACAAGGGCTACCTGGAAGCCTATCTGCACCAGATGCATGATGTGCGGGTGGTGGATACTGCGGCGGTGTTGCGGTAATCCACCGCTAACGCGACCATGCACCACCGCATTTCGCACGTCATTCCCGCGGAGGCGGGAATCCAAGTTCGTGCTTACCCACTACGTTCAACGTCGCCACTATGCTGAGGAATTGGGTTCCCGCCTCCGCGGGAACGACGTGCGAGGGCTGGCGGTAAAAATTACGCAGCCGGATTCTTCGGCTGTTCCCGATGCCGCACGATCACGCGCTCGGTATCGCTGAAATACGCGCCGAGGTGCTCGGCCATGTACACCGAGCGGTGCTGCCCGCCGGTGCAGCCCACGGCCACCGTCAGGTAGCTGCGGTTGTCGGTCTTGAACGAGGGCAGCCACTTGGCCACGAAGGCGCGGATGTCGGCCAGCATCTCGGCGGCGCTAGGCTGGGCGTCGAGGAAGTCGATCACCGGCTGATCCTTGCCGGTGAGGGGGCGCAAGGCCAGGTCGTAATACGGGTTCGGGATCGCGCGCACGTCGAACACGAAGTCGGCGTCGAGCGGCACGCCGACCTTGAACGCGAACGATTCGAAGAACAGGGTCAGCGGCGCATGGTCGACCTCGGCCAGCTCCTTGATCCAGGCGCGCAGTTTATTGGCCGAGAGTTCCGAGGTGTCGATCACGTGGCCCAGGTTCTCGATCGACGACAGGCGCTCGCGCTCTTCGGCGATGCACTCGATCAGGGTGCGGCGCGAGGCCGGGTTCTCGCCCGGGCGCAGCTCGTGCGACAGCGGGTGGCTGCGCCGCGTTTCGGAAAAGCGCGCGACCAGCGAATGGGTGCTCGAGGTCAGGAACATGACCTTGACCGCATGGCCGTCCTCGCGCATGCGGCGCACGCTCACCGGCAGTTCGACCAGCGACTCGGCGCTGCGCGCGTCGACCGCGACCGCGATCTTGCCGGTGCCGGTTTCGTTGACCGTATTGACGAGGGCCGGCAGCAGGGCCGGCGGCAGATTGTCGACGCAGTAGTAACCCGCGTCTTCCAGGACATTCAGGGCCACGGACTTGCCCGAGCCCGAGATGCCGGTGATGAGGACGATGTGCATGCGGCGATGATACCGCAACCTTCACCCGATGGCACGCCGCCGCGCCGCCAATGCCGCTTCAGTCCGCGCTCATGGCCTGGCGCTGGCGTTCCATGAATTCCTGCAGCGTGTCGATGCCGCGCAGTTGCAGGATGGTGTTGCGCACCGCGGCTTCGAGCAGCACCGCGATGTTGCGGCCGGCCGCCACCGGAATGACGACCTTGCGGATCGGCAGGCCCAGCACGTCCTCGGTCGGGAAGTGGAAGGGCAGGCGCTCGACCTCTTCGTCCAGCGCGCCGCGCTTGACCAGGTGCACGATCAGCTTGAGGCGCATCTTGCGCCGCACCGCCGTCTCGCCGAAGATCGCCTTGATGTCCAGCAGGCCCAGGCCGCGCACTTCGAGCAGGTTCTGCAGCAGCGGCGGGCAGCGGCCCTCGATCATGTTCGGCGCGATGCGCGAGAATTCCACGGCGTCGTCGGCCACCAGGCCGTGCGAGCGCGAGATCAGTTCCAGGCCCAGTTCGCTCTTGCCCAGGCCCGAGTCGCCGGTGATCAGGACGCCCACGCCCAGCACGTCCATGAACACGCCGTGCATGATCACGCGCTGGGCCAGCTTTTTCGACAAATACACGCGCAGGAAGTCGATCACCTGCGCCGCCGGCAGCGGCGTGGAGAACAGCGGGATGTTTTGCTCGTCGCAGATGGCCAGGATGTCGGGCGGGGTTTCCAGGCCCTGGGCGATGATCAGGGCGGGCGGGCCGCCGCCGATCAGTTCGCCAACCACATGGCTGCGCGAATTGGCCTTGAGGCGGTGGTAGTAGTCGAGTTCCTGGTGGCCGAACACCTGGATCCGGCCCGGGTGGATCAGGTTCAGGTGGCCGACCTGGTCGGCGGCCGAGGCGGCGTCGCCGGCGATCTGGCGTTCGCCGCCGGGAAAGCCCGCAAACCAGCCGAGTTGCAGGCTGTCGCGGTTGTCGTCGTACAGCCGTTGGATGGTCAGCGGAGACTGCAGCATGGGCATTGTCGTCGTCGCAAAATAAGGCGCGCGCGGCGTGATTGCCGCGCGTTGAGAACCTATCCCGGCAGGTGAGAGTCGTTCCTACCGCGCCTGGCAAGTGTGCGCTGCGTTACTCGTCGTTGCATGGCTCGCCATGCGGCCTCCTCGCGCCTTGCTCACACTCGCCATGCATCGGCATGAACTTCCTCCCACCTACCGGGATAGGTCCTGGCATACGTGCAGTTTAACCCAGAGCCTGCAGGCTGGGTTGCCAGTTGATAATACGGTCATGTACCGACTTCGGATCGGGATCGTTCGCCAGGGCGGTGCGCACCGATTCGTCGGAGAACAGCTCGGCGATCTCGGACAGGATCTCGAGGTGCTGCTGGGTGACGTGGTCGGGGATCAAGAGGAAGAACAGCAGGTTCACCGGCTGGCCGTCGGGCGACTCGAAAGGAATCGGCTCCTTCAGGCGCACGAAGGCGGCCAGCGGCGACTTGAGGCTCTTGCTGCCCTTGATGCGGCCATGCGGGACGGCGACGCCATGGCCCAGGCCCGTCGAGCCCAGGCGTTCGCGCGCGAACAGGTTGTCCGAGACGATCGAGCGGGCGATGCCGCAATTGTTCTCGAAGATCAGGCCGGCCTGCTCGAAAGCCCGTTTTTTGCTCGACACTTCGAGGTCGAGTTGCACGTTCTCGAGCGAGAGGATTTTGCTTAGATTCGTCATAACGTGGGTGCGATGCACGCGTGGAGTGCTTGCGAGCACGGGATTATAGGCCTGTTTAGGGCCCGAGACACTCGAATTCGCGACAGTTTGGCCTTCTCGCCGAACCGCCGCACGATACCCGTCGAAACGGGATAAGCAGTAAGTTGACTTACATCAACACTTTTACGCAATTTCCTCAACGAATCAGCTAGTGACACCAGCAATCGTATGCCGCTCCTCTTGTTTACCGATGATTGCTCGAAGGGCGGCTTCAAAGCAAGGCAGCGCGTCCGGTATCGTATCGCCAAAGAAGGTCTTATGCACGGTGCATGGCTGTCGCCTAAAACGCACAAGCGTGCGAGTAATATCCTGACAGAAATTGGATGTTTACTGGCGCGCGCCACGCAGATTACCTGGCTTGCCGGTGGTGAAATTGGTGCGCCATGGATTGATGTCAAGGCCGCCGCGCCGCGTATAGCGCGCATACACGGCCAGCTTGCTCGGCCGGCACTGGCGCAGCACGTCCACGAAGATGCGCTCCACGCATTGCTCGTGGAATTCATTGTGCTCGCGGAAACCGATCAGGTATTTCAGCAAGCCTTCCTGGTCGATCTGCGGGCCGACGTAACGGATTTGCACCGTGCCCCAGTCCGGCTGCCCGGTGACCAGGCAATTGGACTTGAGCAGGTGCGAGACCAGGGTTTCCTCGACCGGCGCGTCTTCGTGATTGGCCTTGAGCAGTTGCGGGGCCGGCGCGTAAGCGTCGACCTCGATGTCGAGGCGGTCGAGCAGCGTGCCTTCCAGTTCGCCCATCCCGATCTTGCCGAAGTCTTCCGGGTGGGTCAGGGTGACGTGGACCGGCGCGCCGAAGCCGTTCGACAAGTCGTCGCGCAGCAGGGCCAGCAGGGCGTCGGGGCCGGCCAGGCGGGTCTGGTTGAACGAGTTCAGGTAGAGCTTGAACGATTTCGATTCGACGATGTTCGGCGAATCGGCCGGCGCCGTCACGGTCGCGATCGCCACCTGCGGCTTGCCGCGCATGTTCAGCCACGACAGTTCATACGCGTTCCAGATGTCGACTCCGAAGAAGGGCAGCGTGCCCGCCAGGCCCAATTCCTCGCGCTTTTGCTGGCGCGGAATCGGGAACAGCAGTTCGGGGGCGTACTGGCTCTGGTAGGCAGAAGACTTGCCAAGCGGCGATTGATCAGGGGTATTCATAGCGCTGGGGCGTCATGCCCCCAAAAACAATTTATAGACGGGATTCCCGCTCTCGTCCCAATAGCGGTAACCGAGCGAGGCCAGGAACTGCCGGAACTCATCCATCTCGGCCTGCGGCACTTGCAGCCCGACCAGGATGCGCCCCACGTCCCCGCCCTGGTTGCGGTAGTGGAACAACGAGATATTCCAGTTCGGCGCCATGCTGTCCAGGAAGCGCATCAGCGCACCCGGCCGTTCGGGGAACTCGAAACGATACAGCAATTCGTCATGTGCAAGTGAACTTTTCCCGCCCACCAGGTGGCGGATGTGCAGCTTGGCCAGCTCGTCGTAGGTCAGGTCCAGCGTCTTGTAGCCGTGTTCCTCGAAGGTGCGCGCCAGGAGGCCCGACTCGCTGCGGTTGCCCACCTGCACGCCGAGGAACACGTGGGCCTCGCTCTCATCGCTGATGCGGTAATTGAATTCGGTGACGTTGCGCGGACCGACCAGGGAGCAGAAACGGCGGAAGCTGCCGCGCTGCTCGGGCACGGTCACGGCATACACGGCCTCGCGCGATTCGCCCAGCTCGGCGCGCTCGGCCACGAAGCGCAGGCGGTCGAAGTTCATGTTGGCGCCGCAGGCCACCGCCACCAGCGTCTCGTTCCTGATCGGCTCGCGGTTCATCTGCGAGCGCTCGACATAGGCCTTGGCGCCGGCCACCGCCAGCGCGCCGGCTGGTTCGAGGATGCTGCGCGTATCCTGGAACACGTCCTGGATCGCGGCGCAGATGGCGTCGGTGTCGACCAGGATGATCTCGTCGACCACCTGCTGGGCGACGCGGAAGGTTTCCTCGCCCACCAGGCGCACCGCGGTGCCGTCCGAGAACAGGCCGACGTCGGTCAGCGTGACGCGATGGCCGGCCTTCAGGCTGCGCGCCATCGCGTCCGAATCCAGGGTCTGCACGCCGATGATCTTGATGTCGGGGCGAATCTGTTTCACATAGGCGCCGATGCCGGCAATCAGTCCGCCGCCGCCGATGGCGACGAAGATCGCGTGGATCGGGCTCGACAGCTGGCGCAGGATTTCCATGCCGATCGTGCCCTGGCCGGCGATCACGTCCGGATCGTCGAACGGATGCACGAAGGTCAGGCGTTGCTCTTTTTCCAGCAGCAGCGCGTGGTTGTAGGCGTCGGTGTACGAGTCGCCGTGCAGCACGACTTCGACGCTGGCGCCGCCGCGCGCCTTGACCGCCTCGATCTTCACCTGCGGGGTCGTGGTCGGCATCACGATCAGCGCGCGGCAGCCGAGGCGGCAGGCCGACAGCGCCACGCCCTGGGCGTGGTTGCCGGCCGAGGCGCAGATGACGCCGCGCTTGAGTTGCTCGGGCGTCAGGTTCGCCATCTTGTTGTACGCGCCGCGCAGCTTGAAGCTGAACACGCTCTGCATGTCCTCGCGCTTGAAATAGATCCGGTTGCCCAGGCGCTGGGACAGGGTCGGGGCGAGGTCGAGCGGCGTCTGTTCGGCGACGTCGTAGACGCGGGCGGTCAGGATTTTTTTCAGGTAGTCGGTAGTCATGGTCGGATTGCAAAAGTCTTGCCGGCAAGGCCGGCGGGACGGACGACGCGAACTGTTCCGCTAGGGTGGGTGACCGTGGCGCGCAGTACGAAGTGACGGGCTGGGTGGCAGGCTCATCGTATCGTGTCGTGACGAAAGTACCGGACCATTATAATGGACGCTTATCGCCACCACTAGGCTACCGCAAGGGGCCCAATAAGCCCGCATGATCGAATCCGCTGTCCAATGGCTGCTTGACTTCCTGGCTGCCCCGACCGTCGGGCTGACCTCCATCTTCATCGTCAGTTTCGTCTCCGCCACCTTGCTGCCGCTCGGCTCCGAGCCCGCCGTGTTCGCGGTGATCAAGGCCAATCCCGAGATGTTCTGGCCTGCCATCCTGGTCGGGACGATCGGTAATACCCTGGGCGGCGCCTTCGACTATTTCCTTGGCTACCGCGCCAAGGTCGCGTTCGCGAAAGAGCGCCAGAGCCGCTGGTTCGGCTGGCTCAAGCGCTATGGCGCCAAGACCATGCTGCTGTCGTGGCTGCCGGGCATCGGCGACCCGCTGTGCACCCTGGCCGGCTGGCTGCACCTGCCGTTCTGGCCCAGCGTCATGTATATGGCGATCGGCAAGTTTGCGCGCTATGTGACCATGACCCTGGCGCTGCTGTACATCCCGGACAGTTTCTGGACCAATCTCGGTGATATGCTGACCCGTATCACCGGCTGAGCATGTCCTTTCCGACAGCGGCCGGGTCATCAGGAAGAAGCCGATGCTCGAACTGCGACCGAACTGCGAACACTGCCATGCGGCCTTGCCGCCGGCGTCCACCGAGGCGCGCATCTGCTCCTACGAGTGCACGTTCTGCGCCGCCTGCGTCGACGGCATATTGCTGAACGTCTGCCCCAACTGCGGCGGCGGCTTCGTGCCGCGGCCGGTCAGGCCCGCGCGCAACTGGAAGAACGGAAACTATCTGGGCAACGACCCGGCGCGCACCGAGCCGAAGCTGCGGCCGGTGGATCCGGCCGCGCATGCGCGCTTCGCCGCGGCCATCAAGGACATCGCGCCGTCGGATCGCTAGCGTCCTGCACGTTCGCAGGAGGCGGTTCATAATGGGCGTTTCGCTGCCGCCCCAGGATTCGCGCATGACCGACCGCCTCCCCGTTCCCCTCGACAAAGCCTATCGCCTGATGAACCACGGCCCGACGGTGCTGGTATCCGCACGCGATGGCGATGCGATCAACGTGATGGCCGCCGCCTGGTCGATGCCGCTCGACTTCGATCCGCCCAAGGTGGCGGTGGTGCTCGACAAGAGCACGCTCACGCGTCGCATGGTCGAGGCGTCGGGCGAATTCGCCCTGATGGTGCCGTCGCGCGAACTGGCGCAGCTGACCCTGCAGGTCGGCTCGACCACGGGCCGCGAGGTCGACAAGTTCGCCGCCTTCGGCGCCGGCTACTGGACCGGCGCGCAGGTCGGCGCGCCGCTGCTGGACGGCTGCCTGGCCTGGCTCGAATGCCGCCTGCTGCCCGAGCCGCACATCCAGGAAACCTATGACCTGTTCCTCGGCCAGGTGGTCGCCGCCTGGGCCGATCCGGCCGTGTTCCGCGACGGCCACTGGGTCACGAGCGAAGGGAGTCCGAAAAGCATCCATTACGTTGCGGGTGGGCACTTTTTCGAACTCGGCGAGGCCTTCGAGGCGAGCGCGACGCCGCCGCAAGCGTCGGACAACGCCGGATGACATATGCCATCCGGGTCAATCAAGCTGATAAACGTTGCATCACAAGTCGTGCAGGCAAATAAAGTTTGCACTTTAAAAATAGTATAGACATTTTATTTCGTTGAGCGGAATACCGGTCCGGGCATAAGCCGAGCGTGGTGCATCGCAATAAGCTAGAATGAATGTCCTTCGGGCCTGTCCGATCGTCGACCAGAATTCATGAACGCCCCCGCACACATCCATACCCTGCTTGCCGACAACGCACCCGCGCGCCTGCGTGAGATTCCTTATAACTACACCTCGTTCTCGGACCGCGAAATCGTGATCCGCCTGCTCGGTGAGTCGTCGTGGGCGTTGCTCGACAGCCTGCGCGGCGCGCGCCAGACCGGCCGCTCGGCGCGCATGCTGTACGAGGTACTGGGCGACATCTGGGTAGTGCGCCGCAATCCCTACCTGCAGGACGACATGCTGGACAACCCGAAGCGCCGGGCCAAGCTGATCGAAGCGCTGCATCACCGCCTGGGCGAGATCGACAAGCGCCGCACCACGGTCGATGCGCTGGACGCATCGGCGTCGGACAGCGATCCTGCCGTCGTCGCCGCCCGCAGCGCCGCCGTCGAGCAACTGCTCGCCGCCGCGCGCCGCGCCGTGGACGATTTCGGCCGCGAATTCGCCGAGACCTACGACCTGCGCAAGCGCGCCACCAAGGTGCTGGGCGCCTACACCGACAAGCGCAACATCCGCTTCGACGGCATGCACCGCACCTCGCACGTGACCGACGCCACCGACTGGCGCGTCGAGTACCCGTTCCTGGTCCTGCTGCCCGACAGCGAGGACGAGATGGCCGGCCTGGTCAAGGGCTGCATCGAGCTCGGACTGACCATCATCCCGCGCGGCGGCGGCACCGGCTACACCGGCGGCGCGATCCCGCTCACGCCGATGTCGGCCGTGATCAATACCGAAAAGCTGATCGGCATCGGCGAGGTCGAGATGACGACCATGCCGGGCCTGGGACGCGAATACGCGACCATCCATACCTATGCCGGCGTCGTCACGCAGCGGGTGTCGCAGGCGGCCGAGAAGGCAGGCTTCGTGTTCGCGGTCGACCCGACGTCGGCCCACGCGTCCTGCGTGGGCGGCAATATCGCGATGAACGCGGGCGGCAAGAAGGCGGTGTTGTGGGGCACGGCGCTCGACAACCTGGCGTCGTGGCGCATGGTCGACCCCAACGGCGACTGGCTCGACGTCACCCGCATCAACCACAACCTGGGCAAGATCCACGACGCTCCGACGGCCGAATTCCTGCTCGAATGGACGCATCCTTCCGTCAAGGGCGCCCCGAAAGGCCAGCCGTTCCGCACCGAGACGCTCACCATCGAGGGCAAGCGCTTCCGCAAGGAAGGCCTGGGCAAGGACGTCACCGACAAGTTCCTGGCCGGCCTGCCGGGCATCCAGAAAGAAGGCACCGACGGCCTCATCACGTCGGCGCGCTGGATCCTGCACAAGATGCCCAAGTTCACCCGCACGGTGGCGCTGGAATTCTTCGGCCAGGCGCGCGATGCGATCCCGTCGATCGTCGAGATCAAGGATTACCTGGACAGCCTGCCGAAGAACGGCAACCCGGCGTTCGCCACGCTGCGCCTGGCGGGCCTGGAGCACCTGGACGAACGCTACCTGCGCGCGGTCGGCTACGCCACCAAGTCCAAGCGCGGCGTGCTGCCCAAGATGGCGCTGTTCGGCGACATCGTCGGCGACGACGAGAATGCGGTGGCGATCGCCGCCTCGGAAGTGGTGCGCCTGGCGAACACCCGCGTGGGCGAGGGCTTCGTCGCCGTCAGCCCCGATGCGCGCAAGAAGTTCTGGCTCGACCGCGCCCGCACCGCGGCCATCGCGCGCCACACCAACGCCTTCAAGATCAACGAGGACGTGGTCATTCCGCTGAACCGGATGGGCGAGTACACCGACGGCATCGAGCGCATCAACGTCGAGCTGTCGATCAAGAACAAGCTGCAGCTGGTGGGCCAACTGCGCGCCTACCTCGCCAGCGACCACCTGCCGCTGGCCAAGAGCGACGACGCCAGCGCCGACGGGGTCGACCGCGACGAGATCATGGGCGACCGTCCGCTGCAGGCGCGCGCCCTGGTCGACTTGGTCGACAAGCGCTGGACCTTCGTCCTGGCCAATCTCGATGCGCCGCTGGGCGAAGTGCGCGGGCAGCTGCAGACCCTGGGCCTGGACCACCTGGACGAGGCCATCGGGCAGCGCCTGGCGATCCAGCCCGATGCGACCCTGTTCGACGTGGTGCAGGACCACACGGTGCGCGTGTCGTGGAAGGCCGAAGTGCGCGCGCCGCTGCGCCAGATCTTCAATGGCGCCGCCTACCAGTGCATCCTCGACGAAGCGGTCGCGATCCACAAGCGCGTGCTGCGCTCGCGCGTGTTCGTCGCCCTGCACATGCACGCGGGCGATGGCAACGTCCACACCAACCTGCCGGTGAATTCGGACGACTACGCCATGCTGCAGGACGCCCACAAGGCGGTCGAGCGCATCATGAAGCTGGCGCGTTCGCTCGACGGCGTGATCTCGGGCGAGCACGGCATCGGCATCACCAAGCTCGAATTCCTGCTCGATTCCGAGATCCAGGAATTCCGCGACTACAAGGTGCGCGTCGATCCGGAAGGGCGCTTCAACAAGGGCAAGCTGCTCAACCTCGAAGGCGCCCACGCCGACCTGCGCAACGCCTACACGCCGTCGTTCGGCCTGATGGGCCACGAATCGCTGATCATGCAGCAGAGCGATATCGGCGAGATCGCCAACAGCATCAAGGACTGCCTGCGCTGCGGCAAGTGCAAACCGGTGTGCACGACCCACGTGCCGCAGGCGAACCTGCTGTACTCGCCGCGCGACAAGATCCTGGCCACCTCGGCGCTGATCGAGGCCTTCCTGTACGAGGAGCAGACCCGCCGCGGCGTCTCGCTGCGCCACTGGGAAGAGTTCGAGGACGTGTCGGATCACTGCACGGTGTGCCACAAGTGCGTCACGCCCTGTCCGGTCGACATCGACTTCGGCGACGTGTCGATGAACATGCGTAACCTGCTGCGCAAGATGGACAAGCGCAGCTTCAAGCCGGCCAACCGCGCGGCCATGTTCTTCCTCAACGCCACCGACCCGACCACCATCAACGCCACGCGCAAGGCGATGGTCGACCTGGGCTTCAAGGCCCAGCGCATGGGCAACCGCCTGTTGAAAGGCCTGGCCAAGCCGCAAACGGCGTCGCCGCCGCCGACCACGGGCAAGCCGCCGGTGCGCGAGCAGGTGATCCACTTCATCAACAAGAAGATGCCGGGCAACCTGCCGAAGAAGACCGCGCGCGCGCTGCTCGACATCGAGGACGACAAGATCGTCCCGATCATCCGCAATCCAAAGAAAACCACGGCCGACACCGAAGCCGTGTTCTACTTCCCGGGCTGCGGCTCCGAGCGCCTGTTCTCGCAGGTTGGCCTGGCGACCCAGGCGATGCTGTGGGAAGTCGGCGTGCAGACCGTGCTGCCGCCGGGCTACCTGTGCTGCGGCTATCCGCAGCGCGGCGCCGGCCAGTTCGACAAGGCCGACAAGATGATGACGGATAACCGCGTGCTGTTCCACCGCATGGCCAACACGCTGAACTACCTCGACATCAAGACGGTCCTGGTCTCGTGCGGCACCTGCTACGACCAGCTGGCGACCTATGAATTCGAGAAGATCTTCCCGGGCTGCCGCATCATGGACATCCATGAGTACCTGCTGGAGAAGGGCATTAAACTCGAGGGCGTCAGCGGCACCCGCTACATGTACCACGACCCCTGCCACACGCCGATGAAGCTGCAGGATTCGATGAAGACGGTGAACGCGCTGGTCTCGACCATCGATAACGTGAAGATCGAGAAGAACGACCGCTGCTGCGGCGAGTCGGGCACCTTTGCCGTGACCCGTCCCGACATCGCGACCCAGGTGCGTTCGCGCAAGGAAGTCGAGATGGTCAAGGGCGCGGACAAGCTGCGCGCCGACGGCTTCAAGGGCGACGTCAAGATCCTGACCAGCTGCCCATCCTGCCTGCAGGGCTTGAGCCGTTACAACGACGACTCGGGCACCACCGCCGACTACATCGTGGTCGAGATCGCGAAGCACCTGCTGGGCGAGAACTGGCTGCCCGAGTACGTGGCGCGCGCCAACAACGGCGGCATCGAAAGGGTGCTGGTATGACGGCTCCCGTCGCGCTCTGCGAACTGTGCAACCTCAGCGCGCCCGTGGCCTGGCGCGGCGACAAGTTCAGCGTGATCGTCGTCGACGACGCCAGCTACCCCGGCTTTTGCCGCGTGATCTGGCACGACCACGTGCGCGAGATGAGCGACCTTTCGCGCCCGGACCGGCTCCTGGTGAACGAGGCCGTGTTCCTGGTCGAGGAGGCGGTGCGTGAAGTGATGCAGCCGCTGAAGGTCAATGTGGCCAGCCTGGGCAATGTGGTGCCGCATCTGCACTGGCATATCATTCCGCGTTATGCGGACGACGCGCATTTCCCGGCGCCCGTGTGGGCCCAGGCGGTGCGCTCGACCGAACCCGACACCCTGGCCGCGCGCCGCGCGCTGGCCGGACAACTGGGCGCCGCCATCGCGCGCCGTTTCAACTGATAGAGAAGAGACTCATGCCTAATCCAACCGAACTGACCGTCCACCAGAAATCGCGCGTGCTCGACGTCGCCTACGACGACGGCAGCGCCTATTCGATCCCGTTCGAACTGATGCGCGTGTACTCGCCGTCGGCCGAGGTGAAGGGCCATGGTCCCGGCCAGGAAGTCTTGCAGCTCGGCAAGCGCGAAGTCGGCATCGCCGACGTCGAGCAGGTCGGCAACTACGCGATCAAGCCGACCTTCTCGGACGGCCACGACAGCGGCATCTTCAGCTGGGATTACCTGTACGAACTGGGCCGCAGCCAGGAGTCGCTGTGGAAGCAGTACGTGGCGCGCCTGCAGGCGGCCGGCTTCGACGAAGAAACCGGCCGCGCGCCGGGCACCATGCTGCCGGGTTCGGCGCCGGCCAAGTCCGGCGGCGGCGGTTGCGGGTCGGGCAGCTGCGGCTGCAAGTGAGAGGGGACGCCTGCGCTGGTTGAACGCGTCGGCGGCATCGCCGCCAACCCTGCGCAGGGCTGGCGGCCGCCGACGCGGTGATCGCCAGGACCGGCACACCACGCACGTCATCGGCGCCCCAAAACAAAAGAGCACATCCTTGGATGTGCTCTTGTTCTTTGCAGGCCCGCATCGAGCGGGCCAATGCAGCATCAAGCCTGTGGCTGGATGTTTGCAGCTTGCTTGCCTTTAGGGCCGGCGGTGATGTCGAAGGTCACGCGCTGGTTTTCCTGCAGCGATTTGAAGCCGTTGGCGTTGATCGCCGAGAAGTGTGCGAACACGTCTTCGCCACCACCATCAGGGGTGATGAAGCCGAAACCTTTAGCGTCGTTGAACCATTTGACAATGCCAGTAGCCATGTTTATTCCCTCAAATATAAGTTGTTTTGCGTTGTTGCCCTGTTTGCGTACCTAGGACAAGAACCAGGGCCACGCTCTACATTGCAATTCTGATTATAAGGACAAATTCTTAAAACGGAAGCAAGATTTTTCAATCGTGTTCGCATTTACCACAACTCATCCAGATCGCATGTTCCTACGCGATTTTGATCTCAATCAGAACGTCATTGGCACTCGCAGCGTGAGGGTCACGTCCGGGGTATCGCGGGTCACGCCGGCGCCCACCGCGATATTCAGCGTGCGCTTCGGGCTCAGGCGGTAGGAGTAGCCCAGCAGCAGGGTGCCGAGCTGGGTGCGCACCGAGCCCGGCACCGGCTGGCCGTTCTGTTTCATGCGCGCGATGGTGCTGTGGTCGTAGCCGAGGCTGAGCGACGCCTTGTCGTTGAGCGCCAGGCCCATGCCGAAGTTAAAGCCGAGCACGTAGCCTGGTTCCAGCTCGCCCAGCGGCTCGCGCACGCCGTTGCGCACCAGGCGCGTCACGTCCTCGCGCTTGAAGTTGTGCACATAGCTCAGGTTGCCGAAGAAGACGGCCGGGTCGGACGGATACAGCCAGGTCAGCGTGCCTTGCAGCGAATGGAAGCCGGAACCGGTCGGCAAGTCCAGCGGCAGGCCGGTGCCGGTCACGTTCTCGCCGATGCAGCGCCGGTCGCAGTCGGTCACGACCTCGAACGGGTCGCGCCCGGTGCGGCTCTTGTAGCGCAGGCCGGCAATGTAATAGCCCTGGTCCGGGCCGCCGTTGTTGAGCTGGTAGCGGCCGGCGACTTCGACGTCGCCCAGGCCCTTGCCGCTGGTGTCGAACACGCGCTCGACTGCGGTGCCGGTGAACAGCTCGCGGCTGACCGTGGCGTCCGAGCGGTACACATAGGGCACCTTGACCTCGACTTCCATCCGGTTGTTGATGCCGGTACGGCCGGTGATCGCCGTGGTGAAAGTGTTGCGCTTGATCTCGCGCACGTCGACCAGGCCGATCAGGATCGCGGGGATCACGGTGTAGCCGACCAGGGCCACGCGGTTGCTCGACGAGTAGCCGTACTGCACCGATGGCTCGAGCACATAGGTGCCGCGCTGGGTCAGCACGCCGGGCTGGTCGCCGAGCGGCGCGACTTCGGGCGGGCGGTTCGGTTCCTGGCGATTGTTGTTCTGTGCGGTCTGCGGCTGCTGTTGCTGGGCCGGACGCTGGGCCTGCGCCTGCGCCGGGGCCGCCGGTTGGGCCGGGCCCGGCGCCGGCACGCCGGGCTGGTTGGGACGCGGCTGCGGCGGCAGCGGGGCCGCCACGCCGCTTTCGGGCGGCGGCAGCACCGGCGGCTGGGCCACCGGCGCCTGCATCGACATGCCCGCGCCGCGCTGCTGCGACAGCAGGACGCCGTCGGCCAGCGCGGTCGGCACGGCGAACGGGGCGCCGGACAGCGGGGCGTCTTCCACGAGGCGCTCGCGCGCCGCCAGCGCCGGGGCGGTGCTCACGGCAGGGGCGCCCTGGGCCTGCATGCGTTGCAATTGCTCGCGCTGCGCCTGGAGTTCGAGCATCAGACGGTTCACCATTGCCCGCTGTTCGGCCAGTTCGTCCTTGAGTTGGGACAGTTCGGTCTGTCGGTCCTGCGGGCCGCTATCGAGCGGCGCGGCTGCAGGTTGTTGAGCGAGCACGGACGGCGCCAGGAGGGCGGCCGCCAGGCCGGCGGCGCCAAGCCGCGCGACGTGTGAATACATCCAGGTCTCCAATAATTGACAATATTGCAATGCTACAGTGTTCCTGGGGAACGCACTACGGCGTCACGAATCGTGCTGTGGAAATTCATGTCTTTTAGCAAGGACATGCTGTTGACGGCCGAGGTGATGGTGGTGACGGAACTGATCGCCTGGTTGTCGAGGGTGTTCTGTACCAGGGTCGCGCCATTGGGCAGGTTCAGGTCGGCCGCGGCGAAGTTGTTGCCGCCGATCTGGATCATGCGTGCGGCGCCCAGCGCTTCCTGGGTCAGGCGGGCCTGGTCGGCGCTCAGCGCGGCCAGGTCGGGAATAGCGATGTTGGTGCGCGACAGGATTTCGCCGTTGACCGACACCACGCGCTCGATGCCGAGCGCCACCGACAGGCCGCCGGCGATCTCGAAACCGCCGCGGGCGCCGTCCAGCGTCTCGGCCCCGACCGGGGCGCCGAAACCGGCCACGCCGTTCGCGGCGGCATCGGCCGCCCGCACCGGCGCCATCGCGCCGAGCGCCGCGCACAGGGCGCCCGCAAGCACGCCACGTTGCATCATCTTGCTAAAGCTTGGCCAGCGCATATCACATCCTTTACGTCAAAAGTCGCCGGGGCCGAACTTCGGCAGCGAGGCGCTGAGCTGGTCCTGGTGCATGCCGGCGCCCAGCGGGGCGCGCGGAGCGCCGCGCCAGTCGGCCGGCGTGTTGAAGGCGATGCCGTCCTTGTGGCTGTGGATCACGAACAGGATCTTGTTGCGCCAGATTTCCTGGAACCGCTCCATGCTCACGACGCGGTTGCCGGTGGACGGGTCGCCGATCAGGATGCGGCCATCCTCGTAGCCCTTGACGACCACGAAGTGGTTGAAGCCGCGGTCGGTGATCAGGACGATGGCCGGCAGTTTTTCGGTGATCAGCTTTTCGATCGGCAGCTTGAAGCCGTCGGCGCGAAAGCCGCGCGCGGCCAGGAAGCGCTGCATGTCGAGCAGCGAAAAGCCTTCCTTGTGGATCCTGGTCTTGTCCCCTTTTTCGTACATTTCCTGGAACACGTCCTGTTCCGGCGTCGGGGTGCCATAGTGGTGCGACAGCAGGGTCGACACGGCGGCGGCGCCGCAACTGTAGTCGTACTGCTGGCGCGTGGTGCGCTGGAATTTGATGTCCTTGAGGCTGGTGACGGGCACGTTGACGCGCCCGACCACCGCCAGTTCGAGCGCCGGCGCCGGAGCCGGCGCCAGCAGGGTGCCGCACAGGGCGGCGAGGAAGATCCCGTGCTTCATGCTCTTCCTATTGCAGTTGCAGGTTGATGACGGTCGCGTTCTGGATCAGGACGTTCGCGCCGGAGTTCTGGATCACGACAGGCAGGCCCGAGGAGTTCGCGAACGAGCCGTTGTCGATGATGTTGAATCCGGTGGTCACGTTGGTGGCCGTGTTGTTGCCGACGGTGCCGCCGAGCGTCGCCTCGGTGGTCACGAAGTCGGCGCCGCCACGCAGGCCGCCCAGTTCCTCGGCGTCGGTCGTCTTGCCCCAGCCTTTGGTGAAATCATCTTCCCGGCCCGGTGCGACATCCACTTTGGACAGGAAGCCCACCACCACCGGCAGCTTCGCCGGTTCCGACGCCTGGGCCGCCACTGGCAGCGCCATGCAGGCCGCCAGCAGGAGAGAGCCGATCTGGGTAATCCGTTTCATGATGCCTCGCTCGAAAAGCCGCCACGCGGATAGCGCCGCGTGGCGGGTCGCAAGCGTCCGGCCGTGCCGGACGCTTGCGCGGTTGCTGCTCAGACCTCGTGATTACTGGCCGCTTGGGGTGGTGCCGCCGACGTTCATGTTCGACTGAACGTTGACGCTTTGCTGGATCAGCGACGAGAAGCCGTTGTTCTGGCTGATGATCGAGATGCCGGCTGCCGACTGGGCGATGTTGCTCATCGAGTTCGACATGTCGAAGGAACCCGCGGTCACGTTGTTGGTGCCGCCGTTGCCGCCGGTGCCGGCGCCGCCGAAGCCGCCGGTGCCTGCGCCGGCAACCATTTCGCCGGTCGAGCCGCCAGCGCCGCCGGTGCTCGAGCCGCCCGCGCCGCCGTTGCCGCCGGCGCCCGAGGTGGCGTCGCCCGAGGTGGCCGAGCCGCCGGTGGCCGCGCCGCCGGTGGCCGCGCCGCCGGCGCCGCCGGCGCCGGTCGATGCGGTCGCTTCAGCGCCCGAACCGCCCATGCCGCCCGCGCCTGCGGTGCCGCCCTGGCCCGCGCCGCCTGCGCCGCCCATGCCTTCGGCGCCGTTGCCGCCCATGCCAGCCGTGCCGGCCGCGCCCGAACCGCCCGCGCCTGCGGTGCCGGTGGCGCCAGCGCCGCCGGTGCCTGCCAGTGCGGCGCCCGAACCCGCAGTGCCGCCGGTGGCCGCGCCGCCTGCAGCGCCCGCGCCCGAGGTATTGGTGCCGGCCGCGCCAGAACCGCCGGCGCCGCCTGCCGCGCCTGCGCCGCCCGCGCCGGCCATCGCGTCACCCGCGGTGCCCGAGCTGGCGCCGCTGGTCGGGCTGCCTGCGGTCGAGGTGCCGCCGGTGTTGGTGGCCGCGCCGCTGGCGCCGCCGGTGCCGGCCATGTCGGTGCCCGAGCCTGGCATGCCGCCCGAACCCGAGGTCGAGGCGGCGTCGCCGATCGCCGCGCCGCCGCCGCTGGCGCCGTTCGATGCGGTCAGGGTCGAGCCCGACGAGTTGCCGCCCATGGCGCCCGCGCCGCCCATGCCGCCGGCCGCGCCTGCGCCGCCGTTGGATTCGCCGGCGCCGCCCATGCCGCCGGCGCCGGTGCCGATGGCGCCGTTCGCGCCGCCGTTGCCGCCGGCCAGCGAGCCGGTCGCGCCGCCGTTGCCGCCCATGGCTGCGCCGCCTGCCGCGCCCGAGCCGCCGTTGGCCGCGCCGCCCATGGCGCCTGCGCCGCCCATGCCTGCGCCGCCCGCTGCGCCGTTGCCGCCGGCAGCGTAACCGCCAGCCGCACCTGCGGCGCCCGCGCCGCCCATCGAGTGGGCCGCGCCGCTCGCGCCGCCGTTGCCGCCGGCGGCGTTGCCGACGGTCGAGGCGCCGGTCGATGCGGTGCCCGCAGCGGCGTAGCCGCCTGCGCCGCCAGCCGCGCCCGCTGCGCCCGATGCCGAGCCGCCGGCTGCGCCGGTGGCCGAGGTCGAGCCGGCGTAGCCCGCGCCGCCGGTCGAACCGGTGCCGGTCGCGCCGTTGGCGCCGCCGTTGTTCACGGCGTTGTTGCCGATGTTGCTGATGTTGTTGCCCGACACGGTGCCGGTCAGCGAGCTGACCGCGTTGGCCGACGAGGTGTTGAACGAGTTGGCGACCGACGAGTTGGCGCTGCCGCCGTTGTTGGCGGCTGCGGCGCCGGCGGCTGCCGCACGGGCGTCACCCGAGCTGTTGTTCTGGCCCGAGCTGTCCTGGCTGCTGTCGTGGGTGGTCGTGGTGTTGGTCGTGATCGTGTCGTTGCTGTCGATCGTCTCGGTGTTGGTGCGGGTGTCCGACTGGGTGTTCGTGTTGTTGGCGACGCGGTTGTCCGAACGGTCCACCTGGTTGTTGTTGTTGGTCGTGCTGTTGTCGTTCTGCTGGCTGTTGTTGTTTTGCTGGCTGTTGTTGTTGGCCTGGCTGTTGTTGGTGTTGGTCGTGGTGTTGGTGCTGGTCGACTGGTTGTTGCTGTCGGCGGTGTTGGTGCTGCTGTTGTTGGCCTGGCTGTTGTCGGTGCTGGTGTTGGTATTCGTGTTCGTGTTGGTCGCCTGGTTGTTGCTGTTGGCCTGGCTGTTGTCGGTGTTGGTCGCGGTGTTGGTGTTGGTGTTCGTGTCGGTGTTGGTCGACGAGTTGGTCGAGGTATTGCCGCTGTTGCGGGTGTCAGTGACAGTGCTGCTGTCGGTGTTGGTGGTCACCGACGAGGTCTGGGTGTTGCCGCCGCGGACGTCGTTGACGGAATTTTCTTGTGCGTGGGCCATGGTGAATGCCAGGGCGATCGCGGTTGCCAGGATAGTGCGCTTCATTGTTGCTCCCCTAATGTCACTGTTGAGTTCCCGGGGTCCCATGACTCCCGGTCCACTCGTTCAATAGCAGTTCTTATGCCAAGTGAATCCGGAATAGTTAAGTCCTTGATAATGTAGGAATAATTTGATGAGTTGCATCGCGGCGACAAGGGAAAATGAACTTGAACAATAGCTAATAAGCAAAGTGTCTCAGACTCGTGACAAAGTGAACAAAAAGCCCATGAAACTGTATCAATCTGTCACCGCAAGCAGCTGTCACAGAGCGAACACGACCCGCCGTGCGTCGCCGTTTGGCAAGCGCATTGGCGGGAAAAATCTGTCAGATTAGGGGAGGCGCCGTAGGAAAAGGCTGACGGCAGGGAGGGAAGTGTACTTACAGGGAAATCGCGTGCTTGGCCATCAGGCGATACAGTGTCATACGTGAGACACCGAGGTCGCGCGCGGCCTGGCTGATGTTGTTGCCGGTGCGCGCCAGGCTTTCGCCGATCGCGACGCGTTCGGCCGACAGCCGCGAATTGCCGAGCCCTTCCCTGACCGGGCAGATCGGTCCGATGCTGGGCAGGTCGAGGTCTTCCGGCATGATCAGGCGGTGTTCGGCCAGCACCATGGCGCGCCGCACCCGATTGATGAGTTCGCGCACATTGCCCGGCCACTCGTAGCGCGCCATCGCCAGCAGCGCTTCGCGGCTCACGCCTTTCAACTGCGGGCTGCGTTCGGCCGCATACTTGTTGAAGATGAGGTCAGTGAGCAGCGGCAAGTCTTCCTTGCGTTCGCGTAGCGGCGGCACCCGGATCGGGAACACGCTGAGGCGGTAATACAAATCTTCGCGGAAGCGCCCCTCGCTGACGGCCTGGGGCAGGTCGACATGGGTGGCGGTGATCACGCGCGCGTCGACCGCGATGGTGCGGGTGCCGCCGACGCGGTAGATCACGCGCTCCTGCAGGAAGCGCAGCAGGCTGGCCTGCAGGTCGAGCGGCAGGTCGCCGATCTCGTCCAGGAAGATGCTGCCGCCGGACGCCGCTTCGAGCAGGCCCTGCTTGTCGCGGGTGGCGCCGGTGAAGGCGCCGCGCTCGTGGCCGAACAGTTCGGAATGGATCAGGGCCGGCGCCACCGCCGCGCAATTGATGGCGATGAAGGGACCGTTCGCGCGCTGCGAGCGCAGGTGGATTTCCTGGGCCGCGAGTTCCTTGCCGCTGCCGCTCTCGCCCGAGATCAGCACCGGTGCGTCGACCGCGGCGATCTTGTCGATGTGGGCGCGCAGGCGCACGATGGCGCGCGAGGCGCCGTCGATGTGGCTGGCCCGCTCCGTTGCCTGGCGCCGGTGCGGCGGGGTGGCCTTGGCCAGCGTCGCCATGCCGTGGGCGTGGCCAAGCGAGTGCTGCAGGCGCAGCGTGTCGACCGGGCGCGTGTGGAAGTCGACCAGGTGGGCGGCGACCAGTTCGCGCACGGCCGGCTGGTCGATGCGCGGCGCGTCGAACACGCCGATCCAGCGCGTGTGATGGTGCTGGCGCAGGAAGCGCTCGAGCTCCGCATCGCCCGCGGCGCCGCTGCGGTCGAGCAGCAGGCCGACCCCGTAGTGTTGCTGTGACAGGACCTTGCGCGCCGCGGCGATGCTCTCCACCACGCACACATCCCAGCCGGGCAGCTCGCCGTGGCAGGCCCGTGCGTGCGCATTGCCTTCACCCGAAATGCATAAGAGACGTTTTACAGACACCGTTGCCCTCGTTATGACTGGACCTGGCCAGCTGCCTTGTAGTGAGTCCCGGTGCGCATTGGCATCACGCACCGTTGCGTCGGCCGATCCCGGCAAGGGAATTGCTGACGCGAAAAGTATTGTTCAATTAAACCCGAAATGCCGGCGACATGTCGCACAAAAATTATTAGAAATTTAATGACACGTGCAATTGTGAACGAAGTATTTACTTTCCCTAATGTCTATTCGTCCAAATTTATTGGCGACATGCTATTGATCTTACCGAGGTCAAGCGAAGCGGAAAAGGGGTCTCGCAGCGGCGCATCGTTGCCGAGCGCCTTGTTAGCGCTCGATGCGTTGTGCCGCTCCAACAAGGACCGCGAAACGACGCCGGGACGACGCCGTGTCCTGTCCACGCCCGGGCGCCGGCGCCCGGCATCCAATGGCGCGGCCGGGCGCCGGCCTGCTTGTATAATGCGGCAACACCCAACCGTCCCGCACATATGACCAATACCACCCACTTCGGCTACAAGACCGTCGCCGAGGACCAGAAGGTCCAGGAAGTCGCCAAGGTTTTCCACTCGGTCGCCGCGAAGTACGACGTCATGAACGACCTGATGTCGGCCGGCCTGCACCGCGCCTGGAAGATGTTTACGATCGCCCAGGCCGGCGTGCGTCCGGGCTTCAAGGTGCTCGACATCGCCGGCGGCACCGGCGACCTGGCCAAGGCCTTCGCGAAGCAGGCGGGCAAGACCGGCGAGGTCTGGCTCACCGACATCAACGAGTCGATGCTGCGCGTCGGGCGCGATCGCCTCTTGAATAAAGGGCTTGTCACCCCAACCATGTTGTGTGACGCCGAAAAATTGCCGTTCCCGGACAACTATTTTGACCGGGTCAGCGTCGCGTTCGGGCTGCGCAACATGACCCACAAGGATCAGGCCCTGGCCGAGATGCGGCGGGTGCTGAAACCCGGCGGCAAGCTGCTGGTGCTGGAATTTTCGAAGGTGATCGCGCCGCTGCAAAAACCGTACGACGTGTATTCGTTCTCGGTGCTGCCGTGGCTGGGACAGAAAATAGCGGGCGATGCCGACAGCTATCGCTACCTGGCCGAGTCGATCCGCATGCATCCCGACCAGGATACGCTGAAGGGGATGATGGAAGAAGCAGGACTGGAGCGGGTCCAGTATTTCAACCTGACGGCGGGTGTGGCCGCTTTGCACACCGGTATAAAACTCTAAGGATAGAGACAATGAAAAAGTTTTTGGTCACGACGATGTTGGCAGTCACCACGTTCGCGATGGTGGCAGACGCCTTCGCCCGACCAATGGGCGGCAAGCGTTCGGTCGGGCGGCAATCGCAGTCCGTGCAGCAGATGCAGGGTCCGGCGCCGGCGCCGGCCCAGAGCATGCAGCGCCAGACCCCGAATTCGGCCACGCCTGCCGCGGCCGGCGCGACTGGCGCCGCGGGCGCTGCGGCCGCCGCCAAGAAACCGAGCATGATGCGCAACATCCTGGGCGGCGCACTGCTGGGCCTGGGCCTGGGCGCGTTGCTGTCGCACCTGGGCATCGGTGGCGCACTGGCCAGCATCATCTCGACCATCCTGATGGTCGCGCTGATTGGCCTGGCGATCATGTTCATCGTGCGCATGGTGCGCCGCAAGGACACGCCGGCCAATCCGTCGGCGGCCTCGAGCACCGGCTTCAATGGCTTCCAGCCGCAGGCCGCCGGCGCGACCGCCACGCCTGAAATCGGCTCGGGCCTGCGCAACGGACCGTCCGCCTTCCAGGGCAACGTAGCGCTGGACAAGGGCGCCGCGGCGGCCGGCTTCGGCGGCGCTGCCGCCGCGCCAGGCCACCAGCAATGGGGCGTGCCGGGCGACTTCGACAGCGAAAGCTTCCTGCGCCATGCGAAATCGTCGTTCATCCGCATGCAGGCGGCCTGGGACCGCGGCGACACCGACGACCTGCGCGAATTCACCTCGCCCGAAGTGTTCGCCGAGCTCAAGATGCAGATCCAGGAACGCGGCGGCGTGGCCGACTACACCGACGTCGTCAACATCGACGCCCAGCTGCTGGGCATCGAGAAGACCGCGACCGACTACCTGGCGAGCGTGCAGTTCAACGCCATGATCCGCAGCGCCAAGGACGCGCTGCCGGAACCGTTCGTCGAAGTCTGGAACATGTCGAAGCCGCTGTCGGGCTCCGGCGGCTGGGTGCTGGCCGGCATCCAGCAGCCGAATTGAGCGCATTGCTAAGGCGCTTAGTTTTGGTGGAATTATTTTTCCATAAACATTCCGTGCCGCCGGGTTTGCGCCCGGCAAACTGGTAAGATCAAAACCGCCCGCATCAGCCCGGGCGGTTTTGTTTTTTGAGGGTCATCCGCTCCATGTTTTCTAGTCTTTCGTCACTGTCGCCTCAGCACGCGCTCACGCTGCCCGCGGTCGCCGCGATCAACCACTTGCTGGCCCAGGAAGCCTGGGCCAGGGCCGCGCTCATGCGCCATGCCGGCAAGGACGCCTGCATCGACGCTGGGCTGGTTCAATTGCGCATGCGCGTCGGGCGCGACGGCCTGCTCGAAGCCATGCATCAGGGCACTGCGCGCGACACGGCGGGCGAAGCCGCGGCCAGCGTCACGATCCGCGTGAAACCGGCCGACCTGCCGCTGATCGCGCAGGACCGCACCCGTGCGCTGTCATACGTGAAGATCGAAGGCGACGCCGAGTTCGCCAACGTGATCTCGCAGCTGGCCAACGGCCTGCGCTGGGATGCCGAGCACGACCTCGAGCGGGTGGTGGGGCCGCTGGGCGCCCATCGCCTGGTCAAGACCGCGCGCCGCGCCGCCGGTGGCGCGACCGAGACGGGACGGCGCCTGGCCGAGAACCTGGCCGAGTTCCTGGCCGAGGAAAGGCCGGTGCTGGTGCGGCCGGTGCAGCGCGACGCGTTCGCCGCCGACGTGGTGCGCCTGCGCGACGACGTCGAGCGCACCGCCAAGCGCATCGCGCGCCTCGAACAACAGCTGGCCCGGCCGGACGCCGCCACACCCTCCCTCATTCCTACCCGCGCAGACCACCACCCGGATCGTCGATGATATTGAAATTCCTGCGCCTGCTGCGCATCCTCACTGTCTTCACCAAGTACGGCCTGGACGAGATCGCAGTCACCAGCATCAATGCCCCGCGCACCGCGCGCCTGATGAACACCTTCTTTTTCTGGCGCACGATCACCTCGCCGCGCGCGATCCGCCTGCGCCAGGCGCTGGAAGAGCTGGGCCCGATCTTCGTCAAGTTCGGCCAGGTGCTGTCGACCCGGCGCGACCTGGTGCCGCCCGATATCGCCGACGAGCTGGCGCTGCTGCAGGACCGGGTGCCGCCGTTCGGCTCCGACCTGGCGGTGGCCCAGGTCACGCGCTCGCTGGGCGCCCATCCCGACGAGCTGTTCGCCCGCTTCGACCGGGAGCCGGTGGCCTCGGCCTCGATCGCCCAGGTCCACTTCGCCCAGCTCAAGGATGGCAAGGAAGTCGCGGTCAAGGTGCTGCGTCCCGGCATGAAGAAGCTGATCGACGAAGACATGGCCCTGATGAACCTGGCGGCCAGCCTGATCGAACGCGTGTGGAGCGAAGCGCGACGCCTGAAGCCGCGCGAGGTGGTGGCCGAATTCGACAAATACCTGCACGACGAGCTGGACCTGATGCGCGAGGCGGCGAACGCCAGCCAGCTGCGCCGCAACTTCGCCGGCTCCGATTTGCTGATGGTGCCCGAGATGCACTGGGACTACTGCTCGAGCAGCGTGATCGTGATGGAGCGCATGTACGGCATCCCGATCTCGCAGATCGACCGCCTGGCGGCGGCCGGCGTCGACCTCAAGAAGCTGTCGAGCGATGGCGTGGAGATCTTCTTCACCCAGGTCTTCCGTGATGGCTTCTTCCACGCCGATATGCACCCGGGGAACATCCTGGTCTCGACCGCGCCGGAGACCCTGGGCCGCTATATCGCGCTGGACTTCGGCATCGTCGGCACCCTGAACGATTTCGACAAGGATTACCTGTCGCAGAATTTCCTGGCCTTTTTCCGCCGCGACTACAAGCGCGTGGCCGAGGCGCACATCGAATCCGGCTGGGCGCCCGCGACCACGCGCGTGGACGAGCTCGAGGCCGCGGTGCGCGCCTGCTGCGAACCGATCTTCGACCGCCCGCTGAAGGACATCTCGTTCGGCCAGGTGCTGCTGCGCCTGTTCCAGACCTCGCGCCGTTTCAACGTCGAGGTGCAGCCGCAGCTCGTGCTGCTGCAAAAGACCCTGCTCAATATCGAAGGGTTGGGACGCCAGCTCGATCCCGACCTGGACCTGTGGAAGACCGCCAAGCCGCATCTCGAGCGCTGGATGACGGAACAGGTCGGCTGGAAGGGCCTGACCGAACGCCTGCGCGCCGAAGCGCCGCGCTACGCCCAGATCTTCCCGCAGCTGCCGCGCCTGGTATACCAGCTGCTGGAGCGCGAAACGAAAGGGCAGTTGGCGCATCCGTATGTGCCGAATGCCGACATGCTGGCGCTGATGCTGATGGAACAGCGGCGCGCGAACCGGATGCTGGCCTTCCTGATCTGCGTGGCGGCGGGAGGCGCGGTCGGGGTGGCGCTGTACCTGGTCTGACCGCGCCAAGAAAAAAGCCCGCGGACGCGGGCTTGGGAAGCTAGTGTTCTTTTATGGACCATGCTGATGGGGGCATCGCGCAGTCTTCTGTTTCTTCTTTACGGTGAACAGCAAGGATTCCCTGCTGCCAACATTGGGTGAAGAAGCCGTATTAGAGCATCCAATCCGATGGTTGGGCAAACGAAACACCTGTTGACGATGGTGAAAAACAACATCGAACGGTGCGCACTTGCCCATGCGGCGGCTCTATGCCAGCCGAGGTAGTCCGCAAACGGCAAATGCCCGTGCAAAAGCTTTATAATTCAGGGTTTTGAAGATTTTTGCGGAGCACCTAGCATGCCGATTTACGCCTACCGTTGCGAAGACTGCGGTTTTTCCAAAGATGTACTGCAAAAAATTTCGGATCCGGTCCTGACCGTGTGCCCGTCCTGTGCCAAGCCGTCGTTCCAGAAACAAGTGACCGCTGCCGGCTTCCAGCTCAAGGGCACCGGCTGGTACGTGACCGATTTCCGCGGCGGCACGCCGCCTGCCAGCGGCGCAGCCGGCAACGGCGCGTCCGGTACCGGCACGTCCGCTACCGGCATGTCCGCTACTGGCACGTCCGACAATGGCGCGTCCGGCAATGGCGCGGCGCCGGCCGCGGCGACCGGGTCCAGCGCACCGGCAGCCGCGGCGCCGGCCACGCCGGGCACGTCCGGCGACAAGAACGGCGCCTGATCCGGCGCGGCCAGCGCCGCGCGCCAACAAGTACAACGGGAATCCGATGCGCAAATATTTCATCACCGGCCTGCTGGTCCTGGTGCCCCTGGTCATCACGGCCTGGGTGCTGAACCTGATCATCAGCACGCTCGACCAGTCGCTGCTGTTCGTGCCCGACGCCTGGCAACCACGCGTCATGTTCGGCATGGACGTGCCGGGCGTCGGCGCGGTGCTGACCCTGGCCATCGTGTTCATGACTGGCCTGCTCACCAACAACCTGGTCGGCAACTACATCGTGCGCCTGGGCGAGCGCCTGCTCAAGCGCGTGCCGGTGGTCAGCTCGCTGTACGGCAGCGTCAAGCAGGTATCGGACACGCTGTTCTCGCCGTCGGGCAATGCCTTCCGCCAGGCGGTGCTGGTGCCGTATCCGCATGCCGATTCGTACACCATCGCCTTCCTCACCGGCGTGCCGGGCGGCGAAGTGGCGGGGCACCTGGGCGGCGACTTCGTCAGCGTCTACGTGCCGACCACCCCGAACCCGACCTCCGGCTTCTTCCTGATGATGGAGCGCAGCCGCGTGAAAGAGCTGGACATGACGGTCGATGCGGCATTGAAGTACATCGTCTCGATGGGCGTGGTCGCGCCGCCGGGCGCATCGGCCAGCGCGCCGGCCGCGGCGATCAAGTAGCACCGAATCAAAGAATAGTGGCCGCCTGCGATGGCGGCGCGAGCAATCAACCAACCTGGAACGAAAACTATGTCCACCATGCGTACCAACTACTGCGGCCTCGTGACCGAGGAACTGCTGGGCCAAACCGTCAGCCTGTGCGGCTGGGTGCACCGCCGCCGTGACCACGGCGGCGTGATCTTCATCGACCTGCGCGACCGCGAAGGCCTGGTGCAGGTGGTCTGCCATCCGGACAACGCCGCCGTCTTCAAGGCCGCCGAACACGTGCGCAACGAGTACTGCCTGCGCATCGTCGGCACGGTCACCAACCGCCTGGAAGGCACGGCCAATGCCAACCTGAAGTCGGGCAAGATCGAGATCAACGCGACCGAAGTCGAAGTGCTGAACGCCTCGGTGCCGGTGCCGTTCCAGCTGGACGACGACAACCTGTCGGAAACCACCCGCCTGACGCACCGCGTGCTCGACCTGCGCCGCCAGCAGATGCAGCACAACCTGCGCCTGCGCTACAAGGTGTCGATGGAAGTGCGCAAGTACCTGGACAACCTGGGCTTCATCGACATCGAGACCCCGATGCTGACCAAGTCGACCCCGGAAGGCGCGCGCGACTACCTGGTGCCGTCGCGTGTCAACGCCGGCAACTTCTTCGCGCTGCCACAGTCGCCGCAGCTGTTCAAGCAGCTCTTGATGGTCGCCAACTTCGACCGCTACTACCAGATCACCAAGTGCTTCCGCGACGAAGACCTGCGCGCCGACCGCCAGCCTGAATTCACCCAGATCGACTGCGAGACCTCGTTCCTGAGCGAGCAGGAAATCCGCGACCTGTTCGAAGAGATGATGCGCGTCGTGTTCAAGAACACCACCGACGTCGACCTGCCGAACCCGTTCCCGGTGATGGACTTCGCCACTGCCATGGGCAAATATGGTTCGGACAAGCCGGACATGCGCGTCAAGCTCGAGTTCACCGAACTGACCGAACTGATGAAGTCGGTCGAGTTCAAGGTGTTCAACAGCGCGGCCAATCTGCCGAACGGCCGCGTGGTCGGCATGCGCGTGCCGCAGGGCGGTTCGATGCCGCGTTCGGAAATCGACGCCTACACCCAGTTCGTCGCGATCTACGGCGCCAAGGGCCTGGCCTACATCAAGGTGAACGAGAAGGCGAAAGGCCGTGACGGCCTGCAGTCGCCGATCGTCAAGAACCTCTCCGACGACGTGCTGGCGCAGATCCTGGAGTTGACCGGCGCCCAGGACGGCGACCTGATCTTCTTCGGCGCCGACAAGGCGAAAGTCGTCAACGACGCCCTGGGCGCGCTGCGCGTGAAGATCGGCCACTCGGAATTCGGCAAGAAGGCCGGCCTGTTCGACGACGTCTGGGCCCCGCTGTGGGTGGTCGACTTCCCGATGTTCGAGTACGACGAAGACGGCGACCGCTGGACCGCGACCCACCACCCGTTCACCGCGCCGAAGGACGGCCACGAAGACATGCTGGAGTCGAACCCGGGCGCCTGCGTCGCCAAGGCCTACGACATGGTCCTGAACGGCTGGGAACTGGGCGGCGGCTCGATCCGTATCCACCGCGAGGAAGTGCAGAGCAAGGTGTTCCGCGCGCTAAAGATCGATGCCGAGGAAGCGCGGCTCAAGTTCGGCTTCCTGCTCGATGCGCTGCAGTACGGCGCGCCGCCGCACGGTGGCCTTGCCTTCGGCCTGGATCGCCTGATCACCCTGATGACCGGCTCCGAGTCGATCCGCGACGTGATCGCCTTCCCGAAAACCCAGCGCGCGCAAGACCTGTTGACCAACGCGCCGTCGGAAGTCGACGAGAAGCAGCTCAAGGAGCTGCATATCCGTCTGCGCAACGAGCCGAAGGTCGCCTGATCGCGTAGGGTTGGCGGCTTGCCGCCGACGCGGTGATAGTTTGCAGCAAGATCATTCGGCGCCGACAAGGAGCCGATCACGATCGCCGCGTCGGCGGGAGACCCGCTGACCCTACGTTCAGCAACGAGGTTTCCATGAAACCCCACAAGATCCCCGAATCGGTCCTGGTCGTGATCCACACTTCCGACATGGAAGTGCTGTTGCTCGAACGCGCCGATCGCCCGGGCTTCTGGCAATCGGTCACCGGTTCGCTCGACGCGCCCGACGAGCCCTTGATGACGACCGCCGCGCGCGAACTGTTCGAAGAGACCGGCATCGTGGTCGACGGCGGACGTATTCGCCTGCGCGACTGGCAGCTCTCCAACGTCTACGAAATCTATCCCGTCTGGCGCCACCGCTACGCCCCCGGCGTGACCCACAACACCGAGCACGTGTTCTCGGTCTGCGTGCCGCGCGACATCCCCATCCTCCTCAGCCCGCGCGAGCATTTGCGCCATGCCTGGCTGCCGCACCTGGAAGCGGCGGACCGCTGCTTCTCGTCTTCCAACGCCGAAGCCATCCTGCAATTGCCCCGCAAGACAGGCTAAAAATTGCGAACGGCAAATAAAATTGCTTAAAAGCAGCTTATTTGCCGAAAATCATCATTGAAATATGGCATGTGTGCGCAATAAAATGACGTTTTTTAACAAAAGCACGCAGGGTCTTTTTTTAGAAAATGGTCTGTGCGTGACCACGCATATGAGCTCGCGCAAACGTATTCTCTCCTATGAAAATACATTTGATTACAGTTCAATTGACTTTTTCGTGGCAATAGGAAATTTTGTGAAATTGCGTATGCACAAGATATTCCACGTTTGACAACAGTAAATGTGTGGATTAAGGTCAACGGCTCACCCAAGGTGAATTTTTGATGTGCAACTTTTAAGTGGATGATTCTGGGAGAAAAAATGGATAACCTCGAACTGAATGGCGACAAGAAAGTTAAGGCAATCACGCTAGGGGACGACTGCATTTATATCGACCTGTTCGACGGCCTGCGCCTGAGCGGTCCGTTGGCGCCGCGCGCAGAGAAGCAGGGCGCGCAAGAACGCCGTCCGCGCCGCATGATCGTGTCGGGGCATGAAGCGGTCTACGATACGGCGCTGGCGCTTGCCTGACTGTCGGATTCAGATTCAGTGAGGGCGCGACGGCATCAAGCAGGCCGCCGCGCTCCGCGCTCCAGCGTCAGGCTGTGAAGCGCACGATTGGGCCCGTTCCACGAGAACGCTGGTCCGATCCGGGTAGAATGTTCCCATGAAAATCCGTGTAGCCACTTACAACATTCATAAGGGCGTCACCTCGCTGCGCAGCACGCCACGCGTGATCGCGCTCAAGAAGGCCATTGCTGAATTCGATGCCAACGTGGTGTTCCTGCAAGAGGTGCAGGGGCGGCACGACCGCTACCAGGCGCGCTATGGCAAGGAAGACCGCGGCCACCGCCACTGGCCCGAGACGGCCCAGTACGATTACTTCGCCGCCGACGTCCACCATACGGCCTACGGGATGAACACGGTCTATGACCACGGCCACCACGGCAATGCGCTGCTGAGCTGCTGGCCGATCGAGAATTCGCACAACCACGACGTCTCCGACCACGCCTACGAGCAGCGCGGCATCCTGCACTGCATCCTGGGCGCGCCCGAATGCCGCGTGCACTGCTACGTGGTCCACCTGGGCCTGTTCGAAGGCGGCCGTGGCCGCCAGACCGCCTCGCTGATCGATGCCGTCAACGCTTCGGCGCCGAACGGCGAGCCGGTGATCATCGCGGGCGACTTCAACGACTGGCGCAATACCCTCAGCGACAAGTTACGCAACGCCCTGGGCGTCAAGGAAGTGTTCGACGAACTGGGTCCGCGCTCGCCGATGGGCGACATGGTGCGCAGCTGGGCCGGTCGCCAGCCGCGCCTGGCGCCGGCCCGTACCTTCCCGGCCATGCTGCCGTGGTTCAGGCTCGACCGCATCTACGTACGCGGCTTCAAGGTCAACAGCGCCAAGGTGATGCATGGGCCGTTGTGGGCCAAGCTGTCCGATCATGCGCCGATCGTGGCCGAGCTCGAACTCACGCAAGGTCCATGCGCAGTCTGACCTTCGTCGACAACAATGACATCGCGCTGCTGCAGAGCGGCATTGCTTTTTTCCCGGCGCTGATCGAAGCGCTCGACGCCGCCCAGCACGAGGTCTTGTTCGAGACCTATATCTTTGCCGAGGACGAGACCGGCGCCGCCGTGCGCGACGCCCTCGCGCGCGCCGCCCGGCGTGGCGTGAAGGTGAGGGTGCTGGTCGACTGGTTCGGCACCGGCCACCGCTGCTGCGGCCGGCTCGGATCCACCCTGGTCGAGGCCGGCGCCCAATACCGCGTGTTCAATCCCTGGTGCCGGCGCGGCATCGCCCGGTCGCACCGCAAGATCGCCGTGATCGACCGCGAAGTCGCCTTCGTGGGCGGCATCAACGTCAACGACGACTGGCTGTGCGACCACGCCGACGGCCACCGCCTGCCGGCGCCGCGCTGGGACTTCTCGGTGCGCGTGCGCGGGCCGCTGGTGGCCCAGATCCACCAGGAGGCGCAAGTCCAGTGGACCCGCAGCGGCCGCCTGCGGCTGCGCAAGCGCTTCCAGTTGTTCCGAGAGATGCGCAAGCAAGCCATTCCCTCTTGCGAAAGCCCGGCCCGGGCCGCATTTGTGGTGCGTGACAACCTGCGCAACCGCAGCACGATCCAGAAAGCCTATCTGCAAGCATTGGGACGCGCGCGCCACAGCGTGCTGCTGGCGACGCCGTACTTCGCGCCGGGCCGCAAGTTCCGCAAGGCGCTGGCGCATGCCGCGCGGCGCGGCGTGCAGGTGACGCTGCTGATCGGGGTGGGGGAGTTCAAGCTCCAGGATGCGGTCGCGCATTCCTTCTATCCCAAGCTGCTGCTTGACGGCGTGCGGGTGGTCGAGTACCGCAAGACCCAGCTGCATGCGAAGGTGGCGGTGGTCGACGACGACTGGGCCACGGTCGGTTCCAGCAATTGCGACGGCCTGTCGCTGTTCCTGAACCAGGAAGCCAATGTGGTGGTGAGCGATCCGGTGTTCGCCGCCACCATGCGCGCGCACATCGAGCGCGGCATCCTGGACGGCGAGGAAGTCTGTCCGCAGGAGTTCGCCCATATCGGCTGGCTGCGCCGCGCCACCTATGGCATGGCCTACATGATGTACAAGCTGGTGATGCGGGTCGTCACGTTCGGCTATACCTAGGGATAACGGAAAGAGAAGATGGAAAAAGACAACGTACGAATCGACAAATGGCTGTGGGCGGCGCGCTTCTTCAAGACCCGCTCGCTGGCCCAGGACGCGGTGGAGCGCGGCCGGGTGCGCATTGGCGGCGAACCGGTCAAGCCGGCGCGCGCCGTCAAGATCAACGACCGCATCCTGATCGACAACGGTTCCGATCGCTGGGAAGTGATCGTGGCCGCGATTTCGGGCTCGCGCGGGCCGGCGCCGGTGGCGCGCACCCTGTATTTCGAGACCGACGAGAGCATTGCGCGGCGCGAGAACGACAAGACGGCGCGCCGCCTGTACCCCGAGCCGAGCATGGACATCAAGGGCCGTCCGACCAAGCGCGACCGCCGCGCAATGGAGCGCGTGGGCGAGGAATGACGACGGGCGCAATGCCCCTCGTCAACGGGATATCCCGTTGCGCCGAAATGCTGTACCTTTATGGGTGAAACAACAAACTTCCGGTCCTCGCCCACGGCGGCGGACGGAAGCGCTCCATGGCGCCATCTCCCGGCGCCAATCGTTGTCTTGCATCAATAGAACGTCACCTCTAAGTTCCCGTTTGACATTCCTCGGCTGATAGATAATAGTACGAGCGTTCGGATTTTTTTCGATTCAGGGGCAGCCATCAGTACTTCAGCTAAATTCATGCGCAAAGGCGAGCAGACGCGGGCCGCGATCCTCGACGTCGCGCTCGATCTCGCCAGCCGCAACGGTCTCGAAGGCTTGACCATCGGCTTGCTGGCCGACCGGATGAGCATGAGCAAGTCAGGCGTGTTCGCCCATTTCGGTTCGCGCGAAGACCTGCAGCTCGAGGTGGTCAAGCTGTATCACCACCGCTTCGAGCAAGAGGTGTTTTATCCGAGCATCAAGGAAGCGCGCGGCCTGCCGCGCCTGGTGGCGATGTATACCCGCTGGGTCAAGCGCGTTTCGGTCGAGATCGCGTCGGGCTGCATCTATATCAGCGGCGCCGTGGAATACGACGACCGCGAAGGCCCGATCCGCGAGGAGCTGGTGTCGATGGTGCGTGCCTGGCAGGGCGCGCTGCTGCGCAGCGTGCAGCAGGCGGTCGAAGCCAGGCATCTGCGCGCCGATCTCGATCCCGAGCAGCTGGTGTTCGAGATGCACGGCCTGATCCTCGCCCTGCACCACGACGCCCGCTTCCTGCGCAATCCAGGCGCGGTCGAGCGCGCGCGGGCCGCCTTCGAGCGCCTGGTCGAGAATTACCGCAGTCCCCAACTACCGCAAGACCATCAGGCGGCGTAACGCCGCCTGCCACGTCCAACATCTTTACCCTCGTTCAGGAGATAACCATGGGTCAGTACGTCGCGCCAATCCGGGATATGCAGTTCGTTCTGCACGAATTCCTCAACGTCACCGAAGAATTCAAGAATCTGCCGAAGTACTCGGAGATCGATGCCGACATCATCAACCAGGTGCTGGAAGAAGGCGCGAAGTTCACGCAAGAGGTGCTGTTCCCGCTGAACCACTCGGGCGACCGCGAAGGCTGCCACTTCAATGCCCTTGACAAGACCGTGACCACCCCGAAGGGCTTCAAGGAAGCCTACCGGCAGTACGTGGAAGGCGGCTGGGCGGCGCTGGCCTGCGACCCTGAATACGGCGGCCAGGGCCTGCCGATCTCCCTGAACAACTCGTTCTACGAGATGCTGAACTCGTCGAACCAGGCCTGGTCGATGTATCCGGGCCTGTCGCACGGCGCCTACGAGTGCCTGCTGGAGCACGGCACCGACGACCAGAAACGCCTGTACCTGCCAAAACTGGTCTCGGGCGAGTGGACCGGCACCATGTGCCTGACCGAAGCCCACTGCGGCACCGACCTGGGCCTCTTGCGCTCGAAGGCCGAGCCGCAGGCCGACGGCACGTATCTCATCACCGGCTCGAAGATCTTCATCTCGGCGGGTGAGCACGACATGTCCGAGAACATCGTCCACCTGGTGCTGGCGCGCCTGCCGGACGCGCCGGAAGGCTCGAAGGGCATCTCGCTGTTCCTGGTACCGAAGTTCCTGCCGAACGACGACGGCTCGCTGGGCGAGCGCAACGGCATCGCCTGCGGCGCCATCGAAGAAAAGATGGGCATCCACGGTAACTCGACCTGCCAGATGAACCTCGATAACGCGCGCGGCACCCTGATCGGCCAGCCCCATAAGGGCCTGCAGGCGATGTTCGTGTTCATGAACGCCGCCCGCCTGGGCGTGGGCATGCAGTCGCTGGGCCTGACCGAAGTCGCGTACCAGAACGCGCTGGCCTACGCCAAGGACCGCATCCAGATGCGCAGCCTGTCGGGCCCGAAGGCGCCGGACAAACCGGCCGACCCGATCATCGTGCACCCGGACGTGCGGCGCATGCTGCTGACGGCCAAAGCCTATGCCGAAGGCGCGCGCGCCTTCTCGTCCTACGTCGCGCTGCAGATCGACCGCGAGCTGAACCACCCTGACGAAGACGTGCGCAAGGAAGCGGCCGACGAAGTGGCGCTCCTGACCCCGATCATCAAGGCCTTCATCACCGACAACGGCTGGATCGCGACCTCGGAAGCGATGCAGGTGTACGGCGGCCACGGCTACATCGCCGAGTGGGGCATGGAGCAGTACGTGCGCGACGCCCGCATCAACATGATCTACGAAGGCACCAACACCGTGCAGTCGCTGGATCTGTTGGGCCGCAAGATCCTGATGGACAACGGTGCCAAACTGCGCAAGTTCGGCGAGAAGATCAAGGCCTTCGTCGAAGACAACGGCCTGGATGAGCAGCTGTCCGAGTTCGTGACCCCGCTGGGCGAGCTGGGCGAGAAAGTCACCAAGCTGACCATGGAAATCGGCATGAAGGCCTTCCAGAACCCGGACGAAGTGGGCGCCGCCGCCGTGCCTTACCTGCGCGTGGCCGGCCACCTGGTGTACAGCTACCTGTTCGCGCAACAGGCCAAGATCGCCCTGGCCAAGCTCGATTCGGGCGACAAGTTCTACGAGTCCAAGCTGGCGACGATCCGCTTCTATTTCGCCCGCCTGTACCCGGAAACCGCGATGCTGATCCGCCAGGCGCGGTCGGGCGCCGCGAACCTGACGGCGCTGGACGCCGAGCTGTTCTAACACCACGTCACGCTGATCGACCAACGCCGTCGTTCCCGCGAAGGCGGGAACCCAAGTTTGCAAGCGCTGCCACTGAGCTGAAAAACTTGGGTCCCCGCCTTCGCGGGAACGACGAGCCAACTAAGGAATAAGGAACACACATGTCCAATTTCATCGTCAAGAAAGTCGCCGTGCTGGGCGCCGGCGTGATGGGTGCGCAGATCGCCGCGCACTGCGTGAACGCCAAGGTGCCGGTCGTGCTGTTCGACCTGCCAGCCAAGGAAGGTCCAAAGAACGGCATCGTGCTGCGCGCCATCGAGAACCTGAAAAAACTGTCGCCGGCCCCGCTGGGCAACAAGGATGACGCGGCGCTGATCGAAGTGGCCAACTACGAGGACAACCTCGACGTGCTGGCCGGGTGCGACCTGATCATCGAAGCCATCGCCGAGCGCATGGACTGGAAACACGACCTGTACGCCAAGGTCGCGCCGCACATCGCGCCGCACGCGATCTTCGCCTCGAACACCTCGGGCCTGTCGATCAACAAGCTGGCCGAAGGCTTCGACGCCGAGCTGAAGGCGCGCTTCTGCGGCGTGCACTTCTTCAATCCGCCGCGCTACATGCACCTGGTGGAACTGATCCCGACCGAGGCCACCCGCCCGGAGATCCTGGACCAGCTCGAAACCTTCCTGACCTCGACCCTGGGCAAGGGCGTGGTGCGCGCGAAAGACACGCCGAACTTCATCGCCAACCGCGTCGGCATCTTCGGCATGCTGGCCACCATCGTCGAAGCAGAGAAATTCGGTTTGAGCGTGGACGTGGTCGACGACCTGACCGGCGCCAAGCTGGGCCGCGCCAAGTCGGGCACCTTCCGCACCGCGGACGTGGTCGGCCTGGACACCATGGGCCACGTGATCAAGACCATGCAGGATAATCTGAAGGACGACCCGTTCTTCAGCGTGTACAAGACGCCGGACATCCTGGCCAGGCTGATCGAGAAGGGCGCGCTGGGCCAGAAGACCGGCGCCGGCTTCTACAAGAAGGTCGGCAAGGAGATCCAGCGCCTGGACTTCGCCACCGGCGACTACGTGCCGAGCGGCGCGAAAGCCGCCGACATCGTCGGCCGCATCCTGAAAGAGAAAGACCCGGTCAAGAAGTTCAAGGCCATGCGCGATTCGACCAACCCGCAGGCGCAGTTCCTGTGGGCGATCTTCCGCGACGCCTTCCACTATATCGCCGTCCACCTCGACACCATCGCCGACAATGCGCGCGACGTCGATTTCGCGATGCGCTGGGGCTTCGGCTGGAGCGTCGGCCCGTTCGAGACCTGGCAAGCCGCCGGCTGGACCCAGATCGCGCAGTGGGTGAAGGAAGACATCGAAGCGGGCAAGGCCCTGTCCGATGCGCCGCTCCCGGCATGGGTGTTCGAGGGCGCGGTCGCCGAGAAGGGCGTGCACACTCCTGAAGGTTCGTACTCGGTGACCAGGAACGCCTACGTGCCGCTGTCCGACCTGCCGGTCTACCAGCGCCAGCAGTTCCGCGCGCCGGTGGTCGGCTCGACCACGCAGGACGCCAGGACTGCCGGCACCACCGTGTTCGAGGACGACTCGGTGCGCCTGTGGCATTCGGGCGACGAGGTGCTGGTCATCTCGCTCAAGACCAAGATGCACGTGATCGGCGACGGCGTCATCAAGGGCATCCAGCGCGCGCTGAAAGAAGCCGAGCAGGGCTACAAGGGCGTGGTGATCTGGAATACCGACGCGGCCGAAGGCGGCGCGTTCTCGGCCGGCGCCGACCTGCAATCGGCCCTGCCGGCCTTCATGGCCGGCGGCGCGAAGGCGATGGAGCCGATCGTGCGCGAGCTGCAGGACACCTTCATGGCGATGAAGTACTCGAACATCCCGGTCGTGGCGGCCGTGGCCGGCCTGGCGCTGGGCGGCGGCTGCGAGCTGGCGCTGCATGCATCGAAGCGCGTGGCCTCGATCGAGTCGTACATCGGCCTGGTCGAAGTGGGCGTCGGCCTGGTGCCGGCCGGCGGCGGCCTGAAAGAGGCGGCGCTGCGCGCGGCGAACGAAGCCAAGGGCAACGACATCCTGCAATTCCTGAAGAACGGCTTCATGAACGCTGCCACCGCGCAGGTGTCGAAGTCGGCGCTGGAAGCCAAGGCCATGGGCTACCTGAAAGAAGACGATGTCATCGTGTTCAATGCGTATGAACTGCTGCACGTGGCCAAGACCACCGCGCGCGCCATGTTCGACGCGGGTTATCGCGCCCCGGCACGCCGCACCTTCCCGGTCACCGGCCGTTATGGCTGGGGCACCATCCGCGGCCAGATGGTCAATATGCGCGACGGCGGCTTCATCTCGGCCTATGACTACCACCTGGGCGACACCATCGCCGAGATCGTCACCGGCGGCGACATCGACCAGGGCAGCGTGGTGAGCGAACAGTGGATCCTCGACCTGGAACGCAAGGCCTTCGTGGCCCTGCTGAACAATCCGAAGACCCAGGAACGCATCATGGGCATGATGCAGACCGGCAAGCCAGTCCGCAACTAAGCGCCGACAGAACAGGACACTGACATGAGCAAACAACTTCAAGACGCATACATCGTCGCAGCGACCCGCACCCCGATCGGCAAGGCGCCGCGCGGCATGTTCAACAAGACCCGCCCGGACGACCTCCTGGTGCACGCCATCCGCGGCGCCATGGCCGCCGTGCCGAACCTGGACCCGGCCCTGATCGTCGACGCCATCGTCGGCTGCTCGTTCCCCGAGGCCGAGCAGGGCTTCAACGTGGCGCGTAACGCCGTGGTGCTGGCCGGCCTGCCGAACACGGTGGGCGGCGTCACCGTCAACCGCTACTGCGCCTCGGGCATCACCGCGCTGGCGATGGCGGCCGACCGCATCCGCGTGGGCGAAGCCGACGTGATGATCGCCGGCGGCGTCGAATCGATGTCGATGGTGCCGATGATGGGCCACCATCCGTCGATCAATATGGAGACCTTCAAGGACGAGAACGTGGGCCTGGCCTACGGCATGGGTCTGACCGCCGAGAACGTCGCCAACCAGTGGAAGATCTCGCGCGAAGACCAGGACGCCTTCGGCCTGGAATCGCACCGCCGCGCCATCGCCGCCCAGCAGGCCGGCTACTTCAGGGACGAGATCACCCCGGTCGAAGTCATCACCCGCACGCCGAACCTGGCTACCGGTGAAATCAGCGTCAAGAAGCGCCTGGTCGACAGCGACGAAGGCCCGCGCGCCGACGCCAGCCCTGAAGGCATGGCCAAGCTCAAGCCCGTGTTCGCGGCCAAGGGGTCGGTCACCGCCGCGACCTCGTCGCAGATGTCGGACGGCGCCGGCGCGCTGATCGTCGTCAGCGAAAAGATCCTGAAGGAGCACAACCTGACCCCGCTGGCCAGGTTCTCCTCGTTCGCCGTGCGCGGCGTGCCGCCGGAGATCATGGGCATCGGCCCGAAGGTGGCGATCCCCGCCGCGCTGGCCGCCGCCGGCATCACGCAAGACCAGCTGGACTGGATCGAGCTGAACGAAGCCTTCGCCGCCCAGGCGCTGGCCGTGATCCGCGACCTGGGCCTGGACACCAGCAAGGTCAACCCGATGGGCGGCGCGATCGCCCTGGGCCACCCGCTGGGCGCGACCGGCGCGATCCGCGCTGCGACCGTCGTGCACGCGCTGCGCCGCAACAACCTCAAGTACGGCATGGTGACGATGTGCGTCGGCGCCGGCATGGGCGCGGCGGGCATCATCGAGCGCGTCTGAGCCAACATGGCGGCGCTTTACTGCGCCGCCGCATTTCAAGCGTGGGCGGGAAATCCAAGCACCGTACGTCAATGCCGCGAGCGTGACGTGGGGTGGGCGGGTCTCCCGCCCACGCGTCCAACTGACGCATGGACACCCGACACGCGCTGCCCAACGGATGAACACGCGAAATCCGTAGGGTCGGCAGGTTCCCTGCCGACGCGTCCAACCACCTGAAGAACAACCGTGGAGACAGCAATGACCATCCGCCTCACCAACGCCGACGGCATCCTCACCATCGAATTCAACCGCGTCGAACGCAAGAACGCGATCACCGGCGCGATGTACCAGGCCATGGCCGACGCGCTGCAGGACGCCGAGCAGGACGCGTCGGTGCGCGCGATCCTGATCACCGGCCAGCCCGAGATCTTCACCGCCGGGAACGACCTGGACGACTTCTTGAACAACGTCGGCGACGGCGCGATGACGCCGGACCGCCCGGTATTCCAGTTCATGACCGCGCTGGAAGGCGCAACGAAACCGGTGGTGGCGGCCGTCGCCGGCGCCGCGGTCGGCATCGGCACCACGCTCTTGATGCACTGCGACCTGGTCTATTGCTCCGAGAACGCCAGGTTCTCGATGCCGTTCACCCAGCTTGGCCTGTGCCCGGAATTCGCTTCGTCGCTGCTGGTGGCGCAATCGGCCGGCTACACCCGCGCCGCCGAGAAGCTGCTGCTGGGCGAGCCGTTCGTGGCGCAGGAAGCGCTGGAGATGGGCATCGTGGCGCGCGTGCTGCCGGATGCCGAGCTGCTGTTCTTCGCCCAGGGCCAGGCCGCCAAGCTGGCCAAGCTGCCGCCCGCGTCGATCCGCACCACCAAGGCGCTGATGAAGCGCGCGCGGGGCGCGCTGGTGAAGGAGACCATCGCCGCCGAGAACGAGCGCTTCAGCGCCATGCTGACCGGCGCCGAGGCAAAAGAGGCGTTCACCGCCTTCTTCGAGAAGAGGAAGCCGGATTTCAGCAAGTTCGACTGACCTGTCCTAAAGAGGGCAATATGGCCGAGCAAGCAGATTTACTTCAGCAAGATGCAAGGGAAGGAAGGCTGGAGAAGTTCTGGCTGCCCTTGACCCTGGGCGTTGCGGCCCCGCTGTTAAGCGGGGCCGCATATTTGACCGGCGTAGCTTATCACCAAGCATATCTGAACGCATTTCGCATTCCTCTAAATCTTCTAGAAAAGTCGACTGCTGACTACTTTCTGTACGCCTATATGGCCGTAGCGGAATCCGGCATGCGGCTTTTAGGTTCTGGGCTAGTGGTTATTGCTGCCTTTATTTTCGGAGCCTACTTTTGGCAAAGTCTCCGCTGGGTGGATCGCAAGACTACTCAGAGTAGCCAATTGCAGTGGCTCCGCAGTAGGATGCGTATGAATCCGCTGTTGCGCCTGCTGGGAAATCTTGTGCTTGTGCCGACGTTAGTAATTGGATTCAGTTATCTTGCATTCGCTTTATTTGTGCTCTTCATCATGCCAATGATGTTTGGACAGGCGGCAGGAGCACGTCGCGCTGCAGAAGATGCGGAGGTATACACGCTAGGATGCGATAAGGTTCAACCTGGTATTCGATATTGCAATGATGTGTTTGAAGCTGGAAATCCGACTCGGATTGCAAGTGGATTTATTATTGATAGTTCCGAGAAATACGTTGCAATATACGAAAGCGATGCGGTTCGGACTATCCATGTAGAGGGGCTGCGGTTCGTCGCAGTTCACAAGGTAAAGGCGCCGAGACGCGATCGCGACGGTGGAGGCTAGTGGTGCCTGGGATCGCGCCAGCAACAATCAGCTCTGCTCAGATCAATGACGATAGTTGCTTTAGCGCGCCTCGCGTTGCGCTTTATGGCTCTTGCTGTAGTAGCCGGACGGGTCGGAACAGCAGACCCGCTTCTTGCTTGAAGCGAGCATGTTTCCCGTATCGGCCACGCGCTTCAAGCGAGTGTCGGCCTGCTTGGCGTATTCGATCAAGTGGACCCAGTCGAAGCGGGTGGCGTTAATGGCGGCGCCCCTGGTCTCCCCGGCCGGTAGCGATGCGTCGAGCGCCTTGCCCAACTCGGGTGGGACAGGAGGTTCCTGCTTGGTCGGCGCAGGGGCAACGTCGACGATGACGGTATCTCCGATTGTCACGCCCGCCACGGTCGTCAGCGTGGCCGGCACCATTGAACCAGTGGATCAACTGGCTGTCTGGCTCCAGTGTGGCCTGGAGCGGACGGCCGTTGAGCGCGCCTTGCATGCTCGTCCAGCCGCGCCGCGGAAAGACATTAGTGATCGGTTTCGGCAGAACGACGAAGGCCCAGCATCCTTCTCCTATCGTACGGCGGGGCGGCGTAGCGCTGTTTCGAAACGCGACTTGCAGTGGCGTGTGTCATTTTCCTCCATCGGCTTAGCGATCGGTGGAGTGCAGGTAGCAACTGCTGCCACTGTCGTGCTTCAACCATCGATGCAGATTGGGACAATCATGTCGGGGAAGGTAAATCGTGTTGACTGTATCAATAAACGGACTATACTTAATTGAGGTTCGTTAGTGGAGATGATTGTGCGCTATAAGGATTTTCCGAAGCACGATTTCAGGAGGTGTTTGCTGGTACTCGTCACGCTGGAAGAGCTCGGCGCACGAGCCACATTACATTACACCGCACAAGCACTCGAATGCACACGCGCCGAGGTGTTACGCGCTATCAAGCTCGCGCAGCAACAGTTTTTTGTTGGTATCGACAAGAGCGGTCCGGTTTATCGCATCACATCGTGGGGCGTACTCGACAGAGGCGGTGTCGCCGCAGCGCTTCGGCAAGTGCCCGAGGACGATCGCCTTGCGCAGATTTTTGGAAAAGAAAGCATTGTATGGGACAGAGAAACTGAAGCCGATCTGGTCAATTCGCTTGCCGATGCGGTGGCAATGCGCAGACAACCGAAATCGGGGCGGGAAGCCGACGTCTACCGATTGTCTGCACAGTTACTCAAGACAAGACACCGGATGGCGGCTGATTTTCTTGACTCCGCTGCACGTCAGTTTCACTACCAGGCCCATACCGTGCCGCGGCCGTTTCCTGATGTGGTCAAGGACGGCCTGGTCAGAGATATGCCTCGTTTGCGTAATCTTCTTGAGAAGCGCCTGGACGGGGTGAGGTCATGGTGAAACCGATTGAGTTTGCAACCCATACGGATCTGGCGCACGGGCTGCGATCGTTGATCATCGAACTCGAACAGCGGACGAATTTACGTGAGCCGCTGACGATGCTTATTGCTGGTGGAATGGCGATTCACTTGTACACGGCCGCGCGGACCACCACCGATGTCGACGCCGAGTTTTCGAAGCGAATCCTGTTGCCTGCCGACCTGGTTGTCGAGACGAAGGAAGGAAATATGCTGTACCTCGATGCCAGCTATAACAGTACCTTCGCATTGATGCATGAAGACTACCAGCAAGACGCAGTGCCGGTACCTATCGGCACCGACATGATGCGAGTCTACGTGCTGAGCCCTCTCGACCTTATTGTCAGCAAGATCGCCCGATTGTCCGACCCGGATAAAGAAGACATCCAGAATATGGTTCATCGTTTTCATGTCTCTGCTGAAGAGATCGAGAAACGTGCCGAGGAAGCGCTTGGTGGATACGTCGGCAACACGGATTACTTGCGGATGAATCTCCGCGAGGTTCTGGCGATGGCCCGGCGAAACGATTCGACAGGTCATAGTCCGACAGATGCCTGAGTACCTCAGGCGCGTGACTGCTGAGCTGCATTTATTTCCCGACGCGTGCGATACGTAACGCAGCCATATGCGGCAAAGCGGCCCAGCATGAATGCAACTTCATCGTGTGTCAGGAAAGCCTGTAAATCGGCGTCTGCAGTTTGTAGTGAACTTAAGGCCACCTCTAAAAACCTCGGCCGAGACGCCTGCGGCTGGGTAAAATCCTGACATCGAACCAAGCCAGCGAGTGCCGTCATGATGAAACCCCGTATCAGTCTGTTTGCCGAGCAGGAGCGTGAGGACCGGCGCGCAAGGCTGGGGGATCCGTTGGTGGGCTTGGCCGAGCACGTGGATTTCGAGGCGCTGGCGGCG